>PAUN01000021.1 GCA_002712885.1 Acidobacteriota bacterium
GGACGGCGACCGGGTGGCGCCGGACGGCCCGATCACCATCCAGTCTCTACTGACCCACACGTCGGGCCTGACCTACGGGTTCTCCGGCGACTCGGCCGTCGACCGGCTCTACGACGAATCTCGTCTGTTCGCCGAGGCCCAGAGGCTCGAAGACTTCGCGTCTCGGGTGGCCGACCTGCCGCTGCTGGCGAATCCGGGGGAGCGCCGGAACTACAGCGTGTCGACCGACATGCTCGGGCGGGTGGTCGAGGTCGCATCCAGCCAGACGTTCGANGAGTTCGTGCGGACCGCGCATCACCGAACCGCTGGGGATGGACGACACCGCCTTCCAAGTGTCGGCCGACAAGCTCGACCGATTCACCGGAAACTACGCCCGGCCGGACGGCACGTTGCAGCTCACCGACTCGCCCGTCGACGACCAGTACACCCGCCCGCCGGTCTGGCTGTCTGGCGGCGGAGGGCTCACCTCGACCGCGTCGGACTACATCCGATTCGCGCAGATGCTGTTGCACGGCGGCGAGCTGGACGGCGTCGGGTTCGGGTTCGCGATGCTGGTGGACGACACCGCGTCGACGCTTACGCGACCGCAGACAAGACGGAGTTGACGGGGAAGGTCCGAGTCTGCATGCTGAGGTCTTGGCGCAACGTTCGATTTTGGCCAAGGAGGCCAGCGTGACCCCCGTCTCAACCGACGCCCTGCCCCCCANCGACCACTCCGCCGCGGCGCCTGACTCGCCGACCGAGCCTCGTCGGGCCGCCTGGACGAACCTCCCTTTTCTCGGGGTGCATCTCGCGTGTGGGCTGATANTGTGGACCGGAATCAGTCCAGTCTCNGNCGGAATAGGACTCGCCACNCTGCTCGTTCGAATGTTCGGGCTCACCGGTGGCTACCACCGATATTTCTGTCATCACTCCTTCCAGACGTCTCGCGTGTTTCAGTTCATGCTCGCCTGGGCTGGCGCCGCCGCGGCGCAGAAGGGTCCGCTCTGGTGGGCCGGTCACCACCGCAGCCACCATCGATACTCGGACACCGAAGCCGACGTGCATCCGCCGGGCGTGAAGGGGTTCTACTGGGCGCATATCGGCTGGGTGATGGCCGAGGCNAACGTCAGAACCAAATCCGAATGGGTGCCGGATCTNATGAAGTTCCGAGAGCTGTCCTGGCTGGACCGTAATCACTACCTGGCGCCGATCAGCCTCGCGGTCGGCCTGTTNGGGCTCGGCGCCTGGCTGGACGCGACACAGCCCCAGTTGGACACGTCGGGCCTGCAGTTGCTCACCGTGGCTTTCTTCCTCAGCACGACCGTGCTGTATCACGTGACGTTCGCGGTCAACTCGGTTGGACACACGCTGGGTCACCGCCGATATGACACGCGGGACGCGAGCCGCAACGGACTGTTGCTCGCGCTGGTGACCGCCGGCGAAGGGTGGCACAACAATCACCACCGGTATCCGACCTCGGAGCGACAGGGTTTCTACTGGTGGGAGATCGACGCGACCCACTATGTGGTCACCGTGCTCGGGTGGCTCCACGTCGTCTGGGACATCCGCGGCCCGTCGGACGAGGTTCTGGCCGAAGGTCGTCAGTAGCGGCTGCGCCATCCTGCCGGCAGCCAACACAGCGTTCACCGTGCCCCCCCGGACGGCGCCCCGTCGTCGATCCACGNCTTCAAACACCGAGCCGCAGTCCACACCGGCGGCGGCACCAGTTGCTGCGCAATGTCTCCAGACGCGGCATAGGTCTCGAGTCGCTGGAGCTCCGAGACCATCCGGGCGGCAAAGGCGTCACGGTGACGATCTCGGCGCGCGGCGGCTGAACCAGCGGGCGGGCAGCCCCGCGCCGCCACATTGGGGTACTGGCGCGCGAAGGTGGCCAGACAGCGCCGCATGACAAACGGTTTCGCCACCAGAAGCGCGGACCGGGGACGTTGGCCCACCGCGCGCAATGCGGCCATTCCGAACCGCACGTTCTCCAGGGTGTTGCCGGCCTCCACCTCCGTGGTGATGGCATCCTCCGACACTCCCCGCCGAACCAGTTCATCCTTGAATACCAGCGCCTCAGACCGCTCGAAGACCTCGGCCGTCATCGGTCCAAATCGCCCCGTCACGAGGACCGACGGCGCGTGCCCGGCATGATACAGTTCGGCCGCTCGGCGCGGCACCGCCAGATCCTGACTTCCAAACACGAAGATCACGTCGCTGGGTACCGGTGCGTCTGCGCGCGCCAGAAACTCCCAGATCGGCAGAACCAATCGCTGAAACACCGCCTCGTCGCGGGTGTCCATTGGTTCAGCCATAGAGAGACGCAGGGACCTGAAGTGAGCGTAGGCGTACGCTATCATGCTCTGGACGGTCAGTCTGCGGCCGACCCTGTCAAGGTGTCCAAGACCCTCTCTCCAACACGCGGCATGACCGGCCGGCTTCTTGTCGCCTGCTGCCTCGTCTGGCTCGCGACCGGTTCGACGCGCGGCCAAACCCCTGACGACCCGCTCACACTCGTGACACCGCAGGACCGGCGCCCGTTGCCCACCGTGCGGTTTGACGGACGGCGCCTGGTCGCCGTCAGCGAGCTGGCCACCCCGTTTGGCCTCACCATCACCGACATGCGCCAGCCGGGGCGCCTGACCCTCATGCGTGAGGACCGGATCATCGTCCTCACCGCCAACGAGGGTCTGGTCTCGGTGGCCGGTCAGCTGGTGGCGCTGGCGTCGCCTTCCCTCGAACGCGACGGCAACTGGTATGTCCCGATCGATTTCATCGGGCGCGCCCTGACGCTCGTCCTAGATGAGCCACTGGAGCTGCGGCCCCGCTCCGGGCTGGTCTTGTTGGGTGCCGTCCGGGTACCGCAGGTAGTCGCCCGGTATCAGCGCGCCGGCCGACGGTCGCGTCTGCGGCTCATGATTACGCCGCAAACCGAACACGTCATCGAGCAGAACGCCGACCGGTTACTTATCACTTTCGACGCTGACGCCCTCGATCTGGTGCTACGCGACATGCGCCCGGACGCCCTCGTCGCGGACATCCGGGCCATGGACGGGAGCCCGGTCCTCGCCGTTGAACTGCGTGACGGCTTCGGCAGTTTCTCGGCCACGACCGAACCGGCCCTCGGGGGCGCCGTCGAACTGGTCATCGACCTGCAGCCGCGGCCAGTCTCCACAACCCGGGCGGCGCCGTCGCCGACACCGCCCGCTGGGTCACGGGGGGGGGCCGGGTCCGGGCCACTGGCAGGACCTGGAACAGAACCGGCCGCGCTGGTCCCCGGAGAGATGGTCGGCGACGCAATGCGACCTCTCCTGGGCGAACTCGCGCCGCCACGTCGGATCCGGGCGATCGCCATCGACGCCGGTCACGGGGGCGACGACGTCGGCACCCGAGGGCCGGATGGCGCGCTGGAGAAAGATGTCACGCTCGCCGTCGCACAGCGGCTCAGAAACCGAATTGAAAGCGAGCTCGGACTGCGGGTGGTGCTGACGCGGACGAGCGACACCGCGGTGTCGCTGGACGAGCGCGCGGCCATCGCCAACAACGACCGCGCGGATCTGTTCATCAGCTTGCACACCAACGCATCGGTGCGCGAGGCCGCCATCGGCGCGGAGGTTTTCTACCTCAGTTTCGCCGAATACGGAGAAGAGGCACGCGAGGCGGGGTTCACGGGCCAGCTGGTCCCCACCGTTGGCGGCGGCTCGCGCGTGCTCGACATCGTGCCGTGGGAGATGGCACAGCTCAGGCACGTGGACCATTCGGCCCGATGGGCCCAGGCCGTCGCCGACGAGCTTGGCCAGCGCGTGCCGATGAGCCCGCGTGGACTCCAGCAAGCGCCGTTCCGCGTGCTCGTAGGCGCCAACATGCCGGCCGTGGTGGTGGAGCTGGGCTTCATCTCGAACCCTGACCAGGAGGCCCAGTTGACCTCCGCCACCTTCCAAAGCGCCATCGTCAGCGGCCTCCTGCAAGGCCTCATCCGTTATCGAGACGAGGTGGAGCGCGAGACGCTGCCGCTCGACGCCCGGTCGCCGGACGGGTCGGGGCGCATCCCATGAAGCGCGACTATTGGATCTACGGGGGAATGGGGGTCGTGGCCCTCGTCGGCATCTGGGTACTGTTCGTCGGACTCCCTCGGTGGTATCCCTCGGAAGGGGTACCGACCCCGACGAACGTGGCCTCGGGAAAGACGACCGATGACGAGCTCGTCGCGGCGACCCTCTTCTACATCTCGGACGACGGCATGGGTCTGGTCGGATTCGAGCGACGGCTCGTACAACACGCGGACCCGGCCGTCCAAGGACGCATCATCCTGGAGGCGCAGCTCGCGGAACCACCTGCCTCGCTGCTGTCACCCATTCCGCCCGGCACGGAATTGCGCGCCTTCTACCTCTCGGACCAAGACGCTTTCGTCGACCTAAGTGCCGAGGTCACACTCGGTCATTCCGGCGGGTCACTCGAAGAACTGTTCACCGTCTACGCCATTGTGAACGCCGTCACCACCAATATTCCGGCCATCAATGCCGTCCAGATCCTCGTCGACGGCAAGGAGGTCGACACGCTCGTCGGCCACGTCGACCTCCAGCATCCACTCGAACTAAACATGCAATGGGCCGCCGACCCGGACACCGACGCGACGCAGAGCAGTCCGATTGACCAGACCGACCAATTATGACCACGACATCTCGTTTACATTCGCGCCCGGTTGACCAACTCCGCCCGACCGTCCTGACCCCCCACTACCTCGAACACGCGGAAGGATCGGTGCTGATTGAAGCGGGGCGAACCCGTGTCATTTGTACCGCCAGCGTCGAGGACAAGGTGCCACCGTTCCTCCGCGGCACTGGCAAGGGGTGGGTCACCGCGGAGTACGGCATGCTGCCCAGGGCCACATCGACCCGCAACTCGCGAGAGGCGAGCCGCGGCAAGCAGAGTGGACGCACCCAGGAAATTCAGCGCCTCATCGGCCGGTCGTTGCGGGCCGTCACACAGCTGGAGGCATTGGGTGAACGGACCATCTGGGTCGACTGCGACGTCATCCAGGCGGACGGCGGCACCCGCACCGCGTCCATCAGCGGCGGCTTCGTGGCCCTCGTGCTGGCACTTCAGCGCCTCAAAGAGCGCGGACCATTGAAGCAAATACCCATCACGGACTACGTCGCCGCCACCAGCGTCGGCATTGTGAACGGAACGCCCCTACTCGACCTGGCCTATGAGGAAGACTCGACCGCGGACGTGGATATGAACGTCGTCATGACCGGAGACCGCCGGTTTATCGAAGTGCAGGGCACGGCCGAAGGCGCACCGTTCACCCGCGAGTCGCACGATACGCTCCTCGCCCTGGCTGAAGCGGGCATCGGTCAACTCGTCGCACTGCAGCGTGAGCTGGTGGGCGACTTCCTGTAGGAGGCGGCTATCCCTCGTCAGACACGAACGAGCATCGCACGGCCGGACCGCCTGCTCGTCGCCACCACCAACGGTGGCAAACTACGTGAGATTCAGGCCATCCTCGGCGATCTTCCTCTGACCCTCGTCACCCTGGCCGACCATCCGGCACTCCCGGAACCTGACGAGACCGGCCTGACGTTCGCAGAGAATGCACGCATCAAGGCGCTAGCGTACGCCGGTGCAACCGGCGAGTTGACGGTGGCGGAAGACTCGGGTCTGGAAGTCGACGCGCTGGACGGTAAGCCGGGCGTGCGCTCGGCCCGGTTCAACGGTGAGTCCTACCCTGAGAAGTTCGCCACGATTGCACGCATGCTGGCGGCCCGCGGCACCGACTCAAGCACCGCACGGTTTGTCTGCGCTCTGGCGTTAACCCGCCCGGATGGTTTGGTGTGGGAGACGACCGGCACCGTCGAGGGCCGCCTCCAACTGCCGGCCAGTGGACACGGCGGGTTCGGTTACGATCCGATTTTCTACTACCCGGCGTATGGACGCACCCTGGCCGACGTGACCGACGACGAAAAAGCGGCGGTCAGCCACCGCGGGCAGGCGTTTCGACGCCTTCGGCGCTATCTAGTTACTTAGACGGGGCTACGCCCCGGACCCCGCGCAGTGACTGGCCGGTCACAGCGGCCAATCTCGCAGCATGCGATCGTTCCGCGTTAATGTGGCAGTTTCCCCAATGGCAACCGCCGCTGGAACAGTTGGTAGATGTGGTGCGCTTCGTGATGGACCATGTATTCCACCTGGAAGTGGACGTCGAACCGCGGATACTCCGGATGTCGACCAGACCGGTGCCATTCAGCCGGCGTCAACTCGGCGAGCCGGACCGCAAAGCGCTCTCGGTCCGCGAGGAACGCGTCCCGCGTCTCTGTCGCGTCGTGGGCCACCAGCTTGTCGAAGTCACTGTCGCTGTCCGGCGAATAGGGGAGCAGCACCGGGTCGTCCGTCGTCAGCATCGCCTGGATACGCTCGTCGAACAGCCGCTGCACGCGCCACAGATGACACACCAGTTCCTTCACCGACCACTTGTCTGGCACGGTGCGCTCCGAGAGCGAGGCATCGTCGAGCTCCTGCGTCAATCGCACGATCTCCGCACCTTGTCCACGGAGCCGGTCGACGAGTCGTTGATGAGCCGCGTGCTTGTCGTGTGTACCGGCGTGGGCGTGATCCGACATGGAATTCAGTATAGTCCCGACGGCTGACCCTCCCGCGACTGCTGCGACGTCTCCCGCCGCGACCCGCTACTCCCGCTGGGGCAGATCAATGGTGAAGACGCTGCCGCCGCCGTCACGACTGGCGGAGTGCACCGAACCTCCCTGGAGCCCGATGAGACGTTTGACGATGGACAGACCGAGGCATGTGCCACCTACCTCGCGCGAGCGGACGACATCGACGCGCGGCCACGCCGGCACCGGTGTCCGACCGGCACGCTATAGTTGCGTGGTTTCCCAGTTAACTGGCGACCCGACATGACCGAACGGCGCGACTTCCGTCAAACCAAGATCATCTGCACGCTCGGACCTTCGAGCGACTCGGCGGAGCGCATCGAACAACTGGCCCGGGCGGGCATGAACGTGGCTCGGCTCAACATGTCCCACGGGGACCACGACAGCCACCGACGGACCATCCGCCATATACGACGCCTCGGCCCCAGGTTGAATCATCCGATCGCGGTGCTGATGGATCTGCAGGGCCCGGCGATCCGCACCGGCGAACGGCGCGGGAATCTAGAACTCGGGGTGGGCGAAGAGTTCTCGGTCAGCGTCGCTTCCACCGAAGATCCGGAGGAAAAGAGCATCCATGTCGACTACGAAGACATGGTGCATCAATTGAAAGTGGGCGATCGGATCACGGTCGATAACGGTCTGATCAACCTCGAAGTGCTGGAGGTGCGGTCACGGGACCTCCGCTGCCGAGTGCTCGACGGCGGCACGCTGGGCTCACGGAAGCACATCAACTTACCTGGCGTCCGGATCAATCTGCCGTCGATCTCAGAACAGGACAAGGCAGATATTCGCTTCGGCATCGAACACGACGTCGACTTTCTCGCCGTGTCGTTTGTCCGAAGCGCCGAAGCCCTGCGTGAGGCCCGCCGTGTCATCCTGGAGGCTGGCGGACACCATGCCAGGCTCATTGCCAAGATCGAGAACCAGGAGGGCATCGACAACCTGGACGAGATCATCGCGGAATCCGATGGCGTCATGGTGGCGCGCGGCGACCTCGGGGTGGAGGTTCAGTTCGCCGAGCTGCCGGTGGCGCAACGCACCATGGTGCGTAAGTGCGCGGTCGCCGGCAAGCCCGTCATCGTGGCCACGCATCTGCTCGAGTCGATGATCGAGCACCCGATGCCCACCAGGGCTGAGGTCAGCGATGTCGCCAATGCCGTGTACGAACAGACCGATGCCATCATGCTGAGCGGCGAGACCGCCACCGGGCTACATCCCGTTCGGTGCGTGGAGGTGCTGGACCAGATCGCGCGCCGCACGGAAAAGGAAGACGGCCTCGGGTTCCACACGTCGCGAACCCCCGGCACCGTCCGAGAGCAGCTGGCCAATAGCGCCTGTCGTCTGGCCGATTCACTGGGCGCACCCGCCATCGTCGTCATCACCCGAACCGGCCGGCTCGGCCAGCTAGTGAGCAGCTTCCGTCCGAAGAGCGCGATCATCTACGCGTTCACGAATGTCAGCGCCGCCCGACGCGCGCTGTGGTTGTCTCGGTCGGTCGTACCATTCGAGATGGCGCTGTCGGACGAACCGGAGCAGACCGTCGTCGACGCCTTCCAGCGGCTCCGGAGACACAATCGCCTGGTGCCCGGCGACCCGATCGTCGTCGTCTCAGACGTGGCCACCAGTCATGGCGACGTCACCGCGATTCAGGTCCGCACCGTCGACTGAGAACACCGACCACGATCGATGGAGCAGCCTCGGTGATCAGCCGACTGTCCAGTCCCCGCTCGCGCGCCGCGGATGGCATAATCAGGCAGACTTCTTCTCAGTTGGGGAGCGACCATGCGCAGTTCCGCGGCGATATCCGGCTCGGCTCGAACGGTGGAGCCCGTGCGCACGGCGATCGTGGCCGGCCTCGCAGGTCTCGGTCTACTGCTATCCGGCGCGTCGGTCTCCGTTGCGCAGACCGTCGACACGCCTCGCACGGCATGGAACGTCCCTGATTTCAGCGGGTATTGGGAGTATCGCACCAGCACGCCGCTGCAACGTCCGGCGACGCTCCCCGACAGGGCGACGCTGACGCCAGCCGAGGCCGCCGCCTACCTGCCCCAACGACTCACGGACATCGGCACGGAGCGTGACCTGCAACTGAACGCCGACTGGTGGGAACCGGGCGGTCTCACGGATGACCGGACCTCGATGATCGTCGATCCGTCCGACGGACGGCTGCCAACCATGACGCAAGCGGCCCGACACCGGAACGGGACGTTGGGTCTCCGGTCACGCTCGCGGCCCGCCGACGGGCCAGAGGACCGGGAGCGCTACGAACGGTGCATCATGGGACGGACGGTGCCGTTGATGGCCGTCGCGCCAAACCGACTGGCGCAGATATTCCAAACCCCTGGCTATCTGGTCATCCTGCACGAGCAAAATTGGGACGTCCGGGTCATCCGGATTGACGACGGTCCCCATCCGCCTGATCGCGTTCGCCTGTGGCAAGGAGATTCGTACGCGCACTGGGAGGGCGACACCCTCGTCGTACGATCCGCGAACTTCAACGGAGCGTGGACACTCAACGGCACCAGCGCGAACATGCACGTGGTGGAGCGGATCTCCATCGCGGACGACCGCACGCTCGACTACCAGTTCACCATCGACGACCCGGAGTCGTTCGCCGCGCCTTGGACGGTCGCGTTTCCGATCACCCGCGCCATCGGGCCACTCTTCGAAAACGCCTGCCACGAGGGGAACCACAGCATGCCGCTCATCCTCCGCGGCGCCCGAGCGGTGGAACGAGCAGCGGAGGTGCGTTAGCCGCTTCAGAGGCTTAGTCGACCGGCACGGCGATGTAGTCGTGTTTGAACACTTGGGTCACAGAATAGCCGAGAGCCTCGATTTTCTCTCGGGTCACTGCTATTCTCTCCAACACGTCTGGTGACGCCGTCTCGGGGTCGTGGCCGCCCATGATCTCGATGAGCATCACCGGTCGATGGCGACGAATCGTATCGAGGGCGCCATCGAGCACGTCGTTCTCATACGTCTCTACGTCGATCTTGAGCAGTGACAGGCGCTCGAAACCGAAGCTGTCGAGCGACCGGAGTTCCGCCGCGTCGCCGCCAGAACCCACGCCAGTCCCGCCCTCGTTGCCCGGGGAGGCGGGGTTCATCTCGATGATCCGGGTTTCGCCGGATCCGATCGCCATGCGTAGGGCCACGACATTGGTGACGCCGTTGAGCGCGAGGTTGTGGTGCAGCTCCCGGTAGATCTTGCGCTGTGGCTCGAACGCATAGACGCGACCCCACGGGCCCGCCAGCTGCCCCATCCGCACGGTGTGGGTGCCAATATGCGCCCCCACTTCAATGACGACCGAGCCAGGTACGATGTGCTCGGCTAGGAGGTCGAACGAGTGCCGCTCCCATTTGTCGCCGGCGACGATGACCTGCTTGATCATGTCCGCGGGGTCGTCGACAAAGAAGCTTCCGACATCGGGGACGTCGTATCGCTGGTAGTCGTCGAGGGGAAAAGCGTTGAGGTAGCGGCGGGTCTCTTCGAGGTCGTCGACTACCTGGGGAGCCACGTCGACAATCGGCAGCGGCACGTAGGGAGGCGGTGTGGCGCCGCACGCGACGGCGGCCACTAGCAACGTGAGGATGATCGCCCGTGTGGACACTGAGGCCTTCATAGAGCTGTACTCACGAACCATGACAGGTCTGGCGAACGCCCGCACCCACGGTCCGTCCAGCCGATGCTATCGCGAGACGCCGCCATACGCGACATCGGTGAGATGAGCCATCTCGCGGTCGAAGGTGGTCAAGTCGTCGGTGCAGAACTCGCTGAGGTGCGTGTGGCCTCACGCACGCGCCAGCACGGTCATCAGTTCCGCGGTGGCGGCAAAGAACTTGTGGAGCCGCTGCGCCGCGTCATCGACGGGGAGCCGAGCCCGAAGCTCCGGTTTGTTGGTCGCGACCCCGACCGGGGAATTGTTCAACGAGCATGCCCGCATCCGGATACAACCGATCGCCTGCATGGCCGAATTGGACACCGCCACCGCATCCGCCCCCAGAGCCAGGGCCTTTGCGAAGGTGGGTGCGCAGTCCGCAGACCAGGTCGCGATCTTCACTTTCTGCATTCGTCTGTCTCCTTCGGCGGCTACGGCCCCAGGACGTATACCAGTAGTGGCCCCGCTTGGTTGGCCACCGGCAAGTCGAGGTGCTGCTCCGTAATCAGATAGTCGAGTGCATACTGCCTGGCCAGTACACCGGCCCGCTCGGCGGTCAGTTCGTTGAAGTGACCAATCGCCTCGACCCGCTCGGCGACGCGAGACGCGATGTCCGGCGAATAGATGGCGAGCGCGCTGTCTTTGATCAGTTCCAGGTAGACGTCTCGCCCACTGGCGGCCCGTACACTCGTCCCGTATCGCGCGGCATGCACCGGGTCGGCCAGGAAATGAGTCCCCACCGGTTGCGTCGCCGCCCATACCATCAGGTGATTCCAGTCACTGTTCTCGAAACCGACCTGCAGCACCGGTCGCTCCGGGCGCTCGATGAATCCACGATACCCCCCGCGGCAGACCGCTAACAGCACGATCACTACGACCAACGCCCGGCGCGGTGCCACCCACCGCCCGCTGTCCACTCCGCCGGCTCGCCATGGGCCCTCGACAAGGAGCCAGGCCAGCAGAAGCACGCCCACGTAGTCCATCAACCAGAAGACCCGGTTCACCTGTAACTGCACCGCCAGCGCCACCGACCCGTACGAGAACACCGCCGAGACAAGAAACACCCCCAGTAACAGGGCGCATCCACCGATGAGCGCGCCCTCCCGCCGGCTCGCCACCCCCAGTGACTGGCGGTATCGGTACAAACCGAAGACCAGCGCCGCGATACCCAGGTTACTGAGCCAGGCCGACAGCGGCCACCCGGGCACGACCAGATAGTCCTTGTACTCAACCAGGAGCCGCAACCACGCCGGATCCATCACGACGAGCTGCTCACGCAGCGGACCGCCCAGAGTCACGACGCCGGCCAGTATCGCCGGCACGGACCACCCCAGCAGTGTCTTCGGAGCGACGCCGCCGCTCAACACCGCAGCCCCGCCGACCATGATGGCGAACCAGAACCCGATGGTGGGATGAACGAGAATGGCCACGACCACGATGCCCAACGCCAACCGGCTCCGTCCAGCGAGATACAGCGCCGTGGCCGACAGCCCCAGGGCGAACGCCAGCATGCGGGGATGAAAGTACCCCTCGACGGAGTTGGCACCCGTATCCGGAATGCGGTGCCGGACGGTCACGAGCGCCAGTAGGGCGCCGACCGTCCACCAGCTCCGGTAGACCGCCACGCCGAGGCCGATGAGGGCGCCGTAGAGCACCAGCAACGTGACGACCTGACTCGTCAGGAACGCCGCCGGAAGCGACATCCCGCTCGTGCGCACGAGCGGTGCGAACCAATCGTCGAACAAGAGAAATCGATCCTGCGCGGCGATCAACGCGCCATCGTGTGGAAAGAGCCGTGGGTCCATCTCGTCGAGGACCACCGGAATGTAGAACGCCTGGTCCGATACCCCGTAGTGATACCCACCCGAATTCAGTGTGACCAGGACGCAGAACCCGAGAGCCCCGGCAACGAGCGGGAGAATGTACGTCCGGCGCACGTCGAGCCGCCCGACTGGTTGGTCTGTTGATGGCACTGTCGCGATATCCACACGCGGCGCGCGCTGTCGCTGGTGAAGGTCCCGCCGCACTCGACGAGCGCTCATTCTCGCACAGGCCGTCTCCGCGCCAGTGTTGTGCCCCAGGCTCACCGGTACTAGCAGCCCGTGGCAAAAGTCCCGCTGCAGTCGACCGGCGCGGTGGTGTGGGAGCGGCCGATCGACACCTCGCCCCACGGGGCGCCGATGACCTGCCTCCATCAGGGAACGCAGTATCTCATTCTGGGGGTCGGCGGCGGGCAACAGCCCGCCGGGCTTGCTCGCGTATGCCCTGCCAGCCTAAGGGTGCGGTGTTCGCCATCGCACTTGCGTTCGAACGGTTGGGCGTCTACTGTGTTGATTTAGGTCGCCAGGCGCGACACGTCTGGGGGGTTCCAGGAGAGACTGCAGATGCTCAAGACATGCTTCGTGGCGTTCTTCACCCAGGCGCTCGTGCTCACGCTCGCACCCCAGCCGGTCCTGGCGCAGGCCGGGAGTGGGATGCCGATGCGAACACCAGATGGCCAGCCCGATGTCTCCGGTATCTTCACCTTCCGGACGCTGACGCCGCTCGAGCGACCGAGCCAGTTCGAGGGACGAAATAGCCTGTCGACAGAGGAGGCTGCGGCGTTCGAGGCGTCGGAACGAACTCGTCAGAACCGTGATCTGTTCGACCCCGTGACAGGGGCGCCGAACGCCGGATACCAACCGCGCGCCGAGGGCGGCGTCCTGTCGTACAACGAATTCTGGTACGAACGAGGCATCGAGCTGACCTCTGACAAACGGACGTCGCTGATCATCGACCCCCCGAATGGCCGGCGTCCACCGCGGACTCAAGCGGCCCAAGTAGCCGCCCGGGAACGACGCGCTCATACCGAAATACACCGCTACGACTCGTATGAAAACCGGACCATGACCGACCGCTGCCTCGGGACCTCCGTCGCGGGTCCCCCGTTGCGCGCCGGGGCGTACAACAACAACATGATGATCTTCCAGACGGCCGATCACGTGGTCATTCAGAACGAGATGGCGTCCCAAGCGCGGGTGATCCCCCTCGCGGACACCGCGAAGCCCTCGTTCGCCCAACTCAAGGGCGTGTCACGCGGGTACTGGGAGGGAGAGACGCTGGTCATCGAGACGACAAATTTCCGCAGCGACAGCGCCTTGACGGGACCGAACATGCACCTGACTGAGCGCCTGACCCGACTCGATCAGGATACGGTCGCCTACGAGTACACCGTCACCGACCCCACGGTGTACACTGCTCCCTACACGGCGATGATTCCGCTGCGCCGCACGGATGGGCCGATCTTCGAGTACGCCTGTCACGAGGGCAACATCGGCCTCTACGGCATTCTGGCCGGAGCGCGAGAACTCGAACGACAAGGTCGCGAGCTGCGTCGCTAGTCGGACGGCCGGGGCAACGAGCGTACGAGTTGCGACTCCGCCTCGCCAACAGCCGATATCCAATCTGTCTGAGAGGTTTCCCAAGACGGGCCACTAGCCGCATCTCAACGCCACGAATGCGTCGAGATACGCGGCCCGTGGGCCGGGCGGGGGTAAACGCCGGAAGCTGACGCTCCCGTCCGGTCGACCACCGACGACGGGCCGTCGCCCGACTCCAACTCGTTGATCGGCGGCGTGACGACGGGGATCTCACCATGGGAACGAGGCACCCGAACCGAGGCACCGATGTCTCGACGGGGCGGCCCCCGTCGACCGGTTCACGGACCGAGATGCCCGCTCCCGCCGCCCGACCGCACCGACGCGCCTGACCAGGCCCCGGTTATCGATGCGCGAGTGGACCTCAGATTCCGAGGAGTTGATCCGACTTCGCGGCGAATACGAAATCGCTTTCGGTCAGCCCGTCGATCTTGTGCGTCCAGATCGTGATCTTGACGAGCCCCCACGACAGATGGATGTCGGGGTGGTGTCCCTGTTCTTCCGCCATCTCGCCGATACGCACCGTGAAATCCAGCGCCTGGCGGAAATCGTCGAAGCGATAGGCCTTTTCGAGGTGATGCTCGTTCATGACCTGCCACCCGCCACCAAGCTGGGTCTGATAGGTCACCAATTCGTCGCCCTGAAGTGGCGGCACGCCGCCCCGGCACGGCACACACTGTTTCGACGCCAAGTCGCTCATGTCGCGTATCCTCGATTCCGAAGGGCCCGAGCCACGCCGTGGTCAGCGCCCATTACGGATTCCCAATTTTACCGTGAGCGGGCACTCTTCACCGGCCCCCCGTGGCGCCGCCTCGCTCGGTGATCAGACTCGTTAGTATCGGGCCTCGACGGCCAGCGCTTCCTCTCCCGTTGGGGTGACGTTGTACATGGTGAGCGTAAGAGTCGTAGTATCGATCGGCTTGACCTCGATACGCCAACCCCAGTCCTGATCGGGCGGCGCCGCGTAGCTCCCACGCACGACAATCGACCCGTCCGGGTCAACTCCCTCATCGCACGGCATGACTCCATCCGACATGTGCCACGAATCGATCCAGTGCGCCATGACCCACGCCCGGTCTGACTGATAGCCAATCAACAGCGACCCGTCATGTACTAGGCGCTTGCGTCACGCGGGTTCGGTCGACCGCAAGGCACCGGACCTTCTCCGCGTCGTGCAGCCGCGATTCACCCCACACGTCACAGCCGACCTGTGTAGTAAATCACGGTTACAGGGCACTAGAATTGCCCCAGGATCCGACGTTTCATGACTGGAGTGCACCGATGACGGTAGTAGAACGTAGGACACGCCACGCCCGCGCGTCGGTTCGCTTCGCGCTGGGATGCCTGGTAAGCGTAGGCGTCACTAGCGACGTTGTCGCGCAACAGAATACGGTACACCCACAACCGCGGGCCGACGGGCTGCCCAGCCCCTCACCGGCGACGGCCAACGGGAGCCAGCGGATGGTGCGACCGGAAGGAACCGTACCGATGGCCCCAGCCGGATTCTCGGTGACCAGCTACGCGGAGCTGCGGGGGCCGCGGATGATGGTGTACGCGCCGAACGGCGATCTGTTCGTCAGTTCGCCCACCACGAATTCGATTCAGGTTCTCAGAGACGCTGACAACGACGGGGTCTTCGAAGCCCGCGGGGTCTTTGCCGACGGCGAGACCTGGCCCGCACCGGCGCAACCGACACCACCCGCCCCCGAGGGTGGCCGATCAGCCCCCCGCTTGGGCGTACTCGAAGGTCCACAGGCCCTGGTGGCCGACCCCCAGGCGTGCACCCCGCCTCCCGACTACCTGCGACGTGGTCCGGGCGGACTGCGCTTGCCCTTTGGTCGCGCCTTCACCGATGGCTACCTCTATGTCGGCAATACCGACTCGCTGGTCCGATTCGAGTATCAGAACGGGGACATGGCGGCGCGGGGCGCACCAGAGAAGCTGCTCGAGCTCCCGACGGGAGGGCACTCGAGCCGCAACATCGTGTTCAATCGGGCCGGCACCCAGCTGTACATCGCGGTCGGCTCGGCCTCGAACAGCGACGACGGCGAAGATTGCCGTCGGGCCGCGATTCTGGAGGTCGACCCCGACGGCACGAGCGCTCGCGTCTACGGGTCGGGAATCCGCAACCCGGTGGGACTGGCGCTACAACCCGGAACCGACGTGGTGTGGACGGCGACCAACGAACGCGACAATCTCGGTGATGATCTCGTGCCAGACTACGTGACCTCCGTCAAAGACGGTGGATTCTACGGCTGGCCCTATTCGTACATCGGCGGCCACTACGATCCGAAGTTCGTCGGCGCGTTTCCAGACCTTGTCGACCGCGCGATCGTGCCTGATGTGCTCCTCCCCGCCCATTCCGCTCCGCTCGGCATCACGTTCTACACCGGCACGCAGTTTCCGGCGAGATACCGCGACGGTGGATTCGTGGCGCTGCACGGATCGTGGAACCGAACGGTTCCAACAGGATTCCGGGTCGCGTTCTTCCCGCTGGTCGACGGGCGCCCGGGGCCACTTGAGGATTTTCTCACCGGCTTCCTGGCCAGCACCGGCCAGAACGGCACGCAGGTCCGGCAGTGGGGCCGACCGGTCGGTGTGGTCGTCTCGCCGGCTGGCGCGCTCCTAGTCTCCGACGACAGCGGTAACCGAATCTGGAAGATCAGCGCGGCCGACGCCACGAACGGCGGACGATAGCGGACCCGGGTTATTCGGTGCTGTAGTTGATCTCGAGTCGCCGCACCGAGAGCGCCGCGACACAGAGGACGACAGCAGTGAGCGCCAACAACCCGAAAACGGCTCGGACTACCGTGGGCGGCGCGGCCGGAGCGATGAACAGACGGGACAGGCCCTCCGGGTCCGCCATTCCCGACGCCGAGATGAGGCCCAACCCCAAAGTCGACCTGGAGAACGAGTCGTCTCGGGACGCCTGCTGGACTCTCGACCTTGCTGCGGAGCGCCGGTAACCCGGCCACGCATGTCTACTTCCTCGCCTGTCTCGTCGCCCGCATCTCGCCTTTGTTCAGGAAGTCGTTCTTGAAATGCTTCGCAAACGCTTCAGCCGCCGACTGGAAATTGTTCTTCTTCACATTGTAGGCGTAGAGGACGGCTGTCGTTTCATTGTCGATCACCTGGAACGTGCCCTCAAATTTATCGCCGCCGCCGCCGAACAGACCTGAGACGATTGCGCGCCCAGTGGTCTGCTCCTTCATGGTCGACACACTCCTGATCGTCCAGTCAGATTTGGTTCGGTCCGTCACGACGAGCACTGGCACATCCTTCTTGATCAACGCCGCCGAGATCGCTAGGCCGAAGTCCACTCTCGCCTCGTCAGCCTCGTCAACCTCGTTCGAGATGTCCTCTGTCACGCTCTCTTCTATGAACACTCGGAAGTCGCCCTTGGCGTCGACCACGCTGGCGAGTCCGAACACGATCATGCCCGAAAGAATCGCCGTCGTCGTTAGCTGCCTCATGATGATTTTCCCTCTCTCCTAGACCTAGCCCATACGTGCCCGAGGCGGGTGCTGCCGATCAGGGGATATGAGCTATTTCGGATAGTACCAAGACTGCACCTAGCTTGGCCATGTGGGCCGCACGCCTTTGGTCCCGGCCACGCGTGGAACTGAGTCATTTCTAGGAAATCGCGGGTTTGGCACCGCTCGTGGATCGGTTTTTCACGCCGAAAGGGGGTTTCGGACCAACCTACGGTGCGCGCAGGAACGCGGTTCTGGGGACACCTTTGGGGGCAACCGCGGTCGTTGACCTGGAACAATCTATTTATATTCAGTGCGTTACATGGATCATGTGATTGACGACTCGGGACGGACACCCGAACACCCCTGCTAGAACCGAACGATGGCCGCGACGTGGGGCCGAGTCAGCCAATTGTTGCTGGCGCCAGCGTCAACGGCGAGTCGTCTTGTCACGTGCATTGTCAAGTCGAGCGACAGGTTGGGCAGCGGGACATAGGCGATGTTGACCATGTGCAACTCGGTGTTGGTGCCGGGCATGTCGCTGAACACAAACGCCGACAGGGCGGCTTCCTTCTGGATCCGCCCGTAGGTGTAACCGAGCGTATAGGTCCGGAGGGTTCGCGAGCCGCCGTACTCCGCTTCGAACCACACCCCGGTGTCAAGATCCGATGCCGCTTTCGTATTCCGCAGATACTCGCCGAGTACACGAAACGGATAGTCCTCGCGCCCGGTGTCGAACTCGGCCTCGACGATGGCGTCGACCATGTTGAAATCCGAGACCAGTCCGACGATGTTGCCGTCGGCGTCCAGATCAACCAGGTTGGTGAGCAGGCTGCTGAGCGGCCCCGTGGCTCGACCGACCGCCACCTGGTCGACGTTGCCGAACCCGTAGTCGGCCACCGACACCTGCAGGCGGTGCGCGCCGAACGAGAACCCGACCTCGCCATAGCCACCGAGCATGTAGGAATCGGCGTCGCGGCTCACCTCGTTCACGGCCGTCTGCAGCGCCAGCAGCGTGACATCGACCGCCTCGGACACGTCCCAAGCCACCTGCTCGTACCCACCCTCGAAGTTGAGGTCGTCGTCCCACAGCATCTGGGTACGCGTCATGGGCGACCCGAACTTGCCAATCCCGAGGGTCAACGCGGATGCCCCCGACGGGTTGTATCTGACGTTGGCGCGGTCGAGGCTGAACGGCTTCGGTCTGAAGAAACTGGTGAATGTCTGGTTCGTCGACACGGGGGTGCCGGGGTCGCCGCTCGCGATCTGAATCTGCAGGTGGGTGTCGTCGTTGACGTCGGTGTCGATCCGGAGACGCAGCCGGAAACGGCTCCGGTGCCGGGTCTCGCGACCGTCCTGGTAGAACCCTTCGTAACGCGACCGAAAATCACCGCCGAACTGGATGCGCTCGTACCAAGGGCCCGGAGCAGACCCGCGTTGGGCCGAGGCGCCCCCAGGTAACGCCACGAAGAAGGCCGCTCCGAGGAGAACGATGGGAACGAAACGGGGCATGTTGCTGAGAATCATCGCTGATCTGCACATGGACAGAGAATAGTTGGACCAGATTTCACGCCTGTTACAGACGGGTTAATTCTGTGTGACCGAGCGGCTCGTGGTCACAGTCCCTCGTCGTACGGAGTCTTAGGACACTGACCAAAATTAACTTACCACCTTCGGCCGCCGGGGCATCCCGCGACGCCCCAAGGTGATAACCTTACTTTCATCAGTGTCGTTAGTGACTCTCAAGCCTACGACGTGTAAGATCCGGGACGCGGTTCGTTTTTCATAGGCAAGGGGTCGGAATGCGTAGATTTGGGATTGGATCGGCGGCCGCCACGCTCCTCGCAGCGGCCCTCGCCGTCCCACACATCCAGACCACCGCACACGCCCAGCAAGGCGCGCCCGGGGCTACGATGGCCGCGGCGGACCAGGCGGTGGTCAATCGGTATTGCCTGAGCTGCCACAATGACCGTGCCCTGCGAGGCGGGCTCTCCTTGGAAGGAGCGGCGCTCGACGACGTGCGCAACCACGCCGAAGTGTGGGAGCGTGCCCTCCGCAAGCTGAGGGCCGGGGCGATGCCGCCTGACGGGGCTCCGCGTCCAGACGCGGCCGCCTACCAGTCACTGGTCACCTACCTAGAGACCGAACTGGACACGCTGGCCGCGGCTGCGCCGAACCCGGGCCGAACCGATACATTCCGCCGGTTGAATCGCACGGAATACGGAAACGCGATCAGAGATCTCCTGGCCCTGAACGTGGATGTCGCGTCGCTGCTGCCACTAGACGATGCCAGCTTCGGGTTTGACAACGTGGGTGCGGGAGAGCTGTCGCCGACCCTGATGGAGCGGTATCTGGCGGCGGCGCAGAAAATCAGCCGACTGGCCGTCGGCAGCATGGCCATCGTGCCAGGCAGCCGCGTGGTCACCGTGCGGCCGGACACGACGCAGGAGGGACACCTCGCGGGGCTCCCGTTCGGCACCCGTGGCGGAGTCCAGGTTGCGCACACGTTCCCGCTCGACGGCGAGTACGAGATCGAGGTCCGGCTGGCGCGGAACCGAAACGAGAACATCGAAGGGCTCCGTGAATCGCATGTCCTGGAAATGACTCTGGACGGCGATCGACTCGAGCTGTTCAACGTCGTGCCGGACCGGAACCGGTTTGGCAGCTACTACGCCGACGAAGACGTCGACAAGCACCTGAATGTGCGGATTCCGATCTCGGCCGGGCCCCACACATTCGGCACCGCGTTTCTACAGAAGAATTCGGCGCTCATCGAAACAGAGCGACAACCGTATCAGGCGCAATTCAACCAGGACCGGCATCCACGTCAGCAGCCGGCGGTGCACTCGGTGTCCATCAGCGGGCCGTTCGAACCAAGCGGGATCGGCGATACGCCCAGCCGAGACCGCATCTTCAGCTGCCGCCCCGCCACGCCGGCCGACGAGGCAGGCTGTGCCGCCACTATCATCTCCAGCCTGGCCCGGCGCGCCTACCGCCGACCGGTCACCTTCAGCGACATCGAGATGCCGATGGCGTTCTACGAAGAGGGCCGCGCGGGAGAAGGCTTCGAGGCCGGCATCGAGCTGGCCTTGCGGGCGCTGCTGACCAGCCCCGAGTTCCTGTTCCGTATCGAGCGAGACCCGGACGGAGTCACCCCCGGTGCCGCCTACGAGCTCAGCGACATCGAGCTAGCATCGCGGCTCTCCTTCTTCCTGTGGAGCAGCATCCCAGACGACGCGCTGATCGACGACGCGGAAGCGGGCCGGCTGCGGGACCGGACCACGCTCGCAGACCACGTACGGCGTATGCTGGCCGACCCGCGGGCAGCTACGTTGACCACGAACTTCGCCGACCAGTGGCTGTATCTTCGAAACCTGGAGACGGCAGCGCCCAACCTTCGACTGTTCCCCGATTTCGATGACAATCTGAGGAGCGCGTTCCGGCAGGAAACGCAGCTACTGTTCGACAGCATCGTCCACGAAGACCGCACTGTCGTGGACCTGCTGCAGGCCGACTACACGTTTCTGAACGAGCGGTTGGCCGGCCACTACGGCATCCCGGGTATCTACGGCAATGACTTCCGCCGAGTCGAGCTGCCGGCCGACAGCCCGCGTCGCGGACTGCTTGGCCATGGAAGCATCTTGACGGTCACCTCGTATGCCACCCGGACCTCACCGGTGCTCCGCGGCAAGTGGATTCTCGAGAACCTGCTCGGCATGCCACCGCCGCCGCCGCCGCCGAACGTCCCGGCCTTGGAGGAACCCGAGCCAGGGGTTACCGCGCGCTCGATGCGCGACCGGATGGAGCAGCATCGCGCGAACGCGGTCTGCGCCGCCTGCCACCGACTGATGGATCCGGCCGGCCTGTCGATGGAGAACTTCGATGCCATCGGTCGCTGGCGAGACCGCGCCGACGACTGGTCGCCGATCGACGCCACCGGGAGCATCCCGGGCGGGGGTCGGTTCGACGGCGTGGCGGGACTACGAGACGCGCTGCTGGCCCCGCCCGAAGTCTTTGTCGGCACCATGACCGAGAAGCTCCTGACCTACGCGCTCGGGCGCGGGCTCGACCACCATGATGGCCCCGCGGTCCGGCGAACCTTACGGGACGCCGCTCGCGACAACTACCGGTTCTCGTCCCTCGTGCTCGGGATCGTCGAGAGCACACCGTTCCAGATGCGGAGATCGCAACCATGATGATTACGAGAATGGCGCTGCCGCGCCGCACGTTCCTCAAGGGTCTCGGCGCCTCCGTGGCGCTGCCACTGCTCGATTCCATGGTGCCGGCATTTACGGCCCAGGCGGCCACCGTGGCCAACACCCCGCGCCGGCTCGGGTACGTGTTCATCCCGATGGGGATGAATCCCGCGCCCTGGACGCCGACCGAGGTCGGCAAGTTGACCCGGCTGTCGCCCTCCCTGGCGGCCCTGACCCCGCATCTCGAGCACGTGACGGTCGTCACCAACATGGAGTTGGAGAACGCGCACACGACCGGAAACCACGCCTCGTCGAACGCGGCGTTCCTCAGCTGTCTCAGAGGGAAGCGGACCGAAGGTAGCGACTACGAGCTCGGGGTCACGGTGGATCAGGTCGCGGCCCAGTCGATCGGCGGCGACACGCCGATTCCGTCGCTCGAACTCGGCACCGACATGATCGTGCAGGTCGGCTCCTGCGACAACGGATACGCCTGCGTGTATCAGAACAGTCTGTCGTGGGCGTCGCCGACCGCGCCGTTGCCGACCGAAGCTGACCCACGGGTGGTCTTCGAACGTCTCTTCGGCGACGGCGGCACGCCGGACCAGCGACGAGCCGAGATGAAAAAGAACGCGAGCATCCTCGACTGGGTGCTCGACGACATGTCGAAGCTCCAGCACTCGCTGGGCGCCGGTGATCGGACCACGGTCGATGAATATGTCACGACCGTGCGTGAGGTCGAGCGACGGATCCAGTTGGCCGAACAACAAACGGCCAGTTCGCCACTACCGGACCTGACCCGACCCACGAGCGTGCCAGTTGAGTGGGAAGACCATGTCAAGCTGATGTACGACCTGCAGGTGTTGGCAATGCAAGCCGACCTGACGCGGGTCATCACGTTTCAGATGGCGCGGGAGGCCAGCACGCGCGCCTACCCTCAAATCGGGGTGCCGGAACCGCATCACCCGGTCTCGCATCACGTGAACGACCCCGAAAAATTGGCCAAGTTGGCGAAAATCAACGCTTATCACGTGTCGTTGTTCGCCTACATGGTGGAGAGGATGGCATCCACGCCCGATGGCGACGGCTCGCTGCTCGACCACTCGACGTTCATGCTCGGGAGCGGGATGGGCAACCCCGACGTGCACGACCACCGGAACCTGCCGATCATCGTGGCCCGCGGCGGCGGGGACAAGGCGTGGGGTGGGCGTCATGTGAAGTACGACGAGTTGACGCCGCTGGCGAACCTGCATCTGGCGTTGCTGGACGACGTCGGCGTGCATCTCGACCGTTTCGTCGACAGCACCGGCCACGCCGTCGAGGTCATGGAGCCGTTGTCGCTGTAGTCTTAGTACTCAGACGGGCTGCGCCCTGGCTGGTGTTTTCCCGCAGCCTTGCTCCGAGGGGCGCCATCTGTCGTACGTAGCCGCGGGTCTTCAGACCCGCCCGTGTTCGCCGGGAGACGCGCCATGCCTCGTTCAAGACTCTTCCTGTTCGCCCTCGTGACGCTACTCGCGGCGCCGCTGGCCTCGCTGTCGGTGGCGGCGGCCGTGGACCTGCCGCTGATCGACGCAGTCACGGTGGGCGACGTGGCGCGCGTGCGGACACTGCTCGACCAGGGCGCCGACGTCCACGGCGCGGAGCCAGACGGCACCACTCCGCTGCACTGGGCGGCCTATGCCGGGCAACTGGAGATCACCCAGATCCTGCTGGAAGCCGGCGCAGTGGCGAACGTCGGAAACCGCTACGGCGTCCGGCCACTGTCGCTCGCCTGCGTGAACGGTGCCGGCCCGGTCATCGAAGCACTCCTGAGCGCCGGGGCCAACCCCAACAGCACGCTTATGGAAGGCGAGACGGCGCTGATGACGGCGGCGCGGTCCGGCAGTGTCGAAGCGGTCAAATTGCTGCTCGATGCCGGCGCCGACGTGAACGCGCAGGAACACTGGAAAGGTCAGACGGCGCTGATGTGGGCCGCGGCCGAGGGCCACGCCGCGGTCATTCCCACCCTGTTCTCCCACGGAGCGGACCCCGCACTGCGGTCGAACCGGGGATTCACCGCGTTGCTTTTCGCCGCGCGCGAAGGACAGACCGACGTGGTGCAGACGCTGCTGGAGGCGGGTGCCAACCTCGATGAACAGCTATCGATCAATTCGACCCTCACAGCCGGCGGCGTGGAGCAACGTCGGGCGTCCGACGCCGGCCTGAACGCGTTTCTCCTTGCGGCGGGCAACGCGCATTTCGAGCTAGCGGCCTATCTCCTGGACCGTGGCGCCGACCCGAACGCGGCACCCCGTGGCTGGACGGCTCTCCATCAACTATCGTGGGTACGCAAGGCCGGCATCGCCGGGAGCAACAATCCGGCCCCCCGAGGCTCGGGCGCGATGACAAGCTTGGCATTCGCCCGCAAGCTGATCGTGCAGGGCGTGGATCTCGACGCCCGGGTCACGACGCGGCCACCGGCGGGGATCACCGGGCTCAACTTCATCGGCGGCACGCCGTTCCTCCTCGCCGCCCGCACCGCCGACACCGAATTGATGCAACTGCTCAGGGAGGCGGGCGCGGACCCGACGCGGACCAACGACGAGGGCTCGACGGCGCTCATGGTCGCGGCCGGGCTGGGCACGTCGTCACCGGGAGAGGATCCTGGCACGGAAGCGGAAGTGCTGGAGGCGGTGCAGCTAGTGCTGGACCTGGGTCTGGACATCGACGCAGTGGATGACAAGGGCGAGACCGCCATGCATGGGGCCGCCTACAAGCACCTCCCCCGGGTCGTCACGCTGCTGGCGGAGGCGGGCGCCGACATCGCGGTGTGGAACCAGAAGAACGACCGGGGCGCCTCCCCGCTGGACATCGCTATCGGCATGCACCGAGGCATGAACATCCTCAGTTCTGTTGAGACCGCCGACGCCATTCGCGACGCCATGCGCAAGGCGGGTGTCGACCCTGACGCGGCGCCGTGACCGGCACCGCCCCTCCCGACCCCGACAATATCCTGCTCACCGACTGGACCGGTCCGTTCGGCGGCGTCCCCGCCTTCGACCGAATGGAGCTGGACGCGCTGAAACCGGCGCTCGAGTCGGGCATGGCCAACCAGCTCGCCGAAATCGAGGCGATCGCGTCAAACCCAGAGCCCCCGACCTTCGACAACACCATCGTCGCGCTGGAACGGTCAGGCCGTGCGTTGAGCCGAGTTTCTGCCTACTACGAGGTCTGGAGCTCCAACATGTCGACCCCCGCATTCCGAGCGGTGCAAGGGGACATGGCACCGCGCCTGGCCGAATTCGAATCGACGATCACCCAGAACTCGGCGCTGTTCGCTCGCATCCAGGCCGTGCATGACACGGGGCGTGGCCTGGGATCTGACCATACCTCGTCCGCGAGGTTGCACCCCAACCAGCAACGGCTGGTGCAAGTGATCTACGACCGTTTCGCGCGTAACGGTGCCACCCTCGAACCGGACGAGAAGCGGCGGTATGCCGCAATCGAGCAACGGCTGGCAGCGCTGCACACGCGGTTCTCGAACAACGTGCTTGCCGACGAAGAGAGTCCGGCCGCCTTCCTTGACTCCGATCAGATCGGCGGTTTGCATGAAGCGTTCGTTCAGGCGGCGGCTCTCGCCGCGACGTCCCGCGGAAGAAACGGCACATACACGATCACCAACACCCGTTCGTCGACTGACCCGTTCCTGACCTTCTCCGACGACCGGTCTCTGCGTGAGCAGGTGTGGCGCGCCTACTATTCCCGCGGCGACAACGGCGACGAGCACGACAACAACGCGATTTTGGCCAAGATCGTGGGGCTGCGCCATGAACGCGTACGACTCCTCGGATACGACGACTACGCGACCTGGCGACTCGAGAACCGAATGGCCAAAACCCCCCGTCAGGCGCTCGACCTGATGGACGCGGTCTGGCCGGCCGCGCTGGCCCGGGTCAAAGCCGAGGTCACCGACATGCAGGCCGTCGCCGACGCCGAGGGCCCTGGCATCACCATTGCACCGTGGGACTACCGCTACTACGCGGAGAAGGTACGCCAGGCCACCTACGACCTCGACTCGGACGAAGTGAAGCAGTATCTCCAGCTCGACAACCTCCGCGACGGCATGTTCTTCATCGCTGGTGCATTGTTCGATCTTGTCTTCACGCCGATTACGGATGGTTCCGTTCCGGTGTTTCATGAAGACGTCAGCGTGTGGGAAGTCACGCGCCGGACCGATGGCGCCCATGTCGGCGTCTGGTATCTCGACCCCTACGCGCGCCCAGGCAAAGGGTCGGGCGCATGGGCTACCAGCTATCGCAGCCACGAAGCGTTCGACGCCCCGGTCAGTGTGCTGGGATCCAACAACTCCAACTTCATCAAGGCGGCGCCCGGCGAACCGACCCTGGTCTCATGGGACGATGCCACGACGTTGTTTCATGAGTTCGGGCACGCGCTGCACTACTTCTCGTCGACGGTCGACTACCCGTCGCTCAACGGCGGAGTGCGTGACTACATCGAGTTACAGTCGCAGCTACTCGAGCGCTGGCTACTCACGGACGAGGTCGTCGGCGGCTATCTGGTGCATCACGAGACCGGAGAGGCGATGCCCCCGGAACTGGTCGCCCGGATCAGAAACGCCTCGACATTCAACCAGGGATTCGCCACCACCGAGTATCTCGCGTGCGCTCTGATGGACATGCGGTTTCACACCACCGACCCGACCACGCTCGACCCTCCAACGTTCGAGCGTGAGGTGCTGGCGGACCTGGGGATGCCGGACCAGATCGTCATGCGGCACCGCAGCCCACAGTTCAGTCACATCTTCTCGAGCGAGGGCTACGCGGCCGGCTACTACGGGTACATGTGGGCGGATGTGCTGACCGCCGACGCGGCGGAGGCATTCGCGGAGGCCCCGGACGGGTTCTACGACAAAGACCTCGCAAAGAAGCTCGTAGACAACCTCTTTGCCGTGGGGAACGCCGTCGACCCTGCCGAGGCCTATCGAAAATTCCGGGGACGCGACGCCACCATCGACGCCCTCATGCGCGACCGCGGCTTTCCGGTCCCGTAGCCACCGCCCCCCCCCGCGACAACCGCAGAGCGCCGCCCGGTGCCCGAGAGAGCCGAAGAACAATGCCTCGGACCCGCACGCCGACCGTTTGGTACACCCCTCGGCTACGGCTCACAAACTGCAGCCAGGCTCTGCACGGAGGTGACATTGAGACCGGCTGGGCCACCACCGGCCTCGTCGCGAATGAGCAACCCCTTGGTCTCGACCCGGTGCCCGAGGTAGGCCTCCGGGCTCGGGAATACATACATGAGACCGAACTCGCGGTCGCCGAGCAGGGTCGCCTGCGCCTCGGCCAACTCGTCACCGCTCGACGCGGCGGGATCACCGGACCGTACTTCGTCACTCGCGTTCGAGAGCACCCACTGAGACGCGTCGCCGCCGAGACACCCGACAACCCGTACCAGCGCGAAGTTTGGCACAACTCCGGGTCCGTCCTCGCCTTCGACGGTCACGGTCGTGAGAACGGTGCTGGACAGCTCTTCGTCTCCGGCCGGGTATCCGTTGCGCTCCAGCACATAGCTGATGATGTCGACGTAGGCGTCTCCGGCCAAGGCCTCTGAGGCGCCGGGCGGCATGGACTGCATCCGTTCGAACAGACGGTCCAGCGTCAAACCGGTCCAGTCCCGCACGAAGACGTCGCCGGTCAACGACCGACCCGCGCCACCGGTCAGGTCGGCCCCATGGCATCGCATGCACGTGGCTTCATACTGGGTTCGTCCACGCACCGCCTGAGCAGTGGAATAGACACCTTCCTTGACAGTGCGCTCCTCCTGGGCCATGACCGCGGACGCCGTGCCCAGCAGCACCCCCGCCAACGCCGCAACAAGCGTCCACACGACGCCCCCAATCATCCGCTGCGAATGTCTTTCTCTCATAGCTGCATGCGTCTCATGTCCCGGTGTCTTGTCGGGCTCACTCACCGCGCCGGGATCGTCCGCGGACGTGCTGAAGCCGTCTGGACTTCGCCTCTGTTGGTGATATGCGTGGTGAGTAAGTACCTGCGATCACGACGCGCCGCGCGAGCGCAACAGGTCTGCGGTCGCCGGCGCCGCCTGCACGTTTCCGGTGCGGCCGCGAGCGACGATGGCCAGGGGCGTCTGGCCGCGACGATTTATCACCGCGAGATCGGCGCCCCGGTCAATGAGCAGCCCGACCACGGTATCGAACCCCTTATCAACGACGTGGTGCAGGGCCGTACTGCCGTCTCCATCGACCGCGTCGAGGTCGACGCCCTGGTCGGCCACAAGCGTGACCGCAGCCAGGGTCCTCGCCTCGTCATACATCTGTGCCTGGAACGCGGGCGACTTGGCGAGCGCCCGGTCGCGCCGGTCCCACACGGCGTAACGCCAGCTCGCCCCCGACGCCAGCATGAGCGGCGTCCATCCGTTCTTCAATGGCAATCTCGCGTCAGCGCCCCCGGCCGCGAGCGCCTCCATGATCTCCACTTCCGTAAATTTCGCGGCGAGAGCGAACGGCGTCGCGCCCAGCAGATGCTCCCCGATCATCAGCACCTGGCCGTTCCGGGTCACTTTCGTGGCCAGCGTGACCTGCGCATTCGGCCGCGCGCCATGGGCCAACAACGCCTCGACCACCGCCAAATCTCCGGTCAGAGCCGCGGCATGGAGTGCGGTATAACCGGCCGCCGCCGCATCCGGGTTCGCGCCTTGTTCGAGCAGGAACATCGCGAGCGCCCCGTGGCCACTATGCGCCGCCACGACCAGCGCGCTGGCGCCATCGGGCGCACGGTCGTTCACGTCCGCCCCGGCTTCGAGGAGCAGACGAACTGACTCGACGTCCCCCTGCCTGACCGCGAACAGCAGCGACGTGAATCCGCCAACCCGGGTCTCTTCCGCGTCGGTCCCGTAGTTGCGGCCCAGCTCGCCGTATTTGAGCTCGGACTGCAGGCGCCGACTGATCACCTGCCGTCGCTCGCGCGAGCGCGCTGCCACATCGGCGCCCTGCTCGATCAGGAGGCGCACGATGGCAGGATGCCGCTGCGCGGCGGCCCACATCAGCGCTGTTTGGTCCTCTGCCTGCTCGCGCGCGTTCACGTCGGCGCCGGCCACCAGCACGGCGCGGACGGCGGAAGCGCTGCCGGTCCGGGCGCAACTCATCAGCACCGTCTCACCCGTCCCCAGCGCCGCGTTCGGGTCGGCCCCAGCCCTCAGCAACAACTCCACCATGGCGGGGTTCGCGTTCTCGCACGCCAGGGTCAGCGGCGTAACGCCCAGTTCGTTCGCGGTACTAGGGACGGCGCCGGCGGCCACCAGCCGTGCCGCTATCGTCTCGTTGTCGAGGTACGCGGCCCAGTGCAACGCCGTCGCACCATCGGCCTGGGTGGCATTCACGTCGGTGTCCGCCAGCCGCGCCTCCACCGCCTCAGATCGCTCGGTCCTGACCGCATCGATCAGACGCAGATCCGGTGTCTGCGCGGAGAACCCTACCCCGCTGGCGACTACGATCATGACGCAGCCGGAAACGCTCGCAGCACGGCGACAGGACATGAGCGACCCGTATGGAAGCACTAGATCTCAGACAGCCGGTCCGCACCTGGTCCGCCCAGTAGGGTGGGCAGAGGACCTGTACTGTCACCGATCCGCTCGACCGGCGCCCCGAGCTTGTCGAGCAGCGTGACGTGGAGATTGGCAAGCGGCGTGCGGTCGCGTTCATCGAACGACACATGCCGTCCACCACGCAGGGTTCCCGCCCCGCCGCCGAGCAGCACGATCGGCAGGTTGTAGGGCGAGTGGGCGTTGCTGTCGCTCATACCGGCGCCGTACATCAGCACCATGTGGTCGAGCAGCGAGCCGTCACCGTCCGGGGTCGCGCGCAGCTTCTCGACAAACGCGGCGAACAGACCCACATGATAGCGGTTGATTTTCGTGAGCTTCGCCAGCGCGTCTGACACGCCCCGGTGGTGCGACAGCGGGTGGTGAGCGTCCGGCACACCGATTTCCGGATAGGTCCGACCGCTCAACTCGTGACCGCTCATGAAGGTCGTCACCCGGGTGCGGTCCGTCTGGTGAGCCAGCACCTGCAAGTCGTACATGAGACTCGCGTGGTCGGCGAAGTCGGCCGGTACACCCATCGGACGCTCAACGAGCGGCACCTCCCGATCGCCCTGCTCCTCGGCCACTTCGATCCGGCGCTCAACGTCGCGCACGGCGTCTAGATAGGCGCCAAGCTTACGCTGGTCGCCCGCACCGAGCGCACCCTGGAGACGGGCCACGTCAGCGCTGATGGAATCGAGAATACTGCGCTGCTCGCGCCGACGCGCCTCACGCGCCGCCGGGTCCGTGGTGTCGTTGTCGCCGAAGAGCCGCTCGAAGACCGCCCGCGGGTTGTGCTCCATCGGCAGCGGGGTCGACGAATCGCGCCACGAGATGGTGTAGGAGAAAGCGCAGCTGAAACCTCCGCTGTCGCACGATCCCGCGAAGTTGGCCCCCTCCAGGCCGAGTTCCAGTGACGCCAGCGGCGTATGACGGCCCAGATCCCGCGCCGCGATCTGATCCATGGATACCGCCTCAGGATTCCAGGCGCCGGGGTGCACGTCGGTCAGGAACCGGGTAGCCGCGCGTGAATGGGTCCCCCCACGCGTGCCTGGCGGTGGCGTGCAATTGAGTCCGGACACCACCAGCATCTGGTCCTGGAACGGAGCCAGCGGCTCCAAGATAGGGGTCAGCTCGAATCCGGTCCCGACGGTGCCCGGGGTCCAGTTCTGCATCACCATCCCGTTGGGCACATAGACCGCACCGAAACGGACCGTCGGGCTCGCGGCGGTCAAGGCCGGCACCATACTATCCAGGAACGGCAACGCCACCGTCGCGCCCAGCCCACGAAGCAACATGCGCCGAGAAATCGCGCGTTTGGTGATCACACTCATGACTCAGATCTCCTCATCTGGAACGGGACGCTCTCGACAACACCGAGAATTATCGACGACCACCGATAGTCATCAGCGGCGTCCGTGACGATCTTTCGGATGGCCGGCTGGTCGGCCGCGGCCATCCGCCGCCCGACCGCATACGTCAGCAGCTTCTCGGTGACAGTTCGCACAAAGCTCGTCTCGTAGGACAACACCGCCCGGCGCAACGCCGCGGGACCATCGACGTCAGTGCCGTCGGCCAGGGAGCCGACGGTATCGACCGGGGCGCCATCTGCATCGGTAGCTCGCCACCGTCCGATGGCATCGAAGTGCTCCAGCGCGAAGCCGGGCGGGTCCATCATTCTGTGGCACGAGGCGCAAGCGGGGTTCGCCCGATGCAACTCCAACCGCTCACGAACCGATTTCGGCTGGGCCGCGCCATCATTATCCGCGAGCGCGGGCACATCGTCCGGCGGGTCGGGGGGCGGCATGCCAAGCAGATTGTCCAGCACCCACTTCCCTCGCAGCACCGGCGAGGTGCGGGTCGGATATGCGGTCAGGGTCAACAGGCTCGCCTGCCCCAACAGCCCGCCGCGGTCGTCATCGACTTCCACGCGCCGAAACCGCTCGCCATACACGCCTGCGATCCCATAGTGCCGTGCGAGCCGCTCATTCACGAACGTGTGGTTGGCGCTCAACAACTCCGGCAGTCCACGGTCTTCGCGGATGGCGTGGTCGAGAAACAGGACCGTCTCCCGCTCCATGTCCGCGCGAAGGTTCTCGTCGAACTCGTAGAAGACGTCCACGTCCGGCACCACCCCACGGATGCGACCAAGCTGAAGCCACTGGGTGGCGAAGTTGTCGACCAGGGCACGGGCCTTGGGATGAGCCAGCATCCGACGCACCTGCCGCTCGCGCTCGGCCGACTGGCTCAGTCGACCGGCTTCGGCGGCCGCGAGCAATGGCTCGTCGGGAATGTCGCTCCATAAGAACATGGAGAGACGCGACGCCAGTTCGAGATCGCTGAGCCCATACGCTGCCCCAGCCGCGATGTCGACCGGGTCCCGCTCAACCCGAAACAGAAACTCGGGCGCGACGAGCAGCCGTTCGATCGCCTTCTGAATACCGGTCTCGAACCCGACCATGTCGCGACCGGTCTCATAGAAAGGTCGCAGCGTCGCCAGATCAGTTTCGGTGACGGGCCGGCGATACGCCCGTCGCGCCAGCGTGGAGAGGATGCGCATGGCGCACTGGTCTGTCGCGTCCGTTTCGCTGTCCCGGTCCGCGGCATCAACCGCCGACGTCGCTGGGTGGCAGGTGAAAACTTGTCTTCGACTGGGCGTATCCCCTGCCCCGGTCGCGTCGTACGGACCGGCCACGTCTACCCGCTCGACCGCGGCGTTGCCGTCGTAGAACCCCAGCCCACTGAGCGAAAACCCTGACAGTCGCCGCTCCAGAATCCCCGTGGCCTCGGTTCTCGCCGCGACGAACGACACGCCGAGCCAATGCGTTCCCGCCGTGGCCGGAAACCGGACCTTCAGGCCGGCGTCGGCGTCAATCGACACGAACTGTTCCCAGTCGGGGTCCCCGCGAATCGTCCCGAAGAAACTGTAGGCGGATGGGTAGCCAACCCGGTCCGCGTCACCCACCGTGAACCGTTTCACCAGCCGCCCATCGAGACGCACCTCGATCTGCTGCTCCGTCCCCATCCCGACGATGTAGTCGTAAATCATCCGACGCAGCCGCACCTTCACCTCATACTCGCCGTCGAGCGGGAAGTGATGCCGAATGGCCAGCCCACCACGCGACCCGAACGGCAGGCGGTCACTCATCCGGTCGTCCTGGTAGAGCAACCGGGGCGTGTCGTAGGTCGCCACCGCAAACCCGGGCCCGATGGTGGCATCACCCACCGCCATTCGGCTGATCCGGTTCGCCGCCGACAGATAGCGGTCGAAGAGGGCGGGCGACACGGACAAGACCTCGCCGTTGGTGCCGAATCCCTGCTGGTCGACGTCATCCGGAGGAAACAGCAGCCAGCGCTCGTCGACATCCACGTCCAACAGGCTACTGATGGCGTTGCGGTACTCGGCGGCCGTGAGGCGTCGGATCGGCGGACGACCCGGGTCCGGTTGCGCGACTCCGGCGTGGTCGAGTGCCGCTTCCAGGCGCGTCACGAAACGCTCGTGCGAAACCGGGTCAGGGCGACGGCTGCCGACGGGCGGCATCATGCCGAGTCGCAGCTTACGGACCATCTGCTCCCAGACCTCGGCGTCCGCACTGACGTCGGTGGCGTCCAGATGCTCGAACGACACCGGCGCCGCCCCCTGCGCGACTCGACGATCGTTGTGACAACCGAGGCAGTACGTGTCGACCAGCGCGCGGTGAGAATCAGCGTGAGGCGTCCCGGTATCGGGCGCCTGGCGAGCGGAGGCGGACACCTGGAGCAGCAGTGCGGCACTCGCCGCCACTGCGCCAACTCGCCGCGCCAGCCGTTTCGACATAGATCTCCAACGGGCAACCCGGCGGGCCGGTACCCAGTTTTTGGACGATGCCACAACTGTAGTGGCGCGCGTCAGGTAAATCAATACCGAGCGCTCGCCATCGCCCCTTCTGGACGTCAAGAAGTAAAGTGAGTATTGACCTTACCGTCGCTCTTCCCGCTCCTGTTCCTGGATGTACGTGCGGTAGTGGACGTGGTCCCAGGCCGATGCCTTGTCCGTTTCCACGTTCTGCAGCTCGTGCTAAGGTGACTGGCAGACCCGCTGCTTCGCTGGAGGTGTACCGTGACTGACCGCCGTCCGCCAATCGCCTGGGCAGGCCTCGCAGCACTTTCGCTGGTTACCCTGGCCTGCGCCGCCCCCCCACAACCGGCGACGGACACGGCAGCCGCCCCCGTCGCCACGAGCCCCGGAGACCCGGGAGACGCCACGGCCTTCCGCTTCGACGCCACCTGGCCGAAACCGCTGCCCGACAACTGGACGCTCGGCAACGTGGTCGGGGTGGCGGTCGACGCCCGAGACGACATCTGGGTCATTCACCGCCCCGGCAGTCTGACGGCGGAGGAAGCGGGCGCAGCCGCCGACCCGCCGTTGGCCGAGTGTTGTCGCGCGGCACCGCCGGTCATCGAGTTCAATCAGGACGGCGACGTCGTGCAGGCCTGGGGCGGACCGGGCGAGGGCTACGAGTGGCCCGAGGCGGAACACGGCATTTTCGTCGATCACCTGGACAACGTGTGGATCGGGGGCAGCGGCGGAAACGACGCCCAGATCCTGAAGTTCACCCAGGCGGGTGACTTTCTTCTGCAGATCGGCCGGCAGGGGCAAGGCCAGGGGAGCAACGACCTGGAGAGCTTTGGCCAACCGGCGGAGATCGACGTCGACCCCGAGACCAACGAGGTATTCATCGCCGACGGCTACGGGAATCGGCGAGTGGCCGTCTTCGACGGGGGCACCGGCGAATACAAGCGGCATTGGGGCGCCTATGGCAACACCCCGACGGATGACGCCTACACCTACGACCCGGACGCCCCGCCGTCGCAACAGTTCGGCCGCCCCGTACACTGCGCGACCATCGCCCGCGATGGACTGGTCTACGTCTGCGACCGCGTCAACGACCGGATTCAGGTGTTCCAGAAGGACGGCACCTACGTGGACGAGGTGGTTATCTCCGGTCGCACCCGTGGGTTCGGGTCGGCGTTCGACGTCGACTTCTCGCGAGACGCCGAGCAGCGGTATCTGTACAACATCGACGGCATGAACCAGAAGGTGTGGCTGCTGAATCGGACCACTCTGGAGGTTCTCGGGTCGTTCGGTTTCGGTGGACATGTCGCCGGTGGATTTACGGCGGCGCACAGCCTGGCGGTCGATTCCAGCGGAAACATCTACGTTGGGGAAACACTGGAAGGCAAGCGCGTACAGCGGTTCGTACTGAACCCGTGAACCTGATGGGGACGCCATTCCTTACGCCCGCTTCTCGCCCTTTGATTGAGGTGCCTGTGTGACCAGTCGACCCCATCGTCACGTCGTACTCAGGCTCGCGGCCTGCGGACTCGCCCTCGCATCGCCACTCGCGGCGCTGGCACAACCGACTCAAGCCGGCTGGGCAGCACCACGCACACCCTGGGGCGAGCCTGACCTGCAGGGGCTCTGGACGAACGCCACGCTGACGCCGGTCGAGCGACCCGACGCCATGGCCGACAAGACCGTATTGACAGCGGAAGAGGCGGCCGCCTTCGAGACCCGGTCGGCGGAAAGCCGCGCGGCGTCGGACACGTTTATTCCAGGCAACGTCGGCGCGTACAACCAGTTCTGGATGGACGGCGGAAAGAACGTGACCGGCGATCGCCGTACGGCGCTGATCGTGGATCCGTCGAACGGCAGGATCCCCTGGACACCGGCGGGGCGTCAGCGACTGGCGTCCGACTCGGCACGATACGGCGTGGGACCGTTCAACACCTACGACGACGCCGACACGGGCGAGCGGTGTCTCACGGACGGGCTCCCATTTGTGCCGCTGCAGGGTTACAACATGAACTACCACATCCTGCAGTCGCCGGGATGGGTGGTGATGCTCAACGAGATGTTCCACGAGTATCGCCTGATCCCGGTGGATGGGCGGGACCATGTGCCGCCGCACGTAGGTCAGATGCTGGGTGACGCGCGTGGCCGGTGGGAAGGCGACACGTTGGTCGTCGAGACCACCAGGTTCTCGGACAAGAGCGACTTTCTGTGGCGGGCGACCTGGCGCGCGGCGCGCCCCAGCTTGCATCTGGTCGAACGGTTCACCCGTCTCGATGACGAGACGATCGACTATCAGTTCACGATGACGGACCCCGACATGTTCACGCGACCGTGGACCGCCGCGGTGCCGATGACCACCAACCAAGCGGCCCGGGGAGTCACGACGGGGCCGATGTATGAGTACGCGTGCCACGAGGGCAACTACGGCCTGCTCAACATCATGCGGGGCGCACGCACCGAAGAACTCGACAGATGACCATCACCTACCGGCTCTCGCTCCTGTGCATCCTCTGTGTCTGTGTCCTCGCGTTCGCCGCGAGCGGGGCCGAGGCCCAGCCGTGGCAGACCTACGACACCTCGAACGGCGAGTGGCGCAGCTATGCCGGTGATATCGGCGGCAAGAAATACTCGCCGCTGAACCAGATCGACGCCAGCAATTTCGCCAATCTTGAGTTGGCATGGGAATGGACGTCGGTCGACAACTTCGTCAGCAAGACAATGCCGGACGGCAGCGAATGGTGGGCCCCGCTCGGGACCATCGTTGACCACCTCGTCGAGGAAACCCCCGACCTCTATCGAATCGGCCACCCGCCCAACCCTAGCGGTTTCCAGGCCACACCGCTGATGGTCGGCGGCACCCTCTATTTCAATACGCCGTTGTCACAAGGCGTCGCGGTTGACGCCGTGACCGGCGACACGCTGTGGGTCTTCAACCCGAAGAGCTATGAAGAGGGCACGACGACGATGACCGGCACCTGGCGGCAACGCGGTGTCGCCTACTGGACCGATGGCGAAGAGGACGAGCGGATCTTCTGGGGCACTGGCAACGGGTATCTGGTGTGCGCCGACGCTAAGACCGGTCAACCGTGTGCGGACTTCGGGCCTGACGGCAGCGGTATGGTTGACGCCATGACGGGTGTGCCTCGCGCGAACCGTGGGGAGCGAGACTACTTGAACGCGTTGACCTACGGCATCCATTCGCCACCCATCGTCGTCCGGGACCGGGTCATCCACGGCTCGCATATCGCTGACCGCCGCATCATGAAGGAAGCGATCCCCGGCTGGGTCCGCGCCTGGGACGTCCGCACCGGCGAGCACTCGTGGGACTTCCACACCATCCCGAACAGCGGCGACGAGTATGGCGCCGACACCTGGGCCAACGAGTCGTGGCGCTACTCGGGCAACGCCAACGTGTGGTCGATGCTGGCCGGCGACAACGAACTGGGCTACGTGTATCTGCCGACCGGCACAACGACCAACGACTACTACGGCGCGAACCGGCTCGGCGACAACCTCTATTCGGAGACCTTGATCGCGGTCAATATCGAGACCGGGCAGCGAGTCTGGCATTTCCAGGCCGTGCATCACGGACTGTGGGACTACGACTTCCCTACCCACCCGAACCTGCTCGACATCACCGTGGATGGGCGCGACATCAAGGCGGTCACCCAGGTCAGCAAGCAGGGGTTCGTCTATACGTTCGACCGCGTCACCGGCGAACCCGTGTGGCCAATCGAGGAACGACCGGTGCCGCAAGAGACGAACATGCCGGGCGAGGTCCCCGCGGCCACCCAGCCGTTCCCCACGCGACCGGCGCCATTCGACTATCAAGGCGTCACAATCGATGACTTGGTCGACTTCACCCCAGAGATACGGCAGATGGCGATTGAGGCGGTCGAAGGCTTCACGCTCGGCCCCCTGTTCCAACCCCCGACACGTCCCGTGGAGGGCGAGACCCGCGGCACCATCATGCGTCCGCCGCCGGGAGGCACCGCGGGATGGGCTGGCGGCGCGGTCGACCCCGACACTGGCATGCTGTACATCCCCTCGCGCAATCAGGTCTCCGTCATCGGGCTCTACGCGCCAGACGCGGCCTCTGGTTCGACCATGGCGTATACGCACGGCGCGCCGGAAGCCCGGCGTATGGAACAGCTCAGACAGGGCATCCGGACCGGGCCGCAGATGCCGCAGGGACTCCCGCTACTCAAACCGCCGTACTCCCGCATGTCGGCCATCGACATGAACACCGGCGACTACGCGTGGGTGGTGCCAACCGGCAACGGTGACCGCATCCGCAATCACCCGCGGCTTCGCGACCTCGACCTGCCCCCGCTGGGTGGTGACAACGGCACCAACGGCCCGCTGCTGACGAAGACCTTGCTGATCTACTGCCTGACCGCGGGCAGCTCATCCGGGGGGCCGCGCTTGGTCGCCTACGACAAAGCCTCGGGTGAAGAGCTGGCCTCGGTCGACCTCCCGTCCGGAGCGATCGGAACTCCGATGACCTACATGGTCGACGGCCGGCAGTACATCGCCCTCACGATCGGCGGGGGGCCTCGCCTGGTCGCCTTCGCCCTGCCGGACGCGTAGCCCCAACGACGCACCGAGCCTGGTAGCCATGACCTCGCGTGGCCGACCGTCAGTCGAAGGCATTCTGGCCAAAATGCGGCGGGACTTGCACCACGGGCCGCTTGTCGGCGTGCTGGCGACGGCCATGCTGCTCGGCGCGTGCGGCGGCGCCGATCCGCTCTCGGCCCAGAGCCAATCCCAGAATCCAGCGGGCCTGCTCGACAAGGACCGGCAACCGTTCCCGACGACTCCCGCGGCGGGCACTGGCGCGCTGGCCGGCCCGGTACTCGAGGCCCTGGCGAGCATCGTGCCGACCCTGCGGCAACAACGCTTTCCCACTGACGCGGTGCGCGCAATCGGCCAGTCCGGGGACGGTCGGCTCCTGTGGTACCTGTATGACCTCCTGCGGCTCGCGACACGCGACGGCGTGCCGGTCCTGGTCGAGGCATTCGAAGATCTCAGCGGCGCCGAGTTCGCGGGCGAGCCGTTCACCGCCATGGGCGACCGGATCTTGGCGTGGGACCTACCGGCTCCTCCGAACTACCGGCAGCTCAAACGTGATCTGTTCCTGTTGATTGAACCGCGCTGGGCGCCGTTCTTCGATGACGAGGACTCCGCCATCGATTGGCGGCTCGTCGGATGGGGTGGCGTCTTCATCGACAACCGTCCCGCCGCCACGGCCGGTGAGGTCTGCCCCCGAGGCTGCATCCCGGCCCTGGACGAGCCGGCCGTGACCGACGCGGCTGGGGGGTCTTGGTACCCCGACGACGCCCTGGTGTTTGGGGTCGTCGTCAACGGCGAGGCCCGCGCCTACCCGAAGAACATCATGGAAGTGCACGAAATGGTTAACGACACCCTCGGCGGGCGGCGTCTGGCCATCCCGTACTGCACGCTCTGTCTGTCAGCGCAGGCCTATTTCACCGATGATGTCGACGGCTTCGCGCCGCTGTTGCGGACCTCCGGGTTGCTCGCACGATCGAACAAGTTCATGTACGACATCACGACGTTTTCCGCCGTCGACACCTTTACCGGAGACGCCATCTCCGGACCTTTGCTCGACGCAGGCGTCACGCTCAATCAGACCACCGTTGTGACCTCGCCCTGGGGAGCGTGGCGGGCGGCGCATCAGGACACCACCATCATTGCCGAGGATGGAGGTATTGGCCGGAGCTACCCACCCGACCCGCTGCGCGGCCGCGATGAGGCCGGACCGATCTTTCCCGTCGGCGATGTCGACCCGCGACTGGGCGTGCACGAGGTCGTGCTCGGGGTCCTAGACGCGGATGGTACCCCGGTGGCGTTCCCGGTGGGGTCGGCGCGTTTGGCACTGGAAGCCGGCGAAGCGGTCGAACTGGGCGGCGTGACGCTGCAGCCAGATTCCGGGGGCCTACGCGCATTCATCGACAGCGAGGAAATCCCCGCACACGAGGCGTTCTGGTTCGCGTGGAGCCAGTTTCAGCCACAGACGCGTCTGTGGGAGCGCTAGACATCGTCCGGTAGACCAGGTGCCAGGTCGCCCGCCGTCGATGACGCCCCAGGCGGTCCTGGCCTCAACGAGCGGTCCCCTCCTCTGCCAGCCGCGCCGTTCGGAGCATGCCCCGCATGGACACGTTGCCCTCGTGGCAGGCGAATTCGTAGATCCTCTGGTCACGACGCTTGAGCGGGATCTCCGCGGTCCAGGGCGAGGCCCACGTGGTCGGGTCGGTAAAGGTGAGCTGATAGGTGATGGTGCCAGGGCCGGTGCGGGTCAGCCGCTCGACAAGACGGAGCCCATCCGCCGAACCGCGAAAATAGCTCCCGGTCGAGAAGTTGCGCGTTTCGATCACCAACGTGTCGCCGTCCCAGTGCCCTCGGGCATCACCATTCCACTGTCGGATGGTCTCCGCCACATGAGGGTGCCCGCTGAGTGCGATGAGCCGGGCATCATGGAATGCTTCGCTGATGAACGCCAGGTGATCCGACGTCTGCATGATTTGATAGAAGGTGTACGGGCCAGCACCGAAGTTGCCACCCAGCCTGGGCACGCCGGTTGTCACACATCGGTGAAAATTATTGAGATCCTCGGGACCGGTCTTGAAGTCCCACCCGGTACCGACGGCTGCCTCGCGGGCCTGCGCGGCCGCTGTCAGCGCCGGAATGCGACCGTCTGGCGGGTCGATGACCTGCGACGTCCGATTGGTGATCTCCACGTCGACCATCCCGATGGAGCTGCTGGTCGAGGAGGCGTCGTAGGTCTCGACGTCGTTCAACGCGGCGAAGAAGGCGCCTTCCGGGGTCGTGAAGGCACTTCGACCGTTCCGAAAGATCCGCTCCGCCCGGGCACGCAGAGTGGCGACCTCTTCATCGGTCAGAAACGATCGCCCGGAAAACACGGGGGGACGTTGCAACGGCGTCGCCGTGTTGCTGAGCCAGACCCCCTGCAGATCGGGCCGCCCGTTGGACAGACGCGGCGGGGTCCAGTCAGCGGACTCCGGTTGCGCGTCGGCCGGGCTGACGGCGCCCAGCGATATGACCGACGCCACCGCGACCGTAACGACAGCGCGAGCGAGAATTTGGTGGCTCATCCGACCCTCCTTCCGATGCGGTCATTCTATCGCGGGCGGTGGGCCAGAGTCCGCAAAGCAGACACGGGACCGTGCGCGTCGACACGTGCCGGGTCTGCCGTTGGAGGATACGATCGAGCGTAGCCAGACGTAGTAGTGTAGGTCAGCCTCGGCCGGGGCTTGTGTTGATCGCCCCTGGCCCTCGGAGGGTGAACCATGCCGACTCGTCGGTCACACCACACCGCACACAGCCTTCCCGGGTTCCTGACCGCGCTGTGCGTGCTCGCCACGCACCTGGCCTGGGTCACCGCCGCGACCCAGCCGCCGGAGGAACATCTCAGCCCCCTGATCGCGAAGCTCGCCGCCGGCGATCTCGCGTTCGGGGTCAGCACCTACGACCTCTCACTCGAAAACGCCCGGTCATTGGGTCGGTCCGACCTCGACTACGTCTACGTCGACATGGAACATGGCCCGATGGACTTCGTGGCCCTCCAGACGTTTCTCCTGGGTTTGACCGACCGGGCCGCCGTGGCCGAACAGGGGAGCGTGGCGCAGACCGTGACGCCGTTGGTCCGGCTGGCGCCGTATGGTCGGGAATCGCCCCACTGGGCGGCGAAACAGGCGCTCGATATCGGCGTCATGGGACTGATTTTTCCCGCGATCGAAACCGCAGACCAGGCGCGACGCGCGGTGCAATCGATGAGGTACCCGCAGCGCCGCGACGCCCGGTATCCCGAGCCACGCGGACTACGGGGCTCGGGGCCGACGGCGGCCGCCTGGTTCTGGGGCCTGTCGACGGCCGACTACGTCCGCCACGCCGATACCTGGCCGCTTAATCCAGCCGGCGATCTGATGGCCCTCATGATGATCGAATCCACCGAGGCGGTGCGTAACGTCGAGGCGATCGCCGCCGTGCCAGGCGTCGCCGGCTTCTACCTCGGTCCCAGCGACCTCTCCAACTCGCTGGGCGTCGCTCGCGACGACCCGGGCGTGGAAGCGGCTATCCAAACGGTGGTGGATGCCTGCGTGCGACACGGGATTGCGTGCGGCATCACGGCGAGTGAGGTCGACATGCCCCGCCGAATCGCCCAGGGCTTCACCATCCTCGGCGGCGGCCGCGCCGGTGGCGGTCTGCCGACAGCCGTCGACGCCGCCCTCTCCGCCGGCCGCGCGGTGCGGGATTAGGTGAGTTCTTCCACGTAGATGGGTGCGGTAGCGTCGGTCTCGACGTAGTAGCTCACTGCGACCTCGGCGTCGGTCGTCGTCGAGGTCGCGGATGGCGTAGCCGTGAGCGTATACCCCTTCGTCATCCGTCTCCAGCCGGACTTCTTCACCCGTCGTGGGATCGCGGACGAATCGCGGCGGGTTGGGAATGCCCGGTTAGGCTGGTGAATGCTCGCACAATTCGGCGACGCGCACACTTCTGGACAGCTAGTGTCCTGGAACAGCGATTCAGGGTAGGGCGTAGACGAAGATAGCGTTCCCCGCGCGCGGGTTTTTCATCTCGGGGAGCAGGTCGGCCGGCAACAAGCTGGTCCAACTTGACCCGCCGAGCGGGCTCCCGGCGCCGAACGCGACGTACTGCTTGCCATCGACGGCGAAAGTGATCGGGTAGCCGTTCGCCATGGTCGAGAGCCGGCTGCGCCACAACTCCTCGCCATTGTCGGCGTCGTACGCGAAGACGTAGCGCTCCCAATCTCCGATAAAGACGAGACCGCTCGCGGTGGTCAAGGCGGAGGTATTGTAGGGCGCTCGACGCCGTTGTTTCCACAACGTCTCACCGGTCCGGATGTCCAGCGCCTGGAGTTCCCCGAGTTGATCGGGCGCGTCTGGATGAAAGTGGTTCTGACGGTCACGGACGCCGCCGGTGCCGCCGCCACCCAAGCGCTGCTCGACCGGCAAGAACGCGGCGGTTTCACAGTTCAGATTCAGCGGAATATACAGGGCGGTCGTCTCCGGGTGATACGCCATCGCCCGGAGGCTCTTGAAACCACCGGTGCTGGGGCAGAAGTAGAGTTCTTCGCCCACGTCCGAAATCATGTCTTCGCGATGGGTAACGACGCCGGTCTGGGTATCGACGTCGACGATGTTCTGATAGCCCAGGTCGATCGCGTTCTGGTACTGCCCGGTGACCCGGTCGAGCTCCCACAGGACGCCCAGCTTGCCCATGCTGAACACGGACTGCTTGCCGTCGTAGTCGATCAGGATGCGCTCGAACGTCTCATCCATGTCATGGCTATCGCCGGGGATATGCTGAAAGTACCACCTCATCTCGCCGGTAGCCGGGTCAAGCGCCAGCGTCGAATTGCTGTACAGGGCGTCCCCGTCGGTGCCGCGGGCGTCGCGCGACCACGGTTTGGCCTGTGACGTACCGTAGTAGACGAGTCCGCTGACCGGGTCGTAGCTGCCGGGAATCCACGCGTCGCTGCCGGCGCGCATGAGCAGGGGCAGATCACCCCACGTATCACCGCCACGCTCGCCGGGACGCGCCACCGTCGATGTGCGCCACAGCACCTGACCACTCCGGCCATCCACGCCAACGATGTAACACGTGTCCTCCCGGAACCGCTCGCAGCCCCGAAGCCCTGCCACGACGACGCCGTCGGCGATGATCGGACCGCTGGAGAAGCCATAGCCTTCCTGGTTCGGGGGAGCCGCCGCGGTGTCGTATCGCACCTCGCCGGTCCGGGCATCGAGACCTACGACATGCGCATCGACCGTATTCAGGATGACCAGATCCTCGTAGATCGCGAGGCTCCGCATCTGCGCACCGGCGCGCCGTCGTTCATCCATCTCATAGCGAAATTCCCAGATAAAGTCGCCGTTCCGCGCGTCGAGCGCCTGCACCACGTTGCCTGGATTCGCGATATACATGGTGCCGTCGTGCACCACCGGTGTAGTCTGTGACACCCCCGCCTCGAGACCCCACGCCCAGGCCAGTTGCAGATCTCCGACATTGGTCTTGTCGATCTCATCGAGCGGGCTGTAGCCCCAACCGTCCAGCGTGCGCCGCCAACTCAACCAATCGCCATCCGCAGGGTCCTGCAGTACCGCATCGGTAACAGGGGTGAAGTTTTCGACCTGCGCCCAGGCGGACATGGAGGTCGCGACTACGAACATGGCACAAGCAAACAGCGTGCGAACCTTGGACGACATGTGGACCTCCTACTGGCCGGCCTCTTCTTGCCGGGCGCCACCGAGCGCGTTCGGCACCGAATAGTTGCCCTCGTGGCACGCATACTCGAACTGCAGATACTCGTCGTCGCGGTTGAACGGGAACGCCGCGGTCCAGGGCGCGGTATAGGTGTCTTCGTCGTTCATCGTGACCGAGTACCGGATTTCATCGGGACCGACAACGGTGAACCGCTCGACCATGTGCTGCTTCTCAGACTGTCTCGACCGTGTCCCCGCCGTCGGGCCACGGATGTTCTTGACCGCCTTGAAGTTGGTCGACTCGACGATCAGCGTGTTGCCTTCCCAGCGCCCGCGCGGATCGCCTTCCCATTGCTTCACCTTGGTATCGGCGTGCGGGACGTCGATCGGAATGATTCGGACGTTGTGGATCATTTCGCTGTGAATCGTGACGTAACCGGGCGACTGCAGAATGAGGGTGCCGTTGTTGTATTCGGTGGGCATCATCATGCCGAGCACGCCCCGAGAGATACAACGGTCGCCCGATTCCATGTTCCCCGCCTGATCGTGCAGTTCGGCCAGGTTCATCGCCACCGACTCCCGGGCGTTGGCGGTCCGTTGGGGAATGCGACCGTTGGGCGGGTCGACGATAATCGACGCTTGGCCGATGTCGTCTGGCGTCTCCCAGTACCAGTCGAACCAGTAGGTACCGTAGCCGCCGACCCCGCGCGAGTTCTCGTGGCCCTTCCACTCAGACCCAGCGATCCGCCCCTCGCCGCGCGCCTGGGCGCGAGCCTGCAGTTCCTCCGCCGACAGTTCCTTCCCGGCCAGTTCCTCTGGTAGTTCGAGCGGCGTGAACATCGCCCTCGAGTTGTTCCACATCCCAGTGATGTTGGGTTGGCCGTCGGCCAGCCTCGTGGGCGTGTAGTCCGCGGCGTTCTGCGCCACAGCCGGCCCCGCGAGGGTGGCCACCATCCCGCTGACGAGGACACCGGACGCGAATGCTGAACGAGTCATCGTTTCTCCTTGTTGTTGCCGCAGGAACACGTTCGACCACCGGTGGCCTCTCGAAGCCGACAATAGCATGCCGCACCCAACTATTCCGGCGGCAACCGATACGCCAACAACTGACCGGACTCGCCGCTCCCGCTGACCGCGACCACGAGGTATTGAACGCCATCGAGCACGTAGGTCATCGGGGATCCTGTTTGCGGCGCGGGCATGTAAACCTCGCCGACCTCCGACCCGGTCATCTTGTCGTAGGCCCGCAACATCGCGCCGCGCGCCCCGGACGGCGTCGTGAACATCCCGCCCTCGCCGGCGATGACCAGCGTCTTCGTGTTGAGCGTGCCGATACGCCCGACCCGACCCGTGCGCGGCACCTCCACACCCTGGAGCCGCGGGTGGTTCCGAATGTTGTCCGGCGTCGCCCCGTGCGGTACCTGCCAGAGAATCTCCCCACGGTTGAGGTCGATGGCCGTGATCCGTCCCCATGGTGGCTTGATGATCGGGATCCCGTCAATCGTGAGCGCGGCGTCCCGGGCGGTGACCTCAGACGTCCGACCGCGGATGAAATCCATGTCGGATCGCTCCGGGTCGTTGATCAGCCCCAGCGACACTACCTGGGTGTAGGTATACAGATAGATGATGCCAGTCTCCGGATCGAGCGACCCGCCGGGCCAGTTGGTTCCTCCTGCCTGGGACGGCAGCATCAGGGTGCCCCAGGGGCCCTCCGGCACCGAGACCATGGGCGGCGTAAAGATCGGACCGACCCGATAATTCGACACGATCTGCTCCGCCTCGGCCCGGAGCTCTGGGGTGAAATCGATCAGGTCGTCGAGACCCACGCCCTGACGGTCGTAGGCCGGTGGCCTGGTCGGATACGGCTGCGTGAGCGCAAGCAACTCGCCCGGCACGGTCGACGCTTCGACCGCCCGTTCCTCGATCGGCCAGACGGGCTCGCCGGTCTCGCGGTCGAACACATACAGCCAAGTCTGCTTGCTGGGCTGTGCAATCGCCTTGATCTCCCGTCCGTCGACGGTGATGTCGACCAGGATCGGCGCACATGGCAGGTCCCAGTCCCAGACATCGTGGTGGATGAACTGGTAGTACCAGAGCCGCTCGCCGGTCTCGATGTCCACCGCCACCAGGCTGTCGGAGAACAAGTTGTCGCCATGCCGGTGGCCCCCGTAGTAGTCGTTGGTCGGCATCTCGGTCGCGAAGTAGGCGATGCCCAGTTCCGCATCCACCGTCATCTGCCCCCAGACGCCGGCGTTACCCGTATAGCGCCAGGACCCATTAAGCCAGGTGTCATTGCCGAACTCGTCACCACCCGGAATGGTGTGAAAAATCCACTTGCGCTCGCCAGTAGCGGCGTCGAAACCGCGCACGTGGCCCTTCACATTCTCCATCGACTCTGGCGCACTCCCCGGCAAGTGCGCGGCGCCGATCAGAATGGTGTCGCCCACGACGAGCGGCGCGGCGTGGAGACCGACCTCCCCGGTGACCAGGTCGATATCCTGATCCATGTTCAGTTTCAGATCGACGATTCCGTCAGTGCCGAAACCCGCAATCCGTTGCCCGGTGGCCGCGCTGAGCGCGAGTAACTGGTACCCCGGCGTGACGTAGAGGATCTGGCCGGCCCCACCGTCGTCTCGATAGGCCAGGCCACGCCCTGACAGACGACGCGGCGCCGCCGAGCCGCGCTCGCCCTCATCCAGACGATGCATCCAGAGCAACTCGCCGGTCGCGGCGTCGGCCGCAATCACCGCCCGCCTGGAACCGACCGTGGAGTACAACACGCCGCCGACCATCAACGGTGTCGACTGGAGATTGAACTCCGGCTCTGGGCCAAAGTTGTCTGTCCGCAGACTCCAGGCCAGCTCGAGGTCGCTGAAGTTGTCGGCCGTGATCTGGTCGGCGGGGGAATACCGGGTACTGGCCAGATCGCCACCATAGGTCCGCCACTCGAGGTCACCGCCCGGCTGTGCCTGAGCGGGCGCGACCGCGATGACGACAACGCAGAAAAGCCAACCGATCCGCTTGCGTAACATAGATTCCCCTTTTCGCTGTCCGTGGCCGAGTCACACCGCCCGCGGGCTGCCCTTGATGCGAAGGCCCTCGTCCTGAATCGTCCGGTTCAACAGACTGGCGCACGCATACACCGTACGCAGCGTCGGCACCTCGACCCCGGTAATGTCGGCGAGTTCCACCACCACGCCCAGCATGCCATCGATCTCGAGCGGCTTCCCAACCTCGACGTCCTGGAGCATCGAGGTCTTGTGCTTCCCGACACTCTCGGCGCCGGCGATTCGCCGCTCCATCGGCACGCGAAAGCTGGCGCCTAGGCGCTCGGCAATCACTTGGGCCTCGGTCATCATCGTCGCCGCCAGCGCCCGTGACAGCGGGAACTGACAGATGTCGACGAGCGTCGCGTGGGTCAACGCGCTGATCGGGTTGAAGGACAGATTGCCCCACAGCTTCAGCCAGATCTCGGACCGGATGTCGTCCAGCACGCGGGCCTTGAACCCACCGCCCTCGAACAGGGCGGACACCATGGCCACGCGCTTGGACGCGCTGCCGTCGAGCTCACCAACCGGAAACCGGTTACCTTCGATGTGCTTGATCACACCGGGCTCGGCGATGGTCGCGGCCGGATAAGCGATACAGCCGACCACCTGATTCGGGTCGATGGCGTTGAACAGCACGCCACCCGGATCGACGGTCTCCACGACACGGTCGGCATACGGACCGCCCAGCTTTTGGAAGTACCACCAGGGAATCCCGTTCTGTAGCGTCACGAGCACCGTCTCGGGCCCCACGATCGACGGCAGATCCTCGACGACCGCCGCAATCTGGTGCGCCTTGAGTGCCAGCAGGACCACGTCCTGCCGCCCCAGATCGGGAATCCGGTCGGTCGCGGTCAAATTGGTCGCGACCAGTTCCTGCTCCGCTTCCACCAACGTCAAGCCGTGGGACCGGATGGCGGCCAGATGCGGACCGCGGGCGATCGCCGATACGTCATGCCCGGCGTGCGCCAGCCGCACTGCCAAATACCCACCGATGGCTCCCGCCCCTACGACACAGACTTTCATGGACCTCCTGGGCGGGTCTGAAGACCCGCGACTACGAAACCGATTGGCTACACCGCACCGTCGGCCTTCGCGACGGCAATCGCGGCCGCATCCATCCCCAACACGCCGCCGAGAATTTCATCCGTGTGTTCGCCGAGCAGGGGCGAGCGCTGGACGTCGGCGGGTGAATCTGACAGTTTGATCGGGTTGCCGACACTCAGGTACGACCCGCGGGTCGGGTGTTCAACCTCGACGATGGTCCCGGTCTCCCGCAACGACGCTTCCTGCGACAATTCCTTCATCGAGAGCACTGGCCCACAAGGCACGTTGAGTGGATTCAAAATCGCCATGACCTCGAATTTCTCCTTCGTCTGGGTCCACTTCTCGATCTCGTCGAACATCACGTCGATCTTCGACAACCGTGCTTTCGGAGTATTCCACTCCGGGTCGTCCAGCCAGTCCGCGTGTCCGACCGCCTTCGCGAGTCCCGCGAACGCCGCGGCCTGCGCAATGACATAGATGTAGGCGTCGGGATCGTGCTCCCATCCCTTGCACTTGACGATCCATCCCGGCTGGCCGCCCCCGGATGCGTTGCCGGCCCGTGGTGTCGCCTCACCGAATGTCCCGTTCGGATACTGGGGATATTCGGTCAGCGGCCCGTGCGTCAGGCGCTGCTGGTCCCGCAGTTTCACGCGGCACAAATTCAGCACCCCATCCTGCATGGCACACACGACCTTCTGGCCTCGACCGCTCTTCTCGCGGTGAAACAGCGCCGTCACGATGCCAAGTGCCAGATGCAGGCCGGTCCCGCTGTCGCCGATCTGGGCGCCGGCCACTACCGGCGGTCCGTCAGGAAACCCGGTGGTGCTGGCGCCGCCACCCGTGCATTGGGCAACGTTCTCGTAGACCTTGCAGTCTTCGTACGGACCAGGTCCGAACCCTTTGATCGAGGCATAGATAATCCGCGGATTGATCTCTTGAATTCGCTCCCAGGAAAACCCCATCCGGTCAAGAGCACCGGGAGCGAAGTTCTCCGCCAGCACATCGCACTCTTGTATCAGTCTGGTGAAGATCGCCTTGCCGCTCTCGTGCTTCGTGTTCAGAGTGATGCTGCGCTTGTTGTGATTCAGCATCGTGAAGTACAGGCTGTCGACGTCCGGGATATCCCGTAGCTGACTCCGGGTCGCGTCGCCTTTGCCCGGGCGCTCGACCTTGATGACGTCGGCGCCGAACCAGGCGAGTAACTGCGTGCAGGTTGGACCCGACTGCACGTGGGTCATGTCGAGTATCCGTACTCCCTCAAGGGCTTTCATCGCGTTCTCCGTAGAATGGTCGTCGTCATGTGCGCAGGGCAGCCACACATTATCGCACCGGAGCGACGGGATACGACACTCGCCCGGGGCGGTAGAATGGGCGCGATTCGTCAGCCTGGGCTGTATCCAACAATGGAGGCTCTATGACATCCATCCGCGCAACGACCACCCTGCTCGCGGCAACGGCGATGGGCACGGCGTCGATGGCGAACGCGGGCCAGACGGGAACAGCCGAGGGCGTGCGGGTCGAGCGGCTCGTCGAGGCCCCGATCATCCGACCGAACATGGACGCGTCCATGGGCAGCAACATTGCCGGTCCGTCGCTGATCAGGGTGCCGGACTGGGTCGAGGCGCCACTGGGCCGGTACTACCTGTACTTCGCCGATCACCGCGGCACGTATATCAGATTGGCCTTCGCCGACACGCTGCGTGGGCCCTGGACCATGCACGAACCCGGAACGCTGCAGCTCGACCAGTCGCACTTTCCCACGACCTGTCCGCCGTGCGCGCCGGCCGGTTCCTACGTACACGTCGCGTCACCCGACGTGCTGGTCGACGACGCGCGCCGACAGATCGTCATGTATGTCCATGGGCGAGACGCCGGACGTCAGGTCACCCGAGCCGCCGTCTCCGACGATGGGATCCAGTTCGAGGGCCGGCCCGAGATTCTGGGTCGACCGTATTTTCGGACCTTCCGCTACGACAACTTCGTGTACGCCCTGGCGATGCCGGGTGTGCTGTATCGTTCGCGCGACGAGCTGACCGGTTTTGAAGCGGGGCCGCAGCTCTTCAACCCGAACATGCGTCATTCCGCGATTCTGCGGCGCGGCACGCGGTTGTATGTCTTCTGGACAGCACGGGGCGACGCACCGGAACGGGTCTGGGTGTCGACCATCGATATGACTGGCGACTGGATGAACTGGCAAGAATCGGCGCCCGTCGAGGTATTGCGACCGGAGCGCCCCTGGGAAGGCGCCGACCTCCCTGTGACACCGTCGCGTGGCGGATCGATCGACGAGCCGGCCAACCAGCTGCGCGACCCGGCCATCTTCGAGGAAGACGGTCGCATCTATCTGCTGTACTCCGGCGCCGGAGAGCGCGGCATCGGGCTGGCCGAAGTGCACCTTACCCCCTGACCGCGGCCCGAGTCGCCACCCCTCCCATTTACTCACTCGACCGGCAGCCGAATCGACCAGACGGTGCCCCCGTCCGGTGCGGACCCAGCCGACGTCATTGCAGCACCAGTGCCCCTCGGAACAACTTGACGTCAGCCAGAGGAGGCGGCCACACGTTCGACCTCGCGTAGCACCCGAAGAAGATTGCCTCCCCAGATCTTGGCGACCTCCTCATCGGTGTAGCCGCGACGGAGGAGCTCGACCGTCACGTTGACGGTCTCGCTCGCGTCATTCCACCCGCTAATGCCACCACCGCCATCGAAATCGGAACTGATGCCGACGTGGTCGATCCCGATCAACTGCACGACGTAGTCGATGTGATCGACAAACGTCGCGACATCAGCCGGCGGCCACTCCCGATCGATGTTCGCCATCCGACGGTCGTACTCAGCTCGTCGCGGCGCCGGAAGGTCCGCCTGACCGCTCCCACCTCGTGGCGACAGCCTGACATCGGTCCGGAGACGCCGGACCGCGTCGGCCCGAGCCGCGGCCGTGCTGCTGATGAAACTGCCGAGCGCCACCGTCTGCATGACCCCGCCGTTGTCGCGCAGCGCGAGGAGTTGCTCGTCGTCCAGATTCCGCGGATGATCGACCAGCGCGCGAGTGCTGGAATGAGAAGCGATGACGGGCGCCTGGGACAACCGGACCGCATCGAGCATCGCCGCCTTCGACACATGCGACACGTCGACCATGATTCCCAGCCGATTCAGTTCGGCGATCACCTCTTCGCCGAACGGGCTGACGCCGTCATGCTCGGTTGGGGCGTCCCCCAGATCTTCACGCGGCCCCGCCGAGTCGGCGATATCGTTGTGTCCGTTGTGGGCGAGCCCGAGATAGCGCGCGCCCAGTCGAAAGTAGGTCTCGAGCAGCGACAGATCGGTGCCGATGACATACCCGTTCTCGATGCCGATGGCCGCCACGAGCTTCCCGTCAGCCGCGATCCGTTCGAAGTCGTCCGCCGTGTAGGCGATTTCGATCCGGTCCGGGTACAGCGTGTCGGCCATCTGGTGAATCGCCCGGAACTTGGTCATCGCGTCGGCCTGAGCCCGCGCGTAGTTCTCTGGCGTTCGCTCGGTCTGCCCCACGTATACGATGAAAAATCCGGCGTCGAGCCCACCCTCCTCCATCTTGGGTAGATCCACCTGGCGGTCACCGCGCACGCCGGGATCGACCTCGGACGTGGCGAAATCGAGCGGAATATCGTCGTGCGTATCGATGGTCAACACCCGGGCGTGCAGGTCGCGGGCGCGCTCAAACAGGGCGGCCTCGACCGCCGCCTCGGATGCCGGCGCGGGCGTGGGTACCGCCCCGCCACATCCCGCGACCAGAACCCCGATACATCCATAGGCGACCGCGCCCAGCCCCGTCACTTTCCCGTGTCTCATCCCCGTCTCCCTTGGCGTCTCTATTCTAGTGGTGTGTCTCCGGAACAGTTAGACCACGGACCGGAACGCCGCGCGGCGTATACTGGCGCGGCGATTCGCCCGGCCATGCTTGCTTGCCAGAAATTCCATTTCATGTTGCCCGAGGGGTTGCACTATCTGAACTGTGCCTTCATGGCGCCGCTCGCGCGGGCGGTGCGGGCGGCGGGCGTTGTCGGTATCGACCGCCGTGCAACGCCGCACCTGATCCGCCCCCGCGACTTCTTCGAGAAGAGCGACCTGGTCCGGTGCCTCTTCTCCCGGATCGTCAACGCCCCGGATCCGAACCGCATCGCGATTCTGCCGTCCGTGTCGTATGGCCTGGCCACGGTCGCGCGAAATGTGCACGCGACATCGGGCGACAACATCGTGGTGCTTGAGGAGCAGTTTCCCAGCAACGTCTACACGTGGCGGCGACTGTGCGCGGACCGAGGTCTCATCCTGCGAACAGTCCCGCCGCCGCCTCACCAGGACGGCGATCGGGCGGTGGAGTGGAACGCGCGCGTGCTGACCGCCATCAACCGCAGGACCGCTGTCGTAGCGCTCCCAGAGCTTCACTGGACCGACGGCACGCGGTTCGACCTGGAACGGATCGGACAGCGGGCGCGTGAGTGTCGCGCGCTCTTCGTGGTCGACGGTACGCAGTCGGTGGGAGCGTTGCCATTCGACATCCAGCGAATTCGACCGGACGCGCTGGTCTGCGCCGGTTACAAGTGGTTGCTCGGTCCCTACTCTGTCGGCTTGGCGTACTACGGGCGGGCGTTCGACGACGGCACCCCGTTGGAGGAGGGCTGGATCACCCGACGCGACAGCGAGGCGTTCGCAGACCTGGTTCGGTACCGAGACGACTACCAGGGAGCGGCCGTCCGCTATGACGTCGGTGAGCGCTCAAACTTTACGCTGTTGCCGATGCTGGCGTCGGCGCTCGAGTTGGTACTCAAGTGGACGGTACCGGCGATTCAGGAGTATTGCCGCAGTCTGACAAGTGAGGTCACCCAGACCTTGCGGGAACGTGGGTATTGGGTTGAAGACGACAACTGGCGCGGCGCGCACCTGTTCGGCGTACGCCCGGACCAGGCCGGGAACCCGGCCGTCCTTGCCGAACGGCTGCACGCGCGTCACGTCTCGGTCTCGCTGCGGGGAGACGCGATTCGGGTTTCCCCCAATCTCTACAACGACGCCGGGGACGTGGAAGCGTTACTTGACGTCCTGGCGGACTAAGGACACTGGCCAGGAGGTTTTCGGGCGAAGCGTTTGTCTGACAAGGCGCGAGGAGATAGCAGCCAGGCGGGCTGTGACCGACAAGCTTCGCCGCCAGACCCACACCACTCGCAGAACCGGTTTCCTGGCGAGGCGTTCGTCTGGCAAGGCGCGACGAGGGAGCATGCAGGCGGCATGTGACCGAGGAAGCAACGCCGCCAGACAGACGCCTCACCAGGAAACCTAGCGCCAGGGACGCTCGACGACGCGGTCCAGCGGCCGGCGCTCGAGCCGGAACGCACGACGCTCGCGCAGGTCGAACCGGTCGCCGGCTCCGAGGAAATAGAATCGTCCGCCGGAATCGAGCTGATGCGCGTGGTCGTAGATCGCCACATAACTGCGTCCGATCACCTCGAATTCATCGCCGCGCACCACGATCGCCGTGTTTTCGTCGAGGCCGATCCCCAGCAGTTCGGGGTGCGCTTCGATCACACTGAGCAGGTCGAACTGCCGATTCCGCCGAAGCAGATGCTGATCGATGGCTGTGTCTCGCAGGAACCCAAACCCCACCACGTGGTCGCCCATCATGATGGTGTTGGTGGCCGAGTCGCCGCGCGCGAGATATGAACCCAGAATGGTCGCCCCGGCCGATGATCCACCAACCACGCCTCCGCGACGCAGGACATCGCGGAGCGCCTCGTGCACCTCGGTGTCGAGATACGCGTCGGCCAGACGCCACTGCCGCCCGCCAGGAAACCAGACCCCACGCGCACGACGCAGCGGGGACACGAAGGCTTCGCTGTCGGCCACGTCGCGGTCGGTCGTGTGCAACACGACAAGGTCCGTGGCACCCGCGTCGCGAAACGCCTGCAACCCCGGGTACGACTGATCGTAGGTCTCGGCACCGCCCGCGGTCGGTATCACGACAATCGGTGAGTCGGGTCCACCGGCCAGCCGCACAAACCGTTCGAGAATGGCGGGGTCGCGCATCGCGCCCCCGACGACCACCAGGGCCCCGCGGGGCGGACCGACGACCGGACCGCCAGTCTGCGTGCTCACGCTGGCGGTCACCGACAGGCACACGCCCAGAACGGCCACCATCCACACACTGCTGTGCGCAATCTTGCTCACTTTTCGCTCCCTTTTCGTAGGACGAATTGTACATCCCACACCCGGACGCGGGCTGGCCATCCAAATCCGCTACAATTGAGCAGCCCCTACCCCAGCGCCAAAACTGGGACTACCTTATGCACGCGTTGAATCGACCCGTCTTCGGTGCCGTTGCGCTCGCGCTCTTGACCCTCCCAGCGTCGGCGACAGCCCAACTCCAGCCCCCCAATGGGGTGGTCACGCTGGCGGTCGGTACCGATGCAACCATCGCCGCGCTGCGTGAGTCTGACACGCTGGTGAATCAGTTGACACGCGATGGGTCGCTTCGGCTCACCGCGCAGACTGATGACCCGCTGGTACCGGACCGCTCGCACGAGCGGCTGCAGCAGTTTCACGAAGGGGTCCCGGTCTACGGGGCGGAAGTGACGCGCCAAACGGCACGTGGGCTGCCCGTTTCCCTGTTCGGCACCGTGCACCTCACGATCATTTTGGAGACCACCCCGGAGCTCTCGGCCGACGACGCCGCCGCGGTGGTTCGAGAGCTGAGCGGCCGGACGCTGTTCCGTTCCGAGCCTCCACAGTTGGTGGTCCTCCCCGACAGAACCAACACGGACACCTACCGGCTGGTCTACGAGGCGCGGACGTTCACCGGCTCGCAACTCATGGTCTATTTCATCGACGCGGCGACGGGCGCCCTGGTCTGGTCGTACAACGATCTCAAGACACAGCAGCCGGACCTGCCGTGCGCGCAGTGCGTCATCGGCGAGGGACTCGGGATCAAGAGCGATCGCAAGAAAATGAGCGTCACGGCCGTGGGCGGAGCGTTCCTCGCGCACGATCAGCTTCGCCCGGCGGAGGTGTTCACGTTCGACATGGACGGCGATCTGCCCCACACCCAACTGGTGCTCAACGGACTCGAGCAACTGTTCGACGCGGACCTGTCGACCGATACCGACAACCGATGGCTCGACGGCGCGAGCGTCGACGCGCACGTCGGCATGGGGTGGACATACGACTACCTGTCCATACGGTTCGGCCGTCAGGGCCTGAACAATCAGAACGTCCGCATGCTCAGCCTGGTCCACCCTGTGAACCGGGAGGATCTCTTCTCGGCGACCGCCGAAGAGATCGGACTGTTCTACCTCAACGCGTTCTACTGCGGGCTCTGCGGTCCCGATGGGTTTGGCGTCGCGGTCTTCGGCGAAGGGCTGCCTCCCAACATCCTGCTTGGAGGCCAGCGATTCAACTTCTTCTCCGGCGCGCTGGATATCGTGGCCCACGAACTAGGCCACGCGGTCACGGATTTCACCTCCGCGCTGCTCTACATGGACGAGTCGGGCGCGCTGAACGAAGCGTTCTCAGATGTCATCGGAGTCGGCGTGGAGTTCTACGCGGAGTCGTTGTTCCGTGACGGGGCCGGCGTCGCCGACTATGCGCTTGGCGAGGACGTCATCGAGCCGGGTGGCATCCGCTCGCTCTCCAACCCCATGCAGTTCGGCGACCCAGACCATTACAGCCTACGGTTCCTCGGCAAGGACGACAACGGCGGGGTGCATACGAATTCGCTGATCCCGGGGCACGCCTTCTATCTCGCGATCGAGGGCGGGACGAATAGAGTGTCCGGGCTGAGCGTCGCCGGTGTTGGCGGCGACAACCGGGAACAGATCGAACAGATCTTCTTTCGCGCGTTCACCGTACTGATGACCCGGAACTCCGACTTTTCGGCCGCCCGTGCCGCCACTATCCAGTCAGCGCGCGACCTCTACGGCGTCAATAGCGCGCCGGAGCGCGCCGTCACCGAGGCCTGGACCGCCGTCGGGGTGAACTGAAGAATCGGATCCCAATCGAAGGAGCAAGACAGGTGCGGACTCGGCAAGCTATTTCCTTGTGTCGCGGAGCCTTGGCGCCAGCCCTCTGGCTCATCGCCGGACTGCTGGTCGCCGCGCCTGAAGCGGCCGCGCAGATCGCCCCGACCCACCGCATCGTCGCGCGATTCGAGTCCGGATGGCGGCCAGCATCACGGACCTTCGCCGGCACGCGATTGTTCACGGCCAATGTGGAGCAGGGGCAATTCGAAGCGGACTACGAGCTCAAGGACGGCGGCGTCGTCGATGGGGGCATCTCATTCCTCCTGTGGCGCAACCTCGGGATCGGGCTCGACGTGTCCCATTTCCGCACCATCCACGAAGCCCGAATCACCTCCGAAGTGCCGCACCCGTTCTTCTACGATCTGCCACGGACGACGACGGGCCGCGCCGGTGGTCTCGAGCGCCAGGAACTGGGCATCCACATCCGCGCGCTCTGGGTGTCTCAGTTCGCTGACTGGCTGGTCGTCTCCGTCTCAGCCGGTCCCAGCATCATCAGTGCAAAGCAGGACCTGGTCACGGCGGTTCAGCACACCGAGGTGGGGTTTCCGTTCAGCGACCTCATCTTCTCCGGCCAAACGGTGAGCGCGCAGTCGGAAACGACCACGGGCCTCAACGGCGGCGTCGAAATCGACTCGTTCTTCCTCCACCGACTCCCGTTCCTTCGCAGGTTCGCCGTGATGGAGCATATCGGCGTGGGTCTGCTGGCACGGTACGTTCGCGGCGTGGTCATGCTTCAAGTCGACGGACAACCGATCGAGATAGACCTCGGAGGAATGCAGATTACCAGCGGCGTGCGCTTCCGGTTCTAAGGTTTTCTGACGAGGCGTCCGTCTGGCGGCGTTGCTTCGTCGGTCACAGCCCACCTGGCTGCTCCCTCCTCACGCCTGACCAGACAGACGTCTCGTCAGAAAACCCCCGCGGACGTTTTGCGGCATTGCCAGCCCGTGGACGTCCAGCCTCGAGCACCAACTGGGCGTCGGCAATGTCGTGTCGTCATGCGTGTTCTCGGAAGACGACGCCACGCACCGGCAACCACCGCGCAGCGCCCACCGACACGTGCTTGCCTACCTCGCCAGGAGTTCGATCAGCGACAACGGGTCGACTCGGGCGCCGTTCAGACGCAGGGTCCAATGCAGATGCGGGCCGGTCACGCGACCGGTCGCGCCAGCCTGACCGACGGTCTGGCCTGGTTCGACCAGGTCTCCCTTGTCGACCAAGATCTTCGAGAGGTGGGCAAAGTAGGAATACAGCCCCCAACCATGATCGAGGATGACCGAACCACCGGAAAAGTAGGTGTCGCCGGTCAGCACCACCCGGCCCACGTTCGGCGCGACAACCGGCGTGCCCTCGGCCGCCCGGAAGTCGGCGCCGCTGTGGGGACTCCGCGGTTGGCCGTTGAACACGCTGCGGCTGCCGAACGCGCTGGTGGCGCGTCCCGGCACCGGGGTGCCCCAGGGGCCACGCCACAGGCGTGCGTCCGAGGCATCGGCGAAGATGGCCTGCTGCTCTTGGGACTCGCGCGCGATCCGAGCGCTGACGTCGGGGGGCGGTTCGACATATCGCGGCGCCACGGTGAGTTGCCGCGTCGGATACGCCTTGTCCTCGACCACGAGCGGGTAGTCGCGCTCGACCGGAGTACCAGCGACCGGCGTGATCTGCAGGGCCAAGTCGTAGGACCCGGGCTCGACCAGTAGATCGACGCCAACCAGACCCTCCCAGGACGTATCGTCGGCCTGATAGAAACGCACGATCACGCCAAACACGGCGCCCCGAATATCGGACACCGGCACCGACGGCACGACCCTGACGAGTACCGCTTCGCCCGGGAACACCCCGCGTGCTTGATGGGTAATCTCAGCCCTGAACGACTGGGCCGCGGCCGGGGTCGGGAGCCAGAGCAACGCGAACGCCACCGTCCTGATCAGGGCACTCCACACCGCAGGGCGGAAGGCCGCATGACTCGGACGGGGTGGCATCGGATGCGTGAACACGGAACTACTCCAAGCGACGAGTGGTGTATCGCTCCGCGTTAGCCGCCGAACAGCGTCAGGTCGAACACGCGGGCCATGATGAGAATGATCGTCAAGCCGGTAAACACCGCCAGACTCAGCCAACTGAACCAGATGACCGGCTTCGACGGATAGAACGCCGTGTCCGTTTTCGGAATCACGGTGAGGCAGTAGTACAAGTTGAGAAAAAAAATAATGGGCGCGATAAAGAACGCCAGCGCCGACGATACCAGCACCAGGAACACCGGCCGCGGCACCCCCGCAATGATCAGCGTGGCGGCGATCAACGAGTAGAACATCGTGATCCGGTAAATGTTGTACTCGGACGACGCCGTTCCCCGGTGCGCCGTGGTCAACTCGTGCGCCGCGATGCCGGGCAACGCCGCGGTCGTCCGGAAGAGGTTACGACAACAGGCCGCGACCACTCTGGGCCACCCATCGAAGTAGTTGAACGCGGTGGAGAACGTGGCCGCGAACGCCCCACCCAGAAACACGAACATCATCCCAGGGCCCACACTGTCGGTGAAGATGCGCGCGATCTCGCCAATGACACCGGTGCCCGACACGTCGCTTGGATAGAGCCACACGGCCGCCAACAGCACAAAGATAGTCGCCAACAAGAATGACACGATGTGGCCAAGCGTGAAGTCGAGAATACCGATGCGGAACCAGCGCCGGCAGTATTCCTGCGCGTGCGCGGGCAGCTTCGACACGTCGACACTCAGATCGGACTTGGTCGAGCTGAACGCATCGAAGGGGCGCGCCAGACCCTGCTTTTCAAGCTCCTCACGAATCCGCCCCATGCCGACCCGTTTCGCTTTCCCCCACTCAGAAGCCTGGAGCGAAACGTCCATACCAGTCGGCAGCAGTCCTAGAAAAGCGGCAATGATCAGCCATGACCCGCCCGGGATCTGCACCCTGAAGAATTCTCCCATCGCCGACAGCGGCGCCGGCTCGACGGCGTAGACCCCGACGGTCGAGACGAACAAGATACCGGCCAGTATCTTGGTAGACAGCTCGACGATGGCGTAGCGACCGTACAGGATGATGGTCACCGCCAGGGCGCCCAGCCCGAGTCCATACACCCAACTCGACAAACCGAGTCCGAGATACTCGGAAAACACGAAAAACAGGACCGCCGCGGCCGCCGCCAGCCGGCCAGCCTGACCCAGCGCGCACTGAATCAGCGTCGTGACGAGGACGTACCAGACCGGCCATTTACCGGGCGCGGTGGAGTAGGCGTCGAGCATGCTCCGACCGGTCGCGTTTGTGAACCGGAACGCCATCTCGAAGCCGTAGTACTTGAAGATATAGGCGACCGGGATACACCAGAGCAACGCGTACCCGAACCGTCCACCCGCCGCGGGCGCGGTCACCAGGTGGCTCGTGCCGATACCCGTCATCATCAGAATGAGACCCGGACCAAAGTGGCGGAGCATACCGCGAGGACTGGTTTCCGGCAGCGGAAGCGAGTTGAATCCGTCTGACTTGTCCGACATGCGCGTCATCCTACCAGAGTCGGAAGCACGATCCGGAATCGCGAGCGAGATGTCTGAGATTGAGATCGAGTGGCGGGGCCGCACGGTCGATCCGGCGGGACGGAGGCGGTAAGATGGCTCCGAAGCTCCGGGGCGCGGACTCGCGTCGGAGCCGGGAGGACGCCATGCGCGAACACCGACATTCCAACCGAACGGGCGGTCGCACCGCGAGCCGCTCGGTGGCCGCGGTGCTGATCATATTCATGATCGGGTGCGCGTCATCGATCACCCGAGATACCGAACCGGGGCGCGACGCGGCGGGCAACATGGGAGCAGTCACCGCCGGTCCCCCGCTCGCGGCGGAAGCCGGTCTGGCCGTCTTACAGTCCGGCGGACTGGCGATGGATGCCGCGATCACCGCCGCCGCCGTGCTCGCGGTCGCCCGCCCGCACATGAACGGGATCGGCGGCGACATGTTCCTGCTCTATCACGACTCGGCCACAAGGCTCACCTATGCGCTCAACGGCTCGGGCAAGTCGGGTAGCGCGAAAACCCTCGAGGAACTGAAGGCGGACGGCCTGGACCACATGCCGAGTTCCGGTCCACTGAGCGTCTCGGTGCCAGGTGCGGTCGGCGCCTGGTCTGAAGCGTTGCGCCGCTTCGGAACCATCTCGTTTGCCGAGGCCCTGGAACCGGCGGCCAGACTCGCGCAGGCCGGTCTGCCAGTATCTGAACGACTGGCGTCGGACATCGCTGGTGCGGAAGCCAAGCTCCGAGAGGAGCCGGAGGCGGCGCGGATTTTTCTCCCTGGTGGACGCCCGCCTCAGCCCGGTGATGTCCTGGCTCGACCCGACCTGGCGCAGACCCTGCTGACGCTCCAGGAAAAAGGCGCCGCGGAACTGTACGACGGGGCGCTGGGTCGCAAGGTCGTCCGTTTCATCCAGGACCGAGGCGGTCTGGTCAGGCCGAACGACATGACCATGTACATGCCTGAGTGGACGCAGCCGATCAGCGCCCGTTACCAGGGGTTCGAAGTGCAGGTCGTCCCCCCGAACAGCCAGGGGGTCACGCTCCTCGAAGAACTCGCGATGTTGCAGCACCACGACCTGGCCGCCCTCGGACATAACAGCCCGGACTATCTACACACCATCTCCGAGGCCATCAGACTGGCGTTCGTCGACCGCGACCATGAGGTGGCTGACCCGCGCGCCATGCGTGTGACGACCGACGAACTGCTCGAGCCCGCTCGCATTCGGCAGCTCGCTGGTTCGATCAAACCCGGTGGCCGCGCGCCGTCGCTCGACGTGGCAACTAGTCCAGATCACCCGAACACCGTATACGTCATTGCCGTCGATCAGTACGGCAACGTGGTGTCGCTGATTCAGAGCCTGTTCGCCACCTTCGGCTCGGGGTTGGTCGTGCCCGAAACAGGCATCGTGCTCCAAAATCGTGGGTCGCTTTTCCGGTTCGAAGAAGACCACCCGAACGTCTTCGCGCCGCGGCGCCGCCCGTTCCACACCCTGTGCCCCGTCATTGTGCTCAGTAACGATCTGCCCTGGCTCGCGGTCGGCACCCCGGGCGGCGACGGCCAGACCCACACCCTCACCCAGGTCATCAACAACATCGCCGTGTTCGGCATGACGCCCCAGGAGGCGATTGACGCCCCGCGGCTCCGCCGTCTGAACGACGGGTCATTGGCGATCGAGGCAGCCGTGCCCCAGGAGGTCCGCGACGCCCTCGCAGCTCGCGGCTACACGGTGCACGCCCGCAGCGGCCTCACCGCCGAATTCGGCGGCGCTCAGGCGGTGCTGGTCGACCAGATTTCCGGCCGCCGACGCGCCGGCGCTGACCGCCGACGCGAAGGCTGGGCGGTGGCGTACTAATACCCGGAGGTCTCGCCCGCTTTGACCGCCTCCTGAACCGGGGCTTGATACAGCACCCGGCCAACGAAAAAAGGCCCCATGTCCTGGATGTACTCGGAGGTCTGCACGGTGGGGCGCATATCCTTGACGAGCTTGGACAAAGGATAGAGCTCCGGGCCGATCAGGCCGATGACGAACTCGTTGTCGTCGCGGTCGAGGCCGTGGCACTCGAGTCGGATGTCGACCGCGAGGCCCAAGCTGCCGTAGCCGCGGCCGACCGTCCCGTGCTCCATGAGGATGCGGCCCTGTTCGCCCCGTGGTAGGCGGTTGAACGCGCCGATCCGACGGAGCGGATACCAGATGCCCCATGGGTAGTCTGGGTTCAGAGCATGCCGCCGCACTTTGCGCAGCAGGAAGTCCGTCAGGTCGGGCTCACGACCACCGGCATAGGTCCGACCGATCATCGTGAAGTCGGGCAACGGGGTGAGCTCGGCGAAGGCCGGCCCGGTGAGCAACGCCCGACCAGCGTCTGCGAACAGGTTCGGATCCTCCGACATCAGCACCACGCCGACGCCGCGTGGATCGTTGAGATTGGCGTAGACCACGGCTTCGAGCTCGCTGTCTCGTACGGCCGAGACCACCGCACCGGTATCGAGACAGTCGGTAAAGACGTGCAGTTGCACGAACAAACGCGTGTCGAGGGTCTGCGGTTCGCCGCGCACAGTCGCACCATGTTCGACCAGGTCTGGCACGAACGTCTCCATCGTGGATGGAGGACGACCGCCGTGGGTGGGAGGAGCCGGAGGAGCGTCGATCTTCTCAGTCATCGTGTCGGTGATGTCCTTCACAAACGTGGGGCGACCATTCTACCCGAGTCGGCGTCCTACTCCGTGGCGCCGGAACCTAGCTGGTGTGGGTTCTGCGCCGGGTCACGCCGCCTGACACCGGCGGGCTCCCCGATTGCCGACGTCGGTTCCCAATGGTAGTGTCGATGTGACGCGCATGCGTATTCACCTGATCACCTTCGGAACGACCATGCTGCTCGTATCAGCAGTGGGGCTGATTCTGCCGACCGTCAGCGCCGCGCAGGATCTCGCCGTGGCAACGGCGGGGGGCGGGGACTCCGCCGAACCGGTTGTGTCGCTGAACCTCGCCCGCGTGAAACGCGGGCTGGCACTGTTGCGGGAACGCGAAGGGTCCGGGTCGCTGTTGCGTCTCGAGTACCGGCTGTCGGTCTACGGTGTCGCACCGGAGATCGAACTACTGCAAGGATTCGACACCCAGCACGGCGCGGTGCCATTCGGCGGACCGACCCACGCCGACTTCATCGACATGTGGGAGCCGAAGGAGTTCAAGGCCCCGACCATTCCACTGATGCCCCTCCTTCGATGGACGTTCGGACGGTAGCGGCCAGAAGACCATCTTGCGACGCTCTGGTCACGGTAGACTTGTAATTTGGCCCCGGGCGACGGAAAATTGTCGTTCTGTGAAGCGGCAACGCCAGTGTGAGCCCTCCAGAATCTTCGTAACACCTTGATACACATACATTTCAGCCACGCATCGGGCGTGGCCACGGCAACGCGCCGCGCGCCGGCGAGAGGTTCGTCACGCACCGGCCCTTTCGGAGCAGAGGTGGCAGAATGTCTACAGGGTTGAGTGTGTCCGGGGTAGATGGAATTATCGGCGTCCTGGGTGACGACGCCGCACTGCTCGCTCATGAGTGTCACACAATTCCCGCATCGAGCCTGCACCTGCCGGCTCCAGACTTCATCGACCGTTGTGTCGCCCAGTCCGACCGGCCGGCCCGGGTCCTCACGAGCTTGAGCGCGATGTTCGGATCTGGACGACTCGCGAACACCGGCTATCTGTCCATCCTCCCCGTCGACCAGGGTATCGAACATTCCGCCGGCGCCTCGTTCGCACCCAACCCCGCGTACTTTGACCCATCGAACATCGCCAAGCTGGCGCTGGAGGGCGGATGCAACGCCGTAGCGTCCACGCTGGGCGTGCTGGGTGCGGTGTCGCGGCAGTACGCGCACAAAATTCCGTTCATCATGAAGTTCAATCACAATGAGTTCATCTCGTACCCGAACTCGTTCGACCAGATCCGCTTCGCCAGCGTCGAGCAGGCGTTCGACATGGGTGCCATGGGTGTCGGGGCCACCGTCTATTTCGGGTCGGAGGAATCGAAACGGCAACTGGTGGAGGTGTCGGAACTGTTCCAACAGGCGCATGAACTCGGTATGTTCACCGTGCTGTGGTGCTATCTCCGCAACTCGGCCTTCAAGACGTCGGAGACCGACTATCACACCGCGGCCGACATGACCGGACAGGCGAACCACCTGGGCGTGACCATCCAGGCCGACATCATCAAGCAGAAGCTGCCGGACACCAACGGGGGCTTCAACGCCCTCACATTCGGCAAGACTCACAAGGCCGTGTACTCAAACCTGACCACCGACCACCCCATCGATCTCACGCGCTATCAGGTGGCCAACTGCTACATGGGCCGAGCCGGGCTCATCAACTCCGGCGGCGCCTCGGGCGGCGAAAGCGACCTAAAGGAAGCGGTGAAGACGGCGGTCATCAACAAGCGCGCCGGGGGCACCGGTCTCATCTCGGGCCGCAAAGCGTTCCAACGTCCAATGGCCGACGGCATTGCCTTACTGAACTCGATTCAGAACGTCTATCTGGCCGACGGCGTCACGATTGCGTAGCGCTGTCCGGTTTGGTCCACAGCTCGAGGCGGATCGAGAGTAGAAAGTACTTCTTGCGCAGCGCGACCACGCGGTCGGAATAGCCCGCTTGCGGGATCTCACTCGACCTGAGCTGGGCGCGCAAGTTGCGCAGTTCGTGGCGGTAGAGGTCATTTACGAACTCCTTCACCAGGGTTGGTGGTGTCTTGGGAACGGGTCGGAGGCCGAATCGCCCCAGTTCCTCCAATACCTTCGGATGGTACGTGTAGGCCACAACGGGTGATTGTACCGTTGAGGCATACCTGAGCGGCAGCGTGGTACGCTACCACCGTGGTCCAGGTCTGCCCTCTTTCGGCGCGTGTGCCGGGGCGACTCCCCGCCCTTCTTGTCGCGTTATGCATGTCGTCCGGCCCGGCGCTGGTCCCAGCCGCCGAAGCGGGTCAGACGGTTCGAACCGGTAGCGCTGACGCCACCCTCAGACTCCCCGAACCCACGTACCCGAACGTGGTCTCTCTGTTCACCTCTGGCGACTACTCGGCCGCCCTTGCCGGCCTGGTCCGTGCCATCGGCGACACCACGCCTGAACCCCTGGACGCCCTGGTGCTGCGGGCGACAATTCTGAATTCAGCCAGGCAGTGGGCGGAGGCGGACGTTGCGTGGCGACAGGTCATCGACCGGGAGGTGTGGATGCGCACCTTCTCACGACGCGCGCTGGTCGCGAGCATGGCGGCTCGGGGCGAACCGACGCTGGCGACGCCGATCCTGTCAGAACTGCACGGCTCGGACCCAATACGTCATCTGGACCTCACGCTTGACGTCGCCGAGGCGCATCTCGCGCGAGACGAGTTCGACCGCGCGTCCGTCCTGTTTCGCCAGGCTCTCTCACAGCAGCGGCGCGGCGCGATGGCCGATCGAGCGCGGCTCGGGCTGGCCCGCGCCCAAGAGCGCGCCGGAGATCTGAGTGGCGCGATCGCCACGCTGCGCGAAACCCAGCTCGAACACCGGACGGGTGCCGGCTATGCCGAGGCTCGATCGGCCGAGCGCCGTCTGCGCGAGCGGGACGGCGCGCTACCCGCCCCGTTCACCGCCAGCCAGTACCGCACGTTGACGGGGCGCCTCCGCGGGTATTCGCGCTACGCCGAAGCGGCCGAGATCATCGACGCCTGGCGGGCCGTGGCACCGGACGCCGAGGCCCGTCTCGACGTCGAGCTGATCGGTGTGCTCTACGATAGCCGTGCGAACCACGAGGCGGTCGCACAGTGTGCCGCCTTCGCCTCGCGCCATTCGTCGAGTCCGCTCGTACCGGGCGTCAAGCTGACCGAGTTTCGGCTGGCAGTCCGGATGGGGAACACCGGCGCGGCCCGGCGCCTCGGGCTCCGCCTGTTCGACGGCGGCGTGCCTGGAGCCACGGCGGAGCAACAGTTCAGTGCCGGTGAACTGCTCGCGGCGTATCTGGTGGCCGTGGGCGACGTGAAGGACGGCCTCGATCTGTATCGTCAACTGTTTCGGCGGGCTCCGGACGCTGACGGCCAGCGGATGATGCTGTGGAAGGCGGGGGTCGCCGCGTTGCGAGCCGGTGAGAACGACCGCGCCCTGGTCAACCTTCGCGCCCTGAACCGACGGGGACCGACCGGCGACCTGCAGCCGGCCGGACAGTACTGGCAGTCGATCGCCGAAATGCGGACCGGACAGCCGGAAGCCGCGACCCGTGGCTTCCAGTCGCTGGTCCAGACCCAGCCGTACAACTATTACGGATTGCAGGCCCGCGCGCGGCTGGCGGCACTCGGCGGGGAAGCGGCGGTCCCGGCGCCACCGACCCGTCAGTTTCCTGTCCTCGCGGTCGAAGAATCCTCCCAGACCAGAGCCGAGTTCAAGGCCGCGATGATACTGGCGCGAGCGGGTCTGGCCGTGGATGCCGCCTGGTATCTGCGGCGACTGGTCGAACGGCGGCGCGGCGACCGCGGCCTGGCGCTGCTGGCGGCGCGCGCCTCGGCCGAGGCCGGTGACCACCGCGCCGTCGCGCGTCTCCTGGCGAACAATTTCGCCGACTTTCTGCAGCGCCCGGCCGACGCCCTGCCGGACGACTTCTATGCCCTGGTGTATCCACGCCCGTTCCTCGACGCCGTCGAACGAGCGGCCGGCGGGCGCGACCTCGACCCGGCGTTCATGTTCTCGTTGATGCGACAGGAGTCGCGGTTCGACCCCAACGCGCGATCGTTCGTCGGCGCCCTCGGGCTCTTTCAAATCATGCCGTACACAGCGACGGAACTCGGCCCGCGCGCCGGACTCGACGGGCTGGCAGCGGCCGACTTCGAGGATGAAACGGTGTTGCTCCAACCTCCGGTGAACGCGGCGATAGCGGCCACGCTGGCCGGTGACCTGTTCGCGATGTTTGGCGGCACCCTGGCACCGGTGATCGCCTCCTACAATGCGGGCGAGGAGCGGGTGGCGATTTGGTGGGAATCGGCTCGGGACCTGCCCGAGGATCTCTTCGTCGACACCATCCCGTACAGCGAGACCCGTCGGTTCGTCCGCGAAGTGCTAGCCAACGTGGCCGGTTATCACCGAGTCTACGACGCGGATTCCGTTCCCTAGGGCAGCCTCTGGTTCCGGCGGAACCCGACCGAGGAAGGTGCTGAAAACTAGTGGTCTGGTCCACCGTCTAAGCGAACGGATCCTCGTCGGCCGACGTCCCGTAAATAGAGGGGACCGGCGCGTCGTTCAAGTGGAGGTACACGCCAAGCTGGGCCCGGTGGTGGATCAGGTGATTCATCACGAAGCTGCGTATGATTGCGGTCCGCGGCATGCTGAACGTGGTGAGCCCCTTGTGGAGCAACGTCCATGGTTGCATCTCTCCAAGAAGCCGCCTCGCAGCGGCCACGACCAGTCGACTGAATCGGGAGTCCAGTGTATACAAACGGGAGCGGAGCACTCGGGGTCCCCGCAGAGCGGTCGCGTGGGGTTCGGGGCGCAGCCCCGTCTCAGTGTCAGAACCCGATAGCCGAGCTTGTTCGCCGTCGATCTTCAGCCGCCTCCAGCATGTCGTCTTCCGCGTTGTAGAGGATGGCCGACACCGCACCCTGCACACCGATCTCGGCCATGCGGTGGCCGCGCCGTCCGAGCAGCGCCAGGGTATCCGGCGAGAGCCCCCACCGCTCATACCGTGTCTCGTCCGGCAGCCACTGGTGATGCAACCGGGGCGCATCCACCGCCTCTTGAATGTTCATCCCAAAATCGACCACGTTCAGAATCGTCATCAGCACCGTGTTGATGATGGTCCGACCACCGGGGCTGCCGGTGACCATGACCAATTGACCCTCGCGCGCCACGATGGTCGGGGTCATGCTGGATAGCATCCGCTTCCCAGGCTCAGCCAGGTTGGGGCCGGTGCCGATCAGCCCCGTCTGGGTCGTCAGCCCGGGGGCCGCATTGAAGTCGCCCATCTCATTGTTCAGCAGGAAGCCCGCGCCCGGCACGGTGATCTTCGACCCATACCCCTGCTCCAACGTGTAGGTGAGCGACACTGCGTTGCGCGCGCCATCGACCACCGACAGATGCGTCGTCTCCTCGCTCTCGACCGGCCAGGAGAAGCTGTCAGGTGACGACACCGAGGCCCGGTCGGAATCGATGGTCAGCCGGAGCTCGGCGGCGTAGTCCTTCGATATCAATTGATCGATCGGCATGCTGGTGTTGAAGGCCGGGTCGCCCAGATTCTGAGCCCGGTCGGCGAAGGCCCGCCGCATCGCCTCGATGATGAGATGGATGGTCGCCGCCGACCCGCTGCCGGACGCAGCCAAGTCATAGCCTTCCAGCACATTGAGCATCTGGATGAGAGCCAGCCCGCCGGAGCTCACCGGCGGCATGGAGATGATGTCGTAACCGCGGTAGGTGCCTGTCATCGGCGCGCGACGCACCGCCCGGTACCCGGCCAAGTCGGCCTGGGTCATGATGCCGCCGTTGGCCGCCATCTCGGCGGCAAGGAGTTCGGCCGTCTCACCGGTGTAGACCCCGGCCGGTCCCTGAAGCGCGACCCGTGAGAGTGTCCGCGCCAGATCCGGCTGGCGAAGCGTCTCGCCGACCCGGTAGGGCTGACCCTGGTTCGAAAACTGCGCCACTGACGCGGGGTAGTCGACCATCCGCGGCAGGACGGCGGCCAATGAGCGAGCCAAAGAGTCCCTCACCACGAACCCTTCGCGCGCCAACGTCATCGCCGGCTCAACCAGACGCTCCCACGACAGCGACCCGTGTTCTGACCAGGCCTGATGCAATCCCGCCACGGTCCCCGGCACGCCGACGGCCAGATGGCTGTTGTGGTGCACGCGCCGGTCGTACTCGCCCCCACGCATGAACATCGTGGACGTAGCCGCGGCCGGTGCGGTTTCTCGAAAGTCATACGCCACCGCGTCGCCCACGGCCGGCCGGTAGACCAGAAATCCGCCCCCGCCGATATTGCCGGCCGTGGGATAGGTGACCGCCAACGCAAACGCAGTCGCGACCGCCGCGTCCACGGCGTTGCCCCCGTCCCGCAACACCTGATCGCCGACGCGCGAGGCCAGTGGGTCCTGCGACACCACCATCGCCTGCCGAGCACGGATCGGGCGCGTGCTCCCCACCAGAGGCGTCGGCGCGAGCGCCACCCACGCGACCGCAGCGGCTCCGACGATGCCGCAGGTGAACGCTCGTTGCTTCCGGATAGTCATGTCGTCATGATCGCATACACTTTTCCAACGAATCGAGGAGTACTCTTCATGCTGAACCGCCACACCTGTACCGCGGTCGCCGCACTGGCCGTCATCGCCGTCGCGCTGTCCCCGTTGTCCGCCGGTGCCCAGAATCGCGGACTGGTGCCGGACGACTTCTACCGCGAGATCGGTGTCGGCGAAGTGGCCATCTCGCCGGACGGCGCACTGGTCGCCTTCACCGTCACCACCATCGATGAAGACGCCAATCGGCGGCACCGGGAGATCTGGATGCAGGAGCTCAGTGGCGGGCAACCGTCCGGTGACCCATTTCGGTTTACCGACCCGACACGCGAGGCCAGCGCACCCGTCTGGTCACCCGATAGCCGCCTCCTGAGCTTCCAGTCACCGCGTGGCGAGACAGCCAGCGATGCAACTGCGGACAGCAACCCCACCTGGTTCGCCCGCGTCACATTCCCGGGTGGCGAGGCTTTTCAGATAGAGGGCGTCGACCGCGCCCCGGTCTGGTCGCCGGACGACCAGTGGATCGCCTTCCTCAAACGACCGCACGACGCCACCGATGGTGTGGCCACAGAACGACAGGGCTGGATCGCGCCGGATGCCATCACCAACACGCTGAGTGCCGAGCGTTTTGACGGGCGCGTCATCACCACCATGACCTACAAGCGCGACGGCACACTGACGCTGTTGCCGCATCCGTCGACGCCCGCCAAGCGGCAGCTCTTTATCGTGCCGGCGGCAGGCGGACCGGCGGTCCAGCGCACAGACCTGGCGTTCGACGTCGGCGAGCTCGTCTGGTCGCCGGACGCCCAGCGACTGTATTTCACTGGCGACGCGCTCGAGGATGACGAGTACAGCGACGAGCTCACCACCGACATCTACGTCATCGACCGCGAAACGGGCGACCCATACACTCTGACCTCGAACCCAGGCGACGAGTTGTCGCCACACGTCTCCCCGGACGGCACCGCGCTCACGTTCCTGCACACGCGCGCTCGAGGCGAGGAGACCGACGTCCGGGTGGTCGACCTGACCGCCGACGGCAGGGTGCGTGGGCTCCCGCGGACCCTGACGTCCGACTGGCCGTTCGTGCCCGGCGCGCCGACCTGGGCACCCACCGGCGATGCGGTCCGCTTTCTCGCGGGCGTCAGGGGGAACCGGCATCTGTACGAAGTGACCGCCACCGGTGATCTCATTCGCCAGGTCACGAGTGGAGACCGAGACGTGCAATCGCTCTCGGCCTCGAGCGACGGTCTGGTCATGGCCTACAGTGCGTCTGACGTCGTGACCCCGGCCGAAGTGTTCGTCAACCGACGCGACGGCAGCGGCCAACGCCCCGTCACCTCGTTCAACGAGGAGTGGCTCGCCGAGGTCAGCCTCCAACCGGCCGAAAAGCTCGCCTGGACGCTCACGGACGGCAGCCAGGTCGAAGGCTGGCTCATCAAACCTGTCGGGTACGAAGCGGGCCGGCAGTACCCCATGATTCTGAAGATCCACGGCGGCCCGTACGGTGCGTATCGCAACACGTTCTTCAGGACGTTCCACGTGCTGTCGAACGCCGGCTTCTTCGTGTTGTACACGAACCCGCGGGGGTCGACCGGGTACGGCCACGACTTCATGTACGCCACGACGCCCGGCTGGGGTGAGATCGACGCGGAGGACTATCTGGCCGGTGTCGACATCGCACTCGAGGCGTATCCCGACATCGACCCGGATCGAATCGGCGTCTCGGGCGGCAGCTATGGTGGCTTCATGACCAACTGGCTCACCGCCACGACAAACCGATTCGCCGCCGCCGTCACCAGCCGTTCGATCGCCGACTGGACCAGCCTGTATGGCTCAACCGACGCCCAGTCGTTGTTGGACTTCGCGTTCGAGGGCCCGCCATGGGAGCAGCCAGAACGATACGACCGGCTGTCGCCGATCACGTATGTCGAGAACGTCACCGCCCCGACGCTCGTTATCCACAGCGAGAACGACTACCGCACCCCCATCGGAGACGGCGAGAAGTGGTTCATGGCCCTGAAGAAGCGACAGATTCCGACCGAACTGGTACGGTATCCCCGGTCGAGTCATGGATTGTCGAGATCAGGTGAGCCCTGGCTATTGGTGGACCGATTGGAGCGGATGCGGAGCTGGTTCACGCACTGGCTGATCGAGCCAGCCGAGCCACGGTGAGGCGTGGGGGTTGCGACGGCAACGCGCCTCAGCGAGCCATGGCCCGCGCCATCTCTCGCATCATCTGCGCGGCGGAGATACCGGTCCAGCAGTGGCCCCGGTCCGGCCCATACGCGAACCGCGCGTCGAGTGGTGGCTTGGTCGCGAGAAACTGGTCGAAGAGATGGACGGCATCGTTGAGAAAGTAGTCGTCCATCTCTCCCACCCAGATGTTGAGTTTCCCGCGTAACTGGGGCGCCAACGCGTCCCAGTCGCGCTCGAGCCGTAAGCGAAGGTCGTAACGCTCCCAGTGGCGAGCCACGGCCCGGTTGATTCTTCCGGTCTGCGGATCCCAGAGCGGCACCGGCCGGCCGTCCGCGCCACGCGGTCCATAGGCGGCGTTCCAGGCGCCCCACTGTCGGCCAGAGGCCGTCCAGCTGTCGCCGACGCCGAGCACGTTTTCCATCCGCAGTTCGTGACGCATCGTGAAGCGGACGCTGCCGTCGAGGTTGCGTGCGCTCGGCAGGTCGACGCCCTGCTCGTCGACATACGCGCTGTCGCCGGCATAGACGTCGACACGCTGGAAGGCACGAAAGTCGACGCTATCGGGGCAGGACGCCCAGGCACCGTTAAAAACGTCTGGATAGAACATCTGCAGCGCGAGTGCGACCCAGCCGCCAGTCGAAGCCCCGTCGAGGACCCGCGCGTGGGGCGCACCAACCCCACGGAATTCGCGCTCAATGTGCGGGATCAGTTCCTGAGTCACGGCGTCGCCAAATGGACCATTGTTGGCGGAGTTGACCTGATACGGGTCGCCGAGTGGACCAGCGCCATCGAGATGCAGCAGCAACATGCGCGGAGCGTCGGACGCGGTCCACGCCGCTCTGAAGGACGACCCGGGCCGCATCATCGATTGGACCTCAGTGTAGCGCTCTCCGTAGCCTCCGATGCGCACGCGAAGCGGGTAGCGGAGGTCGATCTCCTGGTCGTACCCCTCGGGGAGGATGACGCCCGCGCGCAGATAGATGGGACGGCCGTGGAACGCGGACAGCAGTTCGGACCGGAACTTGATGAACCGCAAGAACGGCGTGTCCGGCGGCAAAACCTCGTCGGGGACGCGCCGAGTCAGCGTCAGACGAACGGGAGTGGCACGCGGCGGGCCAAGGGTGACACGCACGGAATCGCTGTAGAGGTTGCCGGGTGCATTTGGGGCCCGGAGATCGCGGTTGCTACTGAGAACCGCCTGCACCCGATAGTCGCCGGCTGGCAAGTCAGTGAAGCGTTCGAGGGGAAAGATCGCAGCGGCGTCCGCATCGACGATGATTAGGGCGCCGGGGCGGAGGGCGGGGGCGTCGGCGCCGAGGGTGGGTACGGCGCCGCCGCCCGCGCGTCCGATGAAGCGTCGCGGCTCAACCCGGTCGCTGGAGCCGCCCCCGACACCGACGAGGACGACGAGCAGACGGGCGGCCGGCTGCGCTGGCAACGATGGATCGAGCGTGACTTCGAAGCGCAGACCGGATGACGGCTGGGCCGGCAGACTGACCGCGCCAAGAGTCGTGAGCGCCAGAGCCGAAATCGTGCGCCGGAGCATGGCTGTCAGCATCAGCAAGTATCGACGGGCCTTGCGTCCGCGGGAGGCCGTCCGTCCCTCAACCGTGGAGAGGACATCGCCACATCTCCGACTATCATAGTGCGCGAACTCAGCGGCATGACCTCCACGGGCGGGACCCGCAACCGCGCGGGAGTAGAATAGGGACCCTCAGCACTTGGTCCGCATTGATCTGGAGCGGCGATTTGATGATGAAGCGTGTTGGTCTTCCTGCGATCCTCACCGTGGCATTGTTCGGCGTGGTCGCGGCCTGCGCCCCGCCTAGTGGCCGTGGCTTGACCCAGCGCTTGTCTGTCGCCACCGGCGGCACGGGGGGCGTGTACTATCCCTACGGCGGCGGTGTCGCCCAGGTCATCAGCGACCACATCGACGGGGTCGAGGCGACGGCAGAAGTGACGGCCGGCACGGTCGACAACCTGAAATTCATCGCCAATCAGGGCGCCGACCTGGCGTTCGCGCTGGCGGACTCGCTCGATGATGCTGCGGCCGGTCGTGGTGTCTTCGCCGACTTCGGCACGGTGCCCGCGCGAGCCATCGCCGTGCTCTACGACAACCTGAATCAACTGGTGACGCTGGAACGCAAGGGTATCGAGACCGTCGCCGATCTCCGCGATCGGGTTGTGTCGACGGGCGCCCCCGGCAGCGGCACCGAGATCACGGCCGTGCGCGTGCTCGAGGCCGCTGGGTTGAGCCCCGGCACCGACATTCGCCAACAGAGCCTCGGCGTCTCCGAGTCGGTCGACGCGCTCAAGGACGACAAGATCGACGCGTTCTTCTGGAGCGGCGGCATCCCCACCGGCGCGGTGCTCGATCTGGCGTCGACCCCGGGACGTACGGTCAAGCTCGTGTCGAACGCCGACACGCTGCCGTTCCTGCACGAGCACCACGGCGACTCGGTGTATCACGGCGTGACGATTCCGAGAATCACGTACCCTGGCATGGCGGATGACGCCGAGGTGGTCGGCGTCGCCAACGTGCTGGTGGCCCACGAAGCGATGTCCGAGGACTTGGCATACCGGATTACCCAGGCGCTCTTCGAGCATCACGATCAGCTCGCCGCGGTGCATGCGGAGGCGGCCAAGCTTTCTCTCGAGAGCGCCGTGCTGGGGTCCACGGTGCCGTTCCACGCAGGCGCCATCCGCTACTACCGCGAACAAAACGCCTGGCCGGAATAAGCCGAGACCCCGGAGCCCCTTCCCTGGCGAATCCACCTGTCCCGCAGATCGACCCCCGCGACGATCCAGACGCCGAAGTCCAGACCAGACGTCTGACCGGTGTCGTCGAGCGGCTGGTCACCGTGCTGGCCGCGGGATTGTCGGTGTACGCCCTCTACTGGACGGTGCGCATCGTCCCGGCGCAGATCTATCGCGTCAGCTTTCTGCTCATCTCCCTGGTCCTGACGTTCATTCTGTATCCCGCGCGGTCGGTGTCGCGGGGACGGGTGGCAGCACTCGACTGGGCTCTGGCCGCCGTCACGGTGGCGGTGCTGGCCTTTCCGATCTTCGACTTCCAAGAGTTCGTGCGTCGGGCGGCGACTCCTACCGGACTCGACATCGCCTTCGGTGCCATCACCACCCTACTCGTGCTCGAAGCCACGCGGCGCACGGTCGGCTGGATTCTCCCCGTCACTGCCGTCACGTTTCTGCTGTATGGCTACTACGGCCCCTACTTCGAGCTGATCGGCATGGAGCTGTTCGCGCACCGGGGCTATACGCTGGCACGGCTGGTCGGCACCCTGTACATGACCCTGGAGGGCATCTTCGGCGTCCCCCTGAACGTGGCCGCCACCTATATCGTCCTGTTCACGATATTCGGCGCCATGCTGCAATACTCGGGCGCGGGGCAGTTCTTCATCACCTGGACGATGTCCGCCTTCGGCCGCTCCAAGAGTGGCGCCGGACCTGGCCGTACGGTCGCCATGTCGGGCTTCCTGCTCGGCACGGTGTCCGGCAGCGGGGTCGCCACCACGGTGACCCTCGGGGCCGTGGCCTGGCCGATGCTGCGACGCGCCGGGTTCTCGCCGGAGGTCGGGGGAGGCATCCTCTCGGCCAGCGGCATCGGTGCCATCATGGCGCCGCCCACCATGGGCGCCGCCGCCTTCCTCATCGCCGAGTTCCTGAAGGTGACCTACCTGCAGGTGATCGTGATGGCCATCGTGCCGGCCGTGCTCTACTACCTGTCCATTGTGTTGATGATCGAGGCCGACGCCCGGCGACTCGGCACGCAGGCGGTCGACATGGACCTGCCGTCGATCCGAGAACTGACCCGACGATCCGGCTATCAATTTCTGCCCCTCATCGCCATGGTCGTCTTTCTGGTGTCAGGCATGACCCCCTTCCGCGCGGTGTTTCTGGCCACGATGCTGGCGATCGCGCTCAGCTTCGTCCGGCGCGAAACCGCCCTGAGACCGAAGCGGCTCGTCACGGCCCTTGAAACCGGGGGACGTGCGGTGCTCGGGGTGGTCGCCACCACCGCCACGGCCGGCGTGATCGTCGGCGTCGTCACGTTGACCGGACTGGGCCTGAAGATTTCGAACATCATCGTGGATCTGGCCGGCGGCAGCGTCTTCTTCACGGTGTTCTATGCGGCAGTGGCAGTCTGGATGCTGGGCTTGGCCGTGCCGGTCACCGCCTCCTACATCATCGCGGCGGTGATGATCGCGCCAGCCTTGACCGAGGTCGGGGTACCGGAGGCGGCGGCGCACATGTTCATCTTCTACTACGCGGTGCTGTCCGAGGTCAGTCCACCGACGGCCTTGTCGCCGTTCGCGGCGGCAGCCATCACCGGCGGCAACCCGTTCAAGACGATGATGCTGACCTGGAAGTACACCTTGCCGGCGTTCCTGGTACCGTTCGCATTCACGTTGAGTCCGGAGGGGCTTGGCGTGCTGCTCCAGGCGCCGCTGGTGGACACCATCAAGACCGTGTCGACCGCCGTGGTCGGCATCCTGGCGCTGGCGATGGGGTTTGGTGGGTGGCTGCGACAGGCGGCTACGATGGTCGAACGGACGATCGCGGTAGCTGGTGGGTTGTTGCTGTTTTACGCGACGACGACAACCGACCTGGTCGGCGCCGTGCTATTCGTCGCTGCTATCGCGTTACACCTGAGTCGAACGAAGGGCCCCGCTGCGATCGCGTAGCCGCACGGCGGCCGGTCTTCAGAGCGCCCCCCCGGGGCGGGTCTCGAGACCCGCTGCTACGAATGACGACACGACCTCTTCAATGCCCGTTTGATGCCAGAGGCTTCACGTCGACGCGAGACGCCCTAGCGGGGACCCCGAGTGCCCCACACCGCGTCCGCGAGGCTGACGAGGGAAAGCAACGAAGCCAAACGCTCCCCGGACCCACCCCCGTTTTCCTGGCGAGGCGTTCGTCTGGCAAAGCGCGAGGAGGGAGCAGACAGGCGGTCTGTGACCGACGAAGCAACGCCGCCAGACGGACGCCTCGCCAGGAAAACTAGGCGCGCACGAGGCGGCGGTACTTGATTCGATGCGGACGGTCGGCGGCCGAGCCAAGCCGGCGGCGACGGTCGGCCGCATAATCCTGGTAGTTGCCCTGGAACCATACGACCTGGCTATCGCCCTCGAAGGCCAGGATGTGCGTGGCGATGCGGTCGAGGAACCAGCGGTCGTGGCTGATGACGACGACACAGCCGGCAAACTCCAGCAAGGCGTCTTCGAGCGCGCGCAGGGTGTCGACGTCGAGGTCGTTCGTCGGCTCGTCGAGCAACAACACGTTGGCGCCGGTCTTGAGCAGCGTGGCGAGATGCACACGGTTCCGCTCGCCGCCGGACAGCTCGCTGACCTTCCGTTGCTGGTCTCGCCCCTTGAAGTTGAACCAGGAACAGTAGGCGCGTGAGGCGACCGTCCGATGCCCCAGGCTGATCTCCTCCTCGCCTTCGGAGATCACCTCCCAGACGGTCTTCTCCGGGTCCAGCTCGCGGCTCTGGTCGACATGGCCCAGCTTGACGGAGTCTCCAAGCGTGAGGGTGCCGGCGTCCGGGGTCTCTGCACCGGCGATCATCCGGAACATCGTGGTCTTGCCGGCGCCGTTGGCGCCGATGACCCCGACGATGCCGGCTGGCGGCAACGTGAAACTCAGATCCTGAATGAGACACCGCTCGCCGTAGCCTTTCCGGATGTTCTTGACTTCGACAACCGCGGCACCGAGACGGGGACCGGGTGGGATGTAAATCTCGACCGTCTCGATCTTCGCGGCCACGTCCTGATTCAACAGTTCCTCGTAGGCGTTGAGCCGCGCCTTTCCCTTGGCCTGACGAGCCCGTGGGGACATCTGAATCCACTCCAGTTCGCGCTGCAAGGTTCGTTGGCGCTTGCCAGCCTGCTTCTGCTCGACCCCGAGTCGCTTCTGTTTCTGGTCGAGCCAGGAGGAGTAGTTCCCCTCCCACGGAATGCCCTCACCGCGATCGAGCTCGAGGATCCAACCGGCCACGTTGTCGAGGAAGTAGCGGTCGTGCGTGATCGCCACCACCGTGCCCTTGTATTGCTGCAGGTGCCGCTCGAGCCAGCCAACACTCTCCGCGTCCAGGTGGTTCGTCGGCTCATCCAGCAACAGCAGGTCTGGAGACTGCAGCATCAGCCGGCACAGCGCCACTCGGCGCCGCTCGCCACCCGACAGGTTCTCGACCGACGAACGCGGCGGTGGAAGCCGTAGGGTATCCATGGCCATGTCGACCCGTGAGTCAAGGTCCCAGGCGCCTACCGCCTCGATCTTGTCCTGCAGGCGACCTTGTTCGTCCATCGCCTCCTGGAGCTCGTCGCCGCTGAGGCCATAGTTGAAACTGACGACCACTTCGTCGTAGGCCTTCAACAGTCCCTTGTGGTCGGCCACGCCTTCCTCGACGTTGCCCCGAACAGTCTTGGCGGGATTTAACTGTGGCTCCTGCGGCAGGTAGCCAACCGTCAACCCGTCGGAGAGGAACGCCTCGCCGGTAAAATCGGTCAGCTGGCCGGCCATGATCTTCAACAGAGTGCTCTTGCCGGCCCCGTTGAGTCCGAGCACACCGATCTTGGCGCCCGGCAGGAAGGACAAAGAGATGTCTTTCAGCACCTCCTGCCCCGGCCCGTAGGACTTGCCGAGACGGTGCATGGTGTAGACGTATTGGTGAGCCATTCAGATCTTCCAGAAAACAAAAATCAACAGGACGTCAGAGCCAGGAAAATACGATACAGTCACGGTCGCCCGAGCATGCGCGGTGCGGCACGGCCCAGGGTTGTCCAACCGGGTCCCGCATCGTGTCCGACGGCGAACCAGTTTACTGCATGTCAGATTCGCCACCGGTGGCAACCGCGCCGGGGGCCCTCACCCGGGAGTGAGTGTGAAGAAGCGTCGCGTGCTCGCCCTCCTACACGAGTATCTGGTCCCCCCTGACGACGTCCGCGGCGTTGACGTGGTCAATGCCAGTTGGAAGACCGAGTATGACGTCACGAACACGCTGGCCGCGATGGGACACGACGTCTACATCGTCGGGCTGGACGACACCCTGGAGGTCATCACCGAGGCGATGGCGGAGGTGAGGCCACACCTCGCCTTCAACTTGATGGAGGCATTTCACGAAGTCGGCACGTTCGACCAGAACGTGGTGAGTCACCTCGAACTCCTGCGGTTGCGCTATACCGGCTGCAACCCGCGCGGCATGATTTTGTCGCGCGACAAGGCGCTGGCAAAAAAGGTCCTGACCTACGATGGCATTCCGATTCCGGCGTTCACCATCGTGCCGGTGGGTCGTCCGGCCCGTCGACCGAGCCGCCTCACCTACCCACTCATAGTGAAGTCCCTGACCCAGGATGCCTCCTACGGCATCTCACAAGCCTCGGTGGTCACCAACGACGCCAAACTCACGGAACGTGTGACGTATGTCCACGACGGCCTCGGCACCGACGCCATCGTCGAGCAGTACATCGAGGGACGCGAGCTATATGTGGGGGTCCTCGGGAATGACCGCCTGCGCGCATTCCCGGTCTGGGAGATGAAGTTCACCGACATGCCGCGAGACCTGCACCGCATCGCCACCGAACGGGTCAAGTGGAGTGGGTCCTATCAGCAGAAACACGGCATCCGCTGTGGCCGGGCTCGCCTGCCGCGTCGCGGCATGGCCGAGTATCTGCAGCATCTCGCCACCCGCACGTTTCACTCGCTGCAAATGAACGGGTACGGCCGGATCGACATCCGGCTGGACGCCGACGGGCAGCCGTGGGTGCTGGAGGCGAACGCGAATCCTCAGCTCGCCTACGGCGAAGACTTCGCCGAGTCGGCCCACCACGACGGTGTGCCGTACGAAGCGTTGCTGCAACAGATTCTGGATGCCGGAATGCAGTGGAAAGCAGACAAAGCCGGATAGCCCACCCCTGAGCGGGGACTGGGTGCTACTGGAGCGTGAACTCCACCATCGTCGTCTCGCCGGCGGCGACCGTGACCGATCGCGGCTGAGCGCCCAACGTCTCGTGCCAGATCGTCACCTCGTGGGTGCCGGCCGGCACGTTCTCAATCGTGAACATGCCGTCTGGCATGCTGACGACGCCCCGGTCGTTGCTGACCACTACCCAACCGCGCATCCAGGTGTGGGAGTCGCACTCGATCCGCACCGCGCCGGGCCGGCGCAACGGCCGGGTGACATTCATGCCGGCGAACGGCATCGCGATGTTGAAATCCGTACGATTTCGGTCGTCGTAGGCGTGCGTTGAGTGCAGCGTGTCGTCGGCGCTCGTGATTTCGAGCTGGCTCCGGGTTCTCGCGATTTGGACATGCGGCACGAACCGGCAGTCGACATTGTTTATCGTCGGTGGAGGCCCGTCATCGGGCCAGGCCAAGCCGGTCACCCTGACCACCGCGTTCGCCACGTGTCCATCGGAATCCGCGACGATGGTCTCGTTGGGCGCGGTGTCACCGCACACCGTTTGGTCCGCGGTCGCCGCCAGCGTGCTCGGTGGCGGCGGGTCATTCATGGTCACCACACCGGTGATGGTGCCGGTGCCCTGAGCCCCACCCGCGAGGCCTGTGACCGCCATGAGCGCGCCGGCGGTCGCCAGTGCCGTCATCAAAATACCGACGCGGCGGCGCCTGTCCATGGGTCTACTGTACCCCACCGCCCGAACGACCGCGGGGGAAGAGACCGGCTGCTAGTGGTCAGCTCCGCACCTTTGGCATCTCCACCGGCTCCGGTTCCGGCGTGAAGTCCTCGCCGGGGTTGATGAAGCGGTCTTCTTCGAACCGGTACTGCGTGTCGTAGAGCTCCCGATATCTGCCCTCCGCCGCCAGTAGCTCGGCGTGGGTGCCGCGCTCGACAATCTGCCCGTGCTCGAGCACCAGGATCTGGTCCGCGCTCTGAATCGTGGACAGACGGTGGGCGATGACAAAGGTCGTGCGGCCCCGCCGAAGGGCGCGCAACCCGTCTTGAATCAACGACTCACTCTCGCTGTCGAGACTCGACGTCGCCTCGTCGAGAATCAGAATGCGGGGATCGGCCAGGATTGCCCGCGCGATGGCGACCCGTTGCCGCTGCCCCCCGGACAGCTTGATGCCGCGCTCCCCGACGATGGTGTCGTATCCCTCCGGGAACCCCCGAATGAATTCGGCGGCGTGTGCAATGCGACTGACCTCCTCGACCTCAGCCCGGGTCGCGTGGCGTCGCGCAAAGCTGATATTTGAGGCAACGGAGCCGTCGAATAGAAAATTCTCCTGGAGCACGACGCCCAATTGACGCCGAAAATCGGCAAGTTTCAGGGTCGAGAGGTCACGACCGTCCACCAGTACCCGCCCTTCCTGCGGCCGGTTGAACGCCATGACCAGACTGACCAGTGTGCTCTTGCCGGAGCCGCTTGACCCGACCAACGCAGTCGTCGTGCCGGCCGGCGCCGACAGCGACACATTCCGCAGCACCGACTCACCCTCGTTGTACGCGAAGGTCACCCCGTCGAGCGCAACGTCCCCGCGTAGTTCCTCGATCGGCGCTCGTGACGCATCCTCATCGAGTTCGGTCGATGTGCCCAGAATCTCCCGGATCCGATCCAAGCCCGCGAACGCCTCGGTGATCTGGGTCCCGATCGAGGCAATAGAGATGACGGGCGCCACGACCACCCCGGTGAACACCATGTACTGCAGCATCGCGCCCACCGTCCAGTCGCCGGCAATGATGGCGCGGCCGCCCATCAAGATCATCAGCGCGCCGATCATGCCGATAGCGAGCGAGGCCGCCGACGTGCTGGCCGACACCCCGGTCACGGTTTGCGCCACGTTGCGCAACAACCGATGCGCGCCCTTAGCGAACACCAGTTGCTCTCGCTTCTCGACGCTGTAGGCCTTGATGATCCGCACGCCGCTCAGGGTCTCGCCCAATCGGCCGGTCACCTCCGCGTTGATCTTCCCCCGTTCGCGGAACAACGGGCGCAACTTCTTGAACATGATGGTCATGACCAGGCCAAACAGGACCAGGATAATCAGGGTCACGACGGTCAACCGCCAGTTGAGGTAGAACAACGCGACCAGGCCGACCGTCGCGGTCAAGAAGCCGCCGACGAGTTGGGCGAGCCCAGTTCCCACCAGGTTGCGGATGCCCTCCGCATCCGTCATCACTCGCGAGATCAGGACACCGGTCTTGGTCGAATCGAAATAGCTGACCGGCAGTCGGGTGACGTGACGTTGCACCCGCTTCCGCATCTCGGTAATGGCGCGCTGCGCGGCCACGCCGAGCACCTGCGACAGCGCGAACCCGGTGCTGGCCTGCACCAGGGTGGCGGCTACCGCCCCCAGCGCGAACCACAGAAGCAGGTCGGACTGTCCATTGCCGATCACATCGTCGATGACGTAACCAGACATGGCGGGCACCACAAATCCGGCCCCGCGGCTGATCAGCATCAGCACCATGCCAAGGATGAGCCTATCCCGATGCGTCCGTACGAGGGTGCGTGCCTCGGCCCAGGCGCCCGGTGTCGCGAATCCTTTTTTCTTGATCTGCTGCGGTGTGTCGTCCGCCATCATTCCCCGAATCTGTCGAGATCGAGCGTACGGTGCCTCGCGCAGCGGCATGCGTGGCCAGGGACCTGATCACCGGCGGCGACGTGAGCGCCTCGATTGTACCGTATTAGACTTTCGCCATGGCTACACCTGGCCGGCGTATCTTGCACCTCGATATGGACGCGTTTTACACGTCGGTCGAGCAACGGGATAACCCGACCATCCGGGGCAAGCCGGTCGCGGTGGGCGGTCGTCCGGAAGGCCGCGGAGTGGTCGCCGCCGCCAGCTATGAAGCACGCACCTTCGGGGTGCGATCCGCCATGTCGATGACCAAGGCGGTTCGCTTGTGTCCGGAGCTGATCATCGTGAAACCTGACTTCGGCCGTTACCGCACGGTCTCGTCGCAGATCTTCGAGATGTACCGATCCGTGACGCCTCTAGTCGAGCCGCTGTCGCTTGACGAGGCGTATCTGGATGTCACGGAGAACCGGTGGGGTGAACCGTTGGCCACGACGGTGGCGAAACGACTCAAGCGCTGGGTCCACGCCGAGACGCATTTGACCGTCTCGGCCGGCGCCGCGCCCAACAAGTTCCTGGCCAAGATTGCGTCGGACTGGGACAAGCCAGATGGACTAACCGTCATCCCAACGCAACGCGTGGAGGCCTTTCTCCAGCAACTGCCGGTCGAGGCGCTGTGGGGGGTCGGCCCCGTCACCGCCAGACGGCTCCGCGCCGCCGGCATCACCCAGCTCGTTGACGTGCGCGCCGTCCCGGTTGACGTGTTGCGGAGCACTGTAGGGAGTCAGGCCGACTGGTTGCATCGGCTCGCCGAGGGGATCGACGACCGGCCGGTCACCCCAAACCGATCAGCCAAGTCATCCGGCTCGGAGAATACCTACGCCGAAGACCTCACGAACCTCGACACGATTCGGACCGAGGTGGACCGGATGGCGCGACGCGGCGCCGACTGGCTCGGACGCAAGACACTGTGCGCCCGGACCGTCACCGTCAAGGTCCGATATTCGGACTTCACTACCATCACGCGGAGCCACAGCGAACGACCGGCGACGCGGGACGCCGATCGCCTGGCCGCCCGCGCGCTGCGACTGGTCGACGGCACCGAGGCAGGCGGCCGCCCGGTCCGCCTGCTCGGAGTCAGCCTGCACAACCTCATGTGCGACGAGGAGGTCGGCCAAGAGCCGGGGCACCAAACCTTACCGTTATGACCGGGGCGGTTGCGAGTAAGATCCGGGCATGCTCAAAGGCAGCCGGGCCGGCATCCTCAAGAAAGTGCAGCCCCTCAGCATCCACGGACAGATTTCTTGGGACGTCTTCTTCATCGACGCCGATGAAGAGGATGGGGTGCTCCAGATGGCACGGGTCGGCCCCGAGGCCGTCGACCAAAACTTGGAGCCGGGCGACCGGATTACGCTGCAATATCTGCTGGGCAGCGTGACCAGCGTGACCCGCGACACGACCGAACGCCAAGGACACTAATCAAGAGAACCTTGCCATCTTCGGGCGGCGCTCGTGGTGGGGAGGACAAGACGCGACGAAGGAGTCTGGGATCACCCGCCCAGATCGAGCGCCATGATCTGGGCCCGATCACGCACGTACAGCCGGGTGCCCACCAACGTGGGAGCGGTCCACGCTGTCGTCTCCAACAGCTCGGCCGACGCGAGCACGGTCATCCCATCCGGCGACAACCGGGCAAGCACCAGCTGCCCGTCCTCCGTAAGCATGATGGCCTTCCCGTCGGCATGCACAAAGCTAGACCGACCGTATCCTCGGAGGCGCCAGACCTCCTCGCCGGTGGTCACGTTGAGCGCCACCTGGAACGTCGGGCCGAAATCGCCGCTGCTCCCATAGACGTAGTCGCCAAGCCGCAACACGTTGCCGAACATCGCTTTCAGCCCGTTGGTGTAGTACAGCTCCTCGACCTGCGTGCCTGCACCATCCCGTGTCAGCCGGATGGCACGGCTGCCGCTGTTATAGGCGGCAGTCATGAACAGCACGTTGTCATCACCCCAGACCGGCGTGCTGTTGTTCATGTCGCCCTGGGTCTCGTGCCCGTGGGTCCACAACACGTCGCCCGTGTCCGGGTCGAGGCCATTGATGGTCTGGCCGCCGTAGACAATGAGCTGGGTCTGACCGTCCACATCCACCAGAATTGGAGTGGCGGGTGCGATCAGGAACTGGCCGCTCCGCCACACCAATGTCCCATCGTCCTGGCGGAACGCCATGACCGACTGGTCGGACCCACCCGCGGTGACGATGACGAGGTGCTCGTGGGCGGTCGGGCTCGTCCCGTAGCCCGCCTTCACGGCCGGCCGGACCAGCGTGGGTGGGGCACCGAAATCAGTCACCAGATCGTGCGACCACAACACCTCGCCGGTACGTTTGTCGAAGGCGTGCAGCTGCTTGTTGGTACCGGTCGTGAAGACCCGCTCCCGGACGACCAACGGGCTGGCGTGCGGACCGGCGCCGAAGCGAAAATTCAACGGTGCCGAAGGGTACGTATACTCCCACACCGTGACTCCGGTGGCCGCGTCGAGCGCGACCACCGTTTCCTCATTCGCCCACGGCTCCCCCTCGGCGCCCGGGCGATACATCGTGAACAGGCGTCCGTTGTCGACGATGACCGAGGAATGACCCGGCCCCAGTGGACGGCTCCACACCTGCGTGGGCCCACTCTCCGGCCAGTTCTCGGCCAGACCGCTCGCCTCGACCTGAAAATCCCGACCCGGCCCTCCAAACTGGCGCCATTCGCCCTGCGCGGCGTAGTCGCTGTCGCCCTGAGCCTCGGCAGCCCGGGGATGCTGGATCACGAAGAGTCCCAGCATTGTCAATACGGTGATGCACCGCCCCCGACCACGCCTGCGTCTGTAATGTGGCAACATCTCGCCAGTGTACCTGAATGGCGCGTGACCCACGAGAAGCCCTTGTGGTAAGAAGAGACAACGTGTCCCCTGGTCTTTCTCCCCATGACCCGACCTGCTGACGATGGCAACGGCCTCGTCGACCTCGACACCCTCGGCTGGCACGTCGATCTCGCCGGGCCGTTCCAGACCCACGCGGCACAAGGATTACACGCGGCCCGGGTGGCCGTGGCGCACAACTACCTCTACCAACTGACCGGCCCAGACGGTGAACTGATGGCGGAAGTGTCCGGCCGACTCCGCCACCAGGGCGACATCCCGGAGAACAGACCGGTCGTCGGCGACTGGGTGGCCATCAAGCCCAATCAGTCCGAGCAAAAGGCCACCATCGAGGCGGTTCTCCCTCGGCGGACATCGTTCTCTCGGAAGGCGCCCGGGGAAACCACCCGGCGTCAGCTCGTCGCCGCCAACATCGACACAATCTTCCTTGTCTGCGGCCTCGACAACGATTTCAATGTGCGACGGATCGAGCGCTACCTAGTGGCCATTCGGGAAAGCGGCGCCTCGGCCGTCATCATCCTGAACAAGGCGGACACCTGCCCGGACCTCGAGGCTGCCCGCACGGACACCGCGTCGATTGCGGCCGGCGCCCCCCTCCACGTCATCAGCTGCCTCGAGGACGACGGGATCGACCCATTGAGACATTACCTGACCCGAGGTCACACCATCGCGTTGATCGGATCGTCCGGAGTCGGGAAGTCGACCATCATCAACCGGCTCCTCGGCGTCGACCGTCAGCGGACCCGCACGGTCCGGCCGAAGGACGGCCGCGGCCGTCACACCACCACGCAACGAGAACTGATCATGATGCCCGGCGGCGGCCTGTTGATCGACACTCCGGGCATGCGCGAGCTGCAGCTCTGGGATAGCGCACAGGCGCTCGACGACGCGTTCGACGATATCGACACTCTGGCATCCGATTGCCGCTTTCGCGACTGCGCGCACGGCGAGGAGCCGGGCTGCGCCGTCCGGTCCGCAGTCGACGCCGGACAACTCAGTCGCCCACGCGTCGAGCACTACAAGGGACTCAAGGAAGAAGGGACCCACCTGCAGCAGAAACGGGACGAACTGGTCCGAATCGAAGAACAGCACCGGACCAAGACGGTGCACCGTTCCATGCGGTCCATGCGCAACAACCAGCTCACCGACAAGACGTGAGGGGCCGCGTCAGAGGAGCGCCTCGGTCAGCATCTCTTCGTTGAAGCCGACCAATACGGTCCTTCCCGCTCGAATCAGTGGCGCCCTGAGATTGCCGGTAGGACCAAGCATGGCTCCGACGGCATCGGCCGAGACGCTACCGCTCACCGAAAAGCGGTCGACCTTCTTCCCTTTGGCCACGATGAGGGTCGAGGCCTCCGCCAACAGCGCCCTGGCATCCATCTCCTGTAACTTTCTGCTCGCCGAAACGGTCTCGGCGATACGAACACGGTTGGCCTCCATGAACCTGGCGGCTCGCGCGCAACTCGTTCAACCATTCCGGTGGTAGTACCAGTCGACGGTTCGGGTCATCGAAGGGCTCCTTTCGTCTCGTCCTCGTTCTCGGCGCTCTGGCCGTTCGCGCACCGATGAGTGCGGTAGAACCTGTCGCGGTCAGTCAAGCGCATGGACCTCGAGCGCAGCCCCAAGGATAAGCGCGCCCCCGCGATCGTCGGCGCCATTGACGGCGGTACGGTCGAGATAGTAGCGACGCGTCGGTCCGGCGCCGGTACTAATGCAGACGTCCACGAGCGTGCCGTCGATCCGGACGTGGGCCAGGAGCGCCCGCCAAGCGCGCTCGACCACAGGCCGGTACGACGGATCCAGCCACCCGTGTCGGATGCCCCTGGCCATCGCGGTCAACGTGAGCGCCGTCACACTCGCCTCGCGATAGCTGCCGGGCATATCCACGACCTGCGACCACATCCCGTCCGGCGCCTGGTACCGCCGCATGGCGACCATCTGGCGGCGATAGATGTCTAGGAGAGCCCGCCGGTCCGGGTGGTCATCAGGTAGACCGGTGAGGACTTCGGCCAGCCCCAGCGCGGCAAAGCCGTTGCCCCGGCCCCACGCCACCGGGGCATCGGGGGCGTGGTGGAACACGCCGCCCGGCTGCTGCAGGCGACGGGCGTAGTTGGTAATCAGACGGGTCGCCGCGGCAAGACCCGCGGCGTCGAGCGCACGGGCGGCGACAACCGTCCCGAGGAACATGTCGTCGGTCCACCCAGAGCCGTGCTCCGGCACCCCTGGAGACGTCTCAGCCGCGCCAAGGGCAACCGCCGCGTCCGCCAGACGGGACGCCGCCTCGCCGTCATCGCCCGCCAGTTTGGCGATCTCGGCGAAGACCATCGCGCCGGCGAGGGACGCGAAACGGACCGTCTCGCCGACCAATGGTTGCTCGCCCCGCAGCCAGGGACGAACCTGACCGAGCACCTTGTCCCGCCAGGACGCATCCCCAGTCACGTCAGCCAGCTTCAGCGTGTGTACCCAGGCCACGGCCGGGATGTAGCTCATGCCAACACTCCCGGGATAGCGTTGGGCGAACAGACGCGCGATCGGAAGCGGGTCACGCGTCACCCGTTCGGTGATGGCCTCATGCAGCGGCGACTGACGGGCAACCTGCGCGAGCCGGTCGCGCAACAGACCTATCACGGCCGCGCCGTCGGACTCGCTCGCCGTCACGTGGATCGTCTCGACCGGACCGAGACCAGACTCGGTGCCGCGTACAGCCAGAGCCCGCGCCAGCGCGCCGCCCGGCCGCGCCTCGTCGGCCTCCGCTCCCGGACGCGCGCGAAAGCCGTTGCCGGCGCTGACCACAACGACAAGGTCGGGCGCCTGATAAGTCACCCAGCGCCACGTGTAGTGAATCTCCGGCCTGTCAGGTGCGTCGAAGAAGCCCTCGACCGGTGGAAAGCGATGCGGAGGTTGCGGACCGGTCCTCCCCGGATGCGCCAAAGGCAGTGCGCTGAGGGTCCAGCTGGCCCGAGCGTTGTCTGGCGCCGACGTCTTGAACCACCGTACCGCGTCAAGCACAATCCGTGTGCTGCGAGTGTCTCCGTCAAGGCCCCCGACAAGGACCAGCCGGCGATGTGTATCCTCGGGGTCAAACGACGCACCGTTCTCGAGCGTGAGCAGCGGCGTCTCATCACGGGTCACCCCGCCCGCGCTGACGAATCGCGGTTCTCCGGCCAGCGCTGCGAGGGCGGACAGCTCCGTGCGCAGTGCGTCGTCGCCAGGCTGCGCGATCGCCACGGACCCGGTCCAGGCGCCAGACAGCACGGTGCACCCAGCGGTCAGCGTTGCCACCTTGGCGACCGTGGCCAGCGTAGCCCGCCCGGCCACCGCGGCCCGGGTAGACGGCGACCATCTCGCCGGTCCGTCGTTCCCGCACGCCGCCGCATTCCCGTCGCTCGCGCGCATCATCTCGGCCGAACGATACCCGATCCGCGCCCTGAACGCTCGGCGCACGTGTCCCGTGTCAGAGCTACGATGACCCTTTCGAGGGGAGCCGCTCGGGCGGCGAACCGGCAAGAAGTCTCTCTTGTGAAACAGGCTCACTGGTCCGGATTAAATTGACGACGCACAGTCAAGGAACAACAGTCGAGGACACACTCCCAAGTTTGTCTCTCCGCGGCGGTTTCCCCTTGGAGTGAACGGTTTTGAGTCGAGTACGAAGGACGATTGCGGCGGTCGCTCTCGGCGGCTGGGTCTTGGCCGGCCCGGGGCGGCCGTCGTACGCGCAGCCGGACCCGCGCGTCGCCCACACGGTCGCGGTCGAGACATTCCGCAACGTGTCCGGCGGCGCCGATGACGCATGGATCGGTGACGGCCTCGCGGAGGCGGTGGCGGCGGACTTGAGCGGCCAGGTGAGCCGATTTCGCGACGCACGCTGGGTCGTGCGGGGCGCCTACCAGCGATTGGGCAACCGTGTCCGGGTGACCGCCGAGCTCGTCGACGCCGTCTCCGGGAATCGGATCGATTCGGTGAAAGTCGACGGCAGCTTCGCCGATCTGTTCGGGCTCCAGGATGCGCTAGCCACGGCGATCGCCACCCGGTTGTCGGCGCAGACCGAGGGTGCCAATATCCTCTGCGTGGACCGTGTCGAGGAGAGCGCGCACGAGACGGTGCGCATCATCGAGGACGAGGACGGCGTAGCAACGCCGCCAGACGGACGCCTCGCCAAGGAACCTAGTGGACGCCGCGGCCCATTTGGAGCATGGAGGGTTCAGCGCCGAGGCGCCGGATGGCGGTTTCCCACATTTCGGTCGACTGGGTGTCGAAGATCAGGTCGAGTTCCACATCGGCAATAAGCCACGACGAGGACGACAGCTCTTCATCGAGCTGGCCGGCACCCCAGCCGGCATAGCCCGTCAACAGCCGCGTACGGTTCGGTGGCTGGTCGCTCAGCAACCGCCGAAGAAGCTCTGGCGACGTCGACAGATAGAGCCCGTCGCACACCTCAACCGATTCCGCCGCGTCCGGCTCCCGTCCCATCAGTATCCAACCGCGCTCCGGCTCGACCGGGCCGCCGATCCAGAGCTGTAGTCCGTTGTCGCTGTCGACCGGAGGGGTGAGCCGCACCACCGACGAGGCTGGCGTATCGGTCTGACGATTCAGAACCAGCCCAAACGCTCCGTCAGCGCCGTGTTCGCACAACAGCACCACGGTCTGTTTGAAATTAGGGTCGCAGAGCTGCGGCATCGAGAGCAGCAGCGTCGGCGCCAACGAAGTCCCGTTTCCAACCTTGGTCATGGTCGTGTCGTGGGCTGACCAGGTCGCTCCCGAGGGCCGCCGTCGCCGCACGGTCCCATCTTAACAGATCGCGCTGGCCAGTGTAGAAGAGCGCGCGAGAGGGACGAGCTCAGGGCCCTGGCCCCGGGGCCTCAGCGTGCACCCAACCGCGCACGAGCCCAGGCGACGTGCTCGGCGACCAGCGGCTCATCGACCGACTCGGTGCCGACCGTCTCGGCGAGCGCCGGTTTCAGCGCGGCCGCCGCCTCGGCTGTGCCCCTATTGCCCAGCGCCACCGCCATGTTTCGCCGCAGCCGCTTCACCCGCACCCGCGTCATCGCGCCACGACGGATGGCGTTGCGCAATTGACCGTCTGACCGTGTCCACAGCTCGGCCAGACGCGGACGGTCGAGCGCTACGCGCGGTTGCCAAACCGGATCGTCGGTCACCGGCGCCCCGTGGTTGTACGGGCAGACATCCTGGCAGACGTCACACCCGTAGATGTGGTTGCTCAACCCGGGACGTTCGACCACGGGAATGGCCGCTTTGGTTTCGATGGTGAGATAGGACAAGCACCGGGTCGCGTCGAGCACTCCCGGCTCCGGAAACGCCTCAGTCGGGCAGGCGTCTAAGCACAACGTGCACGTGCCACACTGATCGAACCCGGGCTCGTCGGTCGCGAGTCCGGCGCTGCAGAGGATCTCGGAAAGAAAGACCCACGACCCAAGCTCTGGACTGATGAGGCAGGTGTTCTTCCCGACCCACCCCAGCCCCGCCTGCTCGGCGTAGAGCTTTTCCTGTACCGGACCGGTGTCCACGTACACCCTGGTCTCCAACGGCGCGCCATGGACTTGTACCATCCACTGACTGAGTGCATCGGTGCGCGCCCCCAGCACATCGTGATAGTCGTCGCCCCACGCGTACCGCGAAATCAGCGCTTCGCCGGGGTCACGGACCTCGGTCGAGTACGGACGGTCGGTGTTGTACAGCGTCCCAAGTACCACGACCGAACGGACCGACGGCATGAGGACCCGCACGTCGGCCCGGCGCTCAGCCGTGCGAGCCAGATAGCCCATCTCTCCGGCATAGCCCCGGTCGATCCAATCCCGAAAGAACGGCAGCCGTGGATGGTCCTCGACCGACGCGACACCACACAGGTCGAAGCCGAGCTCCCGCGCACGCGTCTTAACCGATTCAGCGGTCACCATGGTAAGACCCGAACTCTAGTGCCCTACAACCGTGGAAGCAACGCCAGGCGCCGGCAAGGTCAACGAGCACTCGGCGTCCGAGGCGGGTGTCTCCTGAGAAAATGCATGATGGGAAGGCGAAGGCTGCGCGACAATGCGCGCCCTGTGGCCGCGGAGTGAGGCACTTGGGGTCCCTGCGGAGCGGTCGCGTGGGGTTCGGGGCGCAACACCGCCAGGCGACCTAAAAGGAGTAGCGGAGGCCGAATTGCATTTCTCTGGCATTCTGGGCGCTAAAGATGCGACCGAAGTTCGGGGTCCCGAAGATCCGATTCGGCACATCGAAGTTCGCCCGATTTAAGAGGTTGAAGATCTCCCAGCGCACCTCAAAGCGATCATCGTCGCCGATCGGCCAGTCCTTCTGGATCGACAGATCGACCACGGCCAGGCCTGGCGCGAACACGCTGTTGCGCAGCGCAGACCCGAACATGAATAGGTCCGGCTGCGTGAAGACAGCGGTGTTGAACCACTGCTCTGCCGAGCGCTGGCTTGCCGGCAGGGTCGGATCGCCGATCTGGTTTGGACGCTGGGCCGGACCAGAACCGATGTTTGCGACATCCTGGCCGAGATTGACGGTAAACGGCGCTCCCGACTGCAACGTGGCGATGACATTGACCCGCCACCCGGCCCCCAGGGCTTGGGCCGCCCCGCCAGCGCCTTCGAAGAACGGCAAGTGGTAGCTTCCGCTGGCCACGAATTGGTGTCGGTGATGGAAGCTCGAGAGCGCCTCCTCCCCAGGAAAGATGTTGCGAACGTCCTGCGGCACATTCGCTTCGAATGCCGTGGCCCCCGGACTCGACGCGTCGTCGCGAGACTGCGACAACGTATAGGCGGTGTTGAACGAGAAGCGCCCGTTGAACCGCCGCTCGGCCTTGAGCGTCACAGCGTGGTAGATCGATGTGCCATCGAATCGGATCGCACGAACCGCGCTCAGCTGCGGAATCGGTCGCCGCTCGTTTATCGGACCGGGCCCCGGCACCGGCACGTTGCGAATCGTCGAATTGTCGGCCCCAATGGTGTACGACCCCATATAGGCGACTTCAAACATCGTCTGCGGCAATGCCTCGATCTGGAGTCCGCCGCTCCAGGTCTGGGTGTATTCGACCTGGTAGTTGTTGTCCATGATCGTCCCGCCAAGGTTGCCAGCGGCATCGCCGGCGAGGATGTCATTGGTCCGCAAGGTGGGCACCAACTGGTCCGACGGGGCATCGACCTGTTTCAATGAAAAAAACGGCAAGTTCCGCGTGAACGCCGTCTGCACGCTGTAGGCCCATTGGTTGAGGAATACGCCGTAGCCGCCGCGAATGACGGTTGGCCGCTCGCGGTCAAGGGACAGAGCGAAACCAAGTCGTGGCGCCAGCCGCAGCTTGCTTGGTCGCAGCAGACTCCGGTCCCAGCCGGCTTCGGCGGACGTCACCCAGGGAATCGGGATCAACGGCAGCATCGCCTCCGCCTCCGGCGAGATGTTGCCCGCGTCGTCGCTGGCGATGACGTACCGCCCGCCCGGCACCGAAAAATCGATCGTCGACAACCGGTTGTCGACATCCTTCATGTGTGAGTTGTACTCGTAGCGCACACCATAATTGATGGACAGGTTGTCTCTCGCGCGCCAGTCGTCCTGTGCATACAGGTGCAGCCACGTCGTGCGCGCATTCTCGTCACCACCCCCAACCCCGGACCGGGCCGACGTCGGGAAACCGAGTAGAAAGTCGCCCAGCGCGTTGCCGGTCCATTGGCCGGTGTAGCTGAACGCGCCACGTGCGGTGTCGGCGTTGACAGGACGGAAACGCAGGTGAAACAGATAGCCGCCGAACTTCAGCCGATGAGCACCACGGTCGATCAGAAAGTTGTCATAGAGCTCAAAGTGTTCGTTGTCTCGCGACACGAAGGTGGTGGGGTCTCCCATCGTGCTGAACAGCCCGGCAGTTGAAATCTGCGGAAACCCGGTGTCGCGCGGATTAGTGCTCACCCCCAGCAGGCCGACCTGAGTAGCGAAGTCAGAGCCGACATTGACGCTCCTTTGCCCTCCATTCACCCTCATGAAACCGAACCGAAGCTCGTTGAGCATGTTGACGCCGATCGTGCGCGTATGACTGATCCCCAGGTTGCGAGCCGTGGTGTCGAGCGTGCGCCCGAAGCCGGGCACCAGCGTTTCTTGCAACACGCTGGTGCCGAACGGCTGCACCTCGTCGGCATCGAAGCTGCTAAACCGGACAAACAGTTGATCCCGCTCAGTCAGCCGATGGTCGACGCGCAGACTGAACTGGTGAACGTCCTTGTCTTGCGACTCGGCCGACGTCAAGTTCTGGAACTGTCCCTCGCCGTTGGGCAACGGCACGTTCCCCAGAAACGTCAGGGCGAGCGGGTCGAGCCGGTCGGCGGGAATCTGGTTTCCGGCAAACGGCGTGCACGCTCCGGTCGCGCGGTTGATGGTGCTGGGATCACAAATCGGATCCCAGCCTGAGAAGTCACCGCCGCGCGTGGCCGCGTCAGGCACCGAGAACGTACTGGTCAGCGAGCGCCGCGTATCCTGGCGCTCGTAGCTCAGAAAGAAGAACGTCCGATCCGTGACGATCGGTCCGCCCAGTGACCCGCCGTATTGCTGCTGGTCGAGGGGGGGCACCGGCTGGCTCCGGTCGTCGAAGAAATTGTACGCATCGAATCGGTCGTCGCGGATGAATTCGAAGACGCTGCCGTGGAATCGATTCGCCCCCGCCTTTGTCGCGACGTTGATGAGTGCCGACGCCTTCCCACCAAATTCCGCTGGGTACTGCGACTTCTGAATCTTGAACTCCTGGATGGAATCGATCGAGGGATTGATGACCAGGTTGTTGAACAACTCGTCGGTCACTTTGAAGCCGTCGAGCAGATAGATGTTGTGGCCGGCTCGCTGCCCGCCGACATTGGGCAGCGGTCCCGCTTGCTGCAACGCCCCGCCCCTCGTCCCGCCGGGCGGGATGACCACTGCGTCACTGAGCTGAGCCAACTGGAGAAACTGACGGCCGTTCAACGGGATCTGCTCGACCTCCCGCGTCTCAATGACATCGCTGACCTCCGCGGTGGTCGTCTGCAACAAGGGCGTGGACACCCTGACGGTCACTTCCTCGCTCATGGCCCCGAGCGAGAGAGTAAATTCCAACTGAATGGTGCGGCCGAGTTCGAGCACGACGCCGGTTTGTGTCGCACGCCGGAAACCGGGCAACTCGGCGGTCACGTCCCAGTTGCCGGTCTGGAGGGCTGGTAGAAAGAAGCGTCCCTCGGCGTCGGTCACCCGCTCAATCGCGAAGCCGCTAGTCGGATGACTCGCGCGCACCGTCGCACCCGGAAGGACGCCGCCGCTGGTGTCGACGACCAGACCGCTGATCTCGCCGGTGTTCGTCTGCGCGAAGACTCCGGCCATCGCGGTCGCCAGCCAGATCAGACAGACAACTCCCGTTACTCGTTCCGTCCGCATTCCGACCCCTAAACAACTTCCATAACCAACAAACCCGACCGTGACGAACGGGAAGCAATCGCCCCAGGTCGTCAACTCCCCATTGTATTGCGGCAGTGACCCACGCCGCGGCTCAACCGTCGGACACTGAACGGCGCCACCACGATTGCATGCGCCTGGCTGCCTCCGGCCCCGCGATGACCGCGCCGCCCCAGAACGCGACCTCGGCGACGATGACGACACTGGTGGCCACGACGCCGCGTGCGGCGACGCTCAAGGGCAGAAACGGCACCCCCAGCAGCACGAGCCACAGAGGCAGCGACCCTGCCATGAGCACCACCCCGACCCGGGTCCATCGGCGGCGCGTGCTGGCAGCGGCGTCACTACATGATCCGTTCTGGGTCATGGCGGAACCATAGTTGAGCAACCGGTATCTAATCGGATCTAGAGCTTCCGCGAGTCAATCCAGTCGGCCTCGTCAAACACCCTGACGACTACGCCGTTACCGCGCGGGTCTAATCTCGCGGATTGCACGTCGGCGCCGCCATCTTATTTAGCACATTCGTGACCGTCAGCCTCGCGACAACCGTCATCAGCCTGGGTGCCTACTCCCTGACCTCGGGGACCAGCCCCATCGGCCGCCTGTTCTAGGATTTCCTGGCGAGCCGTCATCATTACCCGCAACCTCGACCCTCGGCGGCCACCGCCAACACTTGTTCAGCGGCGCGACGGCTGGCGCCTGGCCCGCCGAGCTTCTCACGAACCTCCCGTAGATCGGCCCGCGTTCGTGCGGCATGCGCCTCATCGGTGAGAAACCGCACCGCCTCGGCCGCCACCACTTCCGGCGTGAAGTCCTCCTGCAGAAACTCGGGGACGATCTTCCGCTCGGCCACCAGGTTCACCATCCCGAACGCATCCACGCGCACGAAACGCCGACCCAACAGATAGGTCAACGGCGATAGGCGGTAAACCACAACCATCGGCCGGCCGTGGATGGCGGTTTGCACAGTCGCGGTGCCGGACGCCGTCAGCACGACGTCGGCGGCGGCCAGCACGTCGTTCGTCCGTCCTTCGACGACACACGCCGGTCGCGAGGTGACCGCTTCCAGCGCGCGAAGTGGCTCAAGCAGGGCGTCCGTCACGTGCGGCGCGCGAGCCACGACGAACTGCACCGTCGGCACCGCGTGCGCGATACGCTCCGCCGCGCACACCAGGTCGGGCAGAATGAGGCGCACCTCGTTCGACCGGCTGCCCGGAAGCACCGCGACCGTCGGGGCCTGGGGGTCGAGCCCGTGTTCTTGTCGAAATGGGCCCCGAAGGACGGTGGGTGCCGCCAGATCGAACAGCGGGTGTCCCACAAACGTGACCGGAATCGCGTGGTCGCGATAGAGTCGCTCCTCGAACGGAAAAATCACCAGCGCACGGGTCACAAACCGCTGCATCGCCCGGAGCCGGCCCCGGCGCCAGGCCCACACTTGAGGGCTCACGTAGTACACCACCGGGATGCCGAGCGCCGCGACCGCGCGACAGAGCCGAAAGTTGAACCCCGAATAGTCAATCGCCACGAGAACGTCCGGACGTTCCTCACCAGCGATCCGCACCAGACGGCGATACGTCGTCCACAGCCGCGGAAGCGCCGGCAGCACCTCCGTCAGGCCGGTGACGGCCAGCCCCCGGTAGTCGGCCACCAACCGCCCGCCGGCCGACGCAAGACACGCGCCTCCCAGGCCGAATACCTCGGCGTTCGGCTCGAGCCGTCGAATCTCGGAGGTCAGCGCGCCGGCATACAGGTCGCCCGACGGTTCCCCGCACGACAGCATCACCTTCATGCCAGGTGTCATAGAAAGGCCGTCTGCATGACCTGGCCCCATGGGGTGGCAGCCATGCGACGTCTGGTTGCTAAAGAAGCCCTTGCGCGCCGCATGTCGACGGCGGTGCGCGAGTGTCAGGGAGCCAACAGGGGAGAGTCGAAGACGGCTTGGGCCGTGCCTGATCCGAGAAACCGCTCAAGGTCGGCAACTGACAGCACCTCCACATCTCCGAACCCGACCCCGGCCAGATCACCCATGAACGTTGCCGCCTCGCCGACCAGCACGACCGACAACCGTTGCGGCTGGAGATACTCGCGCGACACGCGCTGGATGTCGTCGACCGTCACCGCGTTGATCCGCTGCGGATACCTCGGCAAATCGTCGAGGTCGAGACCATATAGGAGCGACTCGAGCACCTGCGCGGCGATCGCGTTCGGCGCCTCGATCGTCAACGGGAACGTGCCCGACAGATACGCCTGCGCATTTTCTAGTTCACGGCGCGAGACCCGCTCGCGCCGCAGACGCGAGACCTCTTCGACCATGAGTCGTAGCGCTTCGGCGGTGGCATCGGATCGGGTGTCGGTCTTCGCCATGAAGTCGCCACCAAACCGACGGCTTGCCACATCGGCCGAGGCGGCATAGGTCAGCGACCGTTCGGTGCGAAGCACGCTGCCGAGCCGGTTCCCCCCTTCGCCACCCAGAATCTTCAGCGCGACGTCGAACGTCAGGTGATCCGGGCTGTCGCGGGGCAACGCCACGTGTCCGACCCGAATCGCCGTCTGCACTGAGCCGGGTTTGTCGACAACGACGACACGACGGATGGGCTCGGGCAGTTCCGTGCTGGGCGACGGTGGCAGCGGTCGACGCTCCCAGTCGCTGAACACCCGCTCCACCGACGCAAACGCCTCTTCCGCCGCGACGTCACCCACAATCGCCACCAGAGCGTTGTTGGGCGCATAGTGAGCCATGTGGAAGTCCTGAAGATCCTCCTGCGAGATACTCAGGACGGACTGCCGCGTACCGTTGTGCGGCATGCCGTACGGATGCTCCCCATAGACCAACCGACTAAACACCACGCCGGCCAGATAGGCCGGATCATCGAGGCTGACCTGGATGCCCGACAGCACCTGCTGGCGCTGGCGCTCGATTTCAGCCAGTTCGAATGATGGCGTCCTGGTGATCTCGGCCAACAGATCGACCGCGAAGTCGAAGCTGTCGCGCATGACGAGCACGTTGACGAAACTCAGATCCGTCCCGGCTCCCACGCTGAGCACCCCGCCGACATAGTCGATGGCTTCGGCGATCTCGGTTGCCGTCCGTGTCGCGGTGCCCTGGTCGAGCAACTGGCCCACGAGCGCGGCCACGCCTTTCTTGCCAATGGGATCGGACGCGGCGCCGGCCCCGACCATCAGCCGCAAATTGACAGCCGGCTGCTCGTGGTGCATCACCACCACGACCTGCAAGCCATTAGACAGCGTCCGGATCTCATACGGCGGGAAGTGCACCTGCCGGGCCGGCAGCGGCGGCGGCGGACTTTCACGCGGCCAATCGAGCGGTTGTTGGGCGGACGCAGTCGCGCACCCCAGCGCCAGCACCACCACGGCCCAACCGCCCCATCCGCGTGTCATTCCTCGTCTCCCGGTCTCAGGAACGACCGACCAGCTGGTGCCGGCGGCTGGATCGTCAACACGAGCCGGTTCTCCTTGGTGAAATAGGTCCGCGCAACCCGTTGCACGTCCTCCTTCGTAATGTTCATGAAGATGTCGAACTCGGCGTCCGCGGTCGTGATGTCGTCATGGATGACGGCCGCATGGGACAGATGGCTGGCCTTCTGCTCGACCGTAGCTCGGGTAAAGACATAGTCGCGCGCGAACTGATTCTTGGCCTGCTGCAGTTCCCGGTCGGTGATGAATTCATTCTTCAACCGGTCGAGCTGGTCAATCAGCGCCTGCTCGGACTCGACCGGCGTACGACCCGGCTGCACCAGGGATACGGCGTAGAACAGGTTCGGGTCGTCGATGATGGTGCCCTGCCCGAACGCCGAGACCGCGAGCTGATCGTCATACACGAGCCGCTGGAAGATCCGCGAGCTCTGTCCGTCAGACAGCACCTTCACAGCGATGTGCAGCGGATAGGCATCAGGGTGCCCATCGTAGGTGATATGGTGCGCCACAATCACGGCCGGGAGCGGCCAGTTTTCGGTCTGAGTCAGCGTGATGCGTCGTTCACCGGTCTGTGGCGGCTCGCGCGGAATGTCGCGTGGCACCGGATGGGCGGCTTTCGGCACCCGATCGAAGTACTGCTTCACTAAGGCCAGCGCTTCGCTCGACTCGAAGTCGCCCACCAGCACCAGCGTGGCATTCTCCGGCACGTAGTAGGTGTCGAAGAACTCCTGGACGTCGTCCACCGACGCCGCCTCAAGGTCAGCCATGCTCCCAATCGGCGTGTGCTTGTAGGGATGAACCGAATACGCCTGGTCGTACATGATCTCGGAGAGGAGTCCGAACGGCGTATCCTCGTACCGCCAGCGACGCTCCTCCTTGACCACCTGACGTTCCGACTCGAACGTCTCCTTGTCGATGCGCAGCGTGGCCATCCGATCCGCCTCGAGCCAGAGAATCAGTGGGAGATACTGTGACGGCACCGTCTCGACGTAGGTCGTCGCGTCCTCCGTCGTATAGGCGTTGCCGTCTCCCCCGACCCGCGAGATCAGCGTCAAGTGCGAGTCTGACAACACATTGTGGGACCCCTTGAACATCAGATGCTCGAACAGATGCGCAAACCCGGTGCGCCCCGGCCGCTCGTTCTTGGACCCGACGTGATACACCAGCTCCGAACGCACAATCGGAGTCGAGTGGTCCTCGGACAAGACCACCGTCAATCCATTGTCGAGCTTGTGAATTTCGTAGTCGAATTTCGGCGGCCTGACCGCCGTCTCCACCGTGGCCGAGAAGACGACCATCCCGGCCACAGCTGAGACCGCGCAGACCCACGGAAGCCGACCCGACGCGAGACGCATGATGGGACGCATGATCAAATTATCGCATAGCTACGAGTGGAGCCGCCGGGCGGGCGCCTGGGCTAGCGAAGTGCCTGAACCCAGCACCCAGGGAAAAGCGGGCGCGTGGCTGATCCCGGACCCGGCGGTAAAACTCCGCGGCCGCGTGGGATTCGGGGCGCAGCCCCGTCAAAGGAATACCCAGGCGGGATATGACCGACGCAGCAACGCCGCCACATGGACGCCCCGCCTGGAGACCTACTTGCTCAGGAACCTGAACCCGACCATGGTGAACGAGGTGGGTTCCAGATCAAAAAGGTCGGCGTCGATGCGTCGTTCCCGCGAGAGAAACACCTCGCCGGCACCAGCGCGCCCGGGGAATCGTGCGCCAATCTCGATCCGGCCGCCGAACTGGTCCCTACGGTCACGCTCGGTGCCGTCCACGGACACCAACGTCACCTCCCCCCCGGCGATAAGCGATACGCGACGATTCAAGGTTCGGTCGGCCCGAATGCTCCCACCCATTTCCCCGGTGTAGTCCACGAACGAGCGTCGGACCGTCTTGAGCAGACGATACCCGATGTCGAAGTCCCATCCAGCCACGACCAGCGGAGTGGTGAACTGGAACCCCAGCATGTTCCATGCGATCGCAAAGTCCTTGTCGCGGTCGCTCAGATGGCGTGACACGTGGTGAAAAGTCAAGCCCAGTTCAGCATCGGGGATGACAGTGCGCCACCACGCGGACAAGTCCACCGTGTAGTTACCCTGATTGGGGTCGATGGCCCGAATCTGGCGACCAAAAATGGTCTCGACGTTGACCAGTAGGTTCCCCCGAAAGTACCGGAGGTCGAACACATCCAGGTCTCCGCCAAAGTCTGTATCCCAGACGAAATTGTCGTTGTCTGAATTGAGGCGCAGGGCGTTCAGGTGGAATCGGTAATTGGTCAGGAACCCTGGGCTCGGCGGTGTCTGAGCCGCGGTGGAGGCGGCGCTACTGGTCTGGGCGACCACCCCCGAAGAGTTCACGACCAGTGCGCCGAGGCAGAGGGCGACGACAGCGACAGCGCGAGACATGGGCGTAGTGTGCCGATGTGATGAGCGGTCGCGGTTATTCAGTGGATGATCGATGGGTCTCGAGCTCGGCCAGGCGGCGTTCCAGCGCGGCCACCTTCTTTCGCAATGCCGGCAGCATCTGGAAGGACGCCGCCGCCTTTCGCCACGCTCGATTGTCGATGGCGGGCAAGCCCGAAATGAAGGAGCCTGACGGGACCGAGTTGGTAATCCCTGTCTGCCCCGTGGCACGGGTCCCTTCGCCGATGGTCACGTGTGAGTTGACCCCAACCTGCCCAGCCAGCACGACTGAGTCTTCGACGGTGGTGCTGCCCGCAATGCCCACCTGCGCCGCCAGCAACGTGTTACGCCCGACCCGAACGCCGTGCCCAATCTGAACGAGATTATCAATCTTGGCACCCGCGCGGATCCGAGTTTCACCGATCGCGGGACGATCGATGGCCACGTGGGCGCCAATCTCCACATCCGCCTCGAGCACGACATCGCCGAGCTGCGGGATTTTCTCGTGGGTGCCGTCGGGCCGCTGGGCGAACCCGTACCCGTCGCTCCCTATCACCGCCGCGTTTTGCACGATGACCCGATCCCCGATAACCACCCGCTCCCGCACGGCCACATGCGAATGGATGACACAGTCGGCGCCGATGGCGGCGCCCGGGCCGATGTGCACGCCGGGGTGCACGATCGTCCGTGAGCCCACCGACGCGCCGGACCCGATCGACACGAACGGGCCGATCGACACACCCTCCCCGAGGCTCACGTCCGGGGCGATGCTCGTCGCCGGGTCCACACCGGGAGCGGGTCTGATCTCGTTGCCAAACAATCCGACCGCACGCGCCACCGCGAGAGATGGCGTCGCGGTGCGCAACATCGGACACGGTGCGGCCTCGGCGTCCTCACCCAGGATCACCGCCGTCGCACGGGTCGAACGCAGCGCGCTCACATAGCGGGAACTGGTAAGAAAGGTGAGGTCCCCGGGTTGCGCAACATCGATCCCGGTCAGCCGATGGACATCGACCTCACCATCGCCGTCGAGCCTGCACGCTAGGCGCTCGGCCACTTCGCTGAGCTTCAAATCGGCGCAGTATAGCATGCGCTCCGGCGGCCCCGAACAAGCCACCGAAGGTCGACACCCGTGGTGTGTCTCACGAATAGCAGCCCGTTCGCTAGATCAAGGTGGCCAGATGGACGAGTTGCAGTTCGGCGGCGAGTTCACCGAGTCGGCGATGCCGCTCAGTCGCGGGCAGTCTCAGGGCTGCGCGCACCGCGGTGAGCGGCTCGCTTGGACGCTCAGACCAGCTCACAAGATCGACCCCACGCCGGGCACCCTGAAACGCGAACCAGTGCCCGGTCGTCTTGGCGGCGAAATACCAGGAAATGAGATTGGGCCCGGGCACGAAGAAAAACAAGGGGCCGAAGACCGCGGTCACCAGCCCATCCACCACCATCCAGAAGCGATGGTGATCGCGATCGCGACGGAGGGTGGTGTGGACAATCGACCGCGCGCGGCCAGCATCAATATCGTCCGGAAACACGAGGGTCGCCGTATCCTGATGCCGTAGGTGCCAGAGGAGACGCTGCTCGGCCACCCACTCTGCCATGCCGCGCACGACGCTCGCGCGCAAGCGGGCGACCCAGCTCTCGGATCGTGGCGCGTCGGTGAGTTCCGAACGCCGCTTCTGGGGGGCGTCCGTGTCAGGCGCCAGCGACTCGCGAACGCGGCGAAACAGGCGGCCGGTCACGCCTGCGTGGTCCATGTCGGGTGGTTCGCAGTAGAGCTCGTAGCTCGTCTCGCCCGCCGGGACAAGAAACACTTCCATGGGATCGAATGTGCCACGCTCGCGTTGGGCGTCTGGTGTATCTGGCTCTGTCACACGGTCGTCTTCCGGACCCTGAAGGACACACCGGTCTCCCTGGTCAGATTGAGCAGGTCTCTTGTACTATGACGCATTCTCATGACCACGCGTTCAGCTCGCAGCTCGCTCGGCGTGTGTCTGTGCCTCTTGGCACTGTCCCCTGGTTGGGCCTCCGGCCAGGAGCCTGGCACCGTCGAGCTACTCGTCAGAGTCTTCGACGGACTCCAGGACGTGACCGCTGACTGTCGGATTTCGGTCTATGCAGCCACGTCGCGCGAGACGGCCGTGACGGCCGAACCGGACACCGACGGCTGGTCCCACGCCGAGGTCCCGGCCGGCTTCTACGATCTGCAGGTCGCCAGCCGAGACGCGAACGGTGTCATTGCGATCACCTGGGCGGAACAGCGGTCGGTGCTCCAATATTCCGACGAGGCGGGACAGCACCGAGAGATCATCAACGTGCAGCCGGGCTTCGGGGCCCTCTTGGTGCAACCTCCAGCAGCGTGGATCGGCCCTGACCGGACCTGGCGGGTCGGCGCCTTCCTGCACGGCGGTATAGGACGCGCAGAATTCGCTCCGACCAACGACGGCGACGCGACGCCTCGGGTGTTCATTCTCCCGGGCGGTCGCTACGACCTCACCGCACAACGGGGTGCCGTTGAGGTGTCTGCCACCGATATCGAAGTCCCGGCCGGACACACCCGCCTGACGTGGCTTCCCGCCGTGCCCTGATGTCGTGGCGCAAACGCCGCTGCCTGTCGACCGGCGCGATGAGCGTGACGAGCGACGGAGAGGGCAGAAGCAAATTGGGCGCCGGGAGCGTACGGTCCCCGGCGCCCAAGCAATGGTGCAGCAGGCTGACGTCAGCCTGCTGCTGAACTACCTCCGCCCTACCGCGCGAGCGGATCAGGCCGCAGCTGGAAGTGGACGATCTTGCTCTTCGTGCCCTTCCCGCCTTCAGTGTGCCAAATGTAGTTGGAGCCGTAGTTGGCCCACAGCCCGCGTCCTTTCCAACCGGTGGACGCATCATCGATCCGACCGTCGAGACCGCGCGAATAGAACGCCTGCGGATACGGCACCCGCAGCACGACCCATTCACCACTCTCCGGGTCCAGCGCGAGTAGCGAGTCAGACGTCGACCCGTTGGCGACGGGGATGTTCTCGCCCATCCCGAGGGTGTTGTACTGATCGACCCAGCTGTAATAGTGAAAGTCGGCGCCGACGTCGCCCTCTACCCCGGCCATCTTCGGCCCCGGCATCGGATACAGCGTCCACCCTTCGGCGCAGTGCTGTCCGGTAGCCGTGGGGCCATTGGTCACGGCGCACTTACTGCGATCGAAGCTGGCCATGTGACTGCTACCGGAGAGCGCGGCCCAAATAACGCCGTTGCGGTCCACATCGATGCCACGCGGCGAGAAGCCGGTTGTGGCCGGGTCGACACTCGAGTTTTCGATCGACGGTGGCTGGTACATCTCCGCGATACACGTCTCGGGCGGGTTGTCTCCACGATCGAGCCGCACGATCGCCCCCGGGAATGGCCTGGTCCGGCTGATCCACGCGGAGCCGTCAGTCGGATGCGCGATGATGCCATACCCGAATCCGGACACGCGCGTGTCCAGCGACGCGTCCGATTCCTCGGCCCTTGGCTCGTTCCACGGTTTCGTGATCTTCCCATCGCCGTTGGTATCGAGCACGGTGGGACACCATCCCTGAGCGAACTGCTCGTCACCGGTGCTGTCGTAGACGGCCGTATTCAGCCAGCCGACGACGTTCCCGTCACCGCTAAACCAGAGGGTGTCGTCCTCGTCCTCGCCGAACTGGAGGTGGTGCGTGCCGTAGCAAGTGTCCACGAGCACGAACTTTTCGCCGTCCGGGTCATAGTACGAAGCGTGCCGGCCCGTGCGCCCCACGGAATAATACTGAGCGTAGGGATTGTCCGACCCCTCTCTGCACCAGTCGGGGTTCTGGAACTGACGCACCGTCGATGTCATCCAGACCCGGCCCTCGTGATCCATCATCGGGTTGTGCGGATCGGACCGCTCGTTGGCCCCGACGCCCCACAGTTCCTGGTCTCCCCAGTAGTAGGAGGCCGTTTGCACGTCCGGGAACCGAGTCGGCATCGTCTCGGGATCCGGTCGTACCGGAATGGTCAGCTCGACGGCCGAGTTCGCCACCGGGTCCACCATCGTGATGGTGCCATGCCCGGCCGACACCCCGTAGACCGGCCCGTAGCCGTTCATCTCCGGATTCCGCTTGTCGGTCACAATCTCGTCATGGATGAAGGACGTGTCCTGCCCCCAGTCCCACAATGTGACGACGACGTTCTGCTCGAGACCATCGGGACGCGGTGGTGCCTCGGGGATGGCGCCGGAGGCAATGCGGTCGGTCCAGTCGGCGAACATCTCAAGCGCCGGCTCGCGACCGAACCGGTTCATCGCGCCGCTCATCTGGTTGCCGCGCTGCCCGGTCTGCACCCGGTGATCCCAGGCAGCCACGGTTGAGTCGAACTCGTCCCGGTGCTGCACGACCCGCGTGGCGGTGTTACCAAGCTGATGACACAGCTGGCAGCCCTGCTTCATATTGTCGACCCACTGCGACTGGCTGCGCATGGCCGGATTGATACCGTTGCCGTCGTTCCCAGTGCCCGGGAATTCACTCGAGGCCGGGGGTTCAATCAGTGAATACCAATAGTTGCCGGGGTAGTACTGCGCGGCGTCACGCGGCGTCGGTGCAATCGCGGCGGTCAAGGCCACGTCCTCCTGCCCTGTCGACAGCGTGACCTTCTCGGAATCGACGAGGCCGTAGCCTCGTACCCAGACGTCGTAGGACGCCTCGGGCATCTGCGGCAACACGAAACGGCCACTGTCATCGGTGACGACGATCTTGGCGAACTTCGTCTCGAGCTCTTCGGTCTCGGCGATGACCCAAACCCCGGCCTCGGGACCATTGTCACCGCTCACGGTGCCGGCAATGACGCCGTCGGGCATACCGCTCTGACGGGCGGTCGCGCCAACGCTCCAGATGGCCAATCCAGCCACCAGCAGTGCCACGAGCGTGAGTGAAAAACGTGGGCGGAATGCGTTACGCATCTCTTCTGTGTCCTCCCCCGCACCCAGACTAATGCGCACCTATCCAAGACTTCGACGCGCTACGGATGCAGCTTGAGCGCTCACTTTACCCGAGGGGTCGCGGAGTGGTCAACGCCCGATCGTCCGATCCGCAAGAAAGTGGACTTGGCGAGACCGTCGCGGTTCGGTATGATCGCGTCCTTGTCCGCACAGGGGTACCCGCCCAACTTACCGTGTCCTGACTCGGCCTACGGATACGGCCCCGTGGGCCCAGACCGCTAGATACGACGCCGCCGCACGCAGACCACCCTTTCTCGCGAAGCGAATGACTGTGCGCCCGAAGAACGCCCGGCCGGCCACGCTCACGCTGACGTGTGCGTTGGCCCTGTTTCTCGGCACCGGGGCATACACGCTGTTCGGTGCGCAGCCGGTGGCGCCGGACGCACCGGGAGCCAGCGCCGAGATCGAGACGGATCCAGGGCCGGTCGACCCGATGGCGCAGCCTATCGACTTCAGTCACGCGCACCACGTGACCGAAGTCGGGATCGACTGTCAGTTCTGCCACGCGTACGCGCGCCGCGGACCAGTCGCCGGCATTCCGTCGGTACAACGGTGTGCCGGATGCCACCAAACGGTGCTCAGCGAACAGCCAGAAATCGTCAAAGTGCTGGAGTACTGGGACAACAAGGAACCGATCCCCTGGCTCAGGGTCCATGACTTGCCGGACCACGTGCGGTTCTCGCACAAACCGCACATCCGAGCCGGCGTCAGCTGCGCCGACTGCCACGGGAACGTGGCCGCTATGGAAGCGGCCGTGCAGGTCGAGTCGCTCAGTATGGGTTGGTGTCTCGATTGCCACAAGGAACGCGAGGCCAGCCGCGATTGTCTCGCATGCCACTATTAAGTCGCCGCGCCGGCCACAAGCCATCTGCCGGGTCCACGGACCCGTGGCACCAGCGTCGGGCGCAACTGTTCGGGGGAAGGGTCGCGTGAAGCAGGACAACTCATCGCTTGTCGAGGTCGTCGAACGGCGAACGTTCCTGAAGGTCCTAGGCAGCGCCGGACCCGCCATGGCGATCTCCGCCTGTTCGCCGGTACCGCCGGAAAAGATCATCCCGTTCGTCACCCCCCCTGAGGACGTCATTCCGGGTGTCGCCACCTGGTATGCCAGTGTGTGCGGCGAATGCCCGGCCGGATGCGGCACGCTGGTACGAACCCGTGAAGGTCGCGCAGTGAAGGTGGAGGGCAACCCGGAGCACCCTGTCAACCGGGGTGGGCTGTGCGTCCGCGGACAGTCATCGCTGCAGGGCCTGTACAACCCGGACCGGATTCCCGGACCGCAACGCCGACGGGTCACCAACGCGGCCGCGGGCCAGAGCGTGTTGGAGACGTTGCCCTGGGACGATGCCCAGCAGGAATTGATTGACCGGGTACAGACGCTTCGAGACGCGGGCCGCGGGGACCGGATCGTGGTCATCACGCCCCCACTGACCGGCACGATGGCCGCACTGACGTCGGCCTGGGTGGAGGCCCTCGGCGGGGCCCGCTGGATCCGCTACGAGCCGTTCGCCTACGAGGCGATCCGTGAGTCCAATCAGCAACTCTTCGGACGTGCGGAGGTGCCGCGTTACGACTTCGCGAACGCCGACTGTCTCATCTCGTTCGGCGCGGACTTCCTCGAAACGTTCAGTTCTCCCGTCGGTTACGCACGTGATCACGCCGGACAACGCCGTGTCCGCAACGGCGAGAAGGCGCGGTTCGTGCAGATCGAACCACGTCTCTCCATGACCGGGGCCAGCGCCGACGAGTGGCACGCGGTGTCTCCAGAGACCGAGGGTCTAGTGGCCGCGGCCATGGTCCAGACCATCATCGGCGAACAACGCGCGCAAGGGGTGCCCCTGGAGACACAGGCACAGATCGCCGCCCTGGTCGCGTCCACCTCACCTGAGCGTGTTGCGGCCACGTCCGGGCTGTCAGCCGACACCATTCGCACACTGGCCCGAGAGTTCTCGGACCCGGCACGCGGTCCGGGACGCAGTCTCGCGGTGGGCGGAGGCGTCGGTGTGTCCGGAACCAATGCGACGGCGGCACAGTCGGCGGTCACACTGCTCAACTATGTCGCAGGCAACATTGGTTCCACCGTCGACTTCGGCGCGGCCTCGACCCTCGATGCGTCCACTTACGCCGACATGCGGGCACTCGGAGAGTCGATGCGCAGCGGTGCGGTCGAGCTCGCGGTCATCTACAACGTGAATCCGGTTTTCTCGATGCCGGGCGAGGCCGACTTCGCGGGGGCGCTAGCCGACGTGCCGTTCGTCATCAGCCTGTCGAGCCTGCCGGACGAGACGACCAGGCACTCCGATCTCCTGCTTCCCACGCACACGCCTCTCGAATCGTGGGGCGACAGCAATCCACAGCGTGGGGTCTACGGACTCCTGCAGCCAACCATGCAGCCGGTCTTCGACACCCGCCATGCCGGCGACCTGATGATCGCGGTGGGGCGAGCGCTGGGGGGCAATACCGCGGCCAATTTTCCGAGGCGGGGCGGGTTCTACCGGTATCTCCGTGACACATGGGAGGCCATGCAGCCGGTGCCGGAACCGGTGACGGACGCGACCGACGTCGAAGCCGAGACCGCGGCCGAGGAACCCGATTTCGAGTCCTACTGGGCCGACGCATTACGTCGAGGCGGCACGACCGTCGCAGTCGCGCCGGTCGCGGTGGAGCTCCGGCCTGGGGTCTTCGAGACCGATCTGGCTGGGGCACTGTCGCCGCCAAGCCCGTCATCACGGTCACACGTCTTGGTCGCCTACCCATCGCTGCACTTCTTCGACGGTCGAGGGGCGAATCGTCCCTGGCTCCAGGAAATTCCGGAACCGTTACTCAAGACCACCTGGGGCACCGGGATCGAAATGACGGCCGAGACGGCGAACGCCATCGGCGCCGAAGAAGGGCAGCTCGTCGCGGTCGAGTCAGACCATGGGCAGGTGGACGCGAGCGTCCTCATCAACCCTCATCTGGCCAACGGAGTAGTGGCGATGGCGATCGGACAGGGCCACACCCACTTCGGACGCTACGCGGATGGTCGAGGGGTGAACCCGATTGCGCTGCTCTCAGCCGAGCCGGAGACCGGTTCGGGTGGGGTGCAATGGACCGGCACCGGCGTCGACCTGACCGCCCGCGATCTCGCCCGGCCAATTCCACGGCTGCAGCGCGCCTTCGACCAGGAGGGTCGCGAGATGGCCCAATCGGTGTCTCTCGCGGCCCTGGTGGCCGGCGACGTCCATCCGGAAGAGGCGCACTTCAGCCTGCACGAAGACCACGAGCACCCGGTGCATCGCTGGGGCATGTCCATCGACCTCGACGCGTGCAATGGATGCAACGCCTGCGTGGCCGCGTGTTATGCCGAGAACAACGTCCCGGTGATGGGCGCCGACCGTATGCGGCGCGGCCGCACCATGTCGTGGCTGCGTATCGAGCGCTTCGAGGAGTCGGGCGCCGGCGGCGACGGACCGGACAACCGATTCCTCCCGATGCTGTGCCAGCACTGCGACCACGCGCCCTGCGAGACGGTCTGTCCTGTCTTCGCCACCTACCACACGGACGAAGGCCTGAACGCGCAGGTCTACAACCGCTGCGTCGGCACCCGTTATTGTGCGAACAACTGTCCGTACAAGGTGCGCCGCTTCAACTGGTCCCTTCCGGAATTCGAGGCGCCGCTCAATTTGCAGCTCAACCCGGACGTCACCGGTCGCAGCGACGGCGTCATGGAGAAATGCACCTTCTGTGTGCAACGCATCCAAGCCGGAAAAGAGACCGCGCGGGACGAAAACCGGTCCGTGCAGGACGGCGACGTGACCACAGCGTGCGAGCAGAGCTGCCCGGCCCAGGCCATCGTGTTCGGGGACTTGAATGACCCGGGGAGCCGGGTGTCACAGCTGAGTAACGACGCCCGCGGCTACCACGCACTCGCCGAGGTCAACACGCGGTCGGCGGTGACCTATCTGAAGAAAGTCACGCCCGACGCCTGACCGGGCCCCGATCGATACACCGTGTCATGAGTTTCGCGAAAATCAACGACGACATCCTGCGCACGCTCCGCGCCCCCGGCCCCATGTGGTACGGGGGTGTGCTGCTCGCGCTATTGGCGGCGCTGGTCGGACTCTTCGCCTTTCTCTACCAAGCCAGGACCGGCCTCGGGGTCGCGGGCTACGAGCACCCGATTCTGTGGGGCATCTACATCACCGACTTCGTGTTCTGGGTCGGGATCGCCCATTCAGGCACCCTGATCTCGGCTGTCCTCTTCCTGTTCCGCGCTCGCTGGCGGACGGCCGTGGCCCGTGCCGCCGAGGCGATGACCGTGTTCGCGGTCATGACCGCCGGAGTGTTTCCGATCATCCACATCGGACGTCCGTGGTTCTTCTACTGGCTCATCCCGTATCCCAACGAGCGACAGCTCTGGGTCAACTTCCGGTCTCCGCTCGTCTGGGACCTGTTTGCGATTTCGACCTACCTGACGGTGAGCGTGATGTTCCTGTATTTGGGCCTGATGCCGGATATCGCCGCCGCGCGGGACCGGGTCAAAGACTGGCGCCAGCCCATCTACAAAGTGCTCGCGCTCGGGTGGCGCGGCACCAGCCGACAATGGCAGCACCATACGGCGCTCTACGCGTTCTTCGCCGCTCTGGCGACGCCGCTGGTGGTCTCCGTGCACAGTGTCGTGTCCTGGGACTTCGCCATGGCGATTCTCCCGGGGTGGCACAGCACTATTTTCGCGCCCTATTTCGTCGCCGGCGCCATCTTCTCCGGCATCGCGATGGTGATCACGTTGCTCCTGCCGCTTCGGCGCATCTTCAAGTTCGAGCGCTACATCACCGTCCACCACTTCGAGAACCTCGCGAAGCTAATGCTGACCACGTCGCTGATCGTCGGCTACGCGTATCTCACCGAATTCTTCGTCGCCTGGTACAGCGGCAACCCGTTCGAGCAGGGCACCTTCTACGACCGCATGTTCGGCCAGTATTGGGGCTATAGCTGGATGATGTTCACCTGCAATGTGATCCTGCCGTTGCTACTGTTCATCAAGTCATTCCGGACGAATCTGAAGGCACTGTTCGTACTGTCGATTTTCGTCAATATCGGGATGTGGCTGGAACGCTACGTCATCATCGTGACGTCGCTGTCACATGACTTCGACCCAGCCAACTGGGCCGGCGTCTATCAACCGACCTGGGTCGAGGCGGCAATCACGATCGGCTCGTTCGGTTTGTTCTTCACCCTGTTCCTCCTATTCATTAAGAACTTCCCGGCGCTGTCCATTACCGAAATGAAGGAAACGATGGATCGGAAGGCCGAGGCGAAACCGGCCGCGTCCTGGCCAGAACCGGTCTAGCGCCATGGCAGACACGAAGCAGATTCTCGGCATCTTCGACCACGGCACCCAGGCCGCCGACGGGGCGCGCGCCATTCTCGATGGTGGTCTGGGCGACGTGGTCGCCTATTCACCGGTGCCCGACCACGCCATCGACCAGGTCCTCCACGTCCGGGTAAGCCCAGTCCGGCTGTTTGTGCTCATGGGCGGATTGCTGGGATGTGCCACGGGGTTCCTGTTTCCGATCTATACAGTCCTCGACTGGCCCCTGATCACCGGCGGGAAGCCGCTGATCTCCATTCCGCCGTTTGTGGTGATCGCATTCGAGCTGACCATCCTGTTTGGCGCGCTCGGCGGGATGGCCTCGTTTCTGTGGTTGTCTGGGCTTCCTCGCGTGACCGGAGAGCCGGCGCCGGACGATCGCTTCACAAACGATATGAACGGCATCAGTGTCACCTGTCTCCCGGAAGACACCGACGCCGTGCGCGCCACTCTCGAGCGGCACGGCGCCAATGAGGTCAAGGGATGACGAGACCGACGCATCGGGCCTGGCTGCTCGCCCTCATGCTGACGATGGGCAGCACCGTCGCGCTCGCGCAATTGCCGTTCATGCGCAACATGCACACCGGCCCGGTGGTAATGCCGCAGGTCGACACCAGGGCGCCGGTGGAGAACACCATCGCCGTGGACGGCGATTGGCTGCGCGACCGGCTCGAGTCGCAGAACATACCCAACCCGGTCCCCAATACACCGGAGGCCCGCGCCGAGGGCGCGCAGATGTATGACGTGTACTGCGCCGTGTGTCATGGCGCCACGGGGCAGGGGGACGGCCAAATCGCCGACCATTTCACGCGGATGCCCAGTCTGGCGCTGCCGTATGTCCAGGACTACACCGACGGCTGGATCTACGCGATCATCCGCGAGGGTGGCCGCAGCATGCCACCGTTCGCGCACTCGATGAGCGTGAGCGAACGCTGGTCGCTCGTGCACTACGTGAAGACCTTCGAAGTAGCAACTACCCCATGATCCCGGTCGGCACCCCCATCGTGTCTGAAAGCACGCGTCGCCTGTGCCTCCGCGCCGGCCTCGTAGGTGCCATGGCGTTTCTGTACGGCCTGGTGCTGGGCGACAGTATCCGGGCGTGGCAGTCGCTCCTGGTGAACTTCCTGTTCTTTGGGGGCTTGGCGCAGGCGGGCGTCGTCATCTCGGCGATCATGCAGGTGACCTCCTCCCGCTGGGGCCGCGCGCTCAAGCGCACGTCCGAGGCCACTTCTGCGTTCTTGCCCATCTCATTCATCCTACTATTGGTGTTGCTGGCGGGGGCGAACAGCTGGATGCCGTGGGTGCACGAGCCGGTCGAATCGAAACAAGCGTGGCTCAACATCCCGTTTCTGGTGATCCGGCAGATCTTGGCCGCCCTGCTGCTCGGCGGGCTGAGCCTACTGTATATCCGACACTCGCTACGGCCCGACATCGGCCAGCTCGACGAATCGGGCGAGCACACCGCGACGGGTATTCCACGGCGCGTGATCGCCGGATGGCGTGGCCTGGCGGAAGAGCGGGAAGCCTCGCAGCGGGCGCAGGACCGGCTCGCCCCGGCGATTCTGATCGCCTACGGGTGGGTCTTCACGCTGGTCGCGTTCGACTTCTTCATGTCCCTCGACCCGCACTGGTTCTCAACCCTGGCCGGCGGCTTCTATTTCATCGGCAACCTGTTCATCGGGTTCGCGTTTCTCGCCGTGATCGCGGTATGGACTCGGGAGCGGCTGCAGTTGACCGATTACATCGGTTCGCATCAACTGCACGACATCGGCAAGCTGTTGTTTGGTTTCTGTATCCTATGGGCCTACCTGTTCTGGTCGCAGTATCTGGTGATCTGGTACGGCGACTTAGCTGAGGAGACCGAGTTCATTTATCACCGGATGCACGGCGCCTGGGCGCCGGTGGCCTGGACCGTGTTCGCGATGGCGTTCGTGATCCCGTTCGTGGTGCTGCTGAGCCGCGGGATCAAGACCAACCCACGCGCGTTGACCACGATTGCCCTGATCGCCTTCGCTGGCATGTGGCTGGAGCGCTTCATCTTGGTGTCCCCGTCGCTCTGGCACGGCGAGGGGGTACCGCTCGGCCCCATCGAGATTCTGGTCACACTCGGTACGGCGGGCCTGTTCGGGTGGAGCTATACGACCTTCCTGCAGACCTTCCCCGTGCTGCCTGTGGCCGACCCCCGGCTCGCACCGGCGTCGGCGCATCCCATGGCGCACGACCTACATTGAGTCATGGGGCCGGCGACGCCCCGAAGCCCACGCGCGCCCGAGCCCCCGTGTTATCCTCGGCTGTTTTTTGACCGCGTGAGTATTTCGTGTCACCCCGAACCCATCAGTTCATCTCGGAACCGGACTCGGGCGCCGCGCCCTTCTCGAAGGAGTGGCGCGTGCGTCGGCGGTTCGAGCGGCGCGTGCAGTTGCTCGGCATCCCGGAAGACCTGACTGGTTGGAGCGTGCTGGACCTTGGGGCCTGGCACGGCTATTTTTCATTCGAATGCGAACGTCGCGGCGCCGATCGGGTGCTGGCTATTGACCGCTTCGCCTGGGACCGATTCGGAATGGATGAGTTCCTGGCAGCGCACGAACGCCTGGGCTCACGGGTAGAGCACCAACATCTCGATGTCCACGACCTCGACCCGGCCACACTGGGCCAGTTCGATCTCGTCCTGTTTCTCGGCGTGTTCTACCATCTGCGGAATCCGATGGCAGCGTTGGAACGGATCGCACAGGTCACTAGGCGGTTGCTGATTTGCGAGACTCATGTCCTGCTGCCGTTCATCCACGAGCGCTATCCGCTTGTCCCGTTCTTCCCGGGTGACGAGCGCGCTGACGAACAGACACACGACCTCTGCGGGATTCCGACGATGGCGGCCCTCACCGAAATGTTGAGGTTTGCTGGCTACGGGAACGTGGAGGTCACGTATCGACCCTCGTTCCGGTACTGGAAAAAGCTGGTCGCACTCGCGACCAACCGTCCACAATCGGGACGCGGAATCGTCCATGCGAAGCCATGAGCGGTCGGGAGAGGGAAACTGACTCCGCGATCCAATAAATAAGATTTTAAAGTCCATACGGATCGTAGAAATTGGGAATTTCTTGCACGGCAACAGCAATATGGACACACGCGACCGCCCAACAGAGACGAAGGCCTGTCTTGGAAATGGACCGACGGTGGCCCGCGGCACAGAAAGGTAGAACGATGAATATTGCGGTACTAGGGATGGGAACCATGGGCGCCCCGATGGCGAGGAACCTGCTCAAGGCAGGTCACAGCGTTGTGGTGCACAACCGGACGCGGGCCCGGGAGGAACCGCTGGCCGAGGAGGGCGCCACCCGCGCCGAGAGTCCAGCCGAGGCTGCGGCAAGCGTCGACATCGTGCTCTCATGTGTCTCCGACACACCGGATGTGCAGCGGGTGCTGCTCGACGCTGACACCGGCGCCATCAACGGACTACGAGGGGGAGGCCTGGTCATCGACTGCTCGTCCATCGCGCCGGCCGCGACTCGCGAGATTGCCGCGACGTTCGCCGCAAAGGGGATCGGGTATGTTGATGCCCCCGTGTCAGGCGGGTCCGAGGGGGCCATCAAAGGCACCCTGGCAATCATGTGCGGCGGCAGCGAAGCAGACTTCGCGCGAGCCACCCCGGTGCTCGAGGTGCTCGGCGCCAAGATTACCCATATTGGTGACGTCGGCGCCGGTCAGATCGCCAAGGTAGCGAATCAGGTCGTCATTGCGGGCACCTTCCTGGCTCTGGGCGAGGCTCTGACCCTGGCGAGTAAAGCGGGCGCCGATCCGGAGAAGGTTGTCGAGGCGATCGGGGGCGGAGTGGCCGGGTCCTGGATTCTGCAGAACCGCTCCGCCAACATGCTGAATGACACCTACCCGCTCGGCTTCCGCACCCGCCTGCATCGTAAAGACCTCGGGATTGCGCTCGACACGGCGCGTGCGTTCGAGGTGCCGGTCCCGATCGCCAGCCTGGTCGCGACCATCGAGGACAGCCTGATCGCGCAGGGTTTCGGTGACGAAGACATGTCGAACCTGGCTCGCTTCGTGCGCAAGGGCGCCGGGGTTCCAGGCGGTCCGATGAAAGGCTGAGACACATGCCCAGAAAAATCTTCCCAAGTTCGTCAGCGGCGCTCGACGGGCTCCTGCGCGACGACCAGACGTTGATGGTGGGCGGGTTCGGCCTCTGCGGTGTGCCCCAGAACCTCGTGCTCGCACTGCGCGACTCTGGAGTAAAGGGGTTGACCTGCATCAGCAACAACGCCGGCGTCGACGGCGCCGGGCTCGGGTTGCTGCTAGAGAGCCGTCAGATTGACAAGATGATTGCCAGCTACGTCGGCGAGAACAAGCTGTTTGAAAAGCAGTACCTCGACGGTACGATCGAGGTCGAGTTGAACCCGCAAGGGACCATGGCGGAGCGTATACGAGCCGGCGGCGCCGGTATCCCGGCGTTCTTCACCCCGACGGGGTATGGCACGCCGTTGACCGAAGGCAAAGAGGCGCGCCAGTTCGATGGACGGTGGCACGTGCTGGAAACCTCGCTGCATGCGGACGTCTCGCTGGTCAAAGCCTGGAAAGCGGACGAGGCCGGCAATTTGATCTATCGGATGACGGCCCGCAACTTCAATCCACCGATGGCGGAGGCCGGTCGCGTCACCGTGGCCGAGGTCGAAGAAATTGTGCCGGTCGGCGCGATCGACCCGCACATGGTGCATACGCCAGGCATCTACGTGGACCGCATCGTCGTCGGTGAAAACCAGGAAAAAGTCATCGAGCGCAGGAAAACTCGAGAAGGATAGCCGCCCGCCATGCCCCTGAACCGCGAACAAATGGCCGCCCGTGCCGCCCAGGAGATCAAGAACGGGTACTACGTCAATCTCGGGATCGGCATTCCGACGTTGTGCGCGAACTTCATCCCGGACGACGTCGACGTCAAACTGCAGAGCGAGAACGGGCTGCTCGGTATCGGCCCCTACCCCACTGAGGACGAGATCGACCCGGACCTGATCAACGCGGGCAAGGAAACCGTGACCGCCATGCCGGGCGCCAGCTACTTCAGCAGCGCTCAGAGTTTCGCGATGATCCGTGGCGGGCATATCGACCTCGCCATCCTTGGCGCGATGCAGGTCTCGCAGACTGGCGACCTGGCCAACTGGATGATTCCCGGCGCCATGGTCAAGGGGCCGGGCGGCGCGATGGACCTGGTGACCGGTGCCAAGCAGGTCCTAATCGTCATGGATCACGTGTCCAAGCACGGCGACAAGAAGGTTCTGAACGACTGCAGCTTGCCGCTGACCGGCCAGCGGGTGGTGAACAAACTGGTGACGTCGCTGGCGGTGATTGAGGTGACCCCTGACGGCCTCAGGCTCCTCGAGCGCGCCCCGGGAGTGTCAGTGGAGGACATTTGCAGCGCCACCGAACCAGAGCTGCTGATCGACGGTGATGTGCCGGAGGTCTCCGTCTAGGCCGTTGGCGTGAGGGATTCCAGGAATCGGCAAATGCGGTTCTTCGTGAGGTACAAGCCTTGCGGTCGCCGGTCGCCCGCGACCAGGGTCGGGATCGTCGGCACACCCTCCCGTCGAGCGCGACCAAGGTTGGTCAGCAGTTCGACCTTCTCTAGCGTGACGTCGGGAAACTCCGGGAGTAACTGTTTGAGTGACAGACCTGCCACCTGGCAGCGAGGGCAAATCACCGAGTGATAGAAGGTGACGGTCGTCATCGTTTTCGCTTTCCTTTGTCTTACCGTCTGGGTCCATCCGGGACCATGAGATTGAGCCGTCGTCGCGTCTGGGGCGTGTGCCGCGCCGGTGACGAAGCCAGCGACATCAGCTTCCGCCCGACCGCCAGCACCGCAGCCAGTTCCCCGGCGGTCATCGGCGGTCTCGGAGAAGCTGCAACACGCGGCGACGCGTCGGGTCGGACAGAGATTTGAAGACGCGATCCCTGTTTGATTATTTCGCATAATGCCAAAATAGCGTCGGCGATGCATGCCGACTTCCAGGATGTCCCGGCGGCCGGGACTTGCAGCCCGTGGCAAGAGCCCCGCGTTGCACCGAGAGCGGCGCTGAACCGGTCGAACAAGGCGAGAAGACGCAAAATACCGGCAGCATGTAACCGATGAACAACGCCGATCGGCCGGATTCAGCGTAGGTCGGATGCAGTGGGGCTCTCGCTACAGGCTGCTAGCCTTGGGATGAGGGGACAAGTCCTTTATGATCAAGGACGCTGCGCACTTCCGCCCGACGCCCCCTGCGATTTGACGACTCCCGCCTACCGCGACGTCGTCAACCGCCAGAAACGGGGCCGCCCGTAGCGCGGGCGTACCGCGTCGCCGACCTGAAGATTGCGAACACGCAGGAGAGACGAAATCCCATGACAACAATGACCCGATGGGGAACCCGGCTTGCGGTCACCGCCACACTGTTGAGCGCAGCGCCAGTTGCGGCCCAAGACGATCCGGAGTTGCCCGAGCAGTATCGCGAACCCATCCCCCTCCATCCCGAAGTGCTGGGCCCCTACACGTTCGCGATTTCGTCGGAGAACGCTGAGGCGCAGAAGTTCTTCGACCAGGGCATGCAACTGATGTACTCGTTTGCGAAAGTGGACGCGGTGCGCTCGTTTCGCGAGGCCTGGAAGCAGGACCCGAATTGCGCGATCTGCTTCTGGGGCGAGGCGTGGGCTTGGGGGTCATACCTGAACGGACCGATGCGACCACCGGAAGCCCCGCACGCCTACGCGGCGGTCCGGAAGGCGATGAGACTGTCCGAAGTGCACGCCAACGCGCGCGAGCGGGCGTATATCGATGCGCTCTCGGTCCGCTACGTGGAGCACTTCGAGGTCGACAAGCGCCGGGATCAGGACGAGGCCTACGCGGAAGCGATGCGGCTGCTCGTCGAGGCATTCCCGGATGATCTCGATGCCGCCACCATGTATGGAGACGCCTTGTTCCTGCTCGAGCCGAGACGGGGCACGCGGGACATCAACGACCCACGAGTACAGCGACTGCACGCGGCGCTCGAAAGCGTCCTCGCGCGAGACATCAAGCACCCCGGCGCGTGCCATCTCTATATTCACGCGACTGAGTCCACCACACGGCCGGACAAGGCCGAGGCGTGCGCGGAACATCTCGGGAGTTCGATTCCTGGAGCCAGTCACATCAACCACATGCCGTCGCACACGTGGAATGAGGTCGGGCGTTGGGCCGATGGCGTGGAAGCGAATACTCGAGCCTGGCATTCCGACCAGCGGGACGCATTCGGCACCGGCATCGCCATCTACCCCCAGCACAACCTGCACATGCTGCTATTCGCGGCGTCGATGGACGGCCAGGGCGCGGTGGCCATCCAGGCCGGCAAGGACTACCACAAGCTGACGGGGAACAGTGTCCATCACGCGTTGTCCCTGTTGCGATTCGGTCGGTTCGATGAAGTGCTCGAGGTGACGGAGCGACCGGAGGGCGAGGTCGAGGGGGGGCTCTGGGACTTCGCCCAGGGCTACGCACATCTGCGTGAAGGCGATGCCGATTTCGCCGAGGTCTATCTGAACCGCGTCAAGCACACCGCGGAGACCTCGGAAGCACAGATGCGGTTCCACTCGGCCGAGGATCTGCTCGGCGTGGCGGCCGGTATCCTCGAGGGCGCGTTGCATCGCGAACGGGACGATCTCGACGCGGCGATCGCGGCATTTGAGCAAGCGGTGGAGTTCGAAGACGCCCTGGGATACGACGAGCCGGAGCCGCTTCCGTTCGCCGCCCGGCACTGGCTGGGAGCGGCACTCCTGGAGCAGGAGCGATACGCGGAAGCTGAGCAGGTCTATCGGGCGGAACTCGAGGACCACGCGCACAACGGCTGGTCGCTGTTTGGCCTCAAGACCGCCGTCGAGGCCCAGGGTCGCACCGACGCCGCAGTGGACGCCGACCTCGAGGCGAGCTGGGACAGAGCCGACGTCTGGCTCAGAGCGTCGCGGTTCTAGTGGTTCCCTACCAAGGTGTCCATCTGGACGGCGTTGCTTCCTCGGTCATGACGTCCTGAGGTGCGCGACACAGTGCCGTCCAATCAATAGAACAGCATGGCCAGGACGAACAGGAAGATGGCAAGCATCACCACCCACTGCCAGACCTCCTGTTTGTCTTCCGAGGGGATGAGCTGGAAGGAGATACTCCGGTGGTTGTCCACGACGTTGCGGATGAACGTGGCGGAGGTGAGCTGCGTGCTGTCGAGGAGGAACGAGCGCCCGCTGGTGCGCTGCTCGACCAGCCCGAGCCCGTCCAGCCCCAGACGGGTGCGTTGGCCTTCGAGGTCGGCCTCGAGGGTCTCGTCGTAGTCGACCCCACGGACGTAGTCGAGCAACACGGAGTCGACGCTGACACCGGTTCGACTCCCGATTCCGACCGGGTAGATCACGAGGCCACGCTGTCTGAACTCGTTCAACGCCACATCCAACCGGCTCCGCTGCTCCGCGTCGATCAGGAAATCGCCGTCGGTGAAGAGCAGGACCAGCCGATCGCTCCGCTCCTCGGGCAACCAGCCGTCATCGCCCGATTCGAAACGATCCTGATTGTCCAACGACAGATAGATCGCCTCGAAGGCGGTGGCGATGTCGCTGTCCCAGGGGAAGGCATCACCGGTCAACGTGGGCGGAGGCCCGATTCGTCCGACCTCCTCGATGAAGCGTTCCGCATTCGCCGACAAATGAACCCGCCGCAGCGCCGTGGTGCCCCAGACGAACAGCGCCGTCCGGTCACCGGGCGTCAGAACGTCCTGGGTGTAGAGACTCAGCGCTTCGCGCACCGCGAGATCCAGTCGTGATGGACCGAGATCTTTGACCCACATGGAGGCGGAGGCATCGATGGCGACGACCACGTCGACATCGCCCCGCTTGAAGCTGGACCCACCGTAGACCCAGAAGGGCCGCGCCGCGGCGACAGCCACCAGCATCAACGAGACGACCGCGAAGAACCAGAACTTGATGTGACCGATGAGGGGGTACTTCGAGCCCTCGGTGCGGTCAGGCCGAAGCACCAACCGCAGGCCAAAGACGATCAGACCGAACACCAGAATCAGACCGGCGATCGGCACGATCGCCAGGTATTCCGGGTTCGTGAACTCGACGCTGTCCCGGAAGAGGTTAGCGATGGCGTCCATTGGCGCGTGGTTTAGTGGGAGCGGCCTCAGGGACCGGTCTACTGGCGGGTCGTGGCCTGTGTCAGGAACTCGACACTAGCCGCGACGGCGGCGAACCGGGGTGCCCTCGCCCTTCATCTGCTCCAGCTCGGGGGGTTCGATCTCACGCGGCTCTTCGAGCGCGCGGCGAATGGCTTCCGGGTTACTGGTCAGGTCGTAGTTCCACTTGTAGTCGAAGCGTTCGGTCAGGTCGCCGCGCAGCGCGCGCTCGTAGTCGGCGTTCACGGTCTCCATCACCTCCACGATGATCGCCTCTTTCTCGATCTGCGCGCTCGCACTCTCGGGATCGATGGCTCGGTACCGTTGCCTCGCGAGCATGAATTTTGCGCTCCCCAGCAACTCCGACGCCCGCGGGTCGTCGACCTCATCCGCCAGATCATCGACCACCGTCTGGTAGTCACGCGTCAGGTAACTGTAGGACGCCTGCTGCAGGAACGCGTCCTGAAACAGATACGAGTCCACCAACCCTTGCATGCCCCAGGCCCGGCTGCCTTCGTAGAACGCGGACACCTCCGCCAGCTGCTCCTCCGCAGTGGAGAAGTCGGAACGTTCGACACTGTCGCTCAAGCCCTCGAGGTTGGCGTAGAACCCGGCCAGGCTCCTCGACGGCACCGACACCCCGATGAAGAACAGCAACGCCAGCACGAAACCGACGAGATACCGGAAGGAGTGTTCTTTATCGATCAAGTCTGTTAATCGCATGGTCTTTCCTCGTGTCCTACGGACTCGTACCCCACAGCAGTTCTGAGACGAACCCCAGGGGAATGCCTATCACCAGTAACCCCATCGCCACCAACAGAAACCGCGGAAAAATCGGCACCTTCAATGCGCGGTGCTTCAACTCGACACGCACGGCCTCGCGCTCGTCAATCGCCTCATACGCGCGCAGCAGGCTGTCCTCACTGGTCACGTCGAAGTAGTCGCCGCCGTACTCCTGGATCTGCGCCACCAGCTGCGGCACTGTCGGGTGAAGGAAACTCGCCGACCGGGCGTCGCTGGTGTTGATATAGATGAGGTAGGGCACGATGTTGCGCCGGGCCAACTCGGCGAACTCCGCATCCGGAAACTCGTCGACGGCCGCGTCGGTAATGATGAGCACCGCGCGGTTCTGGTCCGCTTCGCGGCCAACGGTCGCCTCGTCGCGGTCGAAGTGCTTGACGATGTCCTGGAGCGGCCGAATGATGTTGGTGTCGCCCTCGGCCGGGATGATGCGCACCTTGTCGCGCGGCACCACCATCGCCTTGTCCAGCCGCTGGGTCATCACATACGGCGCGTCCCAGACCTGGTAGTAGTACAGCTCGTCGTCCATGACGAAGTCATCCACCATGTACGGATAGGTGGAAAACAGCCACAAGGACACCCGGTCGTTCTTCTCCTTGCGCATCTCGAGGAATTCGAGATGGGCGTCTCGCGCGACTTCGGCCTTCGACTTGTTGGTGTCGGGGAACTCCCACGCCATCGACCCCGAGGTGTCGACGAGATCGATACGCACGCGCGACTCGACGTAGCCGCTCACTTCCTCGGTGGCGGTCAGGAATGGGTCGGCGACCGAAAAAATCAACATCGCGAGCGCGGCGGCCAAGAACGCCTTGGGCGCCGTGTGCAGCGCCCGGATCCAGAGGCGCTTGCGATGCGCGGGCCGAATAACGTGCCCCGAGTGCTGCCGCGAATGACGCTTCCGGATCGCAGCCAGACGCATCAGGGTCAGCATCAGGATGACGCTGACGGCGATCGCCAGGGCCACGGCCATTCCGACGTCGCCATAGCGGATCTGCTGGAAGTCGGTCTCGAGCAGCTCGCGTATCCCCGAGTCGAGGAACGAGACCAACTGGTTCCAGGGCATCAACATCGTCGTTACCGCTTCCTCGATCTTGCCGCTCTACCGTCCCACCAGCGACTTGATGTTGTTCAGGAGCCGAACGTGCGGTCGCAGCTTCTTGAGGGCGTCAGCGAGTACATCGGACTCCAGCGGTGGGCTGTCGATGGGCGCGGCCCCGCTGGTCTCGAGCCCCCGTTGATAGTCGACGAGACGGTCCGTCAGCACCCCGAGCGCCTCCCGGCGGTGACTATCCTTCAACTCGCCGACCTGGCGCTGCATGTCCAGCGCCGTGTCGCCGGGGACCAGCCCCGGAACATCGGCGAGAAGATAGTCGCGCAACGCCAGCACCATACCCCGCTCGTAGCCGGCGAGCTGCGCGGTGTCAGCCCCGGGCGGGAGATCTTGCAACGTCTTCAGCTCGCGATTCACTGCGCGGCGCGCCTCCCAGATCGACGGCTGCACCGGAATCTGCGCCTCGAGTCTCGCCAGCTCGTCGGCCTCTTGCTGTTTTTCCAGCGAGACGGCCTTTGGCTTGCGCGCGAACCGCACGAGCATGACGAACCAGAGCAGGAGCGGCAGCGGAGCCACCGCCCAGCCAAGCGTCTGAAAGAAGGTGGCCCGTCCGGCGAAGGCGCCGAGCTCGATAGTGTCGCGAATGTTCAACAGCGGCTCATCGGTAATCGACGTGACATAGCGCACGAGCCCCTGTCCACCGTCGACCTGCTGCACCTCGGCGTCTTCGATATCCTCGCCCAGGTCACGCACGAGGTAGTAGAAGCTGAAGTTCGGCAGGAGATAGGTCATCTTGTTCGGGTCGACCAGCCGGAACCCGTACTCGAACTCCCAGATGTGTTCGCCCTCCACGAGGTCCTTGTCGACCGTCAGCGACACCCCTTCGAAGGGGTGCACGGGCAAGGCTTCTGGCGCCACGCGGTCTTCGAGGATGATGATTTCCTGTCCCTCCGAGACCAGATCCGGAAACCGAAGGCGGTAGCGTTGGAGAATCAGATCACCGGTCTTGACGACCGTCGGCTCGAGCTCCAAGGTTTCGACCCGCACCGGCCCCATGGGGGCGTCAGCCACCGCCGGCGGCTGGGCCAGCGCGGCCGTGGCTACCAAGAGCAGGGCGCTGAGAGCGATCGTAGAGGTGCGTATCGTGCTTGGCATGCTTACGGTGCCTGTCATGTCCACTTGTTGGTCCATTACCGTGCAGTGCGAGAGATCAGGAACTTTGGCAGCTCCTCGATGTGATTATCCGGTGTCAGCACGCAGGCATCGATGCCGGTCTTCCGCTTCAACCTGTAGACCACGGTTTCGCGCACCTCTTCGATTCGACGACGGATGGCGGCCGCTTTGCGGGCTGAGATCACGGTCTGCTTGCCCGTCTCCATATCCGAGATTCGGATATAGCCGAATCGGCTCTTGACGCGAAATTCGTTCGGGTCATCAAGAATGAGCACGATCATATCGTGCTTCGAGCCGAGTGTCCTCAGGCGCTTGTAGTCGATGGCGTCCGGGTCGTTCACGATGTCCACGAGGTCGGTCAACAGCACGACCGAGTGGCGGTTCTTGAGCCGCGCCAACATGAAATCGAGCGCCACCCGAAGGTGGGCCGGCCGCTTCGAGGGAAACTCGCGCTCGAAATTCAGCTTGTCGAAGATCTGATGGGCCATGTGGAAGATCTGCGACGATCCCAGCTTTGGCCGCATGAAGAGTTCGATGCGATCGGAGTACCCCAGCAACCCCACCGGATCCCTGACGTTGGACCGGGTCAGCCCGATGTTGCCGAGGAGATCCAGCATCAGCAGCGCCTTGGTCGACGCCTGCGACACCCGAAACAGCGTGGAATACGACAGGTCGCACACGATGAGCGTGCGGAGCTCCTTGGGCTCCATCCGCTCGATCCGGTACAGCTTCTCCGGATAGGTACGCATGCTGAGATTCCATGCGACGTCCTTTAGTGGCTGTCCCGGTCTCCACTGATCGACCCCGACGATGTCGTAGCCAGCTCCCTTGTATCCGCTCTTGTGCTCGCCGAAGTGCATGCTCGTAGAGGGCTTTCGGGCTCGGATGCCGTGCTTGATGTCACGAAACCGAGCATAAAGTTCCTCTACTTCCACGGCGGAACCTCCATGTCCCGCAGTATTTGCTGCAGCAGCTCTTCCTTGTCGACCGAGAACTCCATGCCCTCGCGCAGCACCAGCCGATGCGCCAACACTGGACGCGCCACCGCCTTGATGTGATCCGGCGTCACTTTCATGTCGCCGTTGAAGAACGCGAACGTGCGTGCGACCGCTTCGATGTGAAAATGAACCCGTGGCGAGATACCGACCCGAATGTATTCCTTGACCGTCCGGGCGGCTCGCCCCATCACGCGATGGGGCCTAGTGTTGCGAATGAGCCGCACCTTATATTGCTGGCCGTACTCGGACATCTCGACGTTGTCGTAGATGTACTGGGCGATCTCGAGCACCTCGTACAGGTCGGTCAGCTTTTCAACCTTCTTGCCGACGACGTTGCGCGCGCTGATCTTGTACTCGTCCTCCTCACTCTCCGGATCCATCATATTGATGGACAGCGTGGTGCGGTCCAGTTGCGCCACCGGATTGGCGAAGGTGCCTTCCTCTTCACCGAAGATGTTCTCGGTGCAGATCACCATGAAGAAGCGCGGCCCCGTGATATCCGAAAAATCGCACGACAAGGGGAACAGCGGCAACATCTTGCCCTCGGCGAGGTTGCCGTAGTCCGAGCTCAAGGTGGCCGAGCTCTCCTCCATCCCTTCGAGCACCGCCGCCTTGGTCTTGCCCGACAACCGGTTGTCCTCGTCGATGAGCACGATGTGCGCCATCAACTTACCCGGCTTGAACTGCAGCTTCCGGCTGCCGTCCGTTTCCTCGACGATGGTCTCGTAACCCAGAATGTCCTCGGGCATGTAGGTAGGCATCCCCTGGATGCGCTCGAACTTGGCGTCGATCGCCATCGCGCAGGCGCTGACCAGGTCGGTCTTGCCGGTGCCGGTCGGTCCCCTGAACATCACGTGGGGCTGACGCAGCAGCTTGCTCTGACTCAGCTTGTCCGTATACGGCAAGAGAGTGAAGAACGCCCAGGAAAGTGTTTGCGCAGCCTCATCGAGACCGTAGAGCCACTTGGTGGACTCCTTCTGGAACCGCTGAACTACTTCATTGGCGCGGTCGAAACCCATCTCTTGAGCGGGTTGGACGGTCATGAATCTGCGTACTCTCCCTTCCGTGGTCTGCTCGACAGGCGGCGTGACACCGCTCTGATCCCGACCGGCCGCCTCGGGTCGTCTTCGTCATCGACCACCGGTCATCGGCCGCGGGGATCGAAGGACGTGTGGCCGCGCGGTCGGACGCCGTCACGGCGCGACCGCGGCGCGTGCTCTAGCCGCTAGCGCACGCCGGTCCCAATCGTGAGACCAACGTAGAACTCGCGGTCTGGCGACGGCTCGAAGTACCGCCCCCCCCACGCGTTCGTGATGATCGACGAGTTGTAGCGTTCGTCGAGCAGGTTGTCGATGCCGAGGAACGGCCGCACGTCCACCCCGCCCCACTGGCCGTCGTATCCGAAACGGAGGTCGACGACGGCGTAGGACCAGTTGTAGACGGTGTTGGCATTGTTGGCAACGAACTTGTCGACCCAGCGCACGGTCGCCCCGGACCGGAAGCCGAAGGGCGCGATGTAGTTGGCGCCGAAGAACATGCGATGCGGCGGGGCGCCGGGCTCAAGGTTGCCGGCAAAATCATTGCCGCCGGTCGCGAACTCTTCGAACACGAAGTCCTGATACGTGTACGCCACGCGGGTATTGAAGCTGGACGTCGGCACCCACTCGAGCGCCAACTCCACCCCGTCACGCGACGACTTACCGGCATTGCGGAAGAAGGTCTGATCATCCGGGTTCTGAAACGACACGAGGGCGTTGTCGACGGTCGACACAAACACGGTCGCCTCGTATCGCAGCCGGGCCGGACTGATCAACCCGCGCGCCCCGAACTCGACACTGGTCAGGTCCTGGGGACCGAGCTCCTGATTGAACCCGCCGGCGCCGGTTGGTGATTGTGACAGCTCGACGGTCGTTGGCGTCTCGTAAGCGGTCGCCACATTGCCGAACAGATTCACGCCTTCCGCCGCGGCCACGGTGACCCCGACGGACGGACTGACCTGGCTCATGGTCCGGCCGCCGGATTGGTCGCCGTCGTCGAGCTTGCGATCACCCGCGGTGAAGTCGTAGTAGTCCCACCGGACACCGGCGCTGAACCGAACCCGGTCGTTCGGCGAGATCCCGATCTGCGCGAACGGCCCCGCGGACAAGACGTCCTCCGTCTGGTCGACTCGCAGCGACCCGCTCGTCGCTCGTCCCCCGCTCACCGCGGGAGCCACCTGACCGAATTCCATCCGATCGTCTTGCTGCGACGCCACATCGAACCCCGCCGCCCAATCGAGGCCAACCGTGCCGGCCTGTGTCCCACCGAGATACTCCGACCGAAATCCGAACCCGTTACGACCAAGCTCGACGTTGCGAAACGCCCCGACCGCGTCGAGACTTCGCCACATGCCCCACCCGGTGACCCGGAGACGATCGGTCTCGCTGAAACGATGCTCGAGGGTCAGGCCACCCTGCCCCTGTCTCGCACCCTCGCCCCAATTACGTGACAACGCGACGCCCCGAGCCATACAGGCGCCGGACAGACACACGCCGGCACTGTCCCTGCGCGGGTCGCTCCGCGCGTCGGATTCATTGAGAAAGCTTGGACTTTCGGCGTAGGGCGTGTCGTTGAAATTAAACACGCCACGCAGTTCGGTGTTCGGTCCCAACTCGCGGCGCACCAGAAGGTTCGTCTGGATGATTTCCGCATGGCTGTTCGCGCGGAATCCGTCGGTTTCGAACCGACTCGCGCTGAACATGAATTGCGTCTTGGCGTTGCCACCGTCGGCCCGGATCTGCTGCCGGTTGTAGCCATAGCTGCCGAACTGCACGTCAGGCCGGATGGTGAGCCGGCGCGACCGGTCGAACGTGGTGGTGAGGTTGATCACCCCGCCAGCCGAGTTCCCGTACAAGACAGAACTGGGACCGCGAATGACTTCTATGCGCCCCACCGACCCTAGATCGACGTTGCCCGGCTCCGTGGTGCCGTCGGCGGTCGTGATCGGAATCCCGTCCTGGATGATGGCGACGCCACGCAGACCGAACCGCGGCTGCGGCGCTCGGATGCTGATGCCAATGCCACCCGACAAGCCGTAATTCCGGCGATTCTGCACGAACAACCCGGGGATGCCACGCAGCGACTCGTCGAGCGACGTGCGACGCTCGGCGAACTCGATCTGGTCCCGCTCCACCACCGCGATCGAGTTCGGAACACCAGACAGCGTCTGCTCGGTGCGGGTCACGGTGACCGTTTCGGCCAGAGGAGCGATCTCCAACCTGAGGTTGGCCCCAGAGGTCACGCCAGCGGTCACTGTGACCGACACGGTGTCGCCGCGGAAGCCGGACAACACGGCCTCGACGACATAGCGCCCGGTCGCCAAGTCGGCAATCTCAAACCGGCCCCGCGTATCGCTGACCCCGAAGCGCGTGGCACCGCCCATGGACGCGCCCACCGTGACGCCGGGCATGACACCGCCGCTTTCGTCGGCGACCGTGCCACCAATGGATCCCGTCGCCCCTTGGCCGGCCGAGCTGGCGGGCGCGACGAAGACCAGCAGCGCCACCGTAGCCACCGCCCAATATGTATCCGTCTGTTTCACTCTTGTCATTAACTTCTGCCTGTTCATCCGCGCTATAGAGAAAGTTGCAAAACGCCCCGAGAGCCACACCCTCAGCGGCGCTAGTTCGCCAGCGGGTCTGGACGTACCTGGAATTTCACGATACCCGGCTTGACCCCCTGACCGCCTTCGATGTGCCAGGTGGCCGCCTCGCCGTAGGTGGCCCACACCCCGCGTCCCTTCCAGCCCGTGTTCGGGTCGTCGATGCGGCCGTCGAGCCCCCGCGTGAAGAATCCGCGCGGGTACGGCACGCGCAAGACCGTCCAGTTACCCGTGTCGGGATCCAAGGCCAGCAGCGAATCGGAATTCGACCCCGTCGCGATCGGGACGTCCTCACCAAGCCCGAGCGTGTTCCACTGGTCGACCCAGTTGTAGTAGTGGTAGTCGGCACGGACGTCGGTGCCTTGTACAACCGGTCCGGGTGTCGGGAACAGGGTCCAGCCATCCACGCAGTGCCGTCCCTCGATCGTCGTCGGCCCGTTGTGGACCTGGCACTTGGTGCGATCGAAGCTGGCGAAGTGGCTGCTACCCGACAGCGCCGTCCAGATAACGCCGTCCCGATCGATGTCGAGACCGCGTGCGCCAAACCCGGTTTTCTCCTTCGGAACCGTGGCATCCAGCACCGACGGCACCTCGAACACCTCCGTCAGGCAGGTCTCGGGTGGATTGTCGCCAACGTGCAGGCGCGCCAGACGTCCCGGGAATCGATTGGAGCTGATCCAGACCGCCTTGTCGTCGGTGGGGTCACCGATCACCCCGTAGCTGCCCACCACCACCCGCGTGTCTCGACTGGCGTCATGAGTCGCCGTCTGGCCGCGGCGGGCCGGCTCGTTCCAGGGCTTCGTAATGACGCCGTCCGCGTTGGTATCGAGCACGGTGGGGCACCAACCCTGTGCGGCCCGTTCGTCTCCGGTGGCGTCGTAGAGTTTCGTATCGAGCCACCCGATGACCTGTCCACCACCGCTGAAGTACACCGTGTCGTTCTCGTCCTCGGCGAACTGCAGGTGATGGGTGCCGTAGCATGTATCGATCATCACGAACTTCTGCGTGTCCGGCTCGTAGAACACGGCGGACCGGAACCCGCTGTCCAGCGGGAAATACCGGGCGTACGGATTGTCCGATCCCGCTTTGCAATAGTCCGGATTGGCTCGATTCCGAATCGCGGAGGTCATCCACACCCGGCCCTTCTGGTCCATCATCGGGTTGTGCGGGTTGGCCGGATCTTTCCAGAGGAGCTCGTCGCCGAACATGCGCGACGGCACCGGCATCGACTGCGCAATCATTCCCGGCACCGTATCCGGATCGACGCGTAGCGGCACACTCAGATTGGTGGCCAGATTAGTAACCGGATCGAGCATCGCCAGCTCGTCGTTCGAGATATTCACGCCGTAGATGGGACCGTTCGCGTTGACTCGTGGGTTCCGTTTGTCGGTCGCAATCTCATCGTGGATGTAGTCGATCTCGGTGCCCCATTCCCACATCGAGATGACCACGTTGCGCTCCGCCCCAGCGGGCCGCGGCGGCGCCGGCGGGACGGCACCGGCGGCGATCCGTTCGCTCCAGTCGGCGAACATCTGCAGACCCCGCTGGCGGCCGAATCGGTTCATAACGTTGGTCATCTGCGAGCCGCGCTGACCCATTTGCACGCGGTGGTCCCACGCCGCCAGCGTCGAGTCGAACTGCTCAAGGTTGTCGATCTCGCGGATGATGCGGTTGCCAAGCTGATGGCAGAGCATGCAGCCCTGCTTCTGGACGTCGACCCACTGCTCTTGATGCTGTAGCGTGGCAGCGATCCCGTTCCCATCGTCGCCCGTGCCGGGAAACTCGCTCGACGCCGGTGGCTCGATGAGCGAATACCAGTAGTTGGCCGGGTAGATCTTCGCGGCGTCGGCCGGCGTGGCCGCAACGGTGACGTCAAGCGGCACCGTCTCGCCCGGCTCGGCGGTCACCCCGGCCGAATCGAGCAGACCATAGCCGCGCACCCACACCTTGTATGACGCCTCAGGCAGACCGGGGACCAGGTAGCGGCCATCGTCGTCGGTGACCACCGTCTTGATGAATTTGGTCGGGAGGTCGGTCGTCTCCGCGATGACCCACACCCCGGCCTCCGGACCGTTCGAGCTGGTGACCGCGCCAGTGATGGCGCCGTCGGCGGCTCGACTTGGCGTCGTGAGCCAGAGGACCGCAGTACCCACGAGCGCAGCCACCACCAACGTACCTGCAAAGCGCTTCACCATGACGACCCCCCTTCGGAGCGATACCACGTCTCGTATCGGGCGTGCGCGCCGGACGGCGCGATCACCCCATTGGCCCGCCACGGCCACGACCACACCACAAATTAAAGAGATCAAACGGCCAATCTTGGCAGATGCCGAAAAAGGGTGTCAAGCAGGCGGCGGATCTGCGGGCCGACGCCGTAGGGCAGCGTCGGCCGCCGGCTGGGTGACCTACTTGCGTGACGCGATCCAGGCGCCCGTCCCGTACCAGGAGAACTTGCCCTCGGCCCCGGTGATAGTGTCTCCGGCCAACTCGCCTTCGAAGTTGATCGGCTGGTCGCCATCGAGGTCCGGCACAATGATGACAAACTGCAACGTCGACCCCTCGATGGTGCCGTCCACGGCCAGCACTTCGTTGTCGCCCAGGTCGATCTCGCCGCCCAGTTGGTCAGCCTCTTGCTCGAACCGCGCCTGCCAGGTGGTGACGCCGGTCTGTGTGGTGAGTTCTATGTCCCAGTCGCCGGTCACGCCGGCCTGGGCCCGCACAGGGCCGTGATCGACCACCAGGACTACCGCCGCGACGAGCACGCCCGCGGTCGCCGTGATTGCACGTCTCCACATCATCGTTTCTGCCCCGCCTCCCTCACGGTCGTCGTGTGCCACAAGACCCCAAATATGATGCGTGGCGCCGTCACGAAACCGCGATTGTACGGCTGCGCCCGTGAACTCGTCAAGAACGCAAGCCTCTTCTGTTCAATGGATTACGCCCTCCGGGGGTTGACCGCTATCCGGTGTGGCCGCGGGCGGACGGGCCGGCGGGCCAGGTCTGACCACCCGATGTCTCTGGGCGCCACCCGAGGGCAGCCTAATCCGAGCCCGCTTGACGGACGGGGCACATCCGCATCATCCTACGCGCCGCCACGCGAGACCAACCGGGAGCCGGGATGACCACACAGACCGCGGTGTCGACCGTGCCGTTTTGGATTGAGGGGCAACCCCGAGCCGGGCAGGGTTCGCGCGAAGGCGCGGTGACTAATTCGGCGACCGGCGAAGTCGTACGGACCGTGCCATTTGCCAACGACGCCGACATCGATCACGCGGTGTCCAGCGCGCGCGCAGCGTTCCCATCCTGGCGCGCCACCACGCCGTTGCGCCGGGCCCGCATCCTGATGCGGTTCCGAGATCTACTGGAGCGGCGAACCCCAGACCTGGCCGCCGTCATTACCGAAGAACACGGGAAGACCCTGCCGGATGCCGCCGGCTCGGTGCAACGCGGGCTCGAAGTGGTGGAGTTCGCCACCGGCATCCCCCACCTCCTCAAGGGGGAGCACGCCGAAGACGTCGGCAGCGGTATCGATTCCCATAGTACCCGGCAGCCCCTGGGAGTGTGCGCCGGGATCACCCCGTTCAACTTTCCCATCATGTGCCCGCTCTGGATGGTGCCGGTGGCGCTGGCGTGCGGAAACACCTTCGTGCTGAAACCGTCGGAAAAAGACCCGTCGGCCAGCATGCTGATGGCGGAGCTGCTGAGAGAAGCCGGACTCCCGGACGGCGTGCTGAATGTCGTCCACGGCGACAAGGAGGCGGTCAACGCAATCCTGCGTCACCCCGATGTCGCGGCTGTGTCCTTTGTTGGGTCCACCCCGGTTGCGCGACACGTTTACGAGACCGCGTGCGCCGCCGGCAAGCGGGTCCAGGCGCTGGGCGGCGCCAAGAATCACGCGGTCGTGCTGCCTGACGCCGACCTCGACGCGGCGGCCGACGCGCTCATCGGAGCCGCCTATGGATCAGCCGGCGAACGGTGCATGGCAATCTCGGCCGTGGTGGCCGTGGGCGAGGCCGGCGACGCAATCGTGTCGCGGTTGGCGGCGCGGGCACGGGCCCTCGACGTCGGTCCCGGCCAACGCGACGGCGTCGAGATGGGGCCCCTGATCACGGCGGACCATGCGGAGCGCGTGTCCGGGTACATTGAAGCCGGTGAACGCGAGGGCGCGTCGGTCGTGCTGGACGGCCGCGGGCTGCGCGTCGACGGACACGAGGGGGGCCACTTCGTGGGCCCCACGCTGTTCGACCACGTGCGCCGCGACATGTCGATCTATCGCGACGAAATCTTTGGACCGGTGCTGGTGGTCGTGCGCGCCGACACCGAGGCTGACGCGATTGGCATCGTAAACGACAGCCCGTACGGCAACGGCACGGCCATCTTCACCCGGTCGGGCGCGGCCGCCCGTCGGTTCGCGAACCAGATCCAAGTTGGCATGGTGGGCGTCAACGTGCCCATTCCGGTGCCGATGGCGTTCTTCTCGTTCGGTGGCTGGAAAGGCTCGCTGTTTGGCGACCTGCACGTCCACGGCCCGGACGGTGTTCGCTTCTATACCCGCACCAAGGTGATCACCGCGCGTTGGCCCGAACAGCGAGACGCCGTGAGCCTGAGCATGCCGACGATGAAGTAGGCTGAGTGGCTCTGGAACACGCCGAGCGGAACGGGAGGACAGAGAACCCCATGGCTCACACACCCGCAAACCGATGGATGCCGCTGGTCGGCGGCACGATGCTGAACCTCGTCCTGGGCACCTTCTACTCGTGGAGCGTGTTCGTCCTGCCGCTCGAGCAGGAATTCGGCTGGGTACGCCAGCAGACGTCGTGGGTGTTCAGCATCGGCATCCTGACCATGGCGGTGACGTTCGTCATCGCTGGCCGGCTGCACGCCATCGTCGGCTTCCGGCCACTGGCGGCCATCGGCGGGGTGCTGTTCAGTCTGGGCTTCTTTCTCTCCAGCTATACCTCGTCGTTGACCGTGCTGTATCTCGCGTACGGTCTGCTCGCCGGTGCCGGCAATGGCATCGGCTATTCGATCGCCACGCCGGTCGTCACAAAGTGGTTCCCTGACAAGCGCGGACTGGCCATCGGCATCGCGGTCGGGGGCTACGGCGCCGGCTCCGGGATCTTTGGACCGATCGCAGCCGAACTCCTGATCCCCAGCGTGGGCTGGGAGTCGACCTTCCGCATCTACGGCGCGGTCTTCCTGGTGCTGTCGCTCGTGGGCGCCTGGTTGCTCAAGCCGGCGCCCGACGGCTACACGCCGGCCGGCTGGGACCCAACCCAGATCAAGGCGGCCGTGGCTCGAGTCGGTGGCGAGACCACACCGGCCGAGATGCTGCGTGGCAGCTCGTTCTATTTCCTATTCCTCGCCTTCTTTTTCGGCGCGNTCGCGGGCCTGGGTCTCATCAGTCANCTCGTGCCNTTCGGCACCGAGGCGGGTATCGGGAGCGTGGCCCTCATCGGTCTGATCGTGGGGGCGATCGGTAACACCACCGGACGGGTCCTCTCGGGAGCCATGTCCGACAACCTCGGACGTCTGAACGTGCTGAAACTGATGGTGGTGGTCTCGGCCGTCGCCATGCCCGCATTGTATCTGTTCGGGTCGAATGTGCTCTTCTTCGTCGTCGGCGTGTTTGCCGTCTACTACTGCTACGGCACGCTGCTAGCGGTGTTCGCCGCGACCTCGGCCGACTTCTACGGCACCAAGCACTTCGGGGTGAACTACGGCCTGTTGTTCCTGGCCTGGGGCATCGCGGCGGTGGCCGGTTCGCAACTCGCCGGATTCGTGTTTGACACGTTCGGCAACTACCAGTACGCGTTCTTCGGCGCCGCGGTACTCTCCGTCATGTCCCTGCTCTGTCTCCTCGCCGCCAAGAACCCAACGGCGGCGACGACCGCTTAACCCTAACCATGGCTGCGCTCATTCGCCTGGTCGGCAATCTCGGCGAAACCCTGTCACGGTTCACCCAGCGGTGGATCCCCGATTCGTGGGTCGTGTGCATGATGCTGACGGTGCTGGCGATTCTGCTCGCCATCNTGGGCGCCGGCGCCGGCCTCAACGAGACGGTGCTTGCGTGGGGCGGGGGNATGTGGTNGCTGCTCGAACTGGCGATGCAGTTCACCATCGCCATGATTGCCGCCCACGCCTGCGTCTCGTCCCGGCCGGCCTACCGGTTCCTCGACTGGCTCGCCAGTCGACCGGATGTCGCCAAGCCGGTGCAGGCGGTGGTCTTGCTCGGCGCGTACTCGATGGTCATCGCGTACTTCAACTGGGCCGCCAGCGTGGTTGCGTCCGCGTTGTTCGTACCGTTCGTGGCCAAACGGAATCCCAAGGCTGACATCCGACTCATGATCGCCGCCGCCTACCTGGGCATCGGCACCGTCTGGCACGGCGGTCTGTCGGGATCGGCTCCGCTCATCCTGGCCACGCCCGGGAATCCGATCNCCACGCCNCCACCNGGCACNGAGCCGTTGCTCGATCGGNTCCTGCCGGTCACGGAAACGCTGTTCAACTCGTTCAACCTCATCTATCTCACGGTGGTCGCCGCCGTGGCGCTGGTAATGGTGGCTATCCTGCATCCGCGACAGAACGCGCGGACGCTGACCGAGGACGAATTGAACACCATCATGCCCTCCCTGGAGGACGAAGCCACGCCCACGACGCCAGCGGCTCAGCTGGAATCGTACCGTGGCTGGATCTTCCTGGCCGCTGTCCTGATTGGCTACCCCCTGGGCCACTCGATCATGACCCGCGGATTCGGGGCCAGTTGGACCATCAACGCCTACAACGCCGTGTTCCTCATCGGCGCCATGCTGCTGCAGGGCACCCCAGCCAACCTGGTGAAGGCGTTCAGCAATGGCGCCCGCACCGCGTCAGGCGTCATTCTGCAGTTTCCGTTCTACGCGGGCATCTTCGGGGTGATCAACGGCACTGGACTCGGCGACTGGTTGGGCTCACTGTTCGTCCAGGTCGCCACGACCGACACCTTCCCCGCGATCGTCTATCTCTACTCGGGCATGGTGAATGTGTTCGTCCCGTCGGGGGGCTCGAAGTGGCTGATCGAGGCACCCTATCTCCTCCCGGCCGCCAGAGAATTGGGGGTCTCGGCGACGACCACCGTCCTCGCGTACGCGTACGGCGACTCCACCAGCAACCTGATCCAGCCGTTCTGGGCCATTCCGATTTTGACCGTCACCCGCATGAAGTTCGGAGACGTCCTCGGTTACACGGGCCTCATCGCGCTGGTACTGTTTGTCGTGACCGTGATCGCGATGTTTCTCATTCCGCCGATGTTGTGACGACCGAGCGTCAGGGCACACGCGACGAGAGATCGCCATGGACCGCCCTTACTCGAACCCGCACGGAGGCCTTGAACCATCCCCCGTTCCATATGTCCCCCTAGTCGCAGGACGGCGACAGGTGCGTGATCGAGGTGAGATTCAGTAGAGGATGTGGCGCGGCTGGATTGAGCAGCCCCTTGACCCACACTTTGTGGCCCTCGTGAGTCGCAACACCGAACTCTTCAAGTGTGCCGACCAATTTGAGGATCTCGGCGCCCAGGGGTGCGTCAGGTGGCGGTTGGTCCGGCACCCGCTCATCAATCGCTGTTGGCTCGATGGCGCGGGTCAGGAGGACGCCGTCACGACCGTCCATCTCGACGCATCCGACCGTCATGACGACCGGCATCATCTGAGCCGTGAGGGTAGGGAGGCCGCCCGCCGGCACCAGGATGGCGAGAACGGGTATGAGGATCCGCGCAGTGATCGGCATGTTCCGCATGATGGCACTACTGCGGCGTGGTCACACCAGGGACGTTCTTGGTCCACCAGGCGTTGCCGAAGTTGGTGAAGGGTCCCCCGTCGATCGATATGCGGGACTCAACGCGGTAGTTCACCGGTGACACCAGCCGTGTCGTCATCCGAAGCTGCACCTGCTGGCCGTTCATCTCGAACGGCGGGGTCTCGTAGTGCACGNTGTAGAAGCCGCCGAGGTCGCCGCCGACGCGGCCGGCCTTGAACACCTCGAATCCGCGGCTGTCGACTTCGTACCGGCTGAACGCCTTCTGCTCGGCGAGGTAGATGATGCGCGAATCGGCCGTGAAGTCACCGTCCGGTCCCCNGGCCACGATGCNGCTCGTGTAGTAGCGCCCGTCTTGACCGGGCTCGAAGACCTCCGTGCCCTCGATCATGCCGCCGGACCCGAGCGGACTCTCGGGGACGCGCCACTCGAACTCCCAGGTGCCTGGGAAATAGGCGTCGTAGTCGAAAAGGGGGATCTCGTCGCCGCTTTCGGTTGGACGACCGCGGTCTGGGATCTGGCCTTCCGGGCGCTGCGGGGCCGGTTGACTCAACGCCGTGCCCGGCGCGAGGAGGGCTCCCAGCAAGACCCAGGTCGCAACACGCCACATCAGACCAGGTATCACACGGTCCTCCAGGCGGGCTTGCTGGCCCGGGGTATGACGGCGGCCGAGGGGGCGGGCCTGGCTGCCACTATTCGTCGTTGGTGACCGGCTGCTTGGTCAGATCCTGGCTTTCGACCGTATACACCGTGAACGCCTGATACATCTCGTCCCAGCTCTGTTGTCCCCAGTAGACCTCCAGATGTGGTCCGGGATTCCACCGATTACCGAGTGAGTTGTCGTAGACCCCGATGCCGCTGATCTTGCTGCCGGCCGGCAGATGGAGTGGCTCGGCCAGCTCGTAGTGGATCTGCCAGTTGAAATCGAACTTTGGCACGTCGAGAATCGTCTCCTCGCGACCATCCGGATAGGTCACCACCCACCGCAAGCTCTTGCCTCGCAGGTGCATGTGCGGCGACAGACCGTAGAGCGTAATCGGCTCGGTGATCGGCGTGATTCCGGTGATCTTCCAATCATCCTCATAGGGCGGGATGTTCGGAATCCGACCGCGTCGGACCCGACCGGTCTCAGGATCCGTCGTCGGCTTCACTTCTTCGCCCTGCACGATATAGATATCGCTGCCGAACGGATCGGTCGGAAACGCGTTGCCGGCCTGGCGTGTCAGCACCTCATGCGTGACCGGCTCCGTATTGAACCAGATGCCCAGCTTGCTACGTTCGGTGGCCTCCACCCCGATCGGGTTGTAGTGCATCGTCCAGCGGACCCACTTGTCGGCGGCCAACCGCTTGCCGGTACCGGGGCGGTGCCGTTCGACGCCTCGACCCGGGACATAGGACAGCAACTTGCTCGAGCCGGGCAGGTTCACTTCGTTGAAGACACGCTGCGCCACCCGACCCGTGTCCTCACCCTCGCCGGCCTCGTCGTTGTCTTCGGGGGCCGGCCGTCTCGGCAACGGCGCGCGCAAGAGCGAGTTCCCCTCGAGGTCGTGCAGTACGCCGTCGATGACCTGCGTGCCCCATGGCAGATCCACGGTGTAGGCCCCAGAGTGGTGAACCACCCGGTAGTCGCTCGGGCGCAGCTCGAGCACCTCGGCGAACCGATCCTCGTCCCACGGCATCGCGGAATAGAAGTCGATGTAGTCTTCTTCGCCCTCGGCCGCAATGGTGTACTCGACCGGCAGGTCAAAGACGTAGTCCGGCTCGCCCCCCTCGTAGGTCCATCCTTCGGGGAAATCCGGCTTCACCGGCATGTCGGCATCGTTCCCCTTCGGGGCCCCGGCGTCGACCCACGCCGCGATCGTGTCGATATCGGCCTGGGCCAGATAGCGCTCGTTCTGGAACTCAAGGCTGTTCTTCGGATCGGCCGGCCACGGCGGCATCTCTCTCGCCACGACCATGTCTTTGATGGAACGCGCCCAGGGACGAGCGTCGGTGTAATCGAAAAGCGACATCGGCGCGATGTTGTTCGGCCGATGGCAGGTCACGCAGTTGTCATACAGGATCGGCGCGACATCCTTGGCGAACGTCGGAGCCCCTTCCTCCTGCCCCGCGAGCGCGGTTCCTCCCGAGAGCACCAACGTCGCCGCCAACAGAGAGGTGAAGATTCTCATGACCCAGGTCCTCGTCGAGAAGAGGCGAACTGCCCCGAAGGCCCCACTCTACGGCGGGGGCAGCACCGTGTCAATTGCCCCCCAGGCCCCGCACGGTTGCCTACTTGTCTTGCGCGTCCAGAATGGCCTCGATCTGGTCCATGACCCGATCCATTCGGGCGATAAGCGCATCGTAAGGCGCGTCGGTGGCGAGGTCGATCCCGTACTCCTGAAGCAGCTCGTAGGCGTGGCGTGAGCCGCCGGCGGAGAGCACCGCGAGATAGTCGTCGCGCGCTTGCGTGTCTCCGTTGAGGAACCGTTCGGCGAACATCGTGCCACCGGCGATCGAGGTGGCGTACTGGAACACGTAGAAGTTGCGATAGAAGTGCGGAATGAACGACCACTCGACCGCATAGGCCGGGTCGATGGTGAGCACGTCCTGGTCCGCACCGTGGTACTGCCGTAGCAGCCCCTCATACACCTCGCTCATCTTCTGCCCCGACAACGCCTCGCCCGCTTCGACCATCTCGTGAATCTTCAACTCGAACTCGGCGAACATCACCTGTCGGAAGAAGGTTCCGCGCGCAGCCTCGAGGGCCGTGCCGAGATAGAACAAACGCTCGTCGTCCGTGATGTCCTGACCCAGCATGTACTCCTGCAGCAACACCTCGTTGGTGGTCGAGGCGATCTCGGCCGTGAACGTCGCGTAACTCGACGTCTCGAACGGGTTGTGCTCGGTGGACAACATCGTGTGGATGGCGTGTCCCCACTCGTGGGTGAAGGTCGACACATCGTTGAATTGGCCGTTGTGGTTCAACAGCAGGAAGGGATGGAGGTCGTACACGCTGCCATACATATAGGCCCCGGGGGCCTTGCCGGTCTGCGGATAGACATGCATCCAGTTGCCGGCGAACCCCTCGCCGAGCAGGTCCAGATAGTGCGGACCCAGCGGCGCGGCCGAGGCGAGAGTCAGCGCCTTGGACTCATCGATGTCAAAGGTCCGATCGGAGGCGACCAAGGGCGGATAGATGTCGTAGTAGTGCAGGTCCGCCAGCCCGAGCATCCGTTGTCGAATCTTGAAGTAGCGATGCAGCGAGGGCAGGTGGCGATGGGCGGCCTCGACCAGGGTGTGATACACCGCGGTCGGGATGTTGGGGCCAGACAAGGCGGCGTCGAGGGCGCTGTCATATTTTCGCACCTTCGCCTGGAACACGTGCGCTTTGACCTGAGTGTCGAGCGTCTGCCCGATCGACGTCTCGTAACCCTTCCAGGCACCCCAAAACGTGTCGAACACGAGTTTTCGGTCCTCGCGGTTATCGGACGCCCGGTGCAACGAATACGCGGCCTGGTCCAGTGTGATCTCTTCGCCGGTCGACAACGTGACCTTCGGAAACGGCAGGTCCGAGCTGGTCAGCATGGCGTAGATCCGCTCTGCTCCCTGCACCACCGGAGCGGTCGCGGCAATCACCTGTTCCGCTTCGTCCGACAACGTATGCGGCTCTTGTCGCAAGATGTTCCGGATGTTGAAGGCGTGTTTGGCCAGACCCTGATCCTCCGCGAGATACCCCTGGATGGTCTCTGACCCGACGCTCAGCAGCTCGGGAGACAGGAAGGCCACCGCCTCGCCGAATTCAGACAACAGCGCCGCGGCGAGCCCCCGACGTTCCTGATCCTCGGACACGCGGCGGTCTTCATCGGCCTTCAGAAACGCAAATACGTAGAGCCGCGACAGCTCCTTCTCCGTCCCGCTGATGGCGTCGAACGCCTCCCGAAGCGTCACGGCGCTCTCGCCCAGTGTCCCGCGGTAGGCGGCGAGCCCCTCGACCCGCGTCGCCAGCTGTCCCCTCGCGGTGTCCCAGGCTTCCAACGTCGGATAGATCTCGCTGAGGTCCCACTCGATCTGGTCCGGCTGATCGGGGGCGGCATTCTGGGCCGTGGCAGTCACTGTCGTCGTCATGATGGTCACTGTGGTCAAGATGGCCACGCACGTGGCGGTCGCGGCGGGCGACGCGGTCCAGGCCTCGTGCGACATCATCGATTCGCGTCCCGTACGAGCTGTCTCAGTACGTACGGAAGAATGCCACCGTGGCGGTAGTAGATGATCTCATCGGGCGTGTCGATGCGCACTCTCGCGGTGAACTCCGTCACCGCGCCATCAGGCGCCACGGCCCGCACTGCGGCGCTCCCGCGTGGCTCCAGACCGTCCGACACGCCGGTGATGTCGAACGTCTCACGACCGGTCAACTGGAGCGACTCGGCGCTGGCTCCGTCGGTGAACTCCAACGGCAGGACGCCCATGAAGACCAAGTTGCTGCGATGAATCCGCTCGAAGCTCGCCGCGATGACCGCGCGGATACCAAGCAGCATGGTGCCCTTGGCCGCCCAGTCCCGGGAGGATCCCGACCCGTACTCCGTGCCGGCCAGAATGACCAGGGGAACATCGGCCGCCTTGTAGCGCATCGCGGCGTCGTAGATGCTCATCTGCTCGTCATCCGGCTGATACCGGGTCCAGCCACCCTCGGTGCCCGGCGCGAGCTGATTGCGAAGCCGGATGTTCGCGAACGTGCCACGCATCATCACTTCATGATTGCCGCGGCGGCTGCCGAACGAATTGAAGTCCTTCGGATCGACCCCGCATGACACCAGATACGTGCCGGCCGGGCCATCCACGGGAATCGTGCCCGCCGGCGAAATGTGATCGGTTGTCACGCTGTTGCCGAGGCTCGCCAGCACACGGGCACCGAGCACGTTCGTCGGCATCTCTGGTTCCGGCGTCAGGTTCTCGAAGAACGGCGGGTTTCGCACGTAGGTCGACGCGTCGTCCCACTCGAACCGCTGTCCGCCCGGGGCCGACACCCCCCGCCACCGTTCATCACCATCGAACACCCCAGCGTATTTCGACGTGAACTGTTCGGTCCGCACGGCCGCCGCCATGACCGTCTGCACCTCGTCGCCCGACGGCCACACGTCCCGCAGGTAGACATCCGCGCCGTCGCGGTCCTGGCCAAGCGGCTCCGTCGTCAGGTCGGCCGTCATCCGACCGGCCAGCGCATACGCCACCACCAGCGGCGGCGACGCCAGATAATTGGCCCGCACCTGCGGCTGCACGCGCCCCTCGAAGTTCCGGTTGCCACTGAGCACCGAGGTCACGACCAGGTCGCGTGACTTCACCTCGGCCGAGACGTCGTCCGGCAATGGTCCGCTGTTGCCGATGCAGGTCGTGCACCCGTAGCCGACCAGCTTGAATCCGAGTTCGGCGAGCGGCGCCATCAACCCGGCCGCTTCGAGATACTCCGTGACGACCAGCGACCCGGGTGCCAATGTCGTCTTGACCCACGGCTTCGGCACCAGGCCGCGCGCCGCCGCCTTTTGAGCCAACAACCCCGCCGCGATCATTACGCTGGGATTCGACGTGTTCGTACAGCTCGTGATGGCCGCGATAACGACGGCGCCATGGTCGAGACCGGCCCCGTTTCCGTTCGCGGAACCGACCGGCCGCGGACGCCCGGCCAGCAGGCCGTCCAGCGCGGCGGCAAAGGCGGTCTTGGCCTGGCCCAGTGGGACCCGATCCTGCGGGCGCTTGGGGCCGGCGATACTTGGCTCGACGGACGCCAGGTCGAATTCCACCACCGTGGCGTAGACCGGCTCCTGGGCGCCCGTGCCGAACAGGCCTTGGGCCTTGGCATACGCCTCGACGAGCGCCACCTGCCGCGCGTCGCGGCCGGTCAACGTCAGGTAGTCGAGCGTCTTCTGGTCAATCGGACAGATGGCGACCGTGGAGCCATACTCGGGCGACATGTTGCCCAGCGTCGCGCGGTCAGCCAGAGAGAGGGAGGCCAGCCCTGGCCCGAAGAACTCCACGAACTTGCCGACCACGCCGTGCTGACGGAGTCGCTCCGTAATCGTCAGCACGAGGTCCGTGGCGGTCGTCCCCTCCGGGAGTCGACCGCTCAACTTGAAGCCGATCACCTCTGGGATGAGCATCGAGATCGGCTGACCGAGCATGGCGGCCTCGGCCTCGATGCCGCCCACACCCCACCCGACGACCCCCAGCCCGTTCACCATCGTCGTGTGGGAATCGGTGCCAACGAGGGTGTCTGGATAGGCCAACGCGTCGTCGCCGGTCCCGTCGAGGCAGACGACCCGGGCGAGATACTCGAGGTTGACCTGATGGACGATGCCGGTGTCCGGTGGCACGACCCGGAAATTGTCGAACGCCTGTTGTCCCCACTTCAGGAACGCATATCGCTCTTTGTTGCGCGAGAACTCGAGCTGCGCATTCAGATCGAAACTATTGGTCTCGCGAAAGTGGTCGACCTGCACCGAGTGGTCGATGACCAGTTCGGCCGGCTGCAGTGGATTGATCTGATGGGGATTCCCGCCGAGCCGGACGACGCCGTCGCGCATCGCCGCCAGATCCACGACGGCCGGCACCCCGGTGAAATCCTGGAGCAGCACCCGCGCCGGCATGAAGGCGATTTCCTTCGTGTCGCCGGCCGTTGGGTCCCAGGCCGCCAAGGCCTGGATGTCGTCGGCCGTCACGCTCCGGCCATCCTCCCGGCGGAGCAGATTCTCCAGCAGGATCTTCAGCGAGTACGGCAACCGGGCCACCGCAGGGAATCCAGCGTGCTCGAGCGTTTCAAGGCTGTGAAACGCGACCCTCGTGTCGCCGACCGACAAGGACGTGCGAGTGCCAAAACTGTTCTCAGTGCTCATGTACGAATTCCGTGGTTCAATGCCACCTGGACAACAGATGGGAGTCGTGCAGCCGTGGGAAATCTTGATTGTCCCCCACCGTTCGACACTGACGCAAGCCAGCCCACGACCGTTCTGGTGGGCTGACCACGCCAGCACCAACGAGGCCAACTTGCCGCATCGGCCGGTGTGTTCCACGATCAGCGTATGCCCAGACTGGGAGCCCACATGTCGATCGCCGGCGGCCTGCCCCGGGCGGTCGAGCGCGCACGCGCCGCCGGCTGCGACACGTTGCAGGTGTTCACCAAATCGTCCGGGCAGTGGCGCGCGCGGCCCCTCCCGGACGCGGAAGTCGCCGCGTTCCGCCAAGCCTGCGTCGCACTGGACGTGCAGCCGGTGATGGCGCACGCCAGCTATCTGATCAACCTGGGGAGCCCGGACGACGCGTTGCACACCCGGTCTCGGGTAGCGCTCGGCGAAGAGCTGGACCGAGCCGAAGCGTTGGGGCTGCTCGGGGTGGTGTTGCACCCGGGCTCCTACACGACGACGACGGAGGAGGCAGGGCTGGCCCGGATCGCGGACGGAATCGTGGCGGTGCTGAACGAGCGAACAGACCAGCACACCCGGCTGCTACTCGAGCACACCGCCGGTCAGGGCACCAACCTCGGCCACACATTCCAACAGCTGGGCACCATCATCGACGACGCCGAGGCACGCGGCACCACGTCGATCGGGGTGTGCCTCGACACCTGTCATCTGCTGGCGGCTGGATACGACCTCGGGTCAGCCGAGAGCTACGCCGACACCATGGCGCAACTCGAGCAACACGTGGGACTCGACCGTGTGAAAGCGATCCATCTGAACGACTCGAAGACACCGCTCGGCAGCCGAGTCGATCGACACACGCACATCGGCAGCGGTCATGTCGGGCTCGGCGCGTTTCGGCGTCTGCTGACAGACCCGCGGATGCAAGCGGTACCGATGGTCTTGGAACCCCCGAAGGGGCGTTCCGCCAATCCCGCCGCGATCGAGGCCGACGCGATGGACCTCGAAAACCTCAAGCTGCTGCGAGAGCTGATGGCGAGTGTCTGAAATCGGCACCGACCTGGCCTGGGCGCTCGCAAGGCCAGTCGGCCGATTCGCCATTCGGCTCAGGGAATCACTCGCCGAAGACGTACGCCTCGAAGATAGAGACCACGGCACCCTGTCGCCAGGCGTGTGCGGCGAGGCCCGCCTTCACGCAGGTCTGGCTGAGAAACGTGTCCCGGTCCCAGCCGCGCGCCGTGGCCACCTGGGGCAGGAGCAAGCCCCGGTGTGTGCCCTGCTCGACGACGAGTCCGTGACGCCCCACCGCAATTCGCGCCACATCGTCAACGCGCTCGAACGGACCGATCACCGAAATCTCCAACTCGACCTTGGCCAACTCAGCCAGCGGCACTGCGGAGAATCGCGGGTCGCGGGTCGCCGCGTCGGCGGCGCAGCGAGCCACGACATCGACCAGCGGCTCGTCACGGGCCACGGACCCGATGCACCCCCGTAGCCGTCCCTGACGGGTCAGCGTGACGAACGCGCCGGTGCGCCACGCGAGGCCCCCACGCGCGAGAGGAACATCCCCGGCCACCAGTGGTCGATCTTCCAACCGCGCGAGTATCGCGACCCGGGCCAGTGCCAACAGCGCCTGTTGTTCGTGTTGCTCCAGCATTCGTCAGGCGCACTCCTTCAGGAGTGCCGCAGCAAGATACCCGACGACCGCGCTCGTGTCCCCGGATACGTCGCCGGAGTTGGCATGGCGAAGCACTCGAGCCTCGCGCGCACCGAGCGCCGCCGCCGCTTTCATGACGGCTACGACAGCCCCGCCACCACAGGCCACGTATCGTCCCCGCTCGTGCGGCGGATATCGCTCGTACTCGGTCAGCAACCCGTCCGGGTCGTAGCGGGTGACATAGTCGATGACCACCTGGTCGAGCTCGGTCGCGCGGCGCGCCTCGAAGAAATGTGAGAGGTCGGTACTGGCCACCAGCAGGGGTGTCCTCTCGGCCAGCACCTCGGCAAGCGTGTCTGCGAGCGCGAGGATGGTGTCCCGCTCCTGAAACCCGATGAGCAGCGGCACGATCGGCGTGCGCGGCAGCAGATAACGCAGGAACGGCAACTGCATTTCGAGCGAATGTTCTCGCTCGTGCGCAGTCGGGTGCCGCCTGATGCACGGGGTATCCAGCAATTGGGCCGCGATTTCGGTCGCGATTGGCGCGGGCCCCAACGGAGTGCCGAACGCCGTGTTGTCGGCGATGGCGACGCCGTCGAATCCGACATGATGGGACGGTCCGACCAGCACCACCACGTCGTAGGTGCCACGCGCCGCGGCCTGATACGCGCAGGCGGCAACGGATCCCGAATACATCAGCCCGGCGTGAGGGGCGAGAAGCCCCACGATGTCACCGCCCGGTGGCGGTGTAGTCGTTGCCAGGCACGACACGACGGCATCGCGCAGCGCCGCCTCGGTCCCGGGGTACCAGGTCCCGGCGACAGCCGCCGGGCGGGCGCCGGCCCACGAGGGGTCGCGACGGGCCGCCTTGGGATTGCCGGTCATGCGTACGGCCGCGCGGAGGGCTCCCGGTCATCCGCCGGGCGGCGGTCATCCTCGTCAGAGCCCGGGTCTGAGCCGAGGTCAGGGCCAGGGTCCACGCCGGCATCTGCTACCGGCCGGCGCCGCTGGCGCCACGACAACGCGACTCGGACGCCGATGTACACGAAGAGCGTCAGGATGGCCGGGCTCCCCATGACGAGCCAGAAGGGGTCAATCGTCAGGCCAACGATGAGCGACACCACGCCGAGAATCAGCATGACACCCACCATCCATGACGGATGCAGGAAGAGGGGGCGCTGGGTCATGCGGTGGTGCTTCCCGTGGTCATTCCGTGAGCCCCCGAGCGGTACCCTCGGCAATCGGTCCGGCGCGATGCGAGGCGGACACTGATTCGGTACGGTGATTGTGGCATACCGTCCGCGGAGTGGGCACCGTTGACCGCTGTCATGGACTGTGGTTCGATACCGCCATGTCAATGAAGATTCGTCGGCTCGCGGTCCCGGTCCTGCTGGCCAGCATCGGGGTAACGGCGCTGGTCGGTGCGGCGAATGACTACGAAGCGGAAATCGAAGCGTGGCGAGCCGAGCGCGAAGCGAATCTGAAGGCCGACGATAGTTGGCTCACAGTCTCGGCGTTGTTCTTTCTCCGCGAGGGGGAAACCAGCTTCGGCTCGAGCCAGCGCAATGACTTCGTCGTGCCTCACATCCCGGCCGAGGCTGGAGTCTTCGCGCTGCGCGACGGACGCGTGACCGTACGGGCCCCGTCCAACGGCCGCCTGACGGTCGACGGCGAGGCAGTGGACACCGCTCAGCTCTACCCGGCCGAGACACGCGCGACCGTCACCCTGGGACCGGTCTCGCTGTGGGTCCATCTGAGCGGGGAGCGGTTGGCGATTCGCGTACGCGATACCGACGCCGAGATTCGTAAGGATTTCACGAGCCTCACCTGGTTTCCCGTGGACGAGGCCTACCAGGTACGCGGCAAGTTCACACCGCACGCCGAACCGGTGACCGTCAAGACGCTGAACATCCTGGGCGACATCGAGACCTATACGAGCACGGGCTACGTGACGTTGACGGTGGCGGGACAGGAAATGCGGATGCTACCGGTCAATTCAGGACGACGGCTGTGGTTCATCATGCGGGACGGGACAAGCGGAGAGGACACCTATTCGGCGGCCCGGTTCCTGTACGCGGAGGCGCCGGATGCCGAGGGCTGGACGATCGTCGACTTCAATCGGGCCTACAACCCGCCCTGCGCTTTCAACCCGCACACAACCTGCCCGTTGCCACCTCCGGATAACCGGTTCGACGTCCGGATAGAGGCGGGCGAAAAAGCCTACCGCGGCCCCGGCGCCCATCAGTAAGTGTGAGCGGCACCATCGCGCGGTTAGGCGAATCCCACCAACCCGGCGGCAATAATCGTCGTGCACTCAGGGTAGGAGATCACGTGCCCGCGACGCGGCAACGTCGAGGTAAAGTTGACCCTCGTACGCAGCAGCCGCGCAACCCGTAGCGCCTCCAATTCCACGGCACAGTGCGGGCAGCGGGCCGGGTATTCCAGGGTGTACTCCGCCTCCGATTGGCGGGCCAGGTCGTCGGACGGTTCCTTCTCCACCACGTTCCCTTCCTCCAGGGCGCACGGACACACATCGGCGCCCATAGACCTAACACCGGTGTTTCCGGTCGGAACGAGGCAAAGCTACACTACGCGGCGTCTCTCCAACCTCAACGGACTCGCGCATAGAGGTCGAGCAGACTTCCCGCCCGACCGGTTTCGAGCACGGCGCGAAACAGGCCGGTGAGCGCGGCGGACCGGTCGGAGCGGCCCATCACTGGGGTCTCCCAGCGAACAACATCGAAACCCGCGGCCTCGGCTACGAGGCGCAATGTCGCCGGTGTGAAGAACCAGAGATGGTGCAGCGCCGCGTAGTGGCGCCATCGCTTTGACTTCAGACGCAACCGGCTCTGCCAGCTCTTGAGCCAGGGGCTGACCCCCCCGACGTTCGGCACCCCGACGAGCAGGATGCCTCCCGGGGCGACCAGCGCGTTGGCGCAACGCAGTTCGAGCAGCGGATCCCGGGTATGTTCCAGCACGTGGTTGAAGCGGACGACATCGAATCGTGCACCACCGAAGTCGATCGTCGGAAGCTCACCTTCCCATACACATCCCCCAGTCGTACGAGCCGCGTCGGTCACCACCATGTCGGTTCCATCCACGCGCCAGCCGGCTCCCTCGGCGAAACGCATGAACGCACCGGCGCCACACCCCACATCCAGCACCCGGCGGCGGTCTGAGTCGAGATATTTCGCCAGCCGCGACAACTGATGCGCGTAGTGGCGCTGATGCCGGGCATCAGCGATCGACTCGTCCGGGCGATGATAGTCGGCGCCGTAGACCGCGGTCGCCAGTTGCTCGAGCACCGGCCTCGGACTGTGGAATTGCAATCCGCACCGTCGGCACCGGGCCAGGGACAAGCCTTGAAAATCGGTAGCCAGCGGTGCTGGTGGTTGGAGGCACAGGGGACAGACGACCGGCTCGCGATCCGGCAACGCAGCCGCGACTTCGGCACGAGTACGGCCGAAGAGCGACCGCGAGGGCACCGTCCCTGGCGCGCCGGTCACGACGCGGCCTGCGTGTTGGTCACGCTTCTATGATGCCGGAGCCTCACCCTGCGAATCCACCGGCACCGCCAGTCCGCGGACCGATTGGGGTTGCGGACACCGCAACCGGAAACTACGATCTAGCCCGTGCCTACACGGTTGACACCTGCCGATGTCGAGCGAATCGCGGCGCTGGCGCACCTGGAGTTGACAGCGTCGGAAACCGAACGGTTCACGCGACAGCTTGGCGACATCCTCACCTACTTTGACCAGCTCCAGCACATCGACACCACCGGTGTGCCGGCTACCACCAACCCCGTGACGTCTGCGCCAGTCATGCGAGAGGACACCCCGACGCCGTCTCTGCCTCGAGACGAAGCACTGGCCAACGCGCCGGACCCGGGCGGTCACGGACTCTTCCGCGTGCCCAAGGTCATCGGGTGATGCCGGCCCCCGACGTGCAAACCACGGCCGACATCCGAGCGGCCATGGCCGACGGCGCGACGGCGGTCGAGATCTGCTCGACCTATCTGGCCCGGGTCGCCGCCGAGAACGACGCGATTCACGCGTTCACTCATGTGGCCGGGGAGCAAGCCCTTGAAGATGCCGCGGCGGTAGACGCCAGCGGGCAAGGCCGGGACGCCGCGTTCCCGCTGGCCGGCGTGCCGATCGCCATCAAGGACAACATTTCCACGCGAGGGATGCCGACCACGGCGTCCTCTCGTATCCTGGCCGGATTCGTCCCACCCTATGACGCCACGGTGATCGAGCGCTTGCGAGCGGCCGGCGCCGTCATTATCGGGAAGACCAACTGCGACGAGTTCGCCATGGGCTCCACTACGGAGCATTCCGTGTCCGGCCCAACTCGCAATCCGTGGGATTTGTCCCGCGTCCCGGGCGGGTCGAGTGGAGGCTCGGCCGCGGCGGTGGCCGCGCGTCTCTCACCAATCGCACTGGGGTCCGATACGGGCGGATCGATCAGACAGCCAGCCGCCTTCTGCGGAATCGTGGGACTGAAACCGACCTACGGACGAGTCTCACGGTACGGCCTGCTGGCATTCGCATCATCGCTCGACCAGATCGGGCCCTTCGCGTTGACGGTGGCTGACGTGGCCGTGTTGCTGGCGGCCATTGCCGGACCGGATCCTGCGGACGCGACCTCATCCGCCGAAAAGGTGCCATCGTTCCCCGCGAGTCTGGGCGAACCAGTGGCACACCCCACTATCGGGGTCCCGTGGAAACTGCTGGAGGACGGTGTAGACGCAGACGTCAGTACGGCCTTCACCACGGCCATCGACATCCTGCGCAGCCAGGGCGCGACGATCGTGGACGTCCCGCTCCCGCATGCTGTCTACGCGGTCCCGACCTACTACGTCGTCGCGCCGGCCGAGGCCAGCTCGAACCTTGCCCGCTACGACGGGGTCCGCTTCGGATTTCGCGCGCCCGCCGGCCCCAACCGGTCCGACCTGGACACGATGTACAACCTCACCCGGGACACCGGCTTCGGAGATGAGGTCAAGCGGCGCATCATGCTCGGCACGTACGCGTTGAGCACCGGTTACTACGACGCGTACTACGTAAAAGCGCAGCAGGTACGGACCCTGATTCGCCGGGACTATGACACCGCGTTCGAACGTGTCGATGCGGTCGCCATGCCGACCACGCCGACGGTGGCGTTCGGCCTAGGCGAACGCTCGGCCGACCCACTGCGCATGTATGCGGGAGATGTCTTCACGGTAAGTGCCAACCTGACCGGGCTGCCGGCGCTGAGCGTGCCGGGTGGACGTGACCCGTCCGGACTCCCCGTCGGACTCCAGTTCGTGGGCCGGGCGTTCGACGAGGCGACGCTTCTTCGGCTCGCGGCCAACTACGAGCGAGACGCCCCGTGCTGGCGTGAATTCCCCCCGACAGCCGCCCTCGCGTCCGGCATCCCAGACCCAACGAGCTAGCTGGTGGGTCTAGCCGGCTGCTGAAAAACGCCGACGGAGGGTGTCCGGGCGGGGCGTTGGTCTTCCGAGGAAACGTGGGTAGCCTCCGGTCTTCAGACTGACCCGGGGGCGGGCCTAAAGAGCCGCTGCTACGAATGACGACATGACGTTGCCGGTGCCGCGTTTGCTGACCGAGGCTTCACGCTCGCGGAGCAGCCAGGCGTCCTGGCATGCGGTCGCATCCGGACGCGGACCGGATCAGCCTGACCACCGCCCACACCGTAAGCGCCATCAGGACCAGCGGCACCAACGGCAACGCGAAGAGGACGAACATGACACCCAGCCCCGCGACGGCCACCATCGGCAGCAAAACCAGCCCGGCGATCAACCCGGCTAGTTCGCTCATGATCCTCAGCCTCGTCCGACGGGGATGACCGCTTGCGGGTCGCGGAGTTTCCACGAGACCGCGCGCGTCATCGGACGCGTCGTTACGAGACCTGATGACCTGACTGTTCCAAAAGTTCCGGAGTGTGGAGCTGATCGGCAGGACCACGGGGAGCGTCAGGGGCGAGAAAACGGGCACCGGAGCCGACGCGGTCATCGAGACTGCGCACCACCAGGCTCGCCTTCCCGATCACTCGATGCTTGGTGAACCCGACGATGACACAGAACCCAAGGAAGGCCACGACCAGAAACACGGAGGAAATACCGAGCCTCTGGATCAGGCCGACCACCAGCGACTGAATCTCTGCCGGGGTCACTCCTCGGTCTCTGGTTTCTTCTGCGGCGGAACATCGTATTCGATCAAGCCCTTGTCAACTTCTTCCATCGCGATCCGCTCCAACCGCTCGGTCGCCGGAGGGCGCTCGCCGGTGTTCGGATCCGGCCGCAGTTGCTCGAGGCGAGGCAGCGCACCGCGACGGAGCTGTTTGGCTCGCCGCGCCGCGACATCGACAAAGAGGAAGCGGTTGGTGATCGGCGGCGCCGGCTCCGCCGGGGTCCGTGGCATCGCCACGGGCAGCTTCGGAGCGGCGGAAACCGTGTCGCCGTCGAAAAGTGCGTCAAGATCGTCGCTCATAACCGTTAATCGTACCGTAAAAGACGGGCGCAGTCGAGACCCACACCCACGCTGACACCTGTGTCACGCGGACTGGTCGCCCGTGCGCGCCCTGACTGGCGACTCGGCCAACCGCGGCGCACGTGGTCTCGGCGCAGCGACATACCACTCGCCGGCCAACAAGTAGCGGGTCGGACGGCCACCGGAGTACATCGTCACGCCGCCATGTGCATCCCCGACCGAGACGATGGCCCTCGCATCGATGGCGCCCATGTGCGGGCAGCGGATGCTCGGCGTCTCTTGACTCATAGGCGGCCTCCGTGTGTGTCTACATCAGACATCGGTGACCCCGCGCGACCGTGTAGGTGTGGCCGCGCAGGGCAACTCTTCGACCACCTATGCTGCCTTGACGGTGATGCGCTGTGGTTTCGCATCCTCTCTCTGCGGCAAGGTGACCCGCAGAGTCCCATCCTTGTGCTCGGCGGTCACGCTATCGCCGTCAACCGTATTCGGCACGTTGAACGACCGGCGGAAGCTGCCGTAGGCACGCTCCGTTCGGTAGACGCGACCCTTGTCACCGGCGCTCTCGAACTTGCGTTCGCCGGCAATGGTCAACGTCCCGTCCTCGAGTGTGACGCTCACGTCCTTCGGGTCAACGCCTGAGAGATCGGCGCTGACCACCAACGCGTGGTCCTCAGTCTCATAGACATCTACCGCGGGCGCCCAACTCGACTCGGCGCGGTCCTCCGTGACGGACCCGACGGGCCGAAACGCCCGGCCAACCGGTGTACGAAAGACCGAAAGCTCACGAAACGGATTCCATTGAACGTATGACATGTAGCCCTCCTGCAAAATAAAACGGCATCTTCAGTTCACGGCGGAACTCCGCCAATTCCAAACGATGAAGGAATCATAATTCATAAGTGAGTGTATGTAAATAAGTAAATATGATTTATATACACTCATATTATACGATAATTGTTCTGGCGGAAGGTCAGCATGAATGTCGTCTAAGAAAACTGGTTGATACCTCCCGAGGCACCGGGGGACGCCTTGACGGTCCAACGATTTCGATCGCCTGACCGTTGGTCCGTGGTCCGGCACTCGCGACTCGCGCGCCGCGCCGAGAGGAGGTGTTGTCGTCCACCCTCGCCGATGTGCGATCATGACAATGACGCGAGGCCCCCGCGCCGCCTCCAGAGCAATGGGCCCGAGTACCAACTGTGAAACTACTGTTCATCGGTGACATCGTCGGCAAACCGGGCCGGGCGCTGATCCGGGCCGGCATCACGAGGCTCGTCGAGAGGCATGGCATCGACCTCGTCGTGGCGAACGTCGAGAACGCGGCTGGCGGCAACGGCATTACCCGTGACATCGGCGACGCCATTCGCGATCAGGGTGTGGATGTGATGACGACGGGCAATCACGTGTGGGACAAGCGGGAAGCCCTCGAGTACATCGAGCTCGAGCCCCGCCTGCTCAGACCGGCGAATTTCCCGACCGGCGCGCCTGGCTCCGGACATATCGTGGTCAAGACCCGCGCCGGCGACTCGGTAGGGGTGATCAACGCCATGGGCCGCGTGTTCATGGCGCCGCTCGACAACCCGTTCGTCGTGATACGTGATGAGATCGCCGCCGTTCGAGAGCAGGCGCCCATCATCTTGGTCGACTTCCACGCTGAAGCAACCTCGGAGAAGATCGCGATGGGGTGGCACCTCGACGGACAGGTGACAGCCGTGGTGGGCACGCACACCCACGTGCAGTCGGCAGACAATCGGGTGCTGCCCGGCGGCACCGCCTATATCACCGATGTCGGCATGACGGGACCGCATGACTCGGTCATCGGTGTCGACAAGCGTGTGGTGCTCAACCGATTCCTGACCAGCATGCCCGGCCGCTTCGACACCGCGACCGGAGACCCGCGGCTGCACGGCGTGATCGTCACCGCTGACGCCGCGACTGGCCACGCCACCGGCATCGAGCGCCTCAGCCTGACCCCCTCGGACCTCGAGGCGATGTCGGCCACCGGACCAGCACGATGAACAGTCCGCCACGGCTCCCGTTCGGCGCCCCCTCGCAACGCAGCGCGCCTACCCGCAACGTTCTGACGGTGACCGCGCTCACGACCCAGATCCGCTCGGTTTTGGAATCGACCTATGCCGAGGTCTGGGTGGAGGGCGAACTCACCAACAGCCGCCTCTGGAAAACCGGCCACCTCTACTTCACATTGCGGGACGACCAGGCGCAACTCAAAGCGGTGATGTTCCGCTCGGCCGTCCGGTACCTTCGCTTCAAGCCGGAAGACGGACTCAGAGTGATTGCGCGCGGGCGGGTGACGGTATACGAGCCGAAGGGTGAATACCAGATCGTGTGCGAGCATCTCCAGCCGCAGGGCGTCGGAGCGCTCCAGGTCGCGTTCGATCAGCTGAAACGCACGCTCGACGCCGACGGCCTGTTCGCCCCTGAGAGGAAGCGGCCGCTGCCACTCCTGCCCCGGCAGATCGGCGTGGTCACGTCGCTGGACGGCGCCGCGCTGCGCGACATCCTCAACGTGCTGATCCGGCGGCATCCAACCGTGCATGTCCTCATTCGCGCCACTCGGGTGCAAGGCGACGGAGCCGCCGCGCAGGTCGCGCACGGCATCACCCTGCTCTCGCGCACACCCGGGGTGGACGTGATCATCGTGGGACGCGGAGGGGGGTCACTCGAAGACCTCTGGGCCTTCAACGAAGAACCGGTGGCGCGCGCGATCGCGGACGCCACGGTGCCGATCATCTCGGCGGTGGGTCACGAGACCGACGTGACGCTGAGCGACTTGGTCGCCGATGTGCGAGCCCCGACCCCCTCGGCCGCGGCGGAGATCGTCGTCGCCGGCCGGGATGAACTCCAGAATCGCGTCGCCCAGATCACGCGTACGCTGGGCGTCTGCGCGGCGGACGGCATCGGCCGACGACGAACGCGACTGCTCGAACTGGACCGGCGCCCGGGCCTCGCGGCCTGGCCGGCCCGACTCGCCGGACGCGGTCGGCACACGGCTGAGTTGACGCACGCGCTCGCCAGCGCCGGCCGGACCCTGCTGGCCAGCCGTCAGCGGCGTCTCCAAGCGGCGCGCGCGCGTTTGGACGCCCACGAACCCGGCCGGCGCCTTGAATCCACCAGGACGCGCCTGGCGACCGCGCGTGAGCGACTGCGTGCGGCCATCGCGCAGCGGCGTCAGTACCTGGCGAGTCGAGTCAGCGACGTCACGGGACGTCTCGACGCGCTCAGTCCGCTGGGGGTACTCTCGCGAGGGTACGCTCTGTGCTGGAACGAGGAGCGGACGGCGATTCTCCGAGATGCCAGCCGGGTGTCGATCGGCGACGGCGTGGCCATCAAACTCCGACGCGGCGAGCTGACGTGCACGGTGACGGCAAAGAATGAATGACGGCGATGGAACAGAACACTAAAGACTTTGAATCAGCAATCGGCGAGCTGGAATCCATCGTGAAGACGCTCGAGGGTGGCGACCTCTCGTTGGAGCAGTCACTCGAACTCTACGAACGGGGCGTCCAACTCTCCCGGTTCTGCCATACGAGGCTCGAAGACGCGGAACGGCGTATCGAGCTGCTGAACGACCGGGGCGAACGGGCTCCAGCGCCGGACACGTTGACGCGTTCGGTCGAGGATGGCGACGACGAGTGACCAACGACCAGGAGTTTGAGCACTACCTGCGCGTTCGGCGTACCGAGATCGAGACCGCGCTGGAAGCAGGGTTGCCCACGCCCCCCGCGTGCCCCGCCCTCATCGCCGACGCCATGCGGTACAGCTTGCTGGCTGGAGGCAAGCGTCTGCGCCCCATCTTGACCCTGGCCGCCGCCGAGTCCGTGAACGTTCGGAATGACCCTGGCCGTGACCTCACCGGATCTCCTTCTGCGATGCCGGCCGCGTGCGCCGTGGAACTGATTCACACCTATTCGCTCATCCACGACGATTTGCCGTCCATGGACGACGACGATGTGCGCCGCGGGCGGCCCACCGCGCATGTCGTGTACGGGGACGCGGTAGCGATACTGGCCGGCGACGCGCTGCTCACGCATGCCTTCGAGGTGCTGGCCCGTCCCGAGGCAGAGGAAACACCACCGCGTCTGGCCCGACGGCTCCGAGCCATCGCTCGACTGGCCGGGGCGGCCGGCGCCGCCGGCATGGTCGGCGGACAGGTACTCGATGTCGAGGCTACCGGCAACCTGACGATCGTGGGCAACGGGCGGGCCGCACCTGAAACGGGCCACGAGGCCCTCCGCGAAATCCATGAGCGAAAGACCGGCGCGTTGATCGGCGCCGCGGCGGCCATAGGGGCGATCCTAGCGGGCGCTGACCATCCCACCGTCGCCGCCATCGACGCCTACTCCACTCATCTCGGATTGGCATTCCAGATTGTCGATGACATTCTCGACGTCGAGGGCAGTGTGGCCGACCTTGGCAAGACCACCGGCAAAGATGCCGTGGCTGGCAAGCCGACCTATCCCGCAGTCCATGGCGTCGCGCGTTCACGCGCACTCGCCACCAACGCGGCGGCGGCGGCCAGGGACGCACTCGCCGAAGCCAACCTGGGTGGCCGACTGGGCGAGATCGCCGACTGGGTCGTGTCCCGACGCCAATGAAGAGGAACCGACGCCACCACCACCCGACACACTGACGATGCGATCCGCGACCGTGGATTCCCTACCTTCCCTTCCTCGTGTCCGACTCGATACCTTGCTCCTGGAGCGCGGGCTCGTTGACTCGCGGACTCGCGGCCGCGCGCTGATCATGGCGGGACAGGTTCGGGTAGACGGCCACCGCGCAACGAAAGCGGGCGCGCTCGTCCACGCTGACGCCGAACTCACACTCGTCACGCCGGACCATCCCTACGTGGGACGCGGCGGCCTGAAGCTGGCTGACGCCCTGGACCGGTTTCAGATCGACGCGACCGGCGCCCTGGCGCTGGACGTGGGGGCGTCAACTGGTGGATTTACGGATGTATTGCTACGGCGCGGGGCGATAACGGTCGTGGCCCTCGACGTGGGACACGGCCAGCTGGACTGGCGTCTGCGCCGCGACGAGCGCGTGGTCGTCCTTGAGCGCACGCATATCGCCACCGTACCGCCGGAAGCCTGGCCGACGGAACATCGACAGTTCGACATCGTTACGGTCGATGTGTCCTTCATCTCCGTCCGGTACTTCGTCGACCGACTCTCCCAGTTGCTCCGGTCCAACGGGGACCTGGTCGTCCTGGTCAAACCGCAGTTCGAGGTCGGCCGCGCCGACGTCGGTCGCGGCGGCGTCGTGAAAGACCCACGCATGCACGAACGAACCGTGGAGCATGTGGCGGCGGCAGCCGCTGCGGTAGGATTAACCCGAGTCGCCATGGCGCCCTCGCCAATCACGGGCGCCGAAGGCAATCGAGAATTTTTCCTGCACCTCCGACACGCCGCTGCATCCTGATGTGTGCCGACGCACCCGTGCCACCGTCTCCGGCTCCGCTCGCCCCGATCAGACGCGTTGGCATCGTGGCTCGCGCGCGCCTGCGCGAAGCGGCCCCGGTGGTGCGGAACGTGGTGGACTGGCTGACTCAGCGAGGGCTGTCGCCGACCGTCGAACGAGCCACCGCGGAACTCGCCGGACTCACATCCACACCCACGGCCGACGCGGTCATGTTGCCCGAGGGATCGGACCTCATCCTGGTGCTCGGGGGCGACGGCACTCTGCTGGGGATGGCGCGCCGAATCGCCGCGACCGACGCGAACCCACCGATTCTGGCGGTCAACTTCGGCAGCCTCGGNTTCCTGACCGAAATCACCTTGCCNGAGCTGTTCGACGCGCTCGCCTCGGTCGTCGAAGGGACCGCCGGTATCGACGAGCGCAGCATGCTGCGATCCCGTACTCTCCGTGGAACGACCACCCTCGACGAGCAGCTCGTGCTGAACGACGTGGTCATCACCAAGAGCGCGCTCTCCGGCATCCTGGACCTGTCGGTCTCGGTGGGAGATCACTTCGTCGCTCGGTTCCGGGCGGACGGTTTGATTGTCGCCACCCCGACCGGGTCGACCGCCTATAACCTCTCCGCGGGGGGACCGATCGTGCACCCCCTCGTGAACGCGGTCGTGCTCACACCGATCGCCCCGCACGCGTTGACCAACCGACCGATCGTNCTCCCCGATAGCGGCGCCATCCACATCCAACCGGAGCTGGCCGCCCGACCAACCGATGCGTTCGCCAGCTTCGACGGCCAGACCGGATTCAAGCTGGAGCATGGCGATGAGGTCATCGTGGAGGCCGCGAGCCGCTCGTTGCGAATGATTCGCGCCGCGTCGCGCCCGTACTTCGCGGTCCTACGCGAGAAGCTCCGCTGGGCGGAACGGTGAGACGGACGCTGCGAGCGGGTCGCGATGCCGTCCACCCGCGCGGCGGTCTGGCCAGATGCCCACTTGATACGGTGGTCGATGTCGGCGCGGACANTACGGACATCGTCGGCGCCGTGTCTCGCGGAAACACCGNCCCGATCACCATCGCCCAGCCCACAACGGGCAACCAGACCGCAGCGACATGACAACCATCGACCTGGACGGGCTCGCCCCCCTGCCTCCCCGTATCGCCCGACTGGGCGAGCTGGCGCTCGACCTGTGGTGGACCTGGCACCCTAACGCCCGCAACGTGTTCAGGCGCCTGGACTATACCCTGTGGCGCACGACGGACCACAACCCGGTACGAATGCTCCGTCTGTTGCCGGCCACGCGTCTCTCGGACGCCGCTCGGGACCCGGTGTTTCTCGATCTATATGACCGTGCCCTGACCGAGCTCGACCCCACTCGGCGCGCGTCCGGCAGTTGGTGGAGCGAGCGAATGCCGGTGTTGCCAGGCCGTTCGGTGGCCTACTTNTCGGCCGAATTCGCCCTCCACCAGTCGCTCCCNATTTACGCCGGTGGTCTCGGTGTGCTGGCGGGTGACATCTGCAAAGAGGGCGGAGATCTGGGACTGCCCCTTCTCGGGGTCGGATTCATGTACCCGCAGGGCTACTTCCACCAACGGGTGGCGGCAGATGGGCGACAGCAGGAAANATACGAACGGCTGACCTGGGCCAANGTGCCCGTTACCCCGGCGATCACCCCAGGGGGACGACCGTGTGTGGTCACCGTGCCGTTGGGGCGCCGTACGGTGAAGGTCTCCGTGTGGCGAGTCCGGCTCGGCCGCACCAAGCTCTACCTCCTCGACACGGGCATCGAGGAGAACGCCCCATGGGATCGAGAGCTATCGGCCCGTCTCTACGGCGGCGACACCGAGACTCGCGTGCAGCAGGAGATCATCCTCGGCGTCGGCGGTGTGCGCGCACTCCGCGCCATGGGCTCTGACCCGATGGTCTGGCATCTCAATGAGGGTCACGCGGCCTTCGTCGTGCTCCAGCGGATGCGGGAGATGATCGACCGCGGCGACAGCTTCGATGCGGCCCTGGCGGAGGTGCGNCGAACCACGGTCTTCACCACTCATACGCCGGTAGCGGCCGGTCACGACACCTTCCCATTCCAGCTCGTGGAGTCGCACCTGGCCGGCTGCTGGGGCACATTGGCACCCCATCGGGACGCATTCCTGAAACTGGGCCACTATGACAACGGTGGGGGACCGCAATTNAATATGACGGCGCTGGCGCTCCGCACGGCGGGACAGATCAACGCTGTCAGCGAGCTCCACGCCGACGTCACGCGAAAAATGTGGGCACCGATCTGGCCGGAGAAGTCCGGCGCTGAGCGTCGAGTTCGGGCCATCACCAACGGCNTCCATGTCGGTACNTGGGTCGCACACCGCCTCGCGCTGCTGTTCGACCGCTATCTCGGCCCACACTGGCGGGATCAGCGGGACGACGCCATCTGGGACCGCGTCCTCGACATTCCGGACGCGGAACTGTGGCAGGTACGGCAGGAGCTGCGACGGTATCTCTTCGACTTCATTCGTGAACGCGGCCGCCAACGGTGGACAGAGGGCGGGGTCGACGCCGCACGCGTGCTGGCGGCGGGGACCCTGCTGGACCCCAATGCGCTCACGATCGGGTTCGCCAGGCGATTCACCGGATACAAGCGCCCGGAGCTCATCTTTAGCGACCCCGAGCGACTCGGCCGCATTCTCGGCACCGCGAAGCGGCCGGTCCAGCTAGTCTTCGCGGGCAAGGCCCACCCTGCCGACGACCCGGGCAAACACCACCTCCAGCGTGTGTATCAGCGAGCGCTCGACTCCGGCTTCGGCGGTCGGGTCGCATTTGTCGANGACTACGACCTACACGTCGCCCACTTCCTCGTGCAGGGCTGCGACGTGTGGCTCAACAATCCGCGGAAGCCGCTGGAGGCCAGCGGGACCAGTGGCATGAAGGCGGCGCTCAATGGCGTCCCGCATCTGAGTATTGGTGACGGCTGGTGGGCAGAGGGCTTCGCGGGCGACAACGGCTGGCGGATCGACGGGGGCACGCACCCAGATGACGCGACGACCGACGCCGCCGACGCCGACGCCCTGTACACGCTACTGGAACGCGATGTTGTCCCCGCATTCTACGACCGGGACGACGACGACCTCCCGAAACGCTGGTTAACCCTGGTGCGCCAGGCTATCCGTACCATCGCCCCTCGCTTCACGGCCCGGCGCATGGTGAAGGAATACGTGGAGCAGATGTACGCCCCTGCCATCCGTGGGACCGAACCCTGACACGGGGCTGCCCAGCGCATGNCACGCGCNCGCGCAAGANACGTAGCGGCCGGTCTTCAGCCCGGACCTNAGCGGACACCCGGAGTCCCCGTTTCCGGGCGGAGCATCCCGCCGCACTCCGGGAACCGGTGACTGGCCCGGGCGCGCGACAATGCGGGCCCCGCGGCTACGGAGTGAGGCACTCGGGGTCCCCGCGGAGTAGCCGCGTGGGGTTCGGGGCGCAGCCCCGTCTACGTAGTTACCCAGAAATCGGCGGGTGATAGATGATCTGGATGACATTGTCATCGGGATCGAACAGGTAGAGCGACCGGGCACCGTCTCGATGGGTGCGTGGTGACGCTTTCAGCCGCACCCCATGCCCATCGAGATACGCCGCCCAGCGGTCGACGTCAGCCGGCTCTCGCACCAGCAGACCCAGATGGTCGAGCGGTCCATCCGCCGGGGGCCGGCCGGGATCGGCCCGATGCAACGCCAGATTGTCGCTACCCGAGGTGAGGTAGACGTTGTCGGCGTCGGGTTTCCACTCGACCTCGAAACCGAGCCGATCGACGTAGAACCGTGTCATCTCCTCGAACGCCCTGGTGAACAACGCCAGATGACGCAGCCCCATGTGCGTCGGTCTCTCGGTCATGAATACAGTCTAGCAACGGTCCGTCGGTGTGGGTCGCTAGAATCTCGGTCGGCGGTCACGGACGGTCAGTCCAGACATTTTGATCAGAGTCCTGACGCCGCACCTGGCACCCTGCTAAGATCGGCACGATGGCTCCACGCTCGGCGGCTCAGTCGCGATGTGCGCTCTGCGGCGCGAAGGACGTCTCTGAACCGGGCGGCGACGCGAAATACTGCCCGGCGTGCTGGGACAAGAAGATCGCAGTCGAGGACATCGTCGCCAGGGAATTCGCGCTCAAACGCTACATCCGAGCCCACAGCGCCGAGAAGTACCTCGTGTACCACTCCACGCTCAAACGCCCCTGCGGCCAAGTCATCGTCGTCGACGACGGGTACGATCTCTTTCTGACGCTCGTGCTCTACCCAAGTTTTGGGTGGGAAGAGCCGGCGTACCACCTCGAGGGCGACCCCGAGGGGCGCTCGTTCGTGGAAATCCTCGTGGACGTCGTCGCAGCGGAGATCATCGAGCCGTGGGGCGGAGGCAAGTGGCACCTGGAGATTTTCCGGACCAGCCACGCCGAACCCGAAGACTGGAACGGCGAGATGTGATCCACGCGATCTCCTTATTGAGGTTTTCGGCCGTGCGCCATATAATTCGCGTTCACAGTGTGGTCATGATGCAATGCGGAGGTCAGCAATGAGACGCCTGAATGTTGCGGCGCTAGTTGGTTTTCTTGTGGTGGGGGTGGCCGCGGTCGGATGCGGCGGCGAGGCTGAACCCGAAGAAGGGGCGCCCGTGGTCGAGATGTCGGCCCCGACGGTGCAGATACGTCCAATGCTCGACAACGTCGACGCCAACTCCCGCCTCGTCGCGGTCCTACGGGGCCCAGGCCAGATCGGCTATCTGGCGCCGCGCTCGAGGCGGCTGAGTGGTGAAATCGTCACCACCTTCCGCATCCAGAACGTCTCTACCAGCCCGCTGGCCGGGTTCAAAGTGAACGAGTTCTGGTACGACGACAACGGGGATACCTTGACCGGTGGGACGTATCGAATGAAACGCCCGCTGCTTGAGGACGAAGTCATCGAAGTGACCCTGCGCGTGCCGCGGAATTCGCGTGCGACCCGCAGCAACTACGAATTCAGTCATCAGGGCGGGGTCATCGAGGCCACCGAATTCGAAGAGATGGCCGAGCCGACTGCCATCGTTGAGGATGGTGTGTTGACCGAGGTGGAAGCGGAAGAAGAAGAAGCACAATAGGCATCGTCCCCTCAAGCTGCTCCGTGGCGCCCGCGAACCTGTGCCGTTCGCGGGCGTGACGTACGTACAGAGCCGGTATCCAGTCGAGTCCGGAGCGCCGGAAAAAGACTGCCGCCAATGACGCTGTACCGACCGTCTCCTGCGATCCTGCGTCATAACCAACAGCGGCCATGAAGGACCACGGATAGCCGCCACGGTTACCACAGTGCCCGCTGCTATACTCGACCCATGGCCTTCGATTTGACCGCCGTACAACAGGCGCTTCGGAAGCATCGCCTCGACGGCTGGTTGTTGTACGACTTCCATGGGTCCAACCCGATCGCGCGACGGATCGCCGGGTTGAACGACGGCGCAAAATTGACGACGCGACGATGGTACTACCTCATTCCGGTGGAGGGTGTGCCGGGCGCCTTGGTGCACGCGATCGAACGAGACCGGCTCGAACACCTCCCGGGCGACACGGTTCGCTACGCGAGCCACGGTGACCTCGACGCCGGTCTCCGCACGCTCATGGCCGGGTGCGGCACCGTCGCCATGGAGTATTCCCCCGGCTGCGCCATCCCGTACGTGTCGCGCGTGGACGCGGGTACGATCGACACCGTGCGTGCGCTGGGGATCGACGTTCGCTCGTCGGGAGACCTGGTGCAGCTGTTCGAAGCGGTCTGGGATGACGTGGCGCTTGCCTCACACAAGACGGCCTCTTCCGCGCTGCACGACATCAAGGACCAAGCCTTCGCGATGGTCACGGACCGCATGCGCAGCGGACACCCGGTGACGGAATTCGAGGTCCAGGGCGCCATGGCCGGCTGGTTCGGTGACGCCGGACTCGTGAGTGACTCGCGTCCGGTGGTGGCGGCGCAGGAGAATGCGGGCGACCCACACTACCTGCCGACAGCGCAACAGCACCGCGTCATCGCTGGCGAGGAGCTGCTGCTCCTCGACTTGTGGGGCAAGCTGAACGTCCCTGGCGCCGTCTACGCCGACATCACCTGGATGGGTTACACGGGACCAACGGTACCCACGCGATACGCCGACGCGTTCTCGGTCATCCGAGATGGTCGCGATGCCGCCGTGACGTGTGTGCGCGAGGCCGCCGAGACCGGCCGTCCGCTACGCGGCTGGGAAGTCGACCGGGTGGCCCGCGACCACATCGACGGCGCTGGATACGGCGACCAGTTTCTTCACCGCACCGGGCACAGCCTAGGCGAGGAGGTGCACGGCAACGGCGTGCATCTGGACGACTTCGAGACCCATGACGACCGCCGGCTACTGCCGGGGACCGCGGTAACGATCGAACCAGGAATCTATTTCGAGGACTTCGGCGTACGCACCGAGATCAATCTGCATGTCAGTGAACATTCGGCGACCGTCACCGGGCCGCGGCAGACGGAAATCCGACCGTTGGTATAGGGTATTGGTTGTAGGGTATTGGTGTGGAGGCACAAGATGGTAACAGGTAGGCACACGCTCTTTTCGGGGGCCCTGATCGCCGTGACGTCGTTGGCGGTCGGTGCGGTGATCACCGCGAGGCTCGATCTCGTCTCAAGTTCCTCGGCTCAGACCTCCACCGCCCCAGGAACGGTCAATACGTCGGCGCTGCCTGCGATGAACAGCGACCCGATCACGGGTGAGTTGACCGCGACGACGTTCCGGGACATCGCCAGGGCCCAGAGCCCGATGGTCGTGAATATCCGTACGGAATCGCGGAGTCAGGGCAACGACCTCTTGCAACAGTTTCTGGGCGATCTGCCCCAACCCGGAGCCCCCTCCCCGGGACGGCCGTCACAACAACGTCCGACGGTGGCCGCGGGCACCGGATTCGTCATCGATAAGGCCGGATACATCGTAACCAATAATCATGTCGTCGAAGGCGCCACCAAGATCGAGGTGTCCTTCCTGGATGACGACGAGGCGTACGAGGCGCGCATCGTCGGGCGCGATCGGCTGACCGACAGCGCCCTGATCGAGCTGACCGAGCGGCCGCCCTATCCACTCTCCGAGGCGAGCTTCGGTGACTCGGCGCAGATGGAACCCGGCGACTGGGTGATGGCGATCGGCAATCCGTTCGGACTCGGTCACACGGTGACGGTCGGCGTCGTCAGCGCGGTCGGCCGACCGTTCGATCAAGTGCGGGGTCGGTCCCAGCAGGTCATTCAAACCGACGCAGCCATCAACCCTGGCAACTCAGGTGGTCCGCTGCTCAATCTGCGCGGTGACGTCATCGGAATCAATACGGCGATTGTCAGCGACAGACCCAGCAACCTCGGCATCGGCTTCGCCATACCAATCAACACGGTGCGAAGCCTGCTGCCGCAGCTGCGCACAGGCGCGGTCACGCGCGGCGTCATCGGCATCGAGATTCTCCCGGTCACCAGCGATGACTTTCAGGACCACGGGTTGAGCGAGCGGATGGGGGCGATCATCTCGAGAATCAGGCGAGGCGGCCCGGCGGACGATTCCACCCTCGAGCTGGGCGACGTCATCGTCAGCTTCGACGGCGAGCGCGTGGATGACATCGAGAGTCTGCAGGCCAAAGTGGTGGATACCCGCCCCGGCACCGTGGTCGAGCTCGGGGTGTATCGAGACGGCGAGCCGACGACCCTCCCGATTACCATCGGGGAACTGGACCTGGAAGACGAGGGCCGACCAGCCGAAGTCAGAGTCGAAGATCTGAACACCGGGTTTGGCATGAGCCTGCAGGACCTGGCGGCGGAATCGGCACGCGAGCTGCGGCTGCCAAGGGGCACGACCGGCGCAGTGGTCACCAACGTTGAGCCGGGAGGAGCGGCGCAGACCGGTGGGATTCGGCCCGGCGACGTCATCACCGCCGTCAATCGTTCCGCGGTGAGCACGGCGGCGGAGGCCATTCGGGAATTGAACCGGGTGGAGTCCGGACGCTCGGCATTTCTCCTGGTGGTACGGCCGGACGAAGAGCAATTCCTCAGGTTGCGCAAGGACTAGCCGCGCGTGACGCTCCGTGAGCTGATCGCGCGTCGAATTCGCACGCGCGGACCGCTGACGACGGCGGAATTCATGGAGCTGGCGCTCTATCATTCCAGCCTCGGCTACTACTCCCGCGCGCCACGACGAACCGGGCGCGCGGGAGACTTTTTCACCAGCGTCGATGTCGGACCGCAGTTCGGGGCGCTACTGGCGAGCCAGCTCGAGGAGATGTATCGGCTGCTGGGTGACTCCGCGCCGGACGGCTTCGACCTGGTAGAGGCCGGCGCCGCCAACGGACAGCTCGCCCGGGACATCCTCGACGCCGCGGAGGCCGACTTTCCTGAACTTTACCGCGCAATCCGCCTCACTCTCGTGGAAACCAGTGCGACGGCGCGCGCGACGCAGTCCGAGACACTGGGCCGCCACACCCCGCGCCTCGTCGCTGCCTCCGACCGAATGCCCGACCGGGTGCATGGCGTCATCCTCGCGAACGAATTGCTGGACGCCTTTCCGACGCACGCCGTCGCGATGACCCACGAGGGCCTCCGAGAAATCTTCGTGGACCTCGACGAAAACCGGTTCGTGGAGCGCACCGGTCCCCTGTCGACACCCGACCTCGCCAGATATCTGGAGCGGCTCGATCTGCGGCTGTCGCCAGGCTCGCGCGGTGAAATCAACCTGGCCGCCGTCACCTGGATGCGAGACGCGGCCAGGAGCCTGGCGCAGGGCTTCATGTTGTTGGTGGACTACGGGCATCCGGCGGACACCCTGTACTCGGACAGCCATGGAACTGGGACCTTGACGACATTTCATCGGCATCGGGTGGGTACGCCGGAGGACGACGCCGACCAACGTGGCGGCCCGGCCTGGTTCGCCCATCCCGGCTTGCAGGACATCACCTCCCATGTCGACTGGACCTCGGTCACGTCAGCCGCGGCAGCCGAGGGCCTCGACTTGCTGGGGCTACCCGATCAGACACATTTTCTGCTTGCCCTCGGCGCGCTCGACAATCCCCCGACCGGATCCGACACGCGGTCGATCAAGCATCGGCTCGCGCTCAAGACCTTGCTCGTACCGGGCGGGCTTGGCAGCACGCACCACGTGTTGCTGCTTGGCAAGCAGGTCGGCACGCCGACCCTGCGTGGTCGATCGTTCAAGACCCGGAACTGATCATGGCGAACCCGGTCGAGCGAGAAGTCAAATTGCCGTACCCCAATCCGGGCAACGCACGCGCGGCGATTCTCCGCGCAGGTGCCGTCCCTTGGCACGCGCGGCGGCTGCAACGCGACCAACTGCTGGATCGCGAGACCGACCCATTACGGGACCGCCGCTGTACATTGCGGCTACGAGTAGATGGAGACCATGCGTTCGTCACCTTTAAAGGCACGCCCCAGCCTGGCACCATGAAAGTACGGGAGGAGCTCGAGACGAGTATTGGCGACGGCGTCGTCGTGCTGCAGGTCTGCGAACGGCTGGGGTTCCACGTCTGGTTCCGGTACGAGAAGTACCGCGAAGAGTTCACCCGAGGCGACCTCGTCATCGCGCTCGACGAGTCTCCGATCGGGACGTTCGTCGAACTCGAGGGCAGCCAGGAGGACATTCTCCGCATGGCCAACGACCTGGGGCGCCCCCCGGCCGACTTCGTGGCCGACTCGTATCACGCGCTGTTCCAGAAGCACCGGCAGGCCCATGGCTCTACTGCCCAGCACATGGTGTTCGACACGCCGTGACCGACTCCCTGCCCCCAGCCCTGGTGCTCGCAGCCGGTCTCGGAACCCGCCTGCGTCCGTTGACATTCTGCCGCGCGAAAGCCGCCGTCCCCATAGCCGGGACGCCATTGATTCGGCGCCATCTGACCCGCCTGGCGGCGCAAGGCGTGGCGGAGGCGGTGGTGAATCTGCACCATCGGCCCGAGACGATCGCCGCGGCCGCCGGCGACGGCGTCGCCCTGGGTTGTCGGGTGCGCTATTCCTGGGAACCGGTGGTCCTCGGGTCCGCGGGTGGGCCGCGCCATGCGGCGCCGCTGCTTGGGACCCGCTTCTTCCTCATCAACGGCGACACACTGTGCGACGTCGACCTCGGCGCCCTGCTCGAAGCTCACCGGGCGCGGGGCGCGGGGGTCACACTCGCCGTCACGACGAATCCGTCACCAGAGCGATACGGGGGTGTGCGCGCTGACCGGGCAGGACGAGTCACCAGCTTCGCCTCGCGGGGCGACCCGAAGCGTCCGCCGCTGTTCGTGGGGGTTCAGATCGCCGAGGCGTCCGTGTTCGAGACGCTCCAGGATGGGGTGCCGGCGGCCTCGGTCGGGGGGCTCTACGACAGGCTGCTGGCGACGCCGGGGCGGGTGCGGATTCATGAGGTTGCCGGTCGTTTCCACGACATCGGCACCCCGGTAGACTACCTGACCGCCACTCGGGCGATCGGCGCCGACGAGGCGCAAGGAGATGTCTGTGTCGGCCGGCGATGCCACCTGGACACCTCCGCCTGGGTCGAGCGGTCCGTCCTGTGGGACGATGTGGTCGTAGGCGCGAACTGCCGGGTTACAAACTGCATTCTCACCGACGGAGTGTCCCTCTCAGACGGTATGCGGCTCGACGGGCAAGTGGTCCTGCGACTCGCTGCCATGACCGACCAGCGAACTGAGGCACTTGCGATGACCGGCGCAAAACAGCTCGGCGAGTTGCTGACGGTGCCGATCGAGGCGGCGACGGCGTGAGACTGTGACTGCCTCGGACCGCCGCCTGCGTATGACCGTCACGACCGCACGCCACGACCCGCTCGACCACCGCGTCGCTGCATACCTCCGTCGAACCGGCGTGACCGATGCCACCCGTGTCGAACGACTCCATGGCGACGCGTCGCACCGCACCTATTTTCGTGTCACGCGGCGCCAGTCGCCGTCTCTCGTGCTCGCCGTTCACCCGGAGCCGTTCGACGCCAGCACCTTGCGGCAGCTGGTCGTCGGCGAGCTGTTTGACCGTCTCGCCATCCCCATCCCGGCCACGTTCGGCCACGCGGGCGACCTAGGCGTCTTGGCTCTGGAGGACCTCGGCCCGGACACCCTCCAAGATTGGCTGGACGGCGCCGAACGGGATCCCCTCCCGCTGTACCGTCAGGCGATCGACCTCATTGTGAAACTTCAACAGACGGGCGCGCCAGGGCGCGAGCCGGACCCACCGCCGTTCGACATCGCCTTCGACCACGCGACGCTCACCCGCGAGCTGACGTTCTTCCGGGCGGAGTTCCTGGGCGCCTATCGACGCCTGACTCTCAGTGCAACCCAGTCTCACGCGCTCGACGAGGAGTTCGCCTCCATCGCCGAGGATTTAGCCGAAGAACCGCGCGTGCTGTGCCACCGTGACTACCACAGCCGCAATCTCATGGTGCGACACCAGCGATTGGTGGTCATTGACTTCCAGGACGCACGGATGGGGCCGGACACCTACGACCTGGTGTCGCTGCTGCGTGACTGCTATGTCGATCTGGCGCCGGAGCTGGTGACAGAGATGACCGACCGATTCCTGGCGGCGATACAGCGGGCGCGGCGCGACCGTTTTCATCAGCGGTTCGATCTCATGTCGGTCCAGCGCCACTTGAAAGCGCTTGGCACGTTCGGCCACCAGATCGCTGTCGCCGAGCGACCGGTATTCGTGTCGGCCCTTCCCCGCACATTCCGTTACCTCCGCGGCACACTCCATTCCCACGACCGTTTCGCTCGGCTGCTCGAGCTGCTCACGCCGCATCTGCCCGAATTGCGCATGTGACCATCGAGTGTCAGAAGTTCGTTGGTTTTGCACCTCGCGCATGTGTGAGAATCGGCTTCGAGTCGGCCAGGGGAAACCAAGGACAGACGCATGGCTTACATCGACGAGATCGCGCAACACGACGGGCAGACCGTCACCGTGAAAGGCTGGCTGCACAACCGGCGGTCGAGCGGAAAGCTACATTTCCTGACAGTCCGTGACGGTACCGGGTTCATCCAGGCCGTAATGTCCAAAGCCACGGTCGGCGAGACGCAGTTCGCGCAAGCGGGTCATCTGGGTCAGGAGACGGCGATCGTGATTGAGGGTGCGGTCCGGGCGGATGCCCGAGCTCCCGGAGGCTACGAGATGGACGTCACGGACCTGGAGGTCGTGGGTCCGGCCACCGACTACCCGATCACACCGAAATCGCACGGCGTGGACTTTCTGCTGGACCGGCGGCACCTCTGGATACGGTCGGAACGCCAGCACGCGGTACTACGGGTCCGCCACACCGTCATCAATGCGGTACGCGACTTCTTCAACCAGCGTGGATTCATTCTGGCCGATACGCCGGTCTTCACGCCGGCGGCCTGCGAAGGCACGACGACGCTGTTTCCCGTGTCGTATTTCGACACGACCGCTTACCTGACGCAGAGCGGGCAGCTCTACAACGAAGCCAACGCCATGGCGCTCGGCCGGGTCTATTGCCTTGGCCCGACGTTCCGGGCCGAAAAATCGAAGACCCGCCGCCACCTGACCGAATTCTGGATGGTCGAGCCTGAAATGGCCTACGGGACACTCGACGACGCGATTGACCTGGCCGAGGCCCTCATCACGTCTGTCGTGGCCCGAGCACTGGACGAACGCCAACGCGAACTGGACACCCTCGAGCGAGACCGAGAGCCGCTCGAGCGGGTGCGGACGCCGTTTCCGCGCGTCACCTACGACGAGGCGGCCCAGATCCTCACGGACCAGGGGCGCCCCTTCGAGTACGGGGGCGACTTCGGGGGCCCCGACGAAACGCTGCTGGCTGAGCACTTCGACCGGCCGGTTGCCGTCCATCGCTACCCCTCGGCCACGAAGGCCTTCTACATGAAGCTCGATCCGGAGCGTCCGGATCTGTCGCTCTCCGTCGACATTCTGGCCCCGGAGGGCTATGGGGAGATCGTCGGAGGCGGCCAACGCCTCGATGACCTTGACCTGCTCCTCCAACGGATCCGGGAGCACGAGCTGCCGCAGGAGGCCTTCGAGTGGTATCTGGACCTGCGACGCTACGGTAGCGTTCCACACTCTGGATTCGGCATGGGTATCGAGCGCGTGGTGGCCTGGATCTGCGGTCTCGACCACGTCCGGGAAACGATTCCGTACCCACGGTTGCTCAACCGCCTCACGCCATGACCGCTTGAGGCCGCAAGGTTCCGGGCGGGGCTTCCCGTCTCGTGGCGTTGCGTGTCCGGCCACGGAGTGGGGCACTCTGGGTCCCGGCGGTGCGGCCGCGCGGGGTTCGGGGCGACGCCCCGTCTACGTCGTCCCGCTTTCGCGACTCCACCCCCAGTTTCTCGTGATATAGTTCCACGGTTACGTTCCCTGTGATGAACAACGAGTGGGCGTTTTGGCCCGCTTTTTGTTTTTCGGGCGGATCTGGGCCGCTTGATGATTGTTCCGCGGAGCCGCCGCCGGGGCAGGCCTCAGGCCACGATCGTCGTGCAATCGCGAGACAAGGCGCTGGCAGTGTCGGAGTCACCGACTGATCGTCTCAGCGCCGTTCGCCAGATCGCTGAGCGGGTCGCCCGCAGTCACGGGCTCGAGCTCTTCGACGTGCAGTTTCGACGCGAGTCGATTGGCTGGGTGCTCCGCATCGTGATCGACCGGGTCGGGTCGCCCGCGCCGGAACACACCGGCGAGGCCGGAGAGAACGTGACGGTGAGCGACTGCGCGACCGTCAGTGTGGATGTCAGCGCGATTCTCGATGCAGAGGTCGCCTTCGAGCAACAGTACACGCTCGAAGTGTCGTCGCCGGGGTTGGATCGACCGATTCGCGGCCTGGATGATTTCGAACGGTTTGTCGGCCGGAGAGTCAAGATCGTGACGAACGAACTGGTCGATGGACAGCGGTTTGTGTCGGGTCGCATCGCTGATGTGCGCGACCGCACTATCCTGATTGAGGACGGTAAGACAACGCGCCGGGTTCCGGGCACGGCGGTGGCGCGCGCACAACTCGAGGTTGAGATTTAGCGGTCGACAGGAAGCCCATGAACAACGCGTTACAACAAACCATTGAGTCGTTGGCGAAGGAAAAAGGCATCGAGGCCGATGTCATCATCACGGCCATCGAAGACGCCGTGCTGACGGCGTCTCGCAAGTACTACAAGTCAGACGAAAACCTGCGTACCAAGTTCAATCCGGACAGCGGACAAGTCGAGCTCTTCGCCGTGCGTCAGATTGTGGAGGAGGTCACTGATCCTGCCGCAGAGATCTCGCTGGCCGAGGCGCGGGAGCTATACGGCGAAGAGGCCGAGCCGGGGATGGAAATCGAATTCCCCAAGCCGACCGACGTGCTGGGCCGTATTGCGGCGCAGACGGCCAAGCAGGTCATCTTTCAGAAGGTTCGCGAGGCCGAGCGCGAAAACGTGTTCGGCGAGTTCAGCCAGCGTGTCGGCGAAGTCATCAACGGGCTGGTGAAGCGCTTCGAAAGCGGAGATATCGTGGTGGAGGTCGGACGCGTCGAAGCCCTGCTCCCGCGCCGAGAGCAGTCGCGGGCCGAAAACTACACCACCGGTGACCGCGTCCGCGCCGTGATCAAAGACGTGAACAAGAACACCAAGGGGCCGCAGATCATCCTGTCGCGCACGGACCCCGTGTTGCTCATCAAGCTATTCGAACAGGAAGTACCGGAAATATATGACGGCACCGTGGTCATTCGCGGCGCCGTCAGGGAGGCGGGCGACCGGGCCAAGGTCGCCGTGGCCTCACGCGAACGCGAAGTCGACCCCGTGGGTGCCTGTGTCGGAATGAAGGGCACGCGGGTGCAGGCTATCATTCGCGAACTCCGCGGCGAAAAGATCGACATCGTCGAGTGGTCGGATGACCCCACCACGTTCGTCACCAACGGGATCAGTCCGGCGCGAGTTCAGCGCGTATCGGTGGTGGACGAGGCGGGTCGGGTCATCGAAGTTGTCGTCGAGGATCGGCAGTTATCCCTGGCGATTGGCAAGAAAGGTCAAAACGTCAGGTTGGCGGCAAAGCTGACCGGTTGGAAAATCGACATCAAGAGCGAAGAGGAGAAACGACGCGAAGTCGAGGCCCAATTCGACGACCTCGGAGCAGAGCCAGCTCCGCTGTCGGTGCCAGGACTCGACGAGGAGATGGTCGAGAAACTCAACGCGGCCGGTATCGAAACCGTCGAGCGGATGGTGTCGGCGAGCGCATCCGAGTTGAGCGAGGTACTGGGTCTGTCTGAGGGCGCGGCCGAAGCGCTACGACAGGGCGCCGAAGCGGCCACGATGGCGGCCGGTGGCGCCGTCGGAAGCGGAACGACCGAGGCGGTACCACAAGAGGGGATCGATCCGCTGCCTGGCTCCGCAATCGAGCCCCCCCCTCTGTCGGCGATCGCAGCGCCCGAATCAGCGAACGAGACGGCCGACGCAGAGATGACCGCGTCCGACTCGAAGGAGGCTGGGACCCCGACGGACGCGGGGGGCCATGACGAGTCCGTCAGCGACGCCTCAGGTGACCCAGGCGACGAGGCCGCACCCGAATCCAGCGAACCTTCGCGAGAAGGCGACTGAACGAAACGTAGCGCGGAAACAGAGGACACAGGTTGGCCACGATCCGGATTTACAAGGTCGCGGAGGTGCTCGGCATCCCGAGTCAGGAGGTCATGGACCTTCTCAAGCGGGAGCATGGCATCGAGGTAAAGAGTGCCTCGAGCACCATCGAGGAAATCGTCGCGAGGCAGTTCGCCGAGCGTCTGGCGCGTGAACGCGACGTGAATCTGCCGACAGGTCCCCTGTTCTCGCAGAAGGCGGCCTCGTCCGGGAAGGGCCGAAAGAGTGCGAAGAGCGCAAAAACACCTGAGCCGGCGATGCGCCCACGGCTGGGCCCGCCACGGCTGGTCAAGGCGCCGATTGTCGTGCCCCCAGTGGAAATCGAGGAGGTGGGCGAGGCTGTTGTCGAGCCACCCGTAGCCGAGACCCCGGCTCCGGAGCCAACTCCACCGGTCGAGGCGCCGCCCCGCCCACCGTCGAGTGCATCGAGGCTGCGCTCGCGATCGCTCAAGATCGAAGACCCGACCCCGCCGTTGCAGCCGACGGCCACGCTGCCCGACCCGGCGACGTCTCCTGCACCGGCGCCCGCTCCACCAACGCCGGCGCCCACTCCACCAACGCCGGCGCCCGCTCCACCAACGCCGGCGCCCGCTCCACCAACGCCGGCGCCCACTCCACCAACGCCGGTGCCGCCCCCCGAGTCAGAAACACCGGCCACTCCGGCGGCAGCCGCCACGTCGACACCGGTGACTTCCACGGGCCGAGTCGTACCACCAACAATGAGGCTGCGCGTCGAAAAAATGGCGCCCTCGCTCAAGCCGCCACAGCCGAAGACCACCGTGGTGCCGACCAGGCCCACGCCGGCGGCACCGACTGGCACCGCCGCGATGCCGCGGCCGTCGCGCCCACGACCCGGGTCACGTCCGATCGCGGCCGCGCCGCGACCGAGTGCGCCGGCCGGCGGCGTCAGGGCTGTCCCCGCGCGCCCCGCGATGCGCCCGAACACGCCTGCCGTCGGATACCGACCGCAGTTCAGACCACCGCCTCGCCCACCAGGCGGTCGCAAGCGGCGGCCACCACGTCCGTCCGCTCCGTACACGCCGGCGCCGCCGCCTCCGATCACGCGGACGATCTCGCTCGCCGAGGGCATGACGGTAAAGAACCTCGCCGACAAGCTCGAACTTCGCGCCAAGGATGTGCTCAAGAAGATGATCGAGCGTCGGATGATGATGAACATCAATACGACCCTCGATACTGAGACCGCCACCATGGTGGCGCGGGAATTCGGCGCCGACGTCGAGATGCGGTCGTACGAAGAAGAGGTGGTCGAAGTCGAATCAACGGCCACCCAAGAGGGTGACCTCGTTCCGCGGGCTCCCGTTGTCACGGTCATGGGCCACGTCGACCACGGCAAGACCACGTTGCTCGATGCCATCCGGAAGTCGCGCGTGGCCGAGCGCGAGGCGGGCGGTATCACCCAGCACATCGGCGCCTACTCAGTCGAGACCAAGAATAAACGCATCGTGTTTCTTGACACCCCTGGCCACGAGGCGTTCACCTTGATGCGTGCGCGCGGCGCCCAAGTGACCGACATCGTCATCCTGGTCGTCGCGGCTGACGACGGGGTCATGCCTCAGACGAAGGAGGCCATCGAGCACGCGAAGGCGGGGGGGGTGCCGCTGATCGTCGCCATCAACAAGATCGACAAGGCGAACGCGAACACCGAGCGCGTCAAGACCGAGCTCTCGGACCTCGGGTTGACCGCCGAAGACTGGGGCGGGACAACCGTCACGGTCGAAGTCTCCGCCAAGAAGAAGGAGAACCTCGATCTCTTGCTCGAGATGGTGTTGCTGGTCACGGAGGTGGCAGAACTCAAAGCCAATCCGAAGCGAAGCGCGAGCGGCACGGTGCTCGAGTCGAAGATCGACCGCGGGCGTGGACCCGTCGCCACCGTGCTCATCAAGGACGGCACGTTGCGTCCCGGTGACAACTTCATCGCCGGGTCGATTGTCGGCAAGGTACGAGCACTCATCGACGACCGTGGCAACAAGCAGAAAGAAGCTGGTCCGTCGAGCCCGATCGAGGTGCTGGGTCTGACGGGGTTGCCGCAGCCCGGCGACACGTTCCAGGCGGTGGACGACGCGGCCAAGGCCCGCCAGATCTCCGTGATTCGCAAGAATCAGGAAAAGGCCAAGACACTTGGTGCCCGGGGCGGTCGCTTGACCCTGGAATCGTTGCAACAGCAGCTCTCCGAAGGCGGCACCAAGGAGCTCCCGATCATCGTGAAGGCGGACGTGCAAGGCTCGGCCGAGGTACTCGCCGACGCGCTGAGCAAGCTGGGTGATGACCGGGTGAAGGTGCGGCTCCTCAGCAGTGGCGCCGGAGCCATCAATGAGGGCGATGTCGTGTTCGCGGCAGCCTCCAATGCCGTCATCGTCGGGTTCAATGTCCGACCTGACCGGAACGCGCTGGCCATGGCCGAACGGGAGGCGATCGATATTCGACTCCACCGTGTCATCTACGACGTGACAGAGGAGATCAAGAAGGCGATGGCCGGGTTGCTCGATCCGACCATCAAGGAGGTCCAGGTCGGCACGGCGGAGGTACGCGAAATTTTCAAGGTACCCAAGTTTGGCGCCGCCGCCGGTTGTCTCGTCATGACTGGCAAGATCAATCGAGCGAGCGACACGCAGGCTCGCCTGCTTCGAGACAACGTCGTGGTCCACGAAGGCCGGCTCGGCTCGTTGCGACGATTCAAGGACGACGTGAACGAAGTCAAGAACGGCCTGGAGTGCGGTCTGGCCTTCGAACGCTACGCCGATCTGAAAGTTGGTGATGTCGTCGAAATCTTCACCGTCGAGAAGGTGGCCGCGGTCGTATAGTCCGGGTCCGGAGCATCCGACCCCCGCGCAGGCCTCTCCGTCTGGAGACACCCCGAAAGACTCCCGATGATCGTCGGGCTCCTGTCCATCGAACTGCATTTAGCTGGTGCACGCTCGTTGAAGGACAAGCGGGCGGTGCTGCGACGCCTGAAGGACCGGGTCGCTCGACTGAACGTCGCCGTGGCCGAGGTGGCCCACCACGACCTGCGTCAGCGCGCCGGCCTGGGAGTGGTCACCATCGGGGTGGACCAGGAAATTTCGGAGCGCACGCTCGGCCGCGTTGTCTCTGAGATCGAACGGATCCAACCGGGAGTGCTGGTCCGCAGCGAGGTCGAATGGTTGTTGTAGTGACCGCTCGTGCCCAGCAGCGCTTGGGGCGAGCCGTCTGAGTAACCATACACATGCCAGGACGTCCGCAGCGCGTCGGCGACCAGATACGGGCGGAGCTGTCGACCCTGCTGCTGCGATCGGTTCGCGACCCGGCGGTGCGACTCGTCACATTGACGCACGTGCAGCTCAGCCGGGACCTACAGCATGCGCGGGTGTACTACACGGCGCCGATTGACGCCTCGAAGGTCGAGACCCAGCGCGGCCTGCGACGCGCCACCACGTTCCTTCGCAGCCACTTGGGACGGCGCATGCGGCTCCGGCACGTGCCAGAGTTGACGTTCGTGTACGACGACTCCTTCGAACGAGAGCAGCGCATCGCGCAGGTGTTGGAAGAACTCCACATGAACGCCCCTCAGTCCGAGGACAACGGTGACAACGGTGACGACTCCTCCACCGACTGACGCGTCACGCATACGGGACGCCTTGGTGGCGGGCACCCGCTTTCTGCTGACCTCCCACGCGCGGCCCGACGGCGACTCGCTCGGCTCGCAACTCTGTCTGGCCGCGGCGCTCAGGCAATTGGGCAAACATGTTCGGATCGTCAACGCCGACCCGCCGCCCGAGTCGTATGCGTTCTTGCCAGACGTGTCGACGGTCGAGGTCGCCGAGTCGGTCGAGGAGACGTTTGACGCCGCCGTCGTGCTCGAGTGCAGCAGCCTCGAACGCACCGGCGTCCGCGGACTCGAGCGTCAGACCCTGCTCAACATCGATCATCACGCTGGCAACGCGATGTACGGCGCCATCAACTGGCACGATGTGTCCGCCTGCGCCTGCGCGGAATTGGTCAGCGACCTGGTCGAGGCGCTGGGAGCCACGTTGACCCAGGCGATGGCAACACAACTCTACGTGGCCATCTTGACCGACACCGGGTCGTTCCGACATGCCAACATCACGGATCGGACCTTCCGGATTTGCCAGCGCATCGCCGCGACCGGCGTCGACCCCGCGACGATCGCGGCGGAGGTCTACAACAACGGGAGCATCGGGCGCTTGCGCGCCACCGGGATACTGCTGCACCAGATGCGTCTCGAGCATGAGAACCAGATCGCCGTCCTGACCTTGACTGACGCCATGCTGGCCGAAGCGGGGTGCGCGCCCGACGACCTGGAGGGCATCGTCAACTTGCCCCTCGCCGCCAGGGATGTCCAGGCCGTGGTGTTCCTCAAAGAGTCAGACGGCCAACTACGGGTCAGTCTGCGGTCGAAGGATGCCATCGATATCCGCCAGGTGGCAGTCAGCTATGGCGGCGGCGGGCACCGAAATGCATCCGGATTCACGGTCGAACACCCGACGACCGACACCCGCGAGCAAGTGATCAAACGGGTTGCGGGCGTCATCACTCTACCGTGACGGAACCTCCCGCGCTCGACGGGTTGTTGGTGGTCGACAAACCGGCCGGGCCCACGTCCCACGACATCGTCGCCATCGCGCGCCGGGCGCTCCGCATCCGCAAGATCGGGCATCTTGGCACGCTCGACCCAATGGCCTCGGGTGTGCTGCCTCTCGTGGTCGGACGGGCGACCAGACTGGCAACCCTGTTTACCGGCGCCCGCAAACAATACGAGGCTGTCATCAGGCTGGGCCTTGTCACCGACAGCTACGACATCACCGGCAGCGTCGTTGGCGGATCCGATGCCGATGGCGCCACGCTTCCCCGGACCGCCCGCCCCACGGACGACGAGATCCGCAGGACGGCGATCGGATTCACGGGCTCACATCCGCAGCGCCCGCCGCCCGTATCGGCGAAGAAGGTCGGCGGTGTGCGTGCCTACAAACTGGCGCGCCGGAACGCACCAGTCGAACTCGCACCGGTGACGGTCACCATCGACACGCTTTCCATCCTGGCGATAGACGGCATGCGACTACGATGCCGGCTGGTGTGCTCGTCCGGATTCTACGTGCGCTCGCTCGCGCACGATCTGGGCGAACGACTGGGATGCGGTGCCTGCCTCGAAACGCTCCGCCGCGAGCGCCACGGACCGTTCGGTCTCGAGGACGTCGTGACGCTCACGGCACTGGTCGAGCAGGGCGCAACGGCGTCGACGCGGGTGGTGCCGATGGACCGATTGGCCCGGGACCTTCCACAGGTGGTCGTGACTGCCGCCGGGGCACGGCGGACCGCCCACGGCCACCCGCTTGGTCAGGGCGACTGCGCACCCGGCACCGAGCCTCCGACGTGGGTATTCAGCGGCCGGCTACGGATTGTGGATGAAGGAGGACGGCTACTCGCCATCGCAGAACCTGGAGCCGACCGACTTTTGCATCCCAAGATTGTTCTAGTGTAGGATTGGTCGGTTCACCCTATCAAAGGGGGGGACGCCGTAATAACGGCGGTTTGGAATACCAGCTGTTCGACCATCTCGCAGCGGTCGTATCTGGACCGTTCGTGGAGGTGGCAGTGGTGTTACAGAAGGATCAGAAAACCGAGCTCATCGGCTCGTACCAGGTTCATGAGACCGATACCGGCTCACCGGAAGTACAGGTCGCGATTCTGAGCGAGCGCATCAGTTATCTGACCGAACATTTCAAGATCCACGCAAAGGATCATCATTCCCGCCGCGGGCTACTGAAGCTCGTCGGGCAGCGGCGACGGTTGCTCGATTATCTGAAATCCAAGGACTCCGGGCGATACGCCGATCTCATTCGCCGGTTGGGTCTCCGGAAGTAGATTGGGTCTCCGTCGGTCGACGGATCGGCAGAGCCCGGATGCTCCGAGACCGGTCCTCGCACTCGCTCGTCCCCTCGCCATTAGAAACGTTTCTGGAGTGACATTATGCATACAGCCGAAGTGAATGTCGGCGGCCAGCCCCTCACCATCGAGACGGGCAAACTTGCCAAGCAGGCCAGCGGGTCAGTCGTGGTGCGGTACGGAGACACGATGGTCCTCGTGACCGCCTGTTACGCCGCCTGGGAGCGGGAGGGCCTCGACTTTCTCCCGTTGACGGTCGACTATCGTGAGAACACGTACGCCTCCGGTCGCATCCCCGGTGGGTTCTTCAAGCGTGAGGGCAAGCCTCCTGAGAAAGAAGTCCTCACGAGCCGAGTCATCGACCGACCGCTTCGACCTTTGTTTCCAGACACGTGGCGTCGCGAAACCCAAGTGGTCGCGTTCGTCATTTCGGCCGACACCGACAACGATTCAGACGTCCTGGCGTTGACGGGGGCGTCCGCCGCACTGGCGCTGTCGGCGATACCGTTCCAGACCACCATCGCCGCGGTGCGTGTCGGGTTGATTGACGGAGAACTCGTCATCAATCCGACCTACACCCAGCGTCGTGAAGGACGGCTCGATCTCGTCATCGCGGGCAGCAAGGACGCTCTGGTGATGGTCGAGGCGGGCGCCCAGATCGTCTCCGAAGAGGACATGATCCGCGCCCTCGACGCCGGCCACGCCGCCATCCGCGACATCATTGTCGAGATTGACAAGCTTGCCGCTACGGCTGGCAAGGCCAAGCTCGAAGTCACCGCGAAGTCTGTGGACGCCGCCACCGCAGCCGACGTGGAGGCAGCGCTGCTCGGCCCACTCGCCGACGCGATGCGGCTCAAGGACAAGCTCGAGAGCTATGCAGCCGTCGACAAGGTGATCGACGACTATCTGGCGACCATTCCCGAGGACGAGACAACGCGCCGCGCCGACAGCAAGAGCGCCTTCAAGGCGCTCAAGGAGAAGGTGCTCCGCAACGAGATCCTCGAGCGAGGGCGCCGATTGGACGGGCGGGCATTCGACGAGATCCGGACCGTTACCGGCGATGTCGGGCTGCTACCGCGGGCTCACGGCTCGGCCGTCTTCACCCGCGGGGAGACCCAGGCTCTCGTTACGGCGACGTTGGGCACGGCCGATGATCAGCAGAAGGTCGAAAGGGTTGACGGGTCGGTGTACAAGCGCTTCATGTTGCACTACAACTTCCCTCCGTTTTCGGTGGGAGAGGTGAAGTTCCTCCGCGGCCCAGGACGTCGCGAGATCGGGCACGGCAACCTGGCCGAGCGCAGCCTGCAACCGGTCATCCCCGGCGAAGACACGTTCCCGTACACCATGCGGGTCGTTTCCGACATTCTCGAGTCGAACGGTTCGTCATCGATGGCATCGGTGTGTGGCGGAGCATTGGCGCTAATGGACGCGGGGGTGCCCCTCAAGGCTCCGGTCGCGGGAGTCGCCATGGGCCTCATCATGGATGAAGCCACCGGCCGCCACGCCGTGCTCAGCGACATCGCCGGGGCGGAAGACCACTACGGCGACATGGACTTCAAGGTCGCCGGCACGAAGGACGGGATCACCGCCTTGCAGATGGACATCAAGGTGGGCGGAATCACTGGTGAGATCATGCGGGAGGCGTTGAACCAAGCGAAGGCGGGGCGGCTCCACATCCTGGAACGGATGCAGGCCACTCTGAGCGACCCCCGTGAGAACATCTCGTCCTATGCGCCACGGATCGTCACCATTCAGATCCCCGTCGACAAGATCCGCGACGTGATCGGACCTGGCGGGAAAACGATTCGGAGCATCATCGAACGCACCGGCGTCAAGATCGACGTGGACGACGATGGTCGGGTGAGCGTGGCGTCGAGCGATGGCGAGTCCGCGCAAAAGGCACTCTCGATCATCGAGGAGTTGACGGCGACGCCGGAGATCAACAAGTCCTACTTGGGCACCGTGCAACGCATCACCGACTTCGGCGCCTTTGTCGAGGTGCTGCCCGGCGTGGACGGTTTGCTCCACATCTCGGAAATTGCGCACTACCGGGTGAAAGAGGTGCGTGACGAATTGCAGGAGGGTGGACAGGTCCTGGTCAAAGTGATCAATGTCGACCCGTCCGGCAAGATTCGTCTGAGCCGCAAGGCCCTCTTGGACAAGCCTGCGAATCCTGGCGGCCCGCCGCCGGCGAAGTCCTAGCAGGTTGCCGAAAATCTGTCATGCGGTTTCCAGGCGAGGCGGTTTCGGCAAGCCGCGACGAGGGAGCGGCCAAGTGGGCCGTGGCCGAGAGGACGCTGCGACTACGCCAACTGCACGGAGATCAGCTTCGACACACCGGGCTCTTCCATCGTCACCCCGTAGAGTCGGTCGGCGATCTCCATCGTCTTCCGATTGTGCGTCACGAGAATAAACTGCGTGTCGGACTGCATGGCGCGCAACATCTCGACGAACCGTCCGATATTCGCCTCGTCGAGCGGCGCGTCGATCTCATCGAGGAGGCAGAACGGACTCGGCTTGTACTTGAAGATGGCGAACATCAGCGCCATCGCCGTCAGCGCTTTCTCGCCGCCAGACAACAACTGGATGCTCTGCAGCCGCTTTCCGGGCGGTTGCGCGATGATATCAATCCCGCTCTCGAGCAGGTCCGTCTCGTCGAGCAACACCAGTCCAGCCCGTCCCCCGCCAAACAACGTCGCGAACGTCGTCTGGAAATGCGCGTTGATCGCGGTAAACGCCTCGCGAAATCGCTCGCGCGTCGTCCGGTTCATCCGTGAAATGGCATCGCCGGTCGCCTTGATCGACTCTTCGAGGTCCAGGCGCTGCGTGGTCAGGAAGTCGTACCGTTCGTCAAGATCGTCGAACTCCTCGATCGCCATCATGTTCACCGGACCGAGCCGGTCGATCTTAGCCCGCAAGGCCGATACCATCTGCTCGACCGTCATCGGCGCGACCGCCGACGGATCCAGATCGGAGCCGGCGTCGGTCGTGTCGTCGTGGCTCTCCTCATCGATGCGACCGGTTAACGCCACCTCGTCGTCTTCGTCAGGCTCCTCGCCCTCGTCGGCCCCATCCGTCACGGCCAGCGTCGCCGCGTGTGACAGCAATTCGTTGTCGGGGTCGAACCCGCCGTCACGCTGGAGCTCCGCCAAGTGGAGGGTCACCTCGTCGAGCGTGAGCTTTAGCGTATCGCGGCAGGTCTCTTCCAAGTGCGTCAGGTTCCCCTCTGCGCCCGCCCGGCCGAGGTCCAACTCAGACACCTCGTCGCGAACCTCTTCTTGGGCCACTCGTGCGACCCGGACCTCAGCCTCGGCGTTCTCGAAGTCGGTGCGCAGCCGTTGCACGGCGTCGTCCGCCTTGAGCACGTCCCGCCGCAGGGCGGACAATCCCGTCACATCCGCATCAAGCTGTTGGGTCGACGCCGCGACCGCGGCGATGAGCGCATCGCGCCCGGTCCGTGTACGAGCGTGGTCGGACTGGCGGCTGGTGAACCGGGTGGCGAGCTCCTGACTCGCAAGCTCGAGCCGCCGTGCACTCGCCTCGAGTCCAGAAGCTCGTTCGATCAAGCCCGCGTGGGCAGCCTTCGCTTCCGCTGCGTCGCGACTCAGGTGCTCGATTGACTCGCGGGCTTCCATGACCCGACGCTGGGATGCGATGAGCCGCTCGTCGGCGTCGCGCTGCTCTTCTTCGAGACGCACGATCGACGCCTGTGCCTCGGTCCGCCGAACCTCCAGTGCGGCCAGTTCCTCATCGACGGACCGGCGCTCTGTGGCGACGAGGTCCCGTTTCTGCCCCAGGCGCGCCTCCTCCTCGTCGAGAGACGCCAGCTGCATCTCGTGGCCCAGCATCGCCTTCTCCTGCTGGTGTTGCTCAAGCCGAAGCTCGTTCAGAGCCGTCTCGGCCCGTTGAGCGGCCACGTCCAACTCGCCAATCTCGCCAGTCAGCCGGTGGACCAACGTCTGCTCCGCGGCTGTGCGTTGTTCGAGCTCCGTGATCTCGCGTTTGGTCTCTAAGATGCCAAGACCCTCACCCTTGACGCCACCACTCACGAGGGCCGTGCCGTGAAACACGTCGCCGTCGGGCGTCGCAATCTCCGCGGTGGTCTGAGCGGCCGCGCGCGCGGCGTCGTCGTAGGATCCTGCGAGCCACCGGTCCTGAAGCTCTGCCCGAACCGCGATCGCCTGGTCGCCGTCCACTCGCACCACTCCCGCCACGGACACCAGCGCCTCGTCCACCGAGTTGGCGGGCGACGCCTCGCCGTTCTGGCCCTCGACGATGAGGAACCCAACGCGACCAGTTCCATGCCGGCGGACGAACGCCAACCCTGCTTCCGCATCCGCACGTGTCGGCACCACCACGTATTGAAGGAGGTCGCCCAGACACGCCTCGACTGCCTTCTCGCGGCCAGGCTCCACTTCGAGGTGATCGGCAACCGCTCCCCAATGACGGATACCCGAATCTGGCGCCGACAGCAGTAAACGCGCGGCGTCAGAATAGCCGGTGCGCGCGACTTGCAGATCACGCAGTGACGTCAGCCGCCCGGTCAGTTCGGCCAACCGGTGTTCCTGGCCCCGCAGCTCCCGAGCCCGTGATTCCCGCTCGATCCGAAGCGACGACAACTCGGCGTCGCGATCGGCGCAGGCGTTCCGCGCCTCCTCCAGCGCGGCGCGGGTCGCCTGCTCGGCCGCCCGACCCCGTTCACGTCCGGCCCCCAAAGCCTGGGTCTCGACATCAAGGTCGGCGGCTTCAGCATCCAGCTTCGACACGGTCTCGACCAACCGTATTTGAGCTGCCGCAGCGTGCTCCACCGCATGCCGCAGCGCCGTCGCCGCGTTAATCGCGGCATAGACTTCCNTACGCGCCGTCTCCACCTCGTTCTCNAGCCCGTCGAGTGCGTGCTGCGCCTTGACCAACGCCCCTTCTCGGCTCTGCATCGTGGCACCAAGCTCATCCCGCTCGGTGCCACACCGCTCAGCGTCAGCGACCTGTGCATTCAACTCGGCGCGCGCGGGCTCCTGTCTCGCCTCGAGGTCCAACACGTCCCGCGCCAGATCNGCCAAGGTGCCGGCCAGGGCCTCGATCTGCTGTGTGTCGNACGTGATCTGCTGCTGTCGACGCTCCACCGCAAGCTCTCGCGCATGGGCGGCGTCCCGCGCNTGCTTTGCCCCGCTCTCTGCCTCCGCCACTTCGATCTGGTAGCGCTCGCGGTCCCCCTCGACGAGCGCCAATTGCGCGACGGCGGCCTCTTCACGATCGCGAGCCGCGTCGAGATGCTGTCGCGCCGACGCGATCGCGTCACGCAGCACGTCGTACCGTCTGGCGAACCCGACGGTCTCCCACCGCCGCAGGTCCTCACGCAACCGGCGATAGCGGCGGGCCTTCGCCGCCTGTCGTTTCAGCGCTCGCCGTTGCTTCTCGACCTCGTAAATGACGTCGTCGACTCGGGTCAGGTTCTGCCTGGCGGAGTCGAGCTTCAGCTCGGCCGACCGGCGTCGGCTCTTGTATTTCGTCACCCCGGCCGCTTCCTCGAGCAATTGGCGACGCTCGGTCGGCCGCGCGGCGAGAATTTGACCGATCTTCCCCTGCTCGATGACCGCGTATGCCTTGACGCCGACCCCNGAATCCATCAGCAGGTCCTGGATATCTCGGAGCCGGCACACGCGCCCGTCGATCAGATATTCGCTCTCTCCTGAACGATACAGCCGTCGGCCAACTTCGACGTCGCGCGTGATCAGTGGCAGGAGATCGTCCAGGTCGACGTCGTCGGTCGGGGGTACCGTCGAGACGCCGGGGTCGTCATCGCCCGATCCCACGTCTCGGCCAGACGCCAACGCCGGGTCCACGCCCCCCACGGATCCGGGGGCGGCGGTCACGCGGGCCAGAAAGAGCTTCACCTCCGCCGTGCCGGTGGCCTTGCGCGCGTCGCTCCCGGAGAAAATCACGTCCTCCATCCGCTCGCCACGGAGGCTCTTGGCGCTTTGTTCGCCGAGCACCCAAGTGATGGCGTCAATGACGTTNCTCTTGCCGCACCCGTTGGGACCAACGATGGCGGTCACGCCNTCGTCGAAAATGAGATTGGCCCGCTCTGGGAAGCTCTTGAACCCGGAAATTTCGAGATTCTGCAAACGCATCGGTGTGATGTTTCAGTGGCTTGCGAGGCGCTGAGGATCGGCCGTATAGGAAAACCACCGCACAACCCGGAATGCGGCCTCACCGGCGTGGCGGCCGGAAAAACGTGGGGCAATCGGGACAGACACGAGCCGNCGCACGAGGAGCCGGGTTCCTACTGATCCGCCGCGACGGCCCCCACGCCGCGCGACACTCCGAGGAGGCGCTCAGCCTCCGGGAACAGGGTGATGGCGAACTGCGCCTGCGGATCGCTCGCGGTCAGGTTGCGTCTAGCCTCTTCCACGCTGAACAACGCGAGATCGATCTCATAGTGCATCATCGCGCGGATGAACGTATCTTCGGCCGCGAATGCCTCGTCGTCGATCGTCAGGCCGCGAGACTCGAGGTGCTTCCGGAACTCGGCCACCAGCGCGTCATCGACTTCGAATCCCAGGGACACGAGGATCCGCCCCTCCGACGGCTTTTGGATCCGCGTATCGCCCTCGGCGGAGAACCGCTCGGCAAAGGCCGCGAACTCCCGACGAGCCGCAAGCAGTCGACCAAACGCCGCGGGATCGAAGCCTTCGATCGGACCGGCAATGAAATGGTCCGGCTCGACCCCACCGCCCCCGAANACTTCGCGACCGCTGTCTGTAAACCGTCGTTCGCTGATGGCATGCTCGGCCGGCTCCTGGTCGCGGAACGAATAGGTTAAGTATTCGTCGAACACCTCGTCCCACGGACGCTGGATCATCCGTCCGCTGGGGGTGTAGTACCGCGCGGTCGTCAACGCCAGCCCCGCCTCCTGGCTCACNNGGTAGACAGACTGCACCAGTGCTTTACCAAACGTCGTCTCACCCACGACCAGACCGCGGTCGTGGTCCTGGATGGCACCCGACACGATCTCGGACGCGCTCGCACTGTTGCGATTCACCAACACTATCAGCGGCACGTCGATATGGTCGCCGTCGTCCCGNGCGTGATAGTCCTGGTCCGAGTTCTGTATCCGACCACGAGTGTAGACGATCAAGTCACCCTTCGGCAGGAACTCGTTCGAGACGCGAATGGCCTGGTCCAGCGGCCCCCCGGGGTTGCCTCGGATGTCCAGCAGGATCCGCTCCATCCCGAGGCCGTCCAGCTTCGCAAGCGCCGATCTGAGCTCGCTCGAGCTGGTTTCCGAGAAGTCCTGGAGGCGGACGTAACCGACGGTCTCGTCGATCATGAAGGAACCCTGCACGGTCTGAATTGCAATCTCGTCGCGCTCGACCTCCAAGTCGATGAGGCCTTCGTAGCCGTAACGCTGAATCGAAATCTGGACGGTGCTGCCCTTCGGCCCCCGAAGCTGCTTGACGGCCTCGTCGCTCGTGATNCCCATCGCATCCGTGCCGGCGATGCGCGCGATGACGTCGCCNCGTCGCAACCCCCGGCGGAAGGCCGGCGACCCCTCGAAAATGTTCATGACGGTGATGCCACCGTCGATGACGTTGATGGAGATACCCAACCCGTAGTACCGACCTTCCTGTCGCTCGCGGAGCTGCGCATAGGACCGCGGGTCCATGAAGTTGGAATGCGGATCGAGTGTCTGCAGCATCCCGCCGATGGCACGATACACGAGTTGTTCGGAATCGGCTTCGCCGACGTAGGTGTCTTCGACCGCGGCTAGCGCGGTAGTGAACGCTTCGTAGTGCAGGCTGAGGTTGTCCTGCCCCGCAAGCACTCGACCGCCAAAGAGCCCGCCCAGCACGGCCGAGGTGATCACGACCACCACCGCCATCGTCAGAGTCCGGTATCCGCGCATGCCGTTCATACGTTTGATGGTACCAGAAATGTCNGTCTTGTACGGACAAAGATCAGGTCGCGGACGAGGAGCCCGCGTGCCAGTGCACGCGGCGTCACGGAGGTTGCTTGCCCATCCGCCCATTCGATCCCTTGACCGGAATTGCCGCACGTTTCTACGACGGGCGGTGCAAATTGCGACAAATCTGTGCCATCGCGACTTGGGCCCGCCGCGCAAGAAAGCAGCCACCGCGCGGGCCGGGTGATCGCCGTTCGCCGTCGAAACCGGCGAACGCTCAGCCAACCGCGAGGGAACCGCGACGATGTCTGGNTCAATCGTGATGNCGGAATTNCTTGTTGTCTTCGTGATCGCGTTGATCGTGTTGNCCCCCAGAATAGTGGTCCCATACCGCCGCAGTTCGGACCATGGACCAGGAGTTTCCTACCAGAACGACCGACGCGCGGACCGGACCGTCCGCGGTGGTGACAACGCGNCCCACGGAACATATAACACCATTATTCGCAGTAGTTTAGTTNCTCATAGGCGCCGTCGATCGCTTGACCGACTGGTCCNCAGGTTTCTATAATNAGCGTGCNGGTCNTNANGAGTCTGGAACGCCCCGGCTCGCAACNGGCTCGCAACCGCNTCGCCACCGTGACGGTGACCGGGNGCGCAGCGCGCGACAAGCAGCGCGCGGACGCCACAACAGGCCATTCAAGGAGCCACGATCATGTTTGGTTCGATCGGGATGTCGGAGTTGCTCATCATCTTCGTGATCGCGTTGATCGTGTTCGGCCCTCGCAAGCTGCCCGAACTTGGCCGGTCGCTGGGGAAGAGCCTGGGCGAGTTCAAGCGCGCGTCGAACGATCTNCGNAACACCCTCGAAGAAGAGATTCATGTGGAGGAGCAGGTTCNCCNCGAGCCGGTCACACCCGNGCCGACNCCCGCNCCNNCCCCACCCATTGACGACTCGCAGCAGCACGACGACCCGCATCAGGACCAGGCCGGCAACGTCTAGTGTTGANGGGACACCNGTGTCCCGTTTCAGAGGTTCGTTGCATGAGTNGGTGGCGNNNCNCGCGGCTGACAAGNCGTGACAAGGGAGCAANTTGGNTATTTGTGACCGCGGAACAAAGCAGTCAGGCGCGATGCCCNGCTGGCNACTTATGTTGCNAATCATGGTTACAGGGCACTAGGCCGNNACGCTGACCACGCAGNCGGTCCCNCNGNTCGCCGGTGCCCGGTGCTGTCGGCCGGGCTCGGTGGGCGGTGGACCGCGAACTTAGCCCCCCGCAACGCCGTACGAGTGCTCGTCTCCAGAAGCGACTGACGCACCAGCTTGACACGCTGAGTAGATATGCCCGCCCTCCCAGTTCCCAGCGATCCGGAACACGAAGAACCAATCGACGAGCCACTCGCGGAAAGTGACAAAGACGGCTCCGGCGGCCGGATGTCCTTCCTCGACCATCTCGACGAGCTACGGAAACGCCTGGTGGTCGCGGTCAGTTCCGTGCTGGTCGGATTCGTGCTGGCGTTCGCGGTCATCCGACCGATGGTCCAGTTTGTCATGGAGCCGCTGGTCGCACTCTTGCCGGATCCAGATACCGGTTTCATCTATACCGAACCGACGGAAGCGTTCTTTCTGTATATCAAGGTCGCCGCACTGGTCGGGCTGATCCTGGCGATGCCGGTCGTGCTCCTCCAATTCTGGCGGTTCGTGGCTCCCGGGCTGTATGGACATGAGAAGAAGTTCGCGATCCCGTTTGTCACGATGTCGACCTTCTTCTTCGTCGGCGGGTGCCTCTTCGCGCACTATTTCTTGTTCCCGGTCGCGTGGGAATTTCTTGGCGGGTTCTCAACTGATCTGATGACGTTCACGCCACGAATCGCACCGACGTTTTCGCTGTATATCAGACTCGTCCTGGCATGCGGGGTCGTCTTTCAGATGCCGACCCTGGTGTTCTTCACCGCACGTGTCGGGTTGGTCAACGCCAGATTCTTGATACGGAACACGAAATACGCGATTTTGATTATTTTTGTCATCGCGGCCGTACTCACTCCGACCGGCGACCCGGCCACGTTGACACTGATGGCGGCCCCGATGGTGGTCCTCTACGGTCTGAGCATCATCATTGCCTGGGCTGTGGCACCACGACGACAGTCAGAAGACACGTAGTGGCCCGACCTGGTCAGACACCTTTCAAGACCGCCCATCTGGGGCAAAATAAGACACTTCAGGCCCGTATCCATTGACTTCGATGGAGACCCGACCGTATCATTCTGCGGACGTTAGATCCGTTGCGTCGGGTGTGTTTTGGAGGGTAGATCCACAATGAAACGATTCCTTGTCCCAGCCATCTTGGCCGCCTGCCTTTGTCTTCTCGCCGGCGGTATGGCGTCAGCGCAAGAGTCCGAGACACGACCGGCCAACACGACATGGCTGGGGGACACCGGGTTGTGGTTCGTACCGACTGGCGAAGTGCTACCGAACGGCCAATGGTCTGTCAGCGGCTACCGGGCCAACATCGATCGCGCGCAAGGGCTCACTGACATCAGCCACTTCATCGGCACGTTTGGCGTCGGCGTCGGCGACCGGGCCGAAATTTTTGGGTCGCTACGAGCCGACACACGTATCAGGCGCGCCACGCGGCCGCTTTTCGACCCGAGCGATTCGGTCAACGGCGGCGTGCAGAACGACTTCCCGCTCGCGACTGATTTCTGGAACGACGACCACATCGGGGACCTGATTCTCGGAGTCAAGTACAACCTGCTGTCAGAAGGAAAACGGGCGCCGCTCGCCTTCGCGCTTCGAGGCATGTTCAAGGTGCCAACCGGCGACAAGGACGCTGGGAAGAGCAGCGGCGAGCCGGACGCATCGATCGACCTCATCCTCAGCAAGCACATCGGAGAGCGTGTGGAGGTCTCCGTTTTTGGTGGCGTGCTGTACCGCGGCTCGCCGGACGGCATCAACCTGACTAACAGTGTCCGCTGGGGTGCTGGCGTCGGGTTTCCGACCAACAGTCCAATCCGCGTGATCACCGAGTTTCGCGCTGAAGTACCGACCAACGACCAGGTCTTGCTGTCCTCGCCGCTAACGGGGGTCGACGGCACGCTGTCGGCGCTGAGCTCGCAAGTCACCGTTCCTCTCGACCTATCGGTTGGCGTGCAGTGGCAGTCGCCCCGCGGCATGTTCATCGGCACCGGGGTCAGCTACGCCGTCAACCAGGACCGCGGCCTCTTTGGCAGCACCGGCAACATCTTGGGACTCCAAGTCCGGGTTGGGTATCACCCTGGCGTGAGCCGATACGTGGCGCCTCCGGCTCCGGCGGCAAGGCCAGCCGATCCCCCGGTCAACCGTCCGCCCACCGTAGCGGCTATGTGCGACCCCTGTGAACTGGCTCCGGGCGAATCATCCACGGTCACCGCTCGAGCGAGCGACCCGGACGGCGATACGCTGAGCTATCGTTGGGCCACCCCCACCGGCACGCTCAGCCCGAGCAACCAGATGACGAGCACCTGGACCGCGCCTGACGCGGACGGGCCGGTCCCGGTTACGGTCACGGTCGACGACGGTCGCGGTGGGACCGCGTCCGACACGACCACGATTCGTGTGGTGTCGCCCCCGCCGCCTCCGGCACGCGAGTACTCATTCGAGGACGTCCATTTCGACTTCGACCGTTACACGCTGCGCCCGGGCGCCGTGCGGATTCTCGACGAGGCCATCGCGGCAATGAACGAAGACGATTCGTTGAGTCTCACGCTTGAGGGGCATACCTGCAACATCGGCACCTCTGAATACAATCAGGCGCTCGGGGAACGGCGCGCCAACTCGGTGCGCGACTACATGACCAGCCGCGGCATCAGCGCCAACCGGCTGCAACCCGTCACCTTTGGTGAAGAGCGCCCGATGCACGACAACGCCCGCGAGGAAACGCGCCGGCTCAACCGCCGCGCCGCGCTCGTCGTGCGCCTGCAGTAGCTCGTCAGTCGGGGGACGGCGGCCGAGCATTCAGCCGGCCGCCGTCCCCCTGTCTCTCTCTCGGCCCGATAAGATCCAAGGCGGAACCTGACGCATCCGATATGCGGAGCATGTGCGCGGGTGACCCGTGCCGTGGTCACCATCGGTGGTCGGGGTCCGCAGACCCGCAGCTCATGGCCTAAGCGTCCCGGGTCCCGTTAGAAAAATTTCGCTACATAAATCGCGGGCGGAGCACCAGGCTGGAGAGGTCGCGGCCGTAGAGGGCGGACGTCGCGGCATTGGCCCAGCGGGGTCACAGCCCACCTGGCCGGACCTTCCCTCCCAGATGAAAAAGCGACGCCCAAGGTGGACGCGTCCAGACCTCGCCACGCACCGGGGTTTTCTGACGAGGCGTTCCTCTGGCCAGGCGCGAGGAGGGAGCAGCCAGATGGACTGTGACCGACGACGCAATGCCGCCAGACGGGCGCCTCGTCGGAAAACCTAGTAGGACTTGGCGAAGTAGGCGTCTACCTTGCCGGGTTGGCCGCACTGGATACAGTTGCCGGACACCGGGGGCGGATCGAGTGGGATATTCCGGATTGTCGCCTGGGTAGCCGTTTTGACCTGGGCCTCGCACTCCGCCGAGCCGCACCAGGGAGCGACAACGTAGCCGGGACGGCCTTCAAGGCTGCTATCGAACTCGGCGCGGTCAGTCGTCCTCAGCGTGTGTTCGTCGCGGAACGCCGTAGCGCGGTCGAACAGCGCCTGCTGAATGGTCGTCAGCAGTTCATCAACATGCCCGGCCAGGCCCGCCATCGGCGTGGGTGTCTTCTCACGGGTGTCGCGGCGAACGAGCATGACCTGTTCGCTCTTGATGTCGCGGGGCCCAATCTCGAGGCGGAGCGGGACGCCCCGCATCTCCCACTCCGAGTACTTCCAACCAGGCGAGTGCTCTTCGCGGTCATCGAGCATGACGCGGACGCCGACGCGCTCAAGTTCCGCCTTGATCCGCTCAGCATGAGGTAACACGGTCTCACGCCAGTCGCCGCGGGGGATCGGCACGATGATGACCTGATACGGGGCGATACGAGGAGGCAAGATCAGACCGCTGTCGTCGCCGTGGATCATGATGACTCCACCGATCAGCCTGGTACTGACCCCCCACGAGGTCTGCCACCCGTACTGCACCGTCTTGTCGCGCCCCTGGAACGTGATATCGAACACCTTGGCGAAATTCTGGCCAAGGTTGTGCGACGTGCCCGCCTGCAACGCGCGGCCATCGGCCATCAACGCCTCGATGGAGTAGGTCTTCTCGGCGCCAGCGAACCTCTCGCTCTCGGTCTTTTCACCCTCGAGCACCGGCATCGCCAGTTCCGCCTCGGCGAAGTCCTTGTAGACGCCGAGCATCTTGATCGTCTCTTCCTGCGCCTCGGCCTCGGTCTCGTGTACGGTGTGCCCCTCTTGCCAGAGGAATTCCGTAGTCCGCAAGAATAGCCGGGTCACTTTCTCCCACCGGACGACATTCGCCCACTGATTGATCAGGACCGGCAGGTCGCGCCACGATTGGATCCACTTGGAGTACATCGTGCCAATGATCGCCTCGGAGGTCGGGCGAACCACAAGCCGTTCCTCGAGCTGTTCCTCGCCGCCGTGAGTCACCCACGCCACCTGCGGCGCGAAGCCCTCGACGTGGGCGGCCTCCTTCCGGAGCAGGCTCTCCGGAATCAACAGCGGGAAACAGGCGTTGACGTGACCGGTCTCTTTGATGCGCCGGTCAAGCGCCTGCTGCATCAGCTCCCAAATGGCATAGCCATACGGCCGGATGACCATGCAGCCTTTGACCGGCGAGTAGTCGGCCAGCTCGGCGCGGCGGATGACGTCGGTGTACCAGCGTGGGAAGTCTTCCGACCTGGGGGTGATTTCCTTGACGAACGGCGCCGCTTTGTCCGACATCAGTGGGGGTCCTCCGACCGAAAAATTGCTGTTATCCTACCATTCGGTCTCGAGCGACCCGCCGGGCCGCCGTTCCAGCGGTCTGTCGGCGCCGTCGACCGCGCCGCAGACCGACACGCTCACGCAACAGCTTCCTTCGAACGACAGCCCATGCAGCCCACACGGATAGACGTTGAAAGCTCTACTCGCACCTACCCGGTTCTCGTCTCCCCGGGATTGACCGGTGAGTTGACACGATGGCTCGCCGACACCGGCGTCGGCGAACGCCGCTTCGTCGTTTCCAGCCCCAACGTCTGGAAACACCACGGGGAGACGATCGTGGCGGCGCTTCCGGGGGTCGAGCATCTACTGGTGTCCGACGGAGAGCGCGCGAAGAACCACCAGACGCTCGGTCGTATCTATGACTGGTTGATTGAGAGCGGCGCCGATCGAGCATCCACAGTCATAGCGGTCGGTGGTGGCGTCATAGGCGACACCGTTGGCTTCGCCGCGGCTTCCTACCTACGCGGTGTCGACCTCGTGCAGGTGCCGACCACTCTGTTGGCCCAGGTTGACAGTGCGGTCGGGGGGAAAGTCGGGATCAACCATGCCCGCGGCAAGAACCTGATCGGGGCGTTCCATCCGCCGGTGGCGGTCATGACTGACCCGCGATTGCTCGATACGCTGCCCCGGCGAGAACTGCGGGCCGGGCTTTACGAAGTGGTCAAGTACGGGGTCATCGCCAGCCGGCCACTCTTCGAGCGCCTTGTCACCGACCTGCCGCGCATTTTCGCACGCGAGCCGGAGATCATGACAGCGATCGTCGCCGATTCGTGCCGCATCAAGGCGGAGGTCGTGGCCGCCGACGAGCGAGAGGGAGACCGACGACGGATCCTGAACTACGGACACACAGCGGGCCACGCGCTGGAGGCGGTGACCGGCTACCGGCGATTGCGCCACGGTGAGGCAGTCGCGTACGGGATGCTTGTCGCGGCGCATCTTGGGGTTGCGCGCGGCCTCATCGATAAGAGCGACCATGCCGCCCTGGTCGAGTTGATCGGACGTATGGGTCCACTCCCACAGGTGACCGACCTGCCAGCGGCCGAGGTGCTCGACGCGATGCGGCGTGACAAGAAGGTCGTCGCCGGACGTCTGCACATGGTGCTGCCGCGTGGCCTGGGCGACACGGTTATCGTGGACGACGTGACCGAGAAAGAATCCCGCCAAGCGCTCAAGTCCATCGGCGTCCGGTAGCTCGCAACATCGGAGGAGTCCACAACAAAAGCGCGCGACAGTGCGCGCCTCGCGGGCCCGGAGTGGGGCGCAGCCCCGTCTAAGGTTTCCGGGCGGGGCGCATCCCGGCTGGCGGTGTTGCTTCCTCGGTCACAGACCGCCTGGCTGCTCCCTCCGCGCCTAGCCAGTCAGACGCCTCGTCAGACAACCCCCTCGGATGTGTTTCAGTAAGCTGCTGGAGGGAGTCGCCGCCTCACGGACGGCGATTTACGCAATCACGAGTCGCGTCTGGCGTGGCAAGAACCGCGGGGGCCCAGCGGACGCGCGTCCGCCGCATCAGTAGAACCCGAGGTACCACGTGAGGAGGGGATAGCCGACATGGGTGGCGATGACGGCGCCGACAGCCAGAAAGGAACCTAGCGGCAGCGCGTATTTCATGTTGCCGCGATCGACCGCGATCATGCCNCCGCCGATGATCGACCCGGCNAACGACGCGATCANGAGGGTGACCAGCATGAGCTGCCAGCCGAGAAACGCCCCGACCATGGCCAGCATCNTCACGTCGCCGAACCCCATGCCCTCTTCGCCACGAATCCGNAAATACGCCTCGCNCACGACCCACAACACNCCGCCGCCGGCAGCGACGCCGATGAGTNCCGCGCGCCATCCNGGCTCGAAGAACACGCTCGCGANCAGGCCGACCGCGATACCCGGGAGCGTAATNACATTGGGCAGAATCCGGTGCTGCAGGTCAANGACGAACAAGACAANCATGGCCGACACGAACAGCAACCGGATNGCCAGGAGCGGCTGCCAGCCGANCTGCCAGAGCTGTAACAGGAAGACCACCGAGGTTGCCGCCTCGACGACTGGGTACATCGACGACACCGCGGCACGACAACTCCGACAGCGACCACCTAGCAGCAACCACCCCAGCACCGGCACGTTGTCGAACCAGCGGAGTGCCTGGCCGCACGACGGGCAGCGAGATGGCGGGCTGACGATCGACTCGCCCCGCGGCAAGCGGTAGATGCACACGTTGAGAAAGCTGCCGATNGCCAGCCCGAGANCGGCCACCACGCCGATCNTCATNGNCTCGGTCATTGGGGCAACGNCGGCAGCGTCTCGCCCGGCAGCGGGAACAGCGACGAATCGGACGACACGTTGATGGTGCCGTTCACGCTATCCATCACATAGGGCCGGCCCGTGGGATCGAGCGGAATCCCCGCCAGCAGGCTGGCCCCGACCAACTCATCCCAAGACGATGGCGGCCGGCCCGCTTGCTCGACAAAGCGCCCAGCCGCCGCGATCAGTTGATCAATGCCGTCCAACGCATCCAGCTGAGTCAGCCGTCGGGTCGCCTCGTTGCGAATCCAATCCGTGTCGGCCGACTCGTACATCTCTCGCCACAACATACGGGACGACCCACGACTACCACCCGCGGCCAAGGTGTTGGCGGCCAACGAGCGCAGCCACCACGANGCGCCGGGAACATCCGCCGCCTTGTCGAACCACTCCGCCGCGNGNNNGTAGTCTTTGACCCACCAGTAGTANATGAACCCAATGTCCATGTAGTACTCCCAGCGGTCGGGCATCTGCTCGATNCCCTTTTCGAGCANCGCCACCGCCAGGTCCGGACGCCCCGGTCCGTTCGGGTAGGCCTCGGTCAGAAAGATCGCGCCAAAGCGATACGCCGCATTGAAGTGTGGGTCGAGCGTTGTCGTGATCTCGAGCAGGGGACCCAGCAGGTCGTAGCTCTTCGCCTCACCGTCGCCGCGTTTCGTGCCTCCATAGTGCTGGAGAGCACGGATCCAGTAGACATCCGCCAGCAGTGCGTCGAACGACAACGCCATCCGAGCGAGCACTGGACCGGAAGGAATATAGAGGAGCTCGGTCTCCGGGTCCGTCGCGGCGTAGACGCGGTCACGCATGACGGCGGTCGAGACGAACACCGCGACAAACAGGACCATCGCGGCGGTGAACCACACCGGTCGCTGCCACCACCCAGTGGAGCGCCCCGTCACCTGAAGTCCCGCTTCGAGAAGATGAACACAGCGGCCAGCAAGAGCGCCCCGATGTAGGCGGCACCGTATGCGGAGGTCAACGCAACATACCCGAGGGACACCGGGTGTCCATGCACCACCTGCGCCTTCACATCAAAGGACGCCAGGTTGGGGAGCGCATAGTACAGCACCCGCGCCAAGGAGACCGCCGCCGGAGACTCGACCACGCTCTCGAAGTTGCGCAGATCCGCGTTGAAGTGACCGACGACGTACAGGCCGAACGTGAGCACGGCGGAGAGAATCGGGCTCGAGAACGTGGAGAAGAACAGNGCGATCGCGGTGACGAGCATGAGCTGGACGAAGATCAACAGGATGGCGGCGAGCATCGCCGGGTCGGTGGCCGGAGCCTCCCAGCTCCGTCGGAACTCTTCCGTCTCTACCCAGGACATGTAGCCGAGCACGGCATACAAAGCGACCGCCATGACCCCCACGTTGACGGCCAGCGTCAGCACCAATCCGGCGTACTTGCCAAGAATCAGCTCGTGCCGTCGCACCGGCTTCGACAACAAGCCGTAGATACTGCGCCGCTCAACCTCCTTCGAGACCAGCCCGATCCCGATGAACACCGCGATGAACAATCCGAAGATCTGGGTGGCGGCCAGGCCAAGATCCTTGATGATCTTCACGTCCTGACCGGCCGTCAGCTGTCCGATGAGATACGAGGCGCCGGTCAACAACACGGCGAACAGCACAAGGTTGTACAGCACCTTGTCGCGCACCGATTCCTTGAAGACCTGCGCCGCGATTCGNAAAATGACGGACATGGTCGACCGATCGCTAGGCCGCGGGCGCCGGGCCCCCAGCCACCAGACGCATGAAGTAGTCCTCGAGCGACTCGTGACGTGGGGTCAACGACACCACCNGNACGTGAAGNCGGNTCAGCTCGGGCAGCACCTGATCCGGCGNNCGGTCGACCGGCAACTCGACGACGTACCGGCCATCCACCGCGGTCGTCACGGCATCGAGCCCCAGAGTGGCCAGCGCCCCGCCGTCGGCCCCCGATACGATCAACTCCCAACCCTGCACCTCAAACGCCAGATCGGCGAGCCGTCCAGTAGAGACCAATCGGCCCTGCACCATGATCGCGACTCGCGTGCAGAGCGCTTCGGCGTCTGACAGGATGTGAGAGCTGAAGAAGACGGTTCGTCCTTCGTCCCGCAACGACCGAATGAGCTCGCGGGTGTCGCGCCGACCCACCGGATCGAGACCNGACATCGGTTCGTCGAGAAACACCACCTCCGGNTCATTCACCAAGGCCTGGGCAATACCGACCCGCTGCAGCATGCCTTTGGAATAATGGCGGAGCCGGCGGCGACGCTCTGCGCCGAGGCCGACGCGGTCAAGCAACGTCGACGCCCGGGTGCGGGCGACGGCCGGTGCGAGGCCGAACAATCCGCCGAAATAGACCAGGAGTTCCTCGGCGGTTAGGTTGTCGTAGAAATAGGGCAACTCGGGCAGGTACCCCAGACGACGCTTGGCCTCGACATCGCCAGCCGGGCGCCCGAGAATTTCGGCCCGGCCGGAGGTCGGATAGATGAGCTGCATCAGCAGCTTCAGGGTGGTGGTCTTGCCGGCACCATTCGGACCGAGATACCCGAGCACCTCGCCGGGCTCAACATCGAGCGAGACGTGGTCAAGCGCCCGGACCGGCCGGGGCCGCCAGAAGCCGGTGGGATAGTCCTTGGTCAGTTCCTCGAGACGGATCGCGTAGCGGGCCATAACATCGCCCGAACGGCGCTACTCGGACGGCGGACCCGCGGCGGCGCGCGCGAGCTCCAGCGCGATGGCGGACTCGAAGAATTGTGGTTGTAGGCCGCCTTTGATCATGACCCCGTTGACGACGAACGTCGGCGTGGCTTCGATGGCGATGAGCCCCCCGAGGGCAATGTCCGCCTTGACCTCCTCCAGTGTCGCGTCATACAACGCGTCGAAATCAGACATCCCCGCGATTCGCTCCAACGCGTCTCGCACCGATTCCCGCGACAGCGACGCCTGGTTTTCGTAGAGCCAGCGCGTCATCGGCTCATCACGTCCCTGGCGGCGGGCAAGTCGCACGGCAACCGCGGCCTCGCAGGCACCGGCGTGCATGCCACGAGGCGTCTGCTCATTGCACTCGGGATCCAGGGGATAGTCGAGACTGACATGGCGCACGGCCCCAGGATGGCTGGACTCGAACCGAGCAAAAATCGGCTCGTAGGCCAGATAGGTGGCCGCACACGAGGGGCACTCGAAGTCGTTGAACTTCACGACCAGCACCTGCGCGCCTTCGTAGGGAACGGGCAATTCGACGCGAGGCTGTGCGTCCCAGAATCGTTCGATCTCCGACGTCGTGTCGCTGGTCTCCGGAGCGCTTCCGGCGAGATCGCGGGGGGGCGTCGAGGGCAAGGCGGGCGGCCCAGGGGACTCAGAGGGGAACACGGCAACCGCCGCTGCGGTCGCGCCGAGAAACAGCAGCGTGACCGCGAGCGCCGCCGGGGTTCGGACAAGATGGCCAAGGTCCGCAACCGCCCGCCTGGGAATCGAAAGCCACGGGACCGAACCCACCGCGCCTGACAGCAGAAAAATCCCGACGACGGCCGCGTACACGACGACGCACAGGAGGCAGACGACCCCCAAGACACTGAAGGAGGCGTAGCCGAGGAACAGCACGGTCGCCAGCCCGATGGTCGACAACACGAGCAGATAGCCGCCGATATTCTCGACGCGCGCGGCGGCACTTCGCCCGGCGGCCACCGTCAGCAGGCCCACCACGCCGAACCAGAATGCGCCAAGCAGCGCCACCGGTGTGCCGCCAACCGATCCGAAACGACTCAGATACACCTGCGNACAACTGACTCGCTCATTGATGTCGCAAAAGCTGGTGTAGCCNGGATCACTCGCAATCTGATAGTGCACGTACGTNGACGTTGCCGCCGACGCGAAGCCAACAAGCGCCAGGGCGAGCATGGCGCGCCGAACGAGCTTACTCATGGAATCAACTCCTCTGTCGGACGATCCGCTTACCGCGTCGCGCTGGGTGAAGCAGAACACTGGCGGTGCTCCAATACCGCATCGCAGCCGGCCGATGACACCGACACTCCGGCGGCAGGACACGTCGGCGCACGCACTACTGTATCGGCGATACGCCGGCCGGGGCGCCGTTCTGCGCAACCGGAATAGCTGCGAAGGACTGGTAGATCGTCCCTCCCTGGTTCGTACCGAAGAATCGGACCCCTCCACCGGCCAGCGGGGACGCACCCACATAGTACGTCGACACACTGGCGCCAGCCGCCACGCCATTGCACGACGGGGCCGACCCTGCCGCCACCGCACCGGGGGTGAGCACCAGGGTGTAGCTGCTCTTGTTCGACGGATCGGTGCTCAGGTCCGTCCCGATGAACCCATCACCGCCGCCAACCGTCGGCGGCGTGCCGAGCGATACGAGCGACGGCGAGTAGAATCCGTAGCCGCAGCTNGCGGCGTATGTCGACTGTGCGCTGTTGATGGCACGGAGTGACCCGATGGCCGAGGCTTCGTTCCCCGCCATCCGGGCTCTGAGCAGACCCGGCACGGCTATCGCCGAGATGATACCGATAATCGCCACGACGATCAGCAATTCAATGAGCGTGAAGCCTCTCTTGTCTCTGGCCGTCATGGGCACTATCCCTCCCTCTACGTTATCGTCAGTTCAGGGAGCGATCTGCAGAGGCGACAGACCCGACACCGGCAAGTGGATTCCATGCTCCAATGTGAAAAGCATGTACACCTGCAAATGCAGATCCACGATCAGGTCAACGCCCGGGAAATGGCAAGCAAGGCCCTAAAAACGGGCGTGCGATCGACAGACGCGTACACGAACGTACTGTCGATTCACGTAGCAAATATTATCACTGACAAAAAATGACGACAACGAGACGTCACCCGAGGTGATATTTCTTCAAGTAGTAGCGAAACGCTCTGAAGCTCATTCCGAGCAGCCCGGCGGCCCGAACCTTCACACCGCCNGCCTGCTGCAGGGCCTGAGCCAGGTACTCGCGCTCGATCCCCTGTATGTGCTGTTCGAGGAAAAACCCCGACTCCGGTAGTGCTTCCGGGCCATCCACTGGTCGCTGACCGGCGACCACCACATCCGGCGGAGCGTGTGGGACGGATCGTCGGTCCTGGCCCGGAATATCCCCGAGGTCCAGGATCTCTGCCTGCACCATCTCTGCTTCTTCGAGTGCCACAGCTCGCTCGATGACGTTCTCGAGTCACGCACGTTGCCGGGCCCGGCGTACGTCTCCAACGCCCGCTCGGCGCTCGTCGACACAAACGTCGTGCCATCACGTGTGCCTTCACGCAGGAACGGGTCCGGACTCAGACGGGTGTCGGTGCGCTGGACTTCCAGAACCGCACTGAAGAAGAGGTCCGTCAGACCGGCCGGATTCCAGTAGTTCGCGGTCGCATCGTCGGCAACGGCAACGAAAGCCCACCCATGCCGAGGGCGCGCACTCCGACCATCTCGAAGGGCTGCGCGTTGACTGGCGCTCCCGCCAGCAACACCATGGCGCCCACTACGCACCGCACGAGTCATCCCATCCGCTTCCGTCCACTTCCCACGTCGGCGCTGAGCCGGCTCCTCATCCGACCAGCACCGCGGCGGCGATCACCGTCGTCCAGACCCCGCTCTTGTCTCCGACTGCGGTCTGGGTGACATTCTGCGTCCGGACGATCTGGTTGGACAGCCGGTACACTTCCTTCTTCTCATCCCAGCTCTCGTCGGGATCGAAGTCGAGGCCGAGCGTGGTCGCCAGCATCTCCGCCGCCAATTCTTCTGCGTAGTCACCCGCGGTCTCTTCGTTCTCACCAAAACTGTGATGCTCCGACAGGTAGCCGAACAGTTTGCGGTCGCGCGGAATTGCCACGCCGATCGTGGCAGCGATCAGCCGATGCGCCTCGCGGGTCGCCGTTTCGGACATCACGACGAAGGTTACCTGCCCCGGTTTCAACTTCCGGATGCCGGCGGTCTTCGACAGGATCTTGCACCCCGGAGGAAAGATACTGGACACGCGCACCAGATTGCAGGCAGCGATGCCGGCCGAGCGCAGGGCGAGTTCAAAGGAGGTGAGCTTCTCGCGGTGCTTGCCCGCACCCTTCGTAAAGAACAGTGCTTTGGGGACGAGTTCGATCACGTCACGCTCCTGTGACTCTTGTTAACCTCGACGATGCGCGGCGAGGCAGCGAACCGTCCTGGTGGCTTGCTCAGACGTTGATCCAGTGGTCCCGTATGGAACTCGCGCGAGTGGCGCCGAAGCAGGTCAGTTTGGCCAAACGGGTAAACGCGACCGGGTCTCAGTGTCGTAGAAGCTTTTTGGATGGGCGCCCCACCTGGACCCGCACCTCTGAAACCGGACACTAGGTCAACGCGTTGCACCGTGTCAAGATGACCGGCACCACGAAATCGTGAAACATTCGACCGTCGCGGTTCGTCTATCTAGATGGGGCCGCTGTGTCCAGGCGTCCGTGACCAACGCGGTAGAATAGGGTGTGCGGCCACGGCATCTTGGCGAGGCCAGACGGCACCGTCGCGCCGAGGTCGACGCCACCCCCATGACCGATACCACGGAACCAGAGTCTCGCGAGAAATTAGCGCAGGCGGCGCCCATCCGAGACATGGGTTTGATCGGACGGTTGGTCGGCGTGCTTTTCTCACCTCGGCGAACGTTCGAGGTCATCGTGCAGAAGCCGCGGTGGCTAGGCGCGTTGCTAGCCATCGCGCTGATCGGTGCCGGCGCCAGCAGCTGGCTCGTGAGCACCGAGCTCGGCCAGCAGATGCTGCTGGAGCAACAGGTCAGCGCCATGGAGGCGTTCGGGATGACCGTCTCGGAGGAGGTCTATGGCCAGCTCAAGCGCCAACTCGAGGGCGCGGTGTACTTCACCGGCGGCGGGGTTCTGGTCTCGATTCCCGTCGTCACCCTCGTCATCGCCGGCGTGGTCTGGACCGTGGGGTATGTCGCGTTCGGCGCCGGTGCCAGTTTCCGTGCCATTTATGCGCTGGTGGCGCACGCCGGGGCCATCAACATCGTGCAGCAACTGTTTGTCGTCCCGCTGAACTACGCGCGAGGTGCCATGGGCAATCCGACCACCGTAGCGGCCTTCTTTCCGATGCTCGAAGAGGGCTCCTTCGCGGACCGGACGCTGGGCCTCATTGACTTATTCGTCGTGTGGCAACTCTTTGTGTTGTCGATCGGAACCGCCGTCCTCTATGGGAAGCGCACCGGACCGATCGCCACCGCTTTCTACCTCCTGTATGCCGTGATCGCGATCGGCGGGGGGTTCGCATTGTCCCGGATGGGAGGTTGAGTCGTTGACCGGTCTTCGCAAGGTGCTCTTGGTGATTGTTGTCCTGGCCATCGGTGGCGCGCTCGTCTACGTCAACCTGACGTTCGCACGGCCCACGGGTCCGGAGGTGGACGTCGAGCGCATCGAGCGTCGAGCGCTCAAGGCGGTCGTGTCCGCATCCGGCACCATCGTGCCGCAACTGACCGTCGACATCAGCGCCGACACGATGGGACGAGTGACCCGTCTCGCGTTCAACGAAGGCGACCGTGTCGACCGCGGCCAGTTCCTCATGGAGATCGACCCGGAAACGCTGCGCTCGGCGGTTGACAGGGGCGAAGCGTCGCTGCGTGCGTCGCGGTCCTCTCAACGGCAGTTCGAGGTCGCGATCGAAACGGCGACGGTCACCCTACAGTTGGCCCGCGACAATCTCGAGCGGCAGCAGAACCTGTGGGAGCTCAGACTGGTCTCGCGAGAAGCCTACGAGCAGGCCCTGACCGACGTCACGCTTCGCGAGACTGAGCTGCGAGCGCGTGAGGTCGACGTGGAAACGCAGACTGAACGGATCCGCCAGGAAGAAGCGAACCTCGACAGCGCCCGCTACGATCTGACGAAGGTCACGATTACCTCGCCCTTCGCGGGAGTGGTCACCCGACGAAACATCGAAGAAGGGGAGACGGTCGTCATCGGCACTATGAACAACGCTGGCACCGTACTCGCCACCATCGCCGATCTCTCGGTAATCGAGGCCGAGGTAGAAGTGGACGAGACAGACATTCCGAGCATCCGGTTGGGGCAGTCGGCAGTGGTGACCATTGACGCGCTGCCGGACGAAGAGTTCGCGGGAATCGTGACCGAGATCGGCAACAGCCCGATCCAGGCCGGCGGGGCCGGCACGCAGGCCACCAACTTCAAGGTCGTGGTCACGCTTAATGATGAAATCCCGAATGTCCGTCCGGGCTTCACCTGCACGGCCGACATCACCACCGCCTTCCGCG
>PAUN01000022.1 GCA_002712885.1 Acidobacteriota bacterium
TGTGGGGTATGATGGTCTGGGGGGCGCGTCTCGCTAATACAGCATCAGGGCAACGGTGGATCAGCCGGCTGGTGGTCGTGTGCCTCGGCGTGGCCTCGGCGGCCGCGCCCGCGTGGGCTCAAGCCCCGGACACGCTCACCGAGGAGCTCGGGGCCCGGCTCGAGAAAAAGNTCGACGCGATCCTCCGCTATGCGGTCACGGAGGCGGACGAGACGCGTCTCACNACACTGCTGGAACCAGAGATCAACGCCTATTTCCGTTTTCAGGGTGCGGTCCAGATGCCCGACGGCCTCACCGACCCGGCCATTCGAATCCTCGACGATCTCCAGGTGACCGTCGACGCCGTCATCGACCTGGACGCGATTCGGGAGCAACGCTCGCGGACCTGGCTCGACCCGTTGTCGTATCTGGGCGGACGCCTGCCGGCGTTCGCGAGCGGAACCGTATCGGTGACCAACGGGGCCGCGCAGGTCAAGATTGAGCANATCACGATTAATAGAGTCCCGATGCCGGTGCAGGTGTTGCAGGAGTTGGTGGGGTACTTCACCCGCACGCCGAACAACCCGCAGGGCACCCAGCTCGACCAGCCGATCCCCCTGCCGTACGGCATCACGGAGCTNAGACAGACCCGAGGCCGGGCGGTCATTGTGCAATAACCCAGTGACGCAGTGACCCCGTGCCCCCGAATTCCGACCCCGCGGCCGTCCATCTGCTCAGCCAAGAACTCCGCTTCCAGAAAGGAATCGGCCCCCGCCGGGCGAGCGAGCTCCAGCAGGGTGGGGTGCACACGCTCGACGACCTGCTCCACCGGTTTCCGATTCGGTTCGAGGATCGGAGCCAGCTCCAACGATCCAGCGACCTCAAACCGGGAGAATCCGTCGCCCTCTGCGGCGAAGTCGTGAGCGCCGGACTCCGCCGCACGCGGCGGCGTGGCTTCACCCTCTTCGAAATACTCGTACGCGATGACGCCGGCCTTTTCCGCGTCGTCTGGATGAACCAGCCATTTCTGCAGGATGTGCTGAAGCCCGGGAAACGGGTGTCGCTGTACGGCAAGGTCGAATACCGGACCCCTGGCGGGCTGCGTCTGTCGAACCCGGAATATGAGGTGGTCACGTCGTCCACGCCGAACGACGAGGGCGAAAGGGAGGACTCGGAGGACACCAACCATACCGGCCGCATCGTGCCGGTCTACGAGCGCATCGGNTCGCTGGCGACCGGGCATCTTCGGCGGCTCNTGCTCGACACGTTGAAACGGCTGCCGACGGAGCTCGACGACCCGTTGCCCGCCCCGGTTCGGGCGCGCCACGGGTTACCGGGGCGGCGAGAGGCGCTCTGGGGCGCCCATTTCCCGGCGCCGGAGACGACGCTCGATACGCTCAATCGGTTCCGGACACCGGCTCAGCTNCGTCTGATTTTCGAGGAGCTGTTTTTGTTTCAACTCGGTCTGGCGCTGCGACGTCGGGAGCGGGGCGCGGAGCGCAAGCCGCGCGTCATGCGCGTCGATGACCGGGTCCGACGGTCCGCCCTGTCGGTCCTGCCGTTTCGGCTGACCCCGGGGCAGAAAACGGCGCTTCGTACGATTGTCGAGGACCTGTGTCGTCCCCAACCGATGAATCGATTGCTGCAGGGAGACGTGGGGTGCGGCAAGACCATCGTCGCCTTGCTCGCCGCACTCGTCGCGATGGAAAACGGCCTGCAGGTCGCGCTGATGGCGCCGACCGAACTACTGGCGGAACAACACTACCTATCAATTGCGTCGCTGTTGTCGACGTCCAGGTTCCGCGTCGTACTGCTCACCGGCGGGTCAGGCGCGAAAGTGCGACGAGAGGCCGCGCTGGCGTTGGAGCGCGGGGACGCCAACCTGGTGATCGGCACCCATGCCCTGGTCCAACAGAACCTGCGGTTCCGTGAATTGGGNCTGGTCATCATCGACGAACAGCANCGGTTCGGCGTNCTGCAACGGGCGACCCTGCGAGACAAGGGCGCGTTGCCTGATGTCCTGGTGATGACGGCCACCCCGATCCCCCGCACGCTCGCGCTGACCAGCTACGGCGATCTCGACGTGTCGGTCATTCGTGACCTTCCACCGGGTCGGCGACCGATCAAGACTACCGTCGTGTCGGACGCCCGTCGTCAGAGCGTNTATGACTTCGTNGGACGTCAATTGAAAAAGGGACGACAAGCGTATGTCGTCTATCCGCTCATCGAAGACTCGGAAAAAATGGACCTGAAAGCCGCCACGGCCATGTCCGAGACCTTGGCGACCGTGTTCTCGGACTACGCGGTCGGCCTGCTCCATGGGCGCATGAAGTCGGACGAGCGCGAAGGCGTCATGCGCCGGTTCGCGGCCGGCGCGATCGATCTCCTGGTGGCGACCACCGTGATCGAGGTGGGCGTCGACGTGGCGAACGCCACCGTGATGGTGGTCGAACACGCCGAGCGTTTCGGGCTGGCCCAGCTACACCAACTTCGCGGCCGCGTCGGTCGAGGGGCGGACCAGTCCTATTGCCGGGTGCTCTACCAGGGCAAGCTGACCCAGACCGCCCGGGCCCGCTTGTCCGCTCTCGCGCGGACGACCGACGGATTCGAGATCGCCGAGGAAGACCTGCAGCTCCGCGGGCCCGGGGAAATGCTTGGCACCCGCCAGTCCGGATTGCCGACCTTGCGAGTCGCCGACCTAATTCGGGACCATGACGTGATGGAGACCGCCCGGGGCGAGGCCGAGGCCGCGCTCGGGTCCGACGGTATCCCTGAGCCGGTCTTGGCGAAGCTCGATGACGCCTGGACACGACGCTTCGGGCTCGCCGGCGTCGGCTGATCGGGTAGACACCATGCGCGTTATTGCGGGAACCTGCAAAGGTCGGCGGCTGTTGTCACCGGACTGGTCCGGCCTCCGACCGACGTCGGACCGGCTGCGGGGCACGCTGTTCGATGTTCTGGGCGGTCGCATCGAGGGCGCGCGCCTGCTCGACGGCTGCGCGGGCACCGGCGCGGTGGGTATCGAAGCGCTGAGCCGAGGCGCCGCCCACGTCGTGTTTGTGGAGCGCGATGCTCGGGCCGTGACCCTGATCCGGCACAACGTCGTCCATTGTGACCTGGGAGACCGATGCACCATCCAGCGGGGCGAGCTGCCTCGAGTCCTCGAAGGCGACACGGCGCCCTACGACCTGATCCTGTTGGACCCACCCTATGGCGCGCCGGACATCAATGCGATACTGTCGGCAACCGCGACCCGCTTGGTCCCGGGCGGGCTCCTGGTCCTCGAGCGCGCACGGCGCGCAGACACGGCGCCGGTAGCGACCTTGGTATCGTTGCGGCAGGTCCGCGCGGGTGACAGCGTGCTTGAGTTCTTCGGTCCCGTCGATGATTCCACTGCACTCACGGAGTGAATAGCTATGGCAACCAGCGCCGGTCGGGTGGCCGTCTACCCCGGGACCTTCGATCCGCTAACGAACGGCCACGTGGACATCATTCAGCGCGGGGCTGCCATCTTCGACCGAATTCTCGTCGCCATACTCGTCAATCCTGCCAAATCGCCGTTGTTCTCGGTCGAAGAGCGGATGAGGATGGCGCGCGAGGTTTTCAAAGCGCAGCCCGGAGTCGAAATCGACTCGTTTCAGGGCCTGCTTGTGGAATACGCCAAACGCCGTCAGGCCGACGTGATCGTCCGAGGATTGCGCGCCATCTCTGACTTCGAGTTCGAAATGCAAATGGCGCTGATGAACCGTCGCCTGAGTCCGTCCGTCGAGACGGTACTGATGATGCCGGCCGAGTCCTACACTTACGTCAGTTCCCGACTGGTGAAGGAAATCTTCGCTCTCGGCGGATCGGTGACCGGCCTGGTGCCAGACCTGGTGGAAACGCGACTCGCTGAAAAGTCGGAGCAGGCCGGACATCGTGCCTGAGTCCTTCGCGCTCGCTAGTCGGCTCGATCGCGTGTCGGCCTCTCAGACGCAGCGTGTGCTCTTCGCGGTGGAGGCGCTGCGTCGACAGGGGGTGGACGTCATCGACCTCGGGGTGGGTGAGCCCGATTTTCCGACACCGGCGCACGTCAGCACGGCGGCCGTGGAGGCGATCGCCGCGGGGCAAACGAAATACACGGCCGGACCCGGTATCGCGCCGCTCCGCGAGGCCATCGCCGCCCACTACGCGGAACGCTATGACGTTGCGTTCACGCCGGCGGAGATCGTGGTCACGTCCGGTGGCAAGCAGGGCCTCTCCAACGTGGCGATGGCGCTCTTCAGCGAGGGCGACGAGGTGATTACACACGTGCCGGGCTGGCCGTCCATCGTCGAGCAGATTCATCTGGCTGGAGCCGACGCGGTCCGCGTGCGCACGTCGGCCGAAGACGGCTTCGAACTGCGAGCCGAGACGCTGATCGACGCGATNACGCCCCGCACGCGGGGCGTCGTGGTCAACAGTCCCGGCAACCCCACCGGCGCCATCATGCGTGAGTCGGAGCTCGGCCGGCTGGCCGACCACGTAGCTGGCCAGCACATCTGGCTCATTCTGGACCTGTGCTACGAGCAGCTCATCTACGACACGCCGTCGCACAACCTGCCGCGGGTGCTCGCGGACCGTACCCCTCAGCAAACGGTGCTCGTCGGCTCAGCCTCCAAGAGCTACGCGATGACCGGATGGCGATGCGGCTGGGTTCTCGCGCCCCCGTCGGTGGCGGCGGCCTGCAATGCGGTGCAGAGCCACTCAACCTCGCACGCGACATCCATCACGCAGCACGCGGTCGTCGCCGCCCTCAGCGGTCCCCAGACCTGCGTCGATGCCATGCGCGACGAGTATCGAATGCGCCGCGATGCGCTGGTCGACTGGATCGCGGCCGACGCCCGGTTCCGCGTGACGCGACCCGCGGGCGCGTTCTACGTCTTTCCCGATGTGTCCGAACTACTGTCTCCTGATGGGCCACGCACATCGTCGGACTTGGCGCTGGCGCTGCTGAATGAGGCACACGTGGCGGTCACGCCGGGAGAAGCGTTCGACGCACCGGGATTTCTTCGACTCTCCTACGCCGCGTCGATGGACCAACTCCGTGACGCCTGGGCGCGGATCCAACGCTACCTGGCCTGAAACGCCCTGCGCACGCCAGGCGACGACATCACGCGTCGCGGCCCGGACGGTCTTGCGGCACGAAAGGACGGTCCGTCACGCGCCGGCCAGCAGAACGGTCCCATCGCCCGGGAATGGCGGCTCCGCAGGCCCGACACGCGCCGTCTGGNGTGAGGGCATAGCGCACCACCCGGAAACCGTCGCGCTCCACCANCCGGGCCCCGCACCGACAGACCGTGTGCTCGAGATCGCCAACGCGACCCGGTTGATTCCCCGCGTAGACAAATCGCAATCCCGACCGACGCCCGATGTCGGCCGCCTGTCGCAGCAACTCCGGTGCCGTGTCGTTCGGTCCGCGCATCTTGTAGTCTCGATGAAACGCCGTGACATGCCAGGGAATCTCTGAAGACACGCCAGCGATGAACCGAGTNAGATCCCGCAACTCCGCCTCATCGTCATTGAACCCGGGAATCAGNAGCGTGACGATCTCCAGCCACATGCCGGAGGCATGGACCNGTTGAATCGTGTCGAGAATCGGGTCCAGTCGGCCACCCAACTCCCGATAGTGCCGGTCGCTGAATCCCTTGAGATCCACTTTGTAGAGATCGACCCACGGCCGTAGATACTCGACCACTTCGGGNGTCCCGTTGCCGTTCGACACGAATGCGGTCGCCAANCCGGCCGCGCGTGACGCCTGAAACACCGCCACCCCCCACTCGGCCGTGATCAGCGGTTCGTTGTAGGTGCTCACCATAACCCGNGCCCCATGACTGAGGGCGTCGGACACGAGGTCCTCCGGCGCGCGTCGATCGGGCGCGCTCCCGGCGGCCGGGTCGCGGAGCGCCTGTGAGGTTACCCAGTTCTGGCAATAGGCGCAGTGCAGGTCGCAGCCGAGCATGCCGAAGCTGTAGGNGAGGGCTCCCGGGTAGGCGTGAAAGAACGGCTTCTTCTCGATTGGATCGCATTGCACGCCGGCCACGTATCCCCAAGGGACACGCAAGCGGCCACCCTCGTTGTAGCGCACCTTGCAGACGCCGCNCGCACCATCCGGAATCGGGCAACGATGGCCGCACGCCACGCAACGAATCCGTGTGTCGTCGATCCTCACGGACAACTTNCCGTCGGTGGTNTGTCGCCCGAGTGCGGCCGCAAGTGTGGTCATGGCGTGGANGATTGACGCTGTGCCGGNGACTGATTGCTGACCAGCACGATGGTCTGCAGGTGCACCTGGGGATCGGGCCACAGGAGGGTGCTCAATCTCAGGTTGCCGGTGTTGAGATACGAGACCCGACCCAATTCGTGCAGCACGACACCGCTCGCACGTAGCCGCTCCATGTCGGCGTCGGTCACCACCCCCAAGACCGGCTCATTCGACCCAAGGAATGCAGCAACCTGTTCGACGGAGCTGAGATCGACGTGCGGCCGGCGCGCATAGTAGATGAGGTTTCTCACAAAGACCCCGTATCGACCATANGCCTGCGACGACGGGTAGGCCGCNCGAACCATCGCCGCCATGTCCTGAACCGGCTCGGGGCCGGGCCGGGACAGCACCACATATTGCACCGCCAGCGTCGAGACCACGGCCGCCGTCACAATCGCCCGCGGCAGCCAGTGCTGCCGCCGAGACACCGCCACGAACGCGACGCCACCGCCTGCCACCAGCAGACTGCCCACGCCGGCGAGCACCGCGGTNGCCGAGACACCGTCGAGGAGACTGTGCGCGCGGTACACGAGAATGCCAAGGGCACAGAGGATCACGCCGGAGAAGATGCCGGCCGCGGCGACCAGCGGGTCCCGCCGAATGGGCGCCACCTCGTCAAGGCGAAGCCGGCGCCCGACGGCCCGCGCCAACAGCACNGCCAGCGGGGGTAGCACCGCCAAGACATAGCGGGGCTGCTTGCCAAAGGAGATGGAGAAAAACACAAAGGGCACCGCCGCCCACACGAGCAGCCANACCTCGACTGGCTGGACCTGACGCACACGCTGGAGGACCCGCCACACCGGCCGCCACCAGAGCAGCATCAGCGGCGACCAGGGTAACAANCCGCCCACGACGATGGGCACGTAGTACCAGATNGGGCGCGCCACGTTGTACCGATCGGTGGCGAAACGTTCCAGGTTCTCAGCCACAAAGAACCGGTCGAGGTAGGCCACCCCGTGTACCGACGTCATCGCCACGAACCANGGCGCGGCGATCACCACGCACACCGTCGTCAGCAAGGCCACGTCGCCGGCGAGCCGGGNCAGCCTCGTGTCGGCAGCACCCGCCGACCCACCCGACCAGAGACGGCGTANGGCGAGNGGCCCGACGATGGCGGCGGGCAGCGCGACACCGACGGGCCCCTTCNCCAAGAACGCNGCGCCCAGCGCCGCCCCCGATGCCACCAACCACCAGCGCCGGGCCCGGTCTCGCCCGCGGGGACGCGACGCCACCAACGCCTCGAGGGCGGTCCAGGTGGCGAGGGTAATGAAGGCGGCCAGGACCAGGTCCGGTAGCGCCTGGCGCGCCACCGCCACGTACCCGAAGCTGGTCGCCGTGATCGCCCCGGCGAGGAGGCCGGTCCTTTCGTCATACCAGCGNCGGGCGCACGCGAAGGTGGTCAGTACNAGTACGAGNCCCGCNAGCGCCGATGGGAATCGGGCCGCCCCTTCGCCGACCCCTACCGCCTGGTAGACGAGCGCGGCCATCCAGTAGTACAGGACCGGCTTCTCGAACCGGTATTCGTCATTGTAGTGCGGGGTGATCCAGTCACCGCGGTCGACCATCTCCCGTGCCGCCTCAGCGTAGAACGCCTCGTCCGAGTCCGTGATCGCGGGCCGACCCAGCCCCACGAAGAACGTGAGCCCACACAGAAACATCAAAACGGCGACACGCGACCCGGTCACGGACCGATTGTATAGTGGACCGCTGAAAGCCTCAGGGACGGGGGGCGCTATACTGCCGCATGATTCGGGTCGTGGCTGTCGTCGGCGCATCGCGCGATCGGCGCAAGTTCGGGAACAAGGCGGTACGAGCGTTTCTCCACCGGNAATACGACGTCATCCCAATCAACCCCGGCGGGGGAATGATCGAAGGTCTCGTCACGTATGCGTCCGTGCTGGACGTGCCCCGGCCGATCGAGATGGCNACGGTCTACGTGCGGCCGACGGTGGGCGTTCNCCTCATGACGGAGATCGCGGACAAGGGCATCGAGGAGGTCTGGTTGAATCCGGGCGCCGACGCGTACGCGGTCGTCGCACGGGCCCGGGCGCTCGGGCTGGACCCCATCCTCGACTGCAGCATCGTCGGCATTGGCGAAAGCCCATCCTCCTATTCGTGACCTGTTCATGCCGNCCATTCGTGGGTTGACAGGTCGTCTGACGCGTGCCTATACTCCTTCTCGATAGTTCATTCCTCTCGCACTTGGGCTGAGACTCGGCGCACCAGCCGGGCACACGCAGCCTCCCAAATCTCTTCAACTCCCAAGCCGGACTACCTTTCTTATGGCAACAAACCAAAAGCGCACGTCAGCGCACTCGTCCGCCGATNCCGTCGTCGACACCACGGTGGCGGCGCCGCCCGAGGCGGAGCCNGACACGCCCGCCACCGAGTCTGTCGCACAGGCGGCGGCCCCGGTCGACGCGGCGGCCGTGGCGCCTGCGGACAANAAGGCCCCAGTCGANAAGCCGAAGTCGAATCGACGTGGGTCCGCGGGCCTGAACATCGGCGAGCTCAAGGACATGAGTATCGCCAAGCTCACGCAGATCGCGAAGGATCTCAACGTGGCTGGGGCGACCGGCATGCGCAAGCAGGAGCTGATTTTCCAGATCCTCAAGGCGCAGACCGAGCAAAGCGGTTTCATCTTTTCAGAGGGCGTGCTGGAAGTGCTGCCGGACGGCTTCGGGTTTCTCCGAGCCCCCGACTACAACTACTTACCGGGACCGGACGACATCTACGTCTCGCCCTCGCAGATTCGAAAGTTCGACCTGCAGACGGGCGACACCGTCTCGGGACAGATTCGACCACCCAAGGAAGGGGAGCGCTATTTCGCCCTCATCAAGGTCGAAGCGGTNAACTTCGAGTCACCCGAACAGGCGCGCGACAAGATCTTTTTTGAAAATCTGACCCCGCTCTATCCGCAAGAGCCGGTGTGTCTGGAAACGACNCCGGCCAACCTGTCGGGNCGGGTCATGGACTTGATGACCCCGATCGGCAAAGGACAGCGCGGTCTGATNGTCGCCGCGCCGCGCACCGGTAAGACGATGTTGCTGCAGTCGATCGCGCAATCCATCGCGGCCAATCACTCAGATGTCTATCTCATCGTCTTGCTCATCGACGAGCGGCCGGAAGAGGTCACCGACATGCAGCGCTCGGTCAACGGCGAGGTCATCTCCTCGACCTTCGACGAGCCGGCGCAGCGCCACGTACAGGTCGCCGAGATGGTGGTCGAGAAGGCCAAGCGCCTGGTTGAGCACAAGAAGGACGTCTTTATCCTGCTCGACTCGGTCACCCGTTTGGCGCGTGCATACAACACCGTCATCCCGCCGTCCGGNAAGGTCCTGTCTGGNGGTCTCGACTCGAACGCGCTCCAGAAACCGAAGCGGTTCTTTGGNGCCGCTCGGAACATCGAGGAGGGTGGTTCGCTGACCATCATGGCCACGGCGCTGGTCGACACCGGGTCGCGGATGGATGACGTGATTTTCGAGGAGTTCAAGGGCACCGGNAACATGGAGATCCACCTGGATCGCAAGCTGGTGGACAAGCGCGTCTTTCCGGCGATCGACATTCAGAAGAGCGGCACGCGGAAGGAAGAGCTNCTTATCGAATCTGAGGATCTTAATCGCGTCTGGGTGCTGCGCAAGGTACTGAACCCGCTCTCGGCGGTTGAAGCGATGGAACTGCTGCTCGACAAGATGAGCAGGACGAAGTCGAACCAGGACTTCCTGGCGTCGATGCAGAAGATGGGGTAATGGCGGGTGACCGAAATTAAAGTCCGAGCGAATGGCCCGTTGCTCGTGACCGGCGACAACGTCACGGTCGTGGACAGAAACGGCACGCCCTACGCCACGGCCGGCCCCACCATCGTGTTGTGCCGGTGCGGGGCCTCGGCGAACAAGCCGTTCTGTGACGGCGCCCACAACGNGGCAGGATTCTCCGCCGACGCCACCGCACCGGAATAGGANCGGCGGCGCCAACCGCTAGGCGGGCACCGGCTGCCGCAGGTCGAACGTCAGGTCGTCGCCGGCGGTGTCCACCGCCACCTGACCTCCCTCAGAAAACTGGCCAGCGAGCATCCGTGTNGCNAACGGGTCGAGCACCAGCCGCTGCAGCGTGCGCTTGAGCGGTCGCGCACCGTAGGCCGGATCGAAACCGTGCTCGGCCAGCAAGCCAACTGCTGACGCCGACAACTCGATGGCAATGTGACGGTCCGCCAAACGAGCCGTTAGGAGCTGCATCTGAATCTGGATGATGCGCCGGATATGGCTGCGCCCCAGCGCATGGAAGAAGATGATGTCGTCGATCCGATTCAGGAACTCCGGTTTGAAGTGCGATCGCAACGCGTCCGTGACCTGACGGCGCACGCCGTCGTCGAGACCAGCACCAGAGCGATCCGCGTGCTCGGCAATGAACTGGCTCCCCAGATTCGACGTCATGATGATGACCGTATGCTTGAAGTCGACTGTCCGACCCTTGCCGTCGGTCAGCTGCCCATCGTCGAGCAATTGCAGCATGATGTTCAGTACGTCCGGATGCGCCTTCTCCACCTCGTCGAATAGCACGACGGCGTAGGGCCGACGTCTGACCACCTCGGTCAACTGNCCCGCCGCCTCGTANCCCACGTATCCGGGCGGGGCGCCGATCAGCCGGGACATCGAGTGTTTCTCTTGATACTCGGTCATGTCGACCCGCACCAGCGCGCGGACATCGTCGAACAAAAACGCCGCCAACGCCCGCGCCAGCTCCGTCTTACCCACCCCGGTCGGCCCAAGGAAGATGAAACTGCCCAGCGGGCGAGCCGGGTCCTGGAGGCCGGCCCGGGCTCGCCGGATCGCGTTCGAGACCGACGCGATGGCCTCCTCTTGACCGACGACCCGCTCGTGCAGACGCTCCTCCATGTTGAGGAGCTTCTCGNTCTCTCCNTCTACGAGCCGCGATACCGGAATGCGGGTCCAGCGGCTCACGACTTCGGCGATGTCCTCGTCGTCCACCTGCTCTTTGAGCATTCGGCTCGTGCCCCCCGCCGCTGGCTCCGATGAGACGNCGGCCGCTCGCCGCTCCAGTGCGGGAAGCCGACCATACTGCAACTCCGAGGCGGTCGCGTAGTCGCCCTCTCGTTGCGCCCGCTCGATGGCGAGNCGTACCTGCTCGAGCTCTTCGATCGCGNNCCGGGTCGCCTGGATGCCCGCCTTCTCTTCGTGCCACTGGGCCTGGAGTCGGCTGCGCGATTTCTTCAGATCGGCCAGGTCGCGGTCGAGCCGTCCCAACCGTTCCGCNGACGCCACGTCTTTCTCCTTGCGCAGCGCCTCGCGCTCGATCTCCAGCCGCATGATCCGACGTTCGACCTCATCCAGTGCGACCGGCAACGAGTCGATCTCCGTGCGCAGCTTCGCGGCCGCCTCGTCGATCAGGTCGATCGCCTTGTCGGGCAGGAACCGGTCGGCGATATAACGGTCGGACAGCACTGCCGCCGCGACCAGTGCCGCGTCTTTGAATTGGACTCCGTGATGAATCTCGTAGCGTTCCCGCAGCCCCCTGAGCACGCTGATAGTGTCCTCGACGGAGGGCTCCGACACCACGACGGGCTGGAACCGGCGCTCGAACGCGGCATCCTTTTCGATGTGTTTCCGGTATTCATCCAACGTCGTGGCCCCGATGGTGTGCAGGGCGCCGCGGGCCAGCATCGGTTTCAGCAGGTTCGAGGCGTCCATGGCGCCCTCGGCCGCCCCCGCCCCGACCATCGTATGGAGTTCGTCGATGAAGAGGATGATCCGACCGGACGAATCCTCTATTTCCTGAAGCACCGCCTTGAGACGTTCTTCGAATTCGCCCCGGTACTTGGCGCCGGCAATCAGAGCCCCGAGATCGAGACTGAAGATCTGTTTATTCTTCAACCCGTCCGGGACGTCGCCACGCGCGATGCGCCCGGCCAGGCCTTCCACGATTGCCGTCTTGCCGACCCCCGGTTCACCGATGAGCACCGGATTGTTCTTCGTGCGCCGAGACAACACTTGCACCACCCGACGGATCTCCTCGTCTCGGCCGACCACGGGGTCGAGCCCGTCTTGAGCGGCCATCGCGGTGAGGTCGCGCCCGTAGCGCTTGAGCGCCTCGTACTTGCCTTCAGGGTGCTGGTCAGTCACCCGCTGACTGCCTCTGATGGCCGAGAGCGCCTCGAAGACGCGGTCGGTAGTCGCGCCAATCGCCGCGAGCAGGCGGCCGCTCGGGGCGACCTCGCCTTCGAGCGTCATCGCCAGCAAGAGATGCTCCGTGCTGACGAACTCGTCCTTGAGCCGCTTCGCTTCGGCGTCCGCGACACTGTCCACGGCGCGCAGCCGTGGTGATGGACTCGGTTCCGAGCCCCCGCGCGCTTGCGAACGACGCCCGAGCTCGGCGTCAATATCTACCAGGAGACGGGCCGGGTCGGCTCCCAGCTGCCGCAGCACGCGCGGCACCACGCCGTCCTGCTGGTCGCCAAGCGCGCGCAGCAGATGCTCCGGGTCGATCTCTGGATGACCGGAACGGTCGGCCAGCTGCTGCGCCGCCAGCGCCGCTTCCTGCGCCTTCTCGGTGTACCGTTTCAGATTCATCGGGTCGCTCCTTCTAGTTGGCGGGCGTGCTCCCATCGATCGCGGCCAACGCTTCGTAGTGTTCGCGCTGCGGCGGTGTCAGATCCTTCGGAATTTCGACCCCGACCGTCGCGTAGAGATCGCCGATGCGACTCGAACGACCGGAGACGGGGAGTCCATGTCCTTTGAGACGAAACACCTGCCCGCCCTGCGTGCCGGGCGGAATCTTCAGCGTCAATGGCGTACCACGTAGACGCGGCACCGACACGCTGCCGCCGAGCACGGCCACCGTCACCCCCACCGCCACGCCGACGTGCAGGTCCGCTCGCCGGCGGGTGAATATCTTGTGAGGTAATTGCCGCACCTTGAGAAAGAGGTCGCCGGCGGGCGCGCCCCCCGTCCCCGATTCACCACGCCCCGCAACCCGGACCCGCGAGCCATCGGCCACGCCGGCCGGTATCTTGACGTCCACGTTCTGCGTGCCGCTCGCACCCTCAAGGCCCAATCGCCGACCAGCCCCGTTCGCAATCTCCTCGAGGGTCAGCGTAATCGGTTGTTCGATGTCGCGACCGAGGCGTGCCACCGGGCCACGCGTGCCAGCTGAACCCGGCGCGCCGGTGAAGAACGTGTTGAAAAAATCAGAGAACGGCGAGCCGCCACCGAAGATGTCCTCGGCCTCCTCCGGGGTCATCGTGCGCGTGCCGCCCCGTCCGCCACCTGACCAGCCCCCGCTAAACGGCGAGCCGCCACCGAACGGCCCCCCCCCGCCCGCCCCCGTCTGCTCATACTGACGCCAGTTCGCGCCCAGTTCGTCGTACTTCCGTCGTTTCTCGGGGTCGCTCAGCACCTCATGCGCCTCGTTCGCCGCCTTAAAGCGCCGCTCGGCCGTCAGGTCGCCCGGATTCACATCGGGATGGTGCGTGCGCGCCAGCTTGCGGAACGCCCGCTTGATGTCGGACTGGCTCGCCCCCTTCTTGACGCCGAGCGCTTCGTAGTAGTCCTTGAAATCCATTCGATCCCTATGTCATCTCTGGACGGAGGGCTCGCCCGTGCGATAGTCCCCCTGGCCTCGCACTCCCGTCACATTCCCAGCAACCGCGTAATCCGATTGACCTCGCGCCCCAGTTGCCGGCGACGGTCCGGTCGCTCCAGGGCCTGGTCGGACATCAGCGGACGAATTCGACCCACAACGTCGGCAATCGACAGCAACTGCTGCACGCCCGCCAGATTGACCCCCAACTCCTCCACCAGGCGTTTGATGAGGCGGAGTCGCGCAATCTCCTCACGCGAGTACACCCGCATGCTCCCGACCGTCCGTGACGGCTGCACGAGTCCGAGACGCTCGTATTTACGGAGCGTCTGCGGGTGCATGCCGAGTACCCGCGCCGCCACGCTAATAAAGATGATTTCCTGTTCCACGTCGGGAAGCTCCTTCTTAACCTTGCGTCGATACGAGTATAGCCATTGATACGATTCGTATCAACTTTAAATCCGCGCTCAAGAACTACGCCCTCTCTGCCTGGAACGCGGCCGCCCGGGGGACCCGGGGTGGTGGCGCGCCGCCGCCTGAGGGCGGGGGAGTGGGTGGTCGTCTGGCGACTGCCCGCCTGTGCTACGCTGGAGTCTGACTTGGAACTGATAAGGAGCCCCTTGTGTATCCAGAGTTCATGATTGCCCCGATGCGGGAAGAGTTGACACGCTTTGGCGTGCGTGAATTGAAGACGGCCGGCGACGTTGACGAGGCGATTACCCAGACGCCCGGTACGACGATGGTGGTGGTGAATTCCGTCTGCGGCTGCGCCGCTGGCAAGGCGCGGCCCGGCGTGGCCCAGGCGTTACAACACGGCGTGAAGCCGGACCAGGTCACCAGCGTGTTTGCGGGCGCCGACACCGAAGCCACGCAGCGGGCGCGAGGCTATTTCACCGGGTATCCACCCTCGTCGCCGGCGATCGCGCTGCTGAAGGACGGCAAGCTGGTCTACATGATGGAACGGCATCAGATTGAAAACCAGGAAGCCGGGGCCATCTCCGCCCAGTTGACGGCCGCGTTCGACAAGCACTGTGCGACCGTGCCGGTCGCCGGCTAGCACCACGCATCACCGGGAGAGGCGGGCGCGACGCGTCCGCCTTCTTCACCCACCACGACCTCAGGCCGAACTCGGTTCACTCTCAGAACAGATAGGCAGAGGCTGTCCCCCACGGTAGCGGTCCACTGTGCGCCGGACCATGTCCGCCATGAGATCGAGGAATTGCGGATCGTCATTGACCGCGGCGGCGCGACGCAGTTCGATCCCGACCTCGCGGCAGACCTCCGCGGCCTCGTGGTCCAGGTCGTAGAGCACTTCGACATGGTCGCAGACAAACCCGACGGGGCACATCACGACCACCTCGAGCCCGCGCTCCCGCTCGGCTCGCAGGTAGTCACAGATATCCGGCTCTAGCCACGGGTCCTGCGGCCGACCACTCCGACTCTGGTACACGAGCGCCCAGTCGGTCATCCCGACGCCGGCGGCGATACACCGAGCCGACTCGAATAACTGCTCCTCGTAGCGGCTCTCCGCGGCCATGCTGGCCGGCAAACTATGCGCGGTGAAGACGAGGCGAGCCCGGCCTCGCATCGGCTCCGGAAGCGTCTCCCAAGCCTCTCGTACCCGCGACACGCACGCGCCGACGAACCCGTCGTGGTCGTGCCAATCGCCCACGTAGGTCACCTCGACATCACCGTCTCCCGCCTCCTGGAGCGCTCGTCTCGCGCTGATCACATTGCGCTTGTACTGCTCGCAACTGGAATAGGACCGGTGCGCGGCAAGGATGAACCCGACAGCGCGGCGAACGCCCGCTTGCCGCATCTCGCGCAGGGTGTCGACGAGATACGGATCCCAGTTACGCATGCCGACGTAGACCGGCAGCGGTGGTCCGTCGCGCTCGAGTCGGGCGCGGAGGCCGTCGGCTTGCCGTCGCGTCAACTCCGTGATCGGTGAGACCCCCCCGAAGATCTCGTAGTGATGCGCCACCTCCTCGACGCGGGCGGGAGACACGCGGCGACCGCGGAGGACGTTGGCCAGGAAGGGGCGGATGTCGGCCGGGCCTTGCGGCCCACCGAAGCTGATGAGCAAGACCGCGTCGAACGCGATCGAATCTGACAAAGAAAGAGCCATTCTGGTTCCGATGATACCGTCCACCGGGCGTCCCCTCAACCGACACCTGACCGGGCGAAGGGCGGGTCGTATAATGGGCGACGCGTTCGCGAGGAGGCGACAAGGAGACGATGCCAAGACTGGCCGGAAATTTCTCGATGATGTTCGGGGAAGTCGAGATGCTCAAACGATTCGAGCTAGCGGCTGGGGTCGGGTTTCGCGGTGCCGAGATCCAGCACCCCTACGAACAAACCAGCGCCGAGATCGGCCAGGCGTTCCGGGACAACGGTCTCGAATCCGTGCTCTTCAACGTGCCGACCGCTGTCGGCGCCCTCCCGGGGCAGGAAGCCGACTTCGAAGCCGGTTTTACGCGTGCGCTCGAGTACGCCGAGGCGGCCGGGTGCGGTCAGGTTCACTGCCTCGCGGGAACGACCGACGACTCGCGGGCCGAGGCCACGTTCGTCTCGAACCTCCGCCGGGCGTCGGCGGCCGCACGTCCCCAGGGCGTCAGACTGCTCCTGGAGCCGCTGAACACACGGGACAACCCCGGCTATTTTCTCACCCGATCCACCCAGGCCCGGCGGATCATCGATCTGGTGGGTGAGGACAACGTCTTCCTGCAGTACGACATCTACCACATGCAGATCATGGAGGGGCATCTCGCCGAAACCCTTAAGGCCAACCTCGACATCATCAGTCACATCCAGATTGCCGGCGTGCCGGGACGCCACGAACCGGACGACACCCAAGAGGTCAACTACCCGTATCTGTTCGACCTACTCGACGACGTCGGCTACGACCGCTGGGTCGCGTGCGAGTATCGTCCACGAGGCACGACGCTCGCCGGTCTCGGATGGGCCCGTCGCTATGGGATCGTCGCGGGTAAGGGCTGACGTGCCTCGCATACTCATTACCAACGACGACGGAGTCGAGGCCGATGGGCTTTTGGCTTTGGCCGACGCGCTCTCCGCGGTGGGGGAGATCACCGTCGTGGCACCCGCTGAGGAGAGCAGCGCGGTCAGTCATGCCTTGACGCTGCGCAGACCCTTGTGCCTGACCCGGGTGTCCGAGTCATGGTATTCGGTGGATGGCACCCCGACCGATTGCGTCAACGTCGGCATCACGGACGTGCTGGGCGAGGTGCCAGATCTCGTGGTGTCCGGCATCAACAACGGGCTCAACGTCGGCGAGGACGTCACCTATTCAGGCACGGTCGGCGGCGCACTCGAGGGGGTGTTACTGGGAGCCCACGGCATCGCGGTGTCGCTGCAACGGAGCGACGGGCCGATGGACTATGGTTCGGCCGCCGAGGTGGCGCGCCGGTTGGCCGGCACGGTGCTGGCTCACGGTCTCCCACCCCAGACGCTGCTGAACGTGAATGTCCCCCGGGGCGACCACCGGGGTATCCGCGGGACGGTGCAGGGGCGGCGCAAGCAGGCCATCGCGGCGATGCCGGCCGTGCGGGACGCGGTCAAGTCGATGGTGTGGATCGGCGCCGCCGATCTGCGCTGGGAGAGCGACGCGGCGTCGGACTACGCGGCCATCCAGGCCGGATGGGTCTCGGTGACCCCGCTGCATACCGACTGGACGAACCACGCCGCGCTGGAGGCCACCCACGCGCTCGCCCTCGCGAGCGTGGCTGAGGTACAATAGCGACTTGCGTCGGGGCGTGGCTCAGCCTGGTAGAGCACCCGGTTCGGGACCGGGGGGTCGGAGGTTCAAATCCTCTCGCCCCGACCATTTTGACCTCCCGCCTTGCAGCGAGCGTGCAACGTGGGGAGTCTGGGGGGCCTTTCCGGGGCGCCCTTTTCGTCTTTTTGGGACCTGTGGTCGCAGCGCTGGCGCCTCAAAGGTAGCCGGACGGCGTCCAAGCGTAACCGTCGGGTATTCCGCTCTCACGCACTCAGGCCCGGTACGTGCCTCGGGCACTACGATGTGACTGCGCTTATTGGTGAGGGCGGTAGGGGCCGGTCTGGCCAACCGTCGCCATCCAGTTCGATCGCCGGGTGGCGCTGCAGATCCGGCGCGAGGCGTTCACACTCGACGCGACCCGTTGCGATGAGACGCTCCTGCCAGCTTCCAGCCTTGATGCTCGTGTTCGTGGCGCAGGCTGGGGCGCAGGGCTATCCAGAGCCACCGGTCGACTCGGCGCCGGTACTGCGATTTCTTGAACTTCGGTTCCCGACGCAGGCCAATCGACCGTTCCATCGCGCGGTCACCTATCTCAGGCAGGCCGAGACGGTCGGGTATCTGAGCATACCTGGACGTCCGGCGTACACGCTCTACACGGACGTCGTGCCGGTGATTGTGCAGGATGCCGAGCGGTTCTGGGAGTCAGGCGGCTTCGTCAGCCTTTGGGTAGATGTGGTCGACAGCCGGTTTGAGAACGGCGTCGTCGGCAAGCGCGTGGTGTTCAACTTCGTGGAATGGCGCGACAGACGCCCGCCGACGGAAGAGCATCCGACCGTGCCAACGGGGTTTCGCGAGTCGCTGCCTGGATATACTCGGCTGTACCCACCGCCCTGAGATCGGTTGGACTCCGCAACAGGGTCAGGACATTTCAGATTCGCAGTTGCGTTCGAACCGGTGAATGAGGCACTCTGTGCCTACACAATTTCGAGGCCGCTTTGACCCGGGCGATCGCCGGGCGGCTGGAGGATACGAACGATGACCAAGAGACTTCGTGCATCCTGTCTGTTCGGGCTGGCTCTGCTCGCGGCGATCGGTCTGTCCGCGCTTCAGCGGGCGCCGGAGGCGGCCGGGGACAGTCTCACCGGAGTCGTCGCGAGCGCGACGGGCCCCGAAGCGGGGGTGTGGGTGATCGCCGAGACGGACGACTTCGAAACGTCCTTTCGTAAGATCGTCGTGACCGACGATGCCGGGGGGTTCCTGGTTCCGGATCTCCCCGCGGCCGACTACCAGGTCTGGGTACGGGGATACGGGTTGGCCGATTCGGCCAAGCGCGCCGCCCGACCAGGCGATAGCCTCGACTTGACGGCGACGGCGGCCGCGACGCCTCACGACGCGGCGCAGATTTACCCGGCCAACTACTGGTATTCCCTGCTCGAGGTGCCTCCGGCCAGCGACTTTCCCGGCACCGGCCCGCGAGGCAATGGCATCGGTACTGCCATGAAGACCCAGGCCGACTGGATCGACCGGATGAAGGACGGCTGTCAGTTGTGTCACCAACTCGGCAACCAGGCGACGCGCGAAATGCCGATGTTGGATCTCGAGACGTTCGATTCTACGGCCGAGGCGTGGAACTATCGCATCCAGGCGGGCGGCGCCGGTCCGGCGATGACGGCCGAGATCAACCGGATCGGCCGTCCGCGCGCAATCTCGCTCTACGCCGACTGGAGCGACCGCATCCGTGCCGGCGAGTTGCCACCAGCCCCGCCACGACCGACGGGGATCGAACGCAACGTGGTGCTCAGCATGTGGGGATGGGGGCACCCCCAGGGGATGGTGCACGACAACGTCTCGACGGACAAGCGCGACCCGACGCTCTACCCAGGCGGCCCGATTTACGGGGTCGGGGGAGCCGGTCTGGTTGTGACCGACATCGCCACCCGCCAGTCGATCAGGATGGATCTGCCCACCCGCATTGAGCGGCCCCGGCGCTCGAATTCGTATCAAGGTTCGTCAACCGCAGTCCCGTCGTTGTATTACGGGGACGAGTCAGCTGGGCTGATCAGTCGCGGCGCCCACAATCCGATGATGGACGGCAAAGGCCGCGTGTGGATTACGCAGTCGGTGCGGCCGGCCGAGGTGCCGGCTTGGTGTCTGGAGGGGTCCGATCACCCATACGCCAAGTACTACCCAATCCAGCACCAGGCGGAGTCACGTCAGATCTCGTCCTACGATCCTGACACCGAGAAGTTTGTGCTCATCGACACGTGCTACTTCACGCACCATCTGCAGTTCGCCGATGACGAGAATGACACCCTCTGGTTGAGTGGCTCAACCGAGGCCATCGGCTGGCTGAACACGCGACTCTACGACGCGACCGGGGACGAGCGCGCGGCTCAAGGCTGGTGTCCGACCGTCATCGATACCAACGGCGACGGGGTGATCACCAAGCCCTGGAATGAGCCGAGCGCAGCCGGTGACGTCGAAATCGACCCGGCGCGAGACACGCGCATCGGCAGCCTCGACAAGTTCCGGAGAGCGTACGGCGTCATCCCACATCCCGACGGTTCCGTGTGGATCAGCCGACGTTTCCCGGTGCCCGGGCAACTCGTTCGTCTGGAACTCGGGGACAATCCGCCTGAGACCTGCAAGTCGGAAGTGTACGAGCCCCCCTACGACCCGACGGGTGATCCAGACGATTGGGGCTACGGGCCGAGAGGCATCGACGTCGACACGAACGGTCTCGTCTGGACCGCCCTCGGTGGCAGCGGGCACTTCGCCAGCTTCGACCGCACGCAGTGCGCCGTGTTGAATGGTCCGCAGGCCACCGGGCAGCACTGCGCCGCAGGATGGCGTCTCTATCAGACACCGGGTCCGCGCATGAAAGGGGTCGACGGAACCGCCAACGCCGACTACCACTATTACAGCTGGGTCGACCAATTCGATGCGCTGGGCCTGGGCGCCAATGTCCCGATCGCTACTGGCACATCGTCCGACGCCCTGCTCGCGTTGTTACCCGAGACGGGCGAGTGGGTCACCATGCGCGTGCCGTACCCCCTGGGCTTCTACAGCCGGGGTCTCGATGGCCGAATCGACGACGCGGCGGCCGGGTGGAAGGGGCGGGGCGTCTGGGCCAGCTTCAACACCGGCTCGACCTTTCATCTCGAGGGCGGGAAAGGGACGACGAGCGAGATCGTGCAGTTCCAGATTCGACCGCACCCGTTGGCCGAGTGATTCGGGTCGCAACGGTGTTTACCGGCGACGATCATTGCCCTTGCTTCTGACGGGGACGGGCGCTCATCGAGCGGTAGGGGTGGGGGAGACCGAAAGAGCCCCGCGGACGGACGCTCGTGCCCGCCTGAGTACTAGAAATCGTCCGCCCGCTTGACGATGTAGGTGCGTCCTCCAAGTCGGACTCCGCCTCGCAGAACGTGGGATGGGCCGCCACGACAGCGGGCAACACCGTCGGAGCGTCACCTGAGAGTCCGCCGCCACTGCCTACAGGACACGCCCCATGGTGTCTCCCATACGGGCATAGAGCTCGATCTGCTGGCTGGAGTGGTGCTGGAGGTCA
>PAUN01000023.1 GCA_002712885.1 Acidobacteriota bacterium
CAACAGCGTCCCGCCATTCGCGCGGAAGAGATAGTTTGACGACGATACAGCCGCGCTGGCGGCGATCGCGCCCTTGATGAAACCACGTCTGGAGACACCCTGCTGGGCGGTCTCTTCAGTCAACTCGATGATCTCCTGACTCATGGGACGATCACCTCCCTCATTCTTCCGAAATCCTCGAAGGCCGCACTTCCATAGTCGACCCACTTTGCCGAAGGACCGACGATATCACGCAATGCCTCAAAAAGGATCCAATCAATTTCGTGATTTTTCGATCCCATTGAATGTCTCACTCGCACCCCAACGGTCGCGCAGTAGTTCTCAAGACGATCCGCATGGCAGTCGACATACAATCGCGCAGCGAGCAGCACGGGGTTGGACCATTTCTGGCACCGACATCCCCACGGCCCGATGAACAGCACCAGCGACCACATCAACATGGCGGACCACGACAATTCACCGCCTGGGCCTCCCGACACCACGACGACACGCGTGCGACTGGCCATCGCGGTGCTCGTGACGTATGTGTGTCTGTTCAACGGTCTGACCGCCTTCGGTCTCGTAGGTCCTGACGAGCCCAGGTATGCGGCCATCGCGCGCGACATGGCGGTAAGCGACGACTGGGTGACGCCCCGACTGCATGGCGAGCCGTGGCTCGAAAAGCCAATCTTGTATTACTGGGTGGCCGCGGTCGGCTACCGCGTGTTCGGCGACAGCGAGTGGGCGGCCCGCCTTCCCTCCGTGGCGGGCGCAGCGACCTCGATGCTGGCGCTGGGCTGGCTCGCGCGACGTTTTTACGGCGGCCCGACCGCCGCCCTGTTCGTGCTGCTCTTTCCATCCAGCATCGCGATTTTGGTGTTCGCCCGGGCGGCCACAACCGACATGCTGTTCTCCGCGACGCTGGCGCTTGCGCTGGCCTCATCCGCACCACTCGTGCTGCTGCGACAACCGCGTGGCACTCTCGGCTATCAGATCGGTTTTGGTGCCGCCCTCGGTCTGGCCGTGTTGGCAAAGGGTCCCGCAGGGGTCGTGCTGGCCGGGTCGGCCATCGTCATCGGTGCCCTACTCGCACGCCGCCTGCCGCTGGTGTGGCGACTCGCCGGCCCGTGGTCGCTCGGCACCTTCGCACTCGTGGCGCTTCCGTGGTACGTGCTGTGCGCGCTACGTAACCCCGAGTTCATCCAGGTCTTCCTGATCTCACACAATGTCGAGCGTTTTCTGACCCCGGTCTTTCAGCATCAGCAGCCTTTTTGGTATTTCGCGCCGGTGCTGTTACTGGGTCTGGCCCCGTGGACCGCGGCCATCGTAGCCACCGTGTACGCGGCGGCGACGACCGTGACGCGCCGCGACTGGGTCGGGTCTCCCTCGATGTTTCTCGCAGGGTGGGTGATCTTCCCAGTCGTGTTCTTCAGCCTGTCTCAATCCAAGCTGCCGGGGTATGTGTTGCCCGCGATGCCAGCGGCCATCATCCTGCTGGCCCGCGCGTTGGCTCTGGCGATGACTCGCCCGGCCGCAGCGCGGGCGGTGGGTCTCGGGACGGCCGCAGTCCTGGCCGTCATGGCGGTCGCGTTTCTCGTGTCGCCGGGGGTAGCAAGCGCCGGAGTGGAGGCAGGCGCCGTTCGCCCTCTTGGCGTGCTGCTCAGCCTGGCCACCGTCGCAACCGGCTACGTGGGCAGCCGTGGCCGGATCCACGCCGGGGTCGCGGTGGCCGCCCTCACCATCGCGCTCGGGCTCTGGCAACTGAACGCGACACTCATGCCACGGCTCGACCCGGGAATCAGCACCCGGGTGACCGCGCGGGAAGCGAGACACCTGGCAGATGGCGAGCCGGTGCGCACCTACGCGTTGCACCGTGCCTGGCAGTACGGGCTCGAATATTACTTGCATCGCGCCCTGCCCGAATGGACCAGTGACACCCCGTCTGGCGCCCTCGTTGTCACGAACCAGCGCGGCATGCGGGCGATGCAACTGGAAGGCGCCGGCATCGTCGTGCTGCGTAACGTCTCGGCCGACGCGATGCTGGTTCGGACCGACCCGAACGGTGAACGACTCACGATCGGCCCCTAGACTGCTGAAGAACGTCCGCGGGGGGGCTGACGAGGCGTCTGTCTGGCCAGGCGCGGGGAGGGAGCAGCCAGGTGGGCTGTGACCGACGACGCAACATCGCCGGACGGGCGCCTCGTCGGAAGACCTAGTGCCGGCCGCGCGCAGTGCGCATGACCGAGTCGTCGCCAGCATTGGACGCTTCGGCCGGACGCAGGTCTTCCACGCCGTAGAGACGTGGATTGTCGCGACCGGCCTCAATGGCTACCAGTATGTCGCGGCGGCTCACCTGACCGATGACCCGGCGGTCCGTGTCGACGACAGGAAGTTTTCGAAAGGAGCGGGTCATGATGTCCGCACCGGTGAGACTGTCCATGCGCCCCCAGTTATACGAGTCGCGCGCCAGCACGGCACCGGTCGCCGGATGGGTCAGGCGCTAGCGCTGTGTCGTCTCGGCGCCGCCAAAGAACTTCCCGTCGACACACTGATCCGAACGGCAGTTGTTCTGAAACGGCGACCCGAGTTCGACCAGGAGATTGGCCGTCTCGGGCTTGGGAATAAAGAACCGCGATGGACCGAACGCCATGTCGGCGGCCGAGTCACCGGCCCTGTTGACCGCCTTCACGTCGGCGCCGCGAGCCACGAGAAACTCCACCATCTCGTTGTCACCCAGAGCGGCGGCCCCGTGCAACGCCGTGTAACCGCGATCGTCCGCCACCGCGACATCGGCACCGAGCTCAGATAGAAAATGCACCGCCTTCATCCAGGAGTCGGGGGCGTTCTGAGAAAAGTTCCCCCGCCAACCGATACCAGAGGCGACCATCAGGGGCGTCGTCCCACCGAACGTGGCCATATTGGCATCCGCGCCGGCCGCCAGCAGCAGACGCATGGACTCGACATCGCTGGCCTGCGCCGCCCGCCAGAACGGGGTCGCCCCGGCGGGGTTGATCCACAGTCGATTGTGCGATGTCGGACTGAACCAGAGTCGCCGTGCGATACGGGTATTCGGGTCAGCACCGGCGTCAAGCAACGCCGACAGGAGTGTTAGCGCATCGACGACCTCCTGGTCGGTGCGAGGATTTGGCGCCCAAGACACCGGCGCGAATCGCATATTGATGGTGGCGTAGACGGGCGCCAGGCCATCAATGTTCGCCACGTTCGGGTCCGCACCGGCATCCAGCAGATACTTCGCGACGGTGTAGTGCCCGTTCGCAATGGCGATCACCATCGGGCTCGACCCCTCACTGCCGGCGACCTGGTCGACGTTGGCGCCGCCCTCGACGAGCGCACGCGTCGCGTCCAGGTGGCCGTCCCGGGCCGCGAACAGCAGGGCGGTCATTCCGCCCATAATCGAGTTGGCGCCGGGAGCCCGGGGACGCCCCCGCGGCAACTCGTTGCCGTCGCTGTCGAACCGCCGCTCGTCCATCGCCATCACCAGCGATGTGAGTCCCACATGGGCCCCGTGCCCGATGAGCAGCCGGATCGCATCGGCGCGGTTTTCCCAGGCGGCGAACATCAGAGCGGTCTGTCCGTTCGCAGTCTCTCGGGCATTCACAAATGCCCCGTGATCGAGCAACCGTCCGACCGCGTCGACACGTCCCGACGTGGCGGCGGCCATCAATGGCGTCGCACCGGTCGACGTCGGCCAGTTCACCAGCGCGTCCTCCTCTACCAGGAGATCGATCATCGCGACGCTGCCGTTGGTGGCCGCCATCGACAACGGCGTGATGCCACCGACGCGAGTGGCAGGGGCTATGTCGGCGTCCGCTTCGATGAGCGCGGCGGCTAGAACGACATCATCACGGAACGCGGCCCAGTGCAAAGCGGTCATCCCGTCGCCCTGCGCGGCGTTGACATCCCCGCCGTCCGCCAAGAGTGCGCGAACCGTGTCCCCATCGCCATGCATGGCGGCGTCGGCAACCGGCGCATCGGCCGCCCAGACCATCACCGGCTGGGTCGACGACATCAACAGGGTCGACGTAACGACAACGGCGAGCGCGTGTGGCATGCGGTACATCGTATATCTTCCTAGCCAGTCGCCTGTAACCGTGATTCGCTGCATAGCTCGGTCGCGTGGCCCGCGGCTGAACAGGCGTGACAAGGGAGCAGATTGGGTATTTGTGATCGCGGAACAACGCATGCAGACGCGATGCCCCGCGACCGAGCTATGCAGCGAGTCACGGTTACAGGACACTAGATCGCAACTTCGCCGTTGCTGTCACCGAAACGTTCGGCGTTCACTCCCAGTCGATGCAGCATGGAGAGCAACAGGTTCGCCATCGGCGTGCCGTCATCGCAGAGCACGTGCGAGTTGCCCCTGAGCTGTCCATTGGCGTGCCCCGCGAGGAACAACGGCACTCGCAGATGGTTGTGCACACTGCCGTCGCCCATCGGACTGCCGTACAACACCATCGAGTGGTCGAGCAGGTTGCCGTCACCGTCCGGCGTCTGCTTCAGACGGTCGATGAAGTAGCTGACCTGATCAACGTGGAACTCGTTGAGCCTGGCGAAATCGGCCAGCTGCTCAGACCGATTGCCATGGTGCGACAACGAGTGGAACGGCGTGTCGACGCCGCTATCCTCGTAGACTCGCGAACTGACGTCTCGTCCCATCTTGAAGGCAGACACACGCGTGACGTCGGTCGTGAACGCCAGCACCTGGAGGTCGAACATCATTCGCACGTGGTCGACCCAGCCGTCAGGGACTCCCACCGGCGCCTCCGGTAGGTCGACGCCACGACGCGTCGCGTTCTGGGATTCAACCAACTGAATCCGACGCTCGATCTCCCGCACGTCTTCCAGGTAGTCGTCGAGCCGAGCACGATCGACCGCCCCGAGGTCCCGTTGCAAGTCGGACACTTTGCCCAGAATCGCGTCGAGGATACTGGCGTTGGCCCGCCGCCGGTCGAGCCGTTGAGCCGGGGTCGCACCGTCGCCGAACAACCGTTCGAACACCACACGCGGATCACGCTCCATGGGAAGCGGGGTGGTGGGGGACGCCCAGGAAATCGTGTTGGCGTATACGCAACTGTAACCGTAGCCGCACGCACCCGTCAGCGACCCAACATCCTCAACGCAGACCTGCATGGACGGCAGCGGCGTATCCTGGCCAAAGGCCTCCGCATACACCTGATCGACGGACACACCGTTGTAGATGTCGGCGCCCTCGGTCATCTTGGCATGTGCCGACGTCAGAAACGCGGCGGATGATCGCGTGTGGTCGGCGCCCGCCTCTGCCTCCACCTGGGCGGTGGCCGGAGCGATGTCGGTATGGCTGACCACCGTCACATAGTCACGATACGGTTCGAGCGACCGCAAGATCGGTGTCGTCTCGAAGTCTCGCCCGACGGTCTTCGGCGACCAGTAGTGCAGTCGCGTCCCCTCCGCCGTACTCCCGGCTGACCCGTGCACCATCTCGAGCGCGGCGAAGCGCGTATGCGGTTGCGCCGCCGACCCACGAATGGGCGTCTGCGCCGGCATCATCGCCTCGAGCCATGGCAACGCCAGGGTGACACCGACACCTCGAAGCGCCGTGCGTCTCGATATGTGCTTTCTGGTGATATACATCCTGTTCTCCGTCGGTCGCCCCCCACCCCGGGGGACTGGTGGGTCTGAAGACCCGTGCTTACGACAACGCGTTATTGCTCTACCGTGGCGGCGCCCGTATCGATGTCCGCGCGGCGCATCCGAAACGGAGTGCTCGTAACGATTCCCATGACGTAGGCCGAGAATCGGTGGTCCTGCTCCGCCGCATGCCGCACGATGGTCCGCACGGCGGGCATGTCGTACGGTTGGAAGACACGGCCGTTCGCGTACATCAACATGTTCTTGGCAAAGTTGGTCAGAAACAGATTCTCGTTCTTCAGCAGGAACTGTCGCAGGCTCACCGGGCCGTCGACCGGCGTTCCGTCGTAGATCGTCCCTGAGGGATCGACGGGAAACCCGCTGTCGCGCGTCCGCCACGCCCCGACGGCGTCGAAATTCTCGAGCGAGAACCCGACGGGGTCGATGACATTGTGACAGGACGCGCAAAACGTATTGGCGCGGTGGGCCAGGGTGCGGTCACGCACTGACACGTGTTGCTGCCCGTTCTCGTTCTCCTCGAGCGGCGGCACGTCGGCCGGCGGCCGCGGTGGAGGCGTGCCGAGCAACACATCGAGTACCCAGGCCCCACGGATGACCGGCGAGGTGCGATTGGGGACAGACGTCAGGGTCAGAATGCTGGCGTGTCCCAGCAGCCCGCGACGACGCTCGTCGGTCACGGCGACACGTCGGAACCGGTTGCCGATCACACCAGGGAGACCGTAGTGAGTCGCCAGACGCTGGTCCACGAAAGTGAAGTCGGCCTGCAGCAGGTCCCGGACGGTCCGGTCCTCACGGACGATATTGTCAAAGAACAGCTCCGTCTCGCGGCGCATCGACCAGTTCAGATTTTCGTCCCAATCCGGGAACAAAAACACGTCGGGATGGGCGTCACGCAGATTCTGCAAACGCAGCCAGTGCGATGCGAAGTTGGTCGAGAGGGTCTCGGCTCTCGGGTCGGCCAGCATCCGGGTGACTTGACGCTCGAGCTCACCCCGGCCTGACAATCGCCCCTGCTCGGCGGCCACCAGCAGCGNCTCGTCCGGCATGCTGCTCCAGAGGAAGAANGACAGCCGCGATGCCAGCTCNAGGTCGCTGANCCGNTAGCTCGACCCGGCCCTCACCCCATCCGGCGTCCGCTCGAATCGAAACACGAACTCCGGGTCGGACAACATCGCCTGCAGCGCCATGCGGATGCCCGCCTCGAAACCCTGCTCGGCGCGGGCCGTCTCGTAAAGCGCCATCAGACGCCCGACGTCGTCNTCGGTCACCGGCCGGCGAAACGCCCGTCGGGCCAGCCGACCAATGATTTCGCGAGCGCACGGCCCCTCCTCGGCGCTGGTCGCGGGCCGACACGACAAGACCCGTTCGCGACTCGCCGTCTCGCTGACTCCAGTGACGTCATAGGGCCCGTCCACACCCAGATTGCGTAGGTGCGGCAATCCGGTCAGTCCTGGAAAGTGGCCAGTCGACAGATCCGCGAGCGCACGCTCAAACGGCATCACGAAATCCTGCACCGGGCCAGACGCGCGTTCCACGAACGCGGCTGAGATGACGTGCGGTCCTGACGTCAGCGCGATTGGCGATGTCCGCAGGTCTTCGGTCGTTTTCAGTTTGCGATCGAAGTCGAGCAACGCCACCCGCTCGCCGTCCACCGCAACCTCGATCTGCTCGCCTTCCGCCGGAATGTTGTCGCCGAACACCGGACCGATGCTCGAATAATAAAACGAGAGACGGAACACGTAGTCGCCATCGGCGGGAAAATTGTGAGTAACGACGGTGCCACCCCGGGTGCCAAACGGCGCACCCAGCACGTGTCGCATCTGGGANACCGCCTGCGGCACGACGTAGGTCTCCACGCGCGCGGTCGCGTCGATGTCGCCGAGCGCCAGGCGGCTGATCTTGCCAGCGGCCGAGATATAGCTTTCGAGCAACGCCGGCGACACGGTCAGCACGTCCGACATGTTGTCGTAGCCCTGACTCATGTCGTCAGGCGGCAACAATCCTTCGGCATCGACCTGGAGCCCAACNAGGTCCCGAATGACGTTCGCATACTCCGTGCGATTCAGCCGGTGCAACACGGGGCGACCCGGATTCGGTTCGTCGGCAGCGGCCGCGTCAATCGCCGCCTCAAGCCCGCTNACGAACGCGGTGAGCGTGGGCGCGTCGGGACGCGGTCGACGAGGCGGCGGCATCAGCCCCGCCCGAAGCTTCCGCGCGACCTTCTCGAGTGTCTCGACGTNNGCNGTGGGATCNGCCAGATCGACGCCTTCCAGCGACAGGTCGCCCTGGCGCGCGGCGTCGTTGTGGCAGGTGACGCAATACTGGTCGAGGAGTTCGCGTCTCGGCGCGGCGGGCGCCTCGGATTCTGCCGCGGAGGCCCCGACAAGCGACACCGGCTGGGCCGCGACCGGGATGGCCGTAAGCGTCGCCAACAGGCTCGCGAAAAGCACTCGTCGAGAGGTCATGAACGTAGTCCAGTGCCGCCACGCCGCAGCCATGTGCCGTCCTGGCGCCGAGCACTTCCTATCGCGTCTCACAGAGTAGCCGATCCGGGTGATCAACTCGAAACGAAATATGAGCAGTAAGATCGATGTGAATGCGCACTGAGACGCCTCGGACGTGGCTCTATCGGATTCTCGCCGTGGTGATCTGGGTCACACCGGCGGGGGCCCAGCCGAACGAACCCTACCGAAACAATCTTCCGGCCGAGCACGCGGCAATTGCCTACGCGTCCGGCACGTTCGACGACCGGGTGAGCCGGCTGGCGGAGGCCGTTGCCTCGGGCCGAATCGTCCTGAACCACGACGAGCAATTCGGGTATCTCCCGAGCCTCCTTGAGCATCTCGACATCGGCGTCGACACGCAGGCGCTGGTGTTCTCAAAAACCAGCCTGCAGGCGCCTCTGATTTCCCCCCGCACCCCGCGCGCCATCTATTTCTCGGACGCGGTCGCCGTGGGCGCCGTGCAGGGGGCCCCCGTCATTGAGTTGGTCGCCTTCGATCCACGTCGGGGCGCCGTGTTCTACACCGTCGACACCGCGCGGACCAAGCGTCCGCGATTCGACCGACCCGCACGGTGTCTACAATGCCACCAACAGGCGGCCACGCTTGGGGTCCCTGGGCCCTACATCGGGTCTGTCTCGACCAGCGCCACCGGGCGCCCCGACTTCCGGCTCGGCACGGTGGTCACCGATCACCGAACGCCGTTCGATGAGCGCTGGGGTGGCTGGTATGTCACCGGCACGCATGGAGCCCAGTCGCACCGAGGCAACGCCCTGGCCCGAGACCCAACGACCCCGGCCGGCCTAGTCGACCCATTCAACCAGAATCTGACCAGTCTGACGCGCTTCATCGACCCCGGCCGCTTTCTGGTTCCGACGAGTGACCTGGTCGCGCTGATGACCTTCGAACATCAGACGCAGATGATCAATCTATTTACCCGTATCGGCTGGGAGGCGCGCCTGGCCGACCACGACGGCATCTTAGATGCGAGCGAGGCCGAGGCCCGTCGCCTCGGTGTCGAGGAAATCGCCCGCTACATGTTGTTCGCTAACGAGGCCCCACTCATTGAGCCGATTCAAGGCGTGTCTAGTTTCACCGATACGTTTCCGACCCGCGGACCGCGAGACCGCCAGGGCCGGTCTCTCCGCGACTTCGACCTGCGCACCCGCCTGTTCAGATATCCGCTCAGCTTCATGATCTACAGCGACCTGTTCGACGGGCTTCCAAATGAGATTCGCCGCGGTGTGTACGGCCGGCTGCTGCACGGGTTGGAAGGACGAGCCGACGGCGAGGTCATCTTAGCAATTGTGCGCGAGACCAAAGCTGGGCTGCCCGAGTCCTGGCTTCCCCACTAGTGCAGCGTCTGCGTCATTTGTGACCGACGACTCATTTCAGGCCTAGCCGCTTCTTGTAGTCGGGCCACTCCGTCCGCAAGCGCAAGAACGCGTCGAGGTCGGCACACAGCAGGAATGGATTCGTACGGCGCTCGAGACCGATCGTCGAACTGGGCCGCGCCCCGTAGTCGTGTCCGGGCCAGACGGTCGTCTCGTCGGGCACCGTGTCGAGCACCCGCTGCAAGCTGATCCACTCGGTGCGCGCATCGTCCTCTGTCTTCGCACCCCCGACCTTGCCGATGAAGAGCAGGTCCCCGGTGACCAGCAGTTGACAGACAGGCTCGTACAACACGAGATGATCGTCGCAGTGCCCAGGAGTGTGCAGGCACCGGAGCTGGAACGTCCCGACCGACAGCTCCTGGCCGTCGGTCAAGGCTACGTTGGGCGCGTCCGGGGCCCCGGGATGGGCCGCGATCGGGGCGCCGGTCAGTTCGAATGCTCTCGCGTTGCCTTCCGTGTGGTCCGCGTGGCCATGCGTGTTGACGATGTGGGTCACCGTGAGCCCTTGCGCCGTCGCCCGCTCCACGACCACCTGTGGCGAATAGGACGGATCGATCAGCACGGCCTGGCGCGCGTCGCGGTCACCCAGGAGATAGGCGAAATTTCGGTCGCCGCCGACACGGATCTGCTCGAATATCAATTGCATGACATGTGTTTGTTATTTCTCAAGGCGGGGCATCTCCAGGTCACTGCCGCCCTGGTGCAGCACAAGCGCGGTCGCCGCTCCGGCGACGTCCACCCGAAACGTGATTCGTGCGGTGCTGTCCTCGTAGAAGAACTGCGTCGGCGACTCGGGAAAGATCGGCACCTGCGGCATCTCCGTCATCTGCGCCAACAAGCCNCCATCGCCGAGCGTGATCGTGATCCCGAAGCCGGGCTGCTCTTCATAGCTGCCGACGTACTCGGTCAACACGTCAGGCGACACCACCATACGCGACCGGCCCGCGGTGACGACGTCCGCATCCAGCTTGACGGCCCGTCGCCCGAGTCCTCCCTGTTCGAATACCAGATCGAGGACTTCGCCGGTATCGGAACGCACGTTGAACATCACACGCAGGCTGCTGCCCACGAGTACGAATTCATGCCCACTCCGGGGGGTGAGCTGCGCGCGGGGTTGCCCGGTGGCCTGGAGGTACAGCGCGCGCCCCTCGCGCGTCACCGTCAGGTGGAAGCTAGGAGTCAACTCGTAGCGTCCGACGTAGCTGTCCAGCGGCGTCGGGGGCGAGGTCGGCTGTCCGGCCGCGAACACAGCCGCCACTCCGCCGAAGCCAACGAAGCCCAGACAGACCAACCCTGGTACCCGACCGAGCCACCGGCGCGCCAACATGGACCGCTGAGGAAGCGCTACCTCTTGCCTTCCAGCTCAAGCGTACGCTCACCGCCCAGAATCCCCTCCATGCTGTAGTTACCCTCGTGACAGGCGTACTCGTAGAGCAGTTCCTCGGCCGGCAAGCGGAGCATCGGGAACTCGCCCTTGATGCTCTGGGTCCAAGTGGTCGGATCTTCGATGATGAACTCGTAGTTCAGTGTGTCAGCGTCCACTCGGGTAATCCGCTCGGTCACCGTCACCGTGTCGTCGGATCGTCCGTTGGCCGCACGCAACAGGATCGGGTCGCCACCCACAGCCGCCGCGTTCGCTTCGGTCCTGGGGAGATTGGTGGTCTCGATGACCAGCGTCTCGCCTTCCCAATGCCCCCGCATGTCGCCGTTCCATTGGCGAACGTCGGGCGGAATGTGACCGCGCCCATCGAGTGGAATGATGCGGGTGTCGTGGATCATCTCGACCTGGATCGCTACGTAGTCAGGCGTCTGCATGATCATGAAGTTGTTGTTGTAGGCACTGGGCAACATCGGTGGGCCCGCCTGCCAGATCAAACACCGGTCGTTCAGCTCGAGGTCGCCCCACGTGTCAGCCTCGTGACGGGCTTCGCGCGCCGCGGCGCGAACCCGCTCCGCCTCAGGGGTCAGCGCGGGTAGCCTGCCGTTGGCGGGTTCGAAGATGAGAGACGTGCGTCCGGTAGGTCTCGTCCCTCCGTCCAACCAAAAGTTGTTGTATGCCCCCACGTTCCCGCCGACTGCGGTTTTCTGTGCCGCGGCCTGAAGGAGATCCGCGTTCCGTGCGAGGGCCGCCTGTTCGCGAGTGGCCACCTCTTCGGCGGTCAAGAACTCCCGGTTAGCCAGATCCTCCGGTCGCTGCAAGGGTGTCGTGGTCTTATTCGTGTAGGTGCCCTGCAGGTCGGGGTGCCCCCACGGCGTCTTGGGGGTGACGCCCTGCGCGGTGGCCTGCGCGGGGACCATCGCGAGCAGTGCGATAACGCTCGACAACGCTGTCACGTGTTGGCGGATCATGGTCGTCCTCCCGTCCAGAGATGCTCGTCCGTATGTGAGGTCAATTATACGCTTGCCGTCGCCCGCCCACGACCAGGTTGAAGCGAGCGGCGAGCCTGGTCGCGCTAGTGTCGTGTCCCAGACACGCGGCACTAGTCCCCTACAGGGGACTAGTCGGACACCGATAAATCCAGCCCAATATCAAGCGCGGGCGCGCTATGGGTAATCCAACCGATGGAGATGACGTCGACGCCGGTGGCGGCAACCTCACGAATCGTCTCCGGAGTGATGCCGCCCGACGCCTCGGTGGTGGCACGGCCACGCGCCATGGCGACGGCTCGGGCGAGGTCGGCGACCGGCATGTTGTCGAGCAGCACGACATCGGCGCCCGCGCCGAGCGCCTCATCGAGCTGTTCGATCGTGTCTACTTCGATTTCCAGTGTGACCAGATGGCCGAGCGTCGCGCGCGCCGCCTCGACGGCGGGTCGGACACCACCGGCGATCGCGCGGTGGTTGTCTTTGACGAGCACGGCGTCATGCAGACCGAATCGGTGATTCGAGGCGCCGCCAACCCGCACCGCGTATTTCTCGAGCGCGCGGAGGCCGGGCGTCGTCTTCCGGGTGCACACGACGCGGGCCTGGCTCACCTCGGCCACCGTCTCGACGACGGCTCGGGTAAGGGTGGCGATGCCGGACAGATGGCCCAACAGATTAAGCGCGGTCCGTTCGGCCGACAGCAGGACGCGAGCCGCACCCTGGAGTTCGACAATGGTGGTGCCTGCCGTCACATTCGCGCCATCGCTCACGACCGGCTTGTGCCGCACTGGACCCAGGAGGAAGAAGGCACAGAGCGCCGGTCCGAGCCCGCAGATCCGTCCATCCTGGCGGGCCACGACGCGAGCACGGGCGGTGACATCGGCCCCGACGATCGCGTTGGTGGTAATGTCGCCGGCCGACCCCAGGTCGACGGCCAGTTCCTCACGGACCAGCGCTTCGTACTGAATCGTGTCCAGCGGGGCGATCGGGAGCCGAGTGTCCGGATCCGTAGTGGTCATGAAGGCCGGTGCTCGCGGGGTCGACCCGACACCTGGTGGCGAACACCAGGGGCCCCGAGGTCGTCAGTCCGAAAATGCGCGCCACAACTGCCGCGCCTGACGACCGCCGCGTGGGTAACCGCACCTGCGACGGTGAGCAGGTTGTGAGACTCGGAGGCTCCGGCGCCGAGTCCCATGGCAAGCGAGGTGAGTTCCTTGATGGCTCGCTGCAGACTTTCCCTCGAGCGGACCAGCCCGACGTCCCTCCACATCAGCGTCCGGATCGCGGTGCGGGCCTCCTGACGCATCGCCTGATCGGGCGTCTCTCCGGGCGACACCTCCACGGGCTCCACCAACGCCTTGACCGGTGGCACGGCGCGCACCGCGCGCGTCAGGTCGCGCCCGACCCTCGCCCCGAAGACCAGTCCCTCCAGTAGCGAGTTGCTGGCGAGCCGGTTGGCTCCGTGCACGCCTGCGCAGGCGACCTCGCCACAGGCCCACAGGCCGGGCAAACTCGTACGGCCGTCCGTATTCACCGCCACGCCGCCCATGTGGTAGTGCGCGGCCGGCGAGACCGGGACCGGCTCGTGTCGGAGATCGAACCCATGTTCGAGACCATTGCGCAGCGCGGTTGGAAACGCGACGGCGTCGCCAGTCCCGATCACCGCGCGGGCGTCGAGCAAGGTGCGGCGCCCCTGCTGGCGCATCTCCCACAACGCCCGGGCCACGACGTCGCGCGGCGCCAGCTCACCGTCCGGGTGGAAGTCGGTCATGAAGCGGTGCCCGCGCTCATCCACTAGGGTGGCGCCGGCGCCACGCAGGGCCTCCGTCAAGAGCGGCATCGGGTCGACGCCGACATCGAGGGCGGTCGGGTGAAACTGAACGAATTCGAGGTCCGTCAGACGCGCCCCGGCGCGCACGGCCATCGCGAGACCGTCACCAGTGTTCTCCGCCGGATTGGTCGTGTGCTCGTAGACGTGACCGATACCGCCGGTCGCCAGCACCACGGCCCGGGCCAGGTGCAACACGAGTTGCCCACTCGAGCCATCTCGCGCGTCCGAGCCATCGGCATGACGCGCGAGCGCGCCCACCACACGGCCCTGCTCGGTCACCAGGTCACATGCGAACGCGCGCTCAAGAACGTCGACCGTCGGCGAGTCCTGGACCGCCCCACGCAGCGCACGCACTATCTCAGCGCCGGTGGCGTCGCCGTGAGCGTGAAGAATCCGTGCTTGCCGATGCGCCGCTTCGCGACCCAGCGCCAGTTGCCCATCGGCGCGCCGGTCAAACCGGGCGCCCAATGCGACCAGCGCCGCGATGCGGGCCGGCCCCTCTTCGGTGAGAATCCGAACGCTGTCCGGATTGGCCAGGCCGTCAGAGGCGGCCAGCGTGTCGGCGGCGTGAGCCGCCGGCGAGTCGCCCGCCCCGATGGCGGCCGCCACGCCACCTTGCGCCATCGGGCTCGACCCACCCAGACCCAGGCAGGTCTTGGTCAGCAACCCGACCTGGAGATCTGGGGTTTCGATGGCGACCGTCAATCCCCCCACGCCGCTCCCGATGACGAGCACGTCGTGCGTCTGGACGGCCTGCACCTGGCGTGCCCGGCTGAGCCGACTCGGCATCATCCGCCGGCTCCCCGTCCTACCTCGAGCATGCGTTCGACCGCCCGGCGGCCACGCCCGGCGACGTCCGGGTCAATCGTGACCTCGTGCTGCAGACGCTCGAGTGCGGTGAGGATTTTCGGCAGGGTGATCTGCTTCATGTGCGGACACAGATTGCAGGGACGGATGAACTCGACATCTGGGTGCGCCACCGCGACGTTGTCGCTCATAGAGCATTCCGTCACCAATACGACGCGCTCCGGACGAGTCGCATCGACGTGTCGAATCAATCCGGCGGTCGACCCGACATAGTCCGCTTCGCTCAGCACGTCGGGCGGACACTCCGGGTGGGCAAAGATCTGAATACCTGGGTACGTCTTCCGGTAGTCGCGAAGCTCGTCTCCGGTGAACCGTTCGTGCACTTCGCAGTGCCCCTGCCACAAGATGACCTCGACATCCGTGTTGTCGGCGACGTAACGCCCCAGGAACTCGTCCGGGAGAAAAATGACCCGGTCGACGCCGAGCGACTCGACTACTTCAACCGCGTTCGACGAGGTGCAGCAGATATCTGACTCCGCCTTCACCTCGACCGACGTATTGACATAGGTCACCACGGGTACTCCCGGGTGTCGCTCACGTAGCCGGCGCACATCGGCACCACTGATGGACGCCGCAAGCGAACACCCGGCCTCGAGGTCCGGAATGAGGACCGTCTTCTCCGGGCTGAGCATCTTGGCGGTCTCCGCCATGAAGTGGACGCCGCACATCACGATGACCTCAGCGTCCGTCTCGGCCGCCTGTTGCGCAAGCGCCAGCGAGTCGCCGGACAGGTCAGCCACGCCATGAAAAATCTCTGGGGTCTGGTAGTTGTGGGCGAGCACGACCGCGCCGCGACTCCGTTTCCACCGCTCAATTGCGTCGATGTACGGCGCGTGCACCGGCCACTCGACCTCTGGCACCACCGCACGGACGCGCTCGTACACGTCGGCCGTGGCCGCCGCCACCGCGGGCGTGTATACCAGCGGGACGCCGTCGGTGGCCGTGGAACTCCCTGAGTCGAGTCTAGTTATACTCATACTGAGAATTACAAAGGCGCTCGGTCACCTCTGACACGAGCGGCATCATACCTAATATACTAACTATGAGCATAATAACTGTCAACAATTTTGACTGGAACACCTGGAGGGTCCCAGGGTCCGGCTGTACCCCTCGGTCGGAGCCCTAACATAAGAGGGTGCTGAAGAACGACAGGGCGGTTTTCCGACGAGCCGTCTGTGTGGCAAGGCGCGACGAGGGAGCATGCAGGCGGCATGTGACCGAGGAAGCAACGCTGTCCACGCGGGCGCCTCGTCGGAAAACCTAGGACTCGGTGACGGCGTCTCGCTGCTGTTTCCCGGGACGGCTGCGC
>PAUN01000024.1 GCA_002712885.1 Acidobacteriota bacterium
ACGCCATCGACTCCGAGTCCAGCCGGCTCCGGCACATCAACTGGATGAACGGCGTGCGCATCGGACCGGTCGATCGGGACGTGCTCGTGGGCTTCATTCCGCCGTGGGAGTCCGACAGCCGGCCGAACCATGGCGTGACGGGAGAGGGCGTAGGAGTGGACGAGGACGGCAACGTCTTCGTGGCCGAGGGACCGGCCTCGCTCAGCGATGCGGGCTCTGCGTTCACGAAGTACTTGGTAGCCGGTATGTAAGCCGGGCAGACCGCTTCCGCTCCGACCCCAGATTTCCGTGTCCACCTCCGTCGCATGAGCTTCCCGACGGCGACCAGTGGCTATCCGACCCGACACCGACACGTCGGGCAGTCGGAGGAGAGTAGGCGCGCGCTGGCAACCCCGACCTTTCATCCGGAGGGCCACGAAAATGTTCCACAAAACCCTGACCGCCGCCGTGGTGACAGCCGTTCTCGTGGCGGTCGCGTGCTCTGTCCTTGTCTCCGCCGACCCGTCGGTGTTTCCGGCCGGCACGACCATCTACCGGGCGGAGGAGGCGCACGGCGCCGACATCTATAAGATCAATCCGGACAAGGAGATCGTCTGAGAATGGCATGCGCACGATCATCTCGACCTCCATCGCTTTTCGCCGGCGACACCCGAGGGCGACTGGCTCCACGTCAACTCCATCGCGCCCCTGCCCGAGAACCGGTGGTATGACGCGGGTGACACACGCTTCCGCCCCGGCAACCTCCTCGTCAACGCGAGAAACATCGACACGATCTACCTTGTCGACAAGGAAACGAAGGCGGTCATCTGGGAGGCAACGCACTACTACAAGGGCGGGATGGCGCACTCGCACGAGTCGGAGATGATCGAGAAAGGGCTGCCGGGCTCGAGCAATATCATCCTCTTTGACAACGGCCTCTTTCCGCGCAACCGCACCCACAGCGGACAGACATTCATTATGGAGATCGATCCGATTACCAAGGACGTCGTCTGGACCTACGAGATCGAGGGGTACGCCGACATCAAGTTCTTCAGCAAGGCGATGGGGTCGCAGAAGCGGCTCCCGAACGGGAACACGTTCATCGCCGAGGACAACACGGGGCGGCTGTTCCAGGTGAAGCCAGACGGCACCATCGTGTGGGAGCACGTGAATCTTAGCGGGACGACGCGACCCTCGCCGGTGCCATACGATTTCACGCCGCAGCTGCGGCCGTTGAGGGCCCCGCCGGAGTACGCAGTGACTCCACCAGGCACCCTAGAGTGGCGAATCCAGCCAGACGCGTTCCGATGACGGCATGAGTTGGGCGACAGGCTTCGCGGGTTTGACGGCCCTGAGGAGCAGCACCACGACGATGGCGAACACGATGCCTGCACTCGTCAGCCCGTGGCGCAGGCCGCGGGACTGACCGGTGTCCTTACGTAAGAACGTCGTTCACGACGTTGCCATGAACGTCCGTGAGGCGAAAGTTGCGGCCCTGAAACGGGAATGTCAGTTTGGTGTGGTCGACCCCGAGCAGGTGCAGCATGGTCGCGTGCAGGTCATGGATGTGCACCGGGTTCTTGGTGATGTTGAAGCCGAAGTCGTCGCTTTCGCCGTAGGTGAGGCCCGGTTTGACCCCGCCACCCGCCATCCAGATCGTAAAGCACTTCGGATGGTGGTCGCGCCCGTAGGTCTCTTCGGTGAGCCGGCCCTGGCAGAAGACGCTCCGTCCGAACTCGCCGCCCCAGACGACTAGCGTCTCGTCCAGCATTCCGCGTTCCTTCAACTCGTGGATCAGCGCCGCTTGCGGCTGGTCGACATCCTTCGCCTGGGTTTGAATACGTCGCGGCAGCTGCGTGTGCATGTCCCACCCGCGGTGGAAGACCTCGATGAAACGCACGTCGCGTTCCGCGAGACGTCGGGCCAACAGACAGTTGGCGGCAAAGGTCCCCGGCGTGCGGGAGTCGGGTCCGTAGCGTTCGAAGACGCTGTCCGGCTCATCGGACAGATCGGTCAACTCCGGCACCGAGGCCTGCATGCGATAGGCCATCTCGTATTGCGAGATGCGGGTGTTCGTCTCAGGGTCGCCGCCGGTCTCGTGATCCAGTCTATTAAGCGCGCCCAAGTCGTCGAGAAACCGGCGCCGCGCGCTGCGAGTCACGCCCGGCGGGTCCGACAAATACAGAACCGGATCGCCGGTCGACAGGAACTTCACACCCTGGTATTCGCTGGGCAGAAACCCACTGCCCCAGAGCCGGTCGTAGACCGGGTTTCCGCCCCGGTTCGACACCATGGCGACAAACGTTGGCAGGTCGTCGTTCATGCTCCCGAGCCCGTACGACAGCCAGGCGCCGATGCTGGGTCGACCCGCCAGCTGGGCGCCCGTCTGAAGGAACGTCACGCCGGGGTCGTGGTTGATCGCCTCGGTGTGCATCGTCTTGATGAAGCACAGCTCGTCAGCCACCGTGGCGGTGTGCGGCATCAGTTCGCTGATCCAGGCCCCCGACTGGCCATGCTGGGCAAAGGAGTAATAGGACGGGATGACAGGAAAACTCTCCTGCGTGGCGGTCATACCGGTGAGACGCGCGTCTCCGCGGACCGACGGCGGCAGCTCGGTGCCGCGCAGCCCCGCGAGCTTCGGTTTGTAGTCCCAGAGCTCGTGCTGCGATGGCGCGCCCGCCTGGAACAGATAGATGACTCGTTTCGCTTTGGGCGCGAAGTGGGGCAAGCCCGGCAGCGCGCCGGTCGCCGCAGCTCCGGCGGGGGGAACTTGGGCGAGCAAGTCCCCATTCCAGAGCGTCGCGAGGGCGGCCGCGCCGACCCCGGTGCTCGACAGCTCGAGAAAACGCCGGCGCGTGAACGGGAGCAAGGGATCGGGCGTCAGGTCCATCTTCTGGTCCATCGGTCAGTCCTTCGTAATGGTCCGGTCGAGGTTCAAGATCAAATTGGCGACCATGGTGTACGAGGCCAACTCGGCGATGTCCAGCGTCTCGTCACGCGGGGATTCGCCCATGTTGACGAGTTGCAGCGCTGCCGACCGATCGTTCTGGAAACGGTCCAGATGATGGCCGTGNCCCTCGAGCAGCAGCGCTTGTGCCTCTCGCTGCGGTCGGTGCGCCGTCGCCAGACGGTAGGCATAGGCGATGCGGTCATCCGGTGTCGTGCCACCTTCGGTCATCATCCGTTCCGCCAACCGGCGCGCCGCTTCGACATAGGTGACGTCGTTCATCAGGTTGAGCGCTTGGAGCGGCGTGTTNGTCAGGCTCGAAACGACGATGCACGTCTCGCGTGTCGAGGAATCGAACGTCAGCATCGCCGGCGGCCCCAGCGTACGCTTCCAGAAGGTGTAGAGGCTGCGGCGATACAGGTCGTCGCCCTCGGCCTGCTGGTATTGCTGGCTCGCCTGGTCCCACAGCCCCTCAGGCTGATACGGCTTGACCGACGGGCCGCCGATCTCGTCGACGAGCAGACCGCCGATCGAGAGCGCCTGGTCGCGGATCACCTGAGCCGGCAGACGCTGGCGTGGGCCACGCGCCAGGAGCCGGTTCTCGGGGTCCTGCGCCAGCGCGTCTGGCGCAATCGTGGATTCCTGCCGATAGGTCGCGCTGGTCACGATCGCCCGTTGCATCGCCTTCACGTCCCAGCCGGAATCGACAAAGCTCGTCGCCAACCAGTCCAGGAGCTCCGGATGGCTCGGAAACTCGCCTTGCAGCCCGAAATTATCGGCCGTCTTCACCAGGCCCGTGCCGAAGTACCGCTGCCAGAATCGGTTCATCGTGACCCGCGCCGTCAATGGATGGTCCGGGTCGACCAACCACTGCGCGAACGTCAGGCGGTTGGCTGGTTGCCCGTCGGCCAAGGGCGGCAACACGGCCGGAACGCCTGGACTGACCGACTCCCCGGGTACGTCGTAGGCCCCGCGAATCAGCCGGAATGTCTCGCGCGGCGGGTTCAATTCGTCCATCACCATCACGGTCGGGAAGCTGTCCCAGAGCTCGGCGCGCTCGCGCTCGAGGTCGGCCACGAGATAACGAGCCTCCTTGACCGAGGTCGGCGCGTACTGGTCGAGAAACGCGAGGCGGAGCTTCTCGGTNTGACCGGCCGTGCGGTCGGCAGGGGCAATGCTCGCAATCTCGCTCAGCGACTCACCGGTGGCTGCCACCCCGGCCTGGGCCGGAGTCAACACGGTCGTATAGATGCGGACATCGTCGATGTCCCCTTGAAACCGCGGGCGCAAATCGACACCGCCAGAGTTATCCGGCGGCGGCCCACTGGCCCCGATCCTCAGCGGCTCACGCGTCCTGATNGGGTTATTGATGCCGTCGATCTGGGCCACCAACGGCAACGACCGCCCGTCGACATACACCCGGAAGCTTGCCGGTAGCTTCTTGCCGTCGTAGGTCACGATCACGTGCCGCCATTCGCCGAGCGGCAACACCTCCTGGGCTTCGACCCGCACGCCGTCGTCCAGCCAGCGGTTGGCCATATTGAACAGGAGCTTGCCGTCCGCGAGATACAGCCCCCAGCCTCGCTCCCCCTCGTCGCCCGCCAGCGCGCGCGACACGATCACGCCGTCGGGTGCCGTGGGACGAATCCAGGCCGACACGGTGAACGGGTCGTTGTAGGTGAAATCGGCGACATTCCCCGCGTTGATGAACCGGCGTCCGTCGAAGCTGGCCGCTTCGCCGACCCGACCGGGGACAAACCGCGGCTCGCCCTCCTCCAGCGTAACGTCGGCTGGGAATGTGGCGATCGCCGGCGTCGTGTTGACCACCCGCATACCGGAGCTGACCGATGGGGAGAGTGTGACTACCCCCCCGGCATATACACCGCCGATGTCTCCGTCGAGCGGGTGATGCACCAGTAGCCCGTCGCGCTGTACNCAGTCGACCCGGCCAGCCGAACTGAGCGAGTCTTCCCACTGCGTCTGGGCGGCGGCGATCTCGCTCGACAGGTAGGCGAAGGACTCGATCGCCTCGTCGAGNTTGACATCCAGCTCTGCCAGNTCCGCGTCTTGATCCGCGGTCGGCGCGGTGAGATACGGCGGNGAGTTNCCNTATTTGAAGGCCTTGTCACGCTCCGGCACATTGTTGAAGTAGGCGAAGACCTCGTAGAACTCCTTCTGCGTGATCGGGTCGAACTTGTGGTCGTGACAGCGGGCGCACCCGAGGGTCAGGCCCAGCCACATCGTCGAGGTGGTCGACACGCGATCGACCACGTTCTCGACCTGAAATTCATTCTCGATGATGCCACCCTCGCCGTTCTGACTGTGGTTCCGGTTGAACGCGGTGGCGATGCGCTGGTCGAGGGTGGCGTCCGGCAACAGGTCACCAGCGAGCTGCTCGATGGTGAACTGATCGAACGGCATGTTGTCGTTATAGGCGTCGATCACCCAGTCGCGCCAGCGCCACATGGTCCGCTCCGCGTCTGTCTGATACCCGCTGGTGTCGGCGTATCGGGCGCCGTCCAGCCACTCGGTCGCCATTCGCTCACCGTAGCCGGACGATTCGAGCAGCCGGTCGACGGCCTTCTCGTAGGCGTCCGGTGAGTCGTCGTTGAGGAAAGTGGCCAGTTCACCCTGGTTCGGCGGCAATCCGGTGAGATCGAGCGTGACGCGCCGCAGCAGCGTGTTGCGGTCCGCCTCGGGGGCCGGGCTCAACCCGTCGCGTTCGAGCCGAGCCAAGACAAAGTTATCGATCGAACTGCGCGGCCAGTCGGCGGCGGCGACCGGGGGCAGCACGGGGCGCTGGGGCGGAATGAACGCCCAGTGCGACTGCCACTCGGCGCCCTGGTCAATCCACAGACGCAGCGTCTCGACCTCGGCCTCGGTCAGAGCATCGTTCTCGTCACCCGGCATCACGGAGGAGACCACGCCCCGCTGGAAGGGCATACGCACCGAGAGGTCGCCGGCGGTCACGCGATGCACCAGCAGACTGTCGGCCGCGTTCCCCGGGATGATGACCGGGCCACCAAACTCGCCGCGATCGGCGAAGGGGCCTTCCGCAACGTCCAGACGCAACCCGCGCTGGCGCGCCTGCGCGTCGGGTCCATGACAGACGAAACAGTTCTCCGACAGGATCGGCCGGACCTCGCGCGCGAAGTCGACCGTGCGGGCCACGACAGACCTCCCACCGGCATCAGCCACCGGCTCGGTGCCCCACTCAGCCCCACTGTCGATCCACCGCCGCACGACGTCGATCTGATCGGGTGCCATGGTTCGGCCGGACGAGACCGGCGGCATACGAATGACCCGATCATCAGACGTCAGGCGCTGGAACAGCGGGCTCCCCTCCGCGTCGCCGGGGACCACGACGGTCCCGATGAAGTCGCGAGTGTCCAGCCGCAAGTCCGCCTGGCGGGTGATCTCTGAAGCGCCGTGGCAGGCGCCGCACGCCTGGGCGAGGATCGGTCGCACGTCGCGAGTGAACTCGAGGGGTTGGGCGGGTTCCTGCCCGGGCGCGGCGCGGAGATCGCGAGACGAATACGCGCCAACCCCCAACGTGATCATGGCGACAAGAGTCAACGAGCGAAACAGTATGATCCTCATGTCATTTTCTCGAGCGCATTCGGGCCTACGCGTCGGCCGCGAGGCCACCCCGCTGTCCATCCTTTGGTCGACCGGGCCGTCATGTCGGCGCCGTGGTCGCGGACCGTATTCTGATACTCGGTTCGGTTGTGACAAGCGACGCTGTACTGATGGAGGGGAGCGGGCTGAAGGTGCCCAGACTGCGTCACTCGTGGAGCGGTCGCAGCGGCCAGCGGTGCCACACAAGCGCCGACATACACGGGTCCGGTCGCGCGCCGCAGGAGCCTACCTCTCATCGGGCGTCAGGCCTCCGGGTGTCCACGGGTTGCCGGCTGCATTGTATACCTATTCTGACGCTCTGGACGACGCGAGAGTGAGCGGCCGGCGTCGCGGTCCACGAGTAGCCCGTGCATCCTGCCCCGCCGCGTGGGACAGACGTGTCCTGGTCATGGCGCCGCCGATGTCCGTGCGGTTCTCGGGGGTCGTTGCATCGCCCGTAGGGCCGGCGGGTCTGCGGACCCGCGGCGACGTGGCGGCGGCGAGCACGAACATCCACCTCGGGGTAATGACGGCGACGCCGAAGGACCGTTGCTGGGGTTTACGAGATGCACCTTCATTCGACAGCTCCTCTGCGCCCGTCTGAGCGACGACGATGGACGATGGAGGCCATGTAGGTCCACGGCCCGGGCGGTGGCCATCAACGTGCGGAACAGCCCTCACGACACGAGTTCGGTGTCGGTGGCCACCAACAGCGCCATCGATGCCAAGTTCAGCACCGGCGCGGCCTTCACGCTCGACGCCACGTCGGGGTCCGGTTCGGTCAAGACCGAGAACCTTCTCGTGCGAGGCGACACCGACAAACGCCGCGTCGCGGGACCGATCGATGGAGGGGGCACCGCCGTATCTCTCACGAGCCGGAGTGGGTCGATCAAATTGACGTCGGCTGGTCCGCGCCGTCCGTAGAGAACAGAACAGAGGACGCATTCGAGCGTCCGCGGGGTGCAGGTGTGCCGACCATCAGAACGCTCACTATCGGACCCAGCCGCGCGCCGCAGGTCGATTTTCCTGGGCACAGACGGATTGCGAAGCTCCGGATGAGGCAGACAGTTTGGCGCCGCAAGCAGCCGGCACGCGCACAACCGGCGGTAGGCGTGCGGCGCGGGCTTCGGGGGGGGGATCTGGGTCAACAGCCCAGGGGGGCTCAGGCGGCCATCAAGGGGCCAGCGAGACCTGCACGGCACCCAGCACCCGCTTGCTGGTTGCCTCTTGGATGAACCCGACGACACGGAGCTGGTCTCGGTTCCAGATCGGGTCGAGAGGCACCACGATGTCGGTCTCGTAGGATGTCGGCATCACCACGGGCAGCGTCTCCAGGCACTCCAGCCGCCGGGCCACGGCGGCGTGACGCAAACGACGTCTGGCGTTCTCTCCGCGCAGGACGTTGGTGGCGAGCCCCGTCTCGGTCACCGCGACCCACACCTCAGCCCTCTCGCCGTGCCCAAGCCGGGGCAGGTTGGTAATCCGTATCTGAAGCGCCACGGCGTCCGACGTCATCACGCCTGTGTGACGGAGATGTATCTCCGCCTTCGGTGACGCCACCGCCTGCGCGATCGCCCGCCGAGCGTCGGACTCGAGACTCCCGACGAACACGGTCCGGCCATCCACGACCATCTGCGGCGTGTAGCTGGCGGGCTCCCCCAACGCCTGCCGGTAAGACTCCTGCCGGTCAGTGAACGTTCTCGACGAGAACGGATCGCGCCAGCCGAGCCGGTCCCAGTAGTCGACATGCTCGCTCAACACGATGACCTGCGCGCCCGGCACCGGTCGATCGGCGTCAAGCCGCATCAAGAGGGCATCGGCCGGTGGACAACTCGAGCACCCCTCCGAGGTGAACAGCTCCACCAGCACCGCAGCACCAGGCGCAGCACGGTTGGGCCGATCCTGGTGCGACGCTGTCCGCGCCAGCGAGACCATGCCACTGGCGACCACGCCAGCCACCGCGGCCACGCCAACCGTCAACCTCAGAGCGCGTCGCGTTCGGCCACTCATCACCGTCCGGTATCATCTCATGTCAGCCACGCCGCGGCGGCGGGCGACCGGCCAGAGGAGAGGCCCGCCAGAGGCCATGTCATCGCACATCTCCCGTGTCATCGTCCTGTTGCTCGTCGGCTGGTCCAGTGAGGCGGCCACGGCGCAACCGGAACGCCCCATCGTGTTCTCGCGCGTGTGCAACATCGACCCGGACCAAGAGCCTGCGGCCGAAGCCCTCGCCGAGGAAATGGTGGCGCTCGTCACCGCGCGGTACCCAGGCGCCGAGATGACGTCCCGCTCGGGTCGATGGATGACCGGTTTCCAGTCGCTCGCGGTGCCGGTCAACCAGATCCGCTTCACCGAACAGCACCCGGATGAAGAGAGCCGCGAGGCGTTCACCGCGATCCTCCTGGGTGACGATGCCTTCGTGGCGATCCAGCGTCAGCTTGCCGAGGTCATCGATTTCAGCCGCTGCACCGAGACGCAGTTTCTGGCCAGACCGTAGTGCCTCGCTTATCCCGTGGAGAGGTCGGATACTAGTAGCACGTCACCTTGAGGGGGAGCCCATGGACAAGCAGTTACTGGTCGCGTTCGCTGCTGTCCTCGTGGCCAGTGTCGTCGGAATCGCGCAGTCGGATGAGATCGATTCGGAAGAGGACTACGACGCAGCCATGAAGGTAGTCGGCACGACATTCCGGGCGCTCACCAGCGCCATGGACGCGCGTGACGGAGACACCGTCCTCTCCGGAACCGCCACGCTGGCGGGGCTCTTCGAGCAGGTCGAGGGGTTCTGGGAGGCTCAGAATGTGCCGACCGCCGCCGCGATCGCGACTGAGGCGGCCGACGCGGCGAACGCGATCAGGTCGGCACTCGAGGCCCAGGCGTTTCAAGAGATCGCGCCCGCGCGGGACGCGCTCGCCGCCACCTGCCAGACCTGCCACAACGAGTATCGCGAACAGGTCGACGGTGGCACGCGGATCAAGCCCGGCGTGCTGTAGCGCTCATCCTTGTGCCGCCGTCCGACGGTCCAAGGTCAAGTTCTCACGTTGCCGGCACACGCCCCAGGGGGTTTTCTGACGAGGCGTCTGTCTGGCCAGGCGCGAGGAGGGAGCAGCCAGGTGGGCTGTGACCGACGAAGCAACACCGCCAGGCGGGCGCCTCGTCAGAAAACCTAGCCCGCCGGCGTCGTCATTCCTGACAGCACGATCCGATGCAGGTCCACCAGCGGGGGAACCGCCCGCCAGTCGAAGTCGAGCCTCTGGATCCCATCTTCGATCTGTCTGGCTGGCGCGTCACGCAGGCCCCAATCCTCACGGTTGTCGTAGATGACCTCGTGATTGTGCCAGGTTCGGCCCCAGCGACTCTCTGCTTCCTGGCGGCTGGCCGTGTGCTTCGAGGTTTGGTAGCTCGCCAGATGGGCGACGTGGTAAATCGGCGGTCCGATGTCTGCGATCGACACGCCGCTGGATTGCGCCTTCACGAGGAAATTGTGGTCGATGCCGATCCGAACCATTCGATATAGCTCGTTGAATCCGCGTAGTCGGTGAAACGTGTCCCGGTCGAGCAGGGTGAAGTCGCCGGTCGCGCCGGCATACAGCGGGGGCGTGATCCGCGGCCTCGGCATGTGGTTGTCTGGATTGTCGAGCAACGCGTGGTGCAGGATACTGTCGTCGAGCCCCAGTTTGAGGTCGATGCGGTTGGCACGGTAGACACAATGGGGTTCCAGGGTCCCTGATGCCAGCGCTCGGCCCATCGCCGCGCTCAGTATCAGATCGGTGTTCGTCGTGAGTACGTATTGCCCGGTGGCGCGGCGTACCCCAACGTTCTTGGCCACGAACTCGAGATACTCGAGCCTGGGGTTCAAACTGAGGGCCGCCTGATACCGGCCGTCGACCACGTAGGTGGTCACGCACTCCCGGAATCGTGGTGGGAGGGATTTCTGGAGGCGCTCGGCCAGCAGCGGGCGTCCAGGGGTGGGGCACCACTCGACAAGGATCACCTCCGCCGACAGCTTCAGGTCGGCCAGGAGCTCGAGGTTGAATGTGAGCACCCGGAAGAATCGGCTGACGAAGTTGCCCCCGTAGTCGTCGTTGCGCCCGGTGAGCACCAGGCTCAGGAACGGAGACGCGCTCACGATGGTTTGGCGGTGACCAGTGGTTCGACGGACGGTTCCGTGGTCTCATGCTCAAGGTGATCCCTCGTGCGTCGATCCAGCACGGTGATTGCGCCCTCGAGCACGTCGAGCTTGGTTTCCATCGTCAGCAGGTGTCCACGGGTCAGCGCGATGATCTGTTCTGCCTGCTGCAGGCGCTGGAACTTGTCCCGCAGGGTGGCCAACTCGTCGAGATGACCTGCGTCCTTGCCCTTCCACCGCTTGGCTTCACGCATCGCCGCGGCAGCCTGCTGTTTCCACTGGGCCGCCTCGTCCCGCGCGGCGTGGAGTTGCTGTTTGAGGGCGGCCGTGCGGGCCTTGAATTTGTCGGCACGGGCAGTGGCGGCGCGCAGATGGATGGCGCTCGCGACACGAAACCGCCCGAGGATTCCTGAAAGCATGGAAAAAGGGAACCTGCAGCCAGAGTCTACGATAATCCGGTCACTGCTCTCGCGCGACAATTCCATCTGCGAGCGTCACCGGCGAGAGTATCATGACACCTCACGGCCGCCAGCCGAGGTCGTTCGGCGGAGTGGGTGCTATGGGGAACATCACGTCCGAGCAACTTGTGCGGCGACTGGCCGACATTGACCGTCGACTGCGCCATATTGCCGGTCTGCTACGGCCCGTCGGGACGTCGGGAGGCGACGCGGGTAGCATGGTGCCGGAGTCTGATGGCGCCCCTGAGCCCCCGATCGATGTGCTGCTGGAACGGATCGGACGCACGACGGCTACCCTCGAGGGATCGAGCGTGCAGGACGCCGCGGCCGTGTTGATCATGCGCACGCTGCTGGCCGACGTCTCGCTGGTCACGGGAGCGTTTCGGGGCGCCGCGACCCTGAGCGCGCGACGTCTCGACGAGGTGCGCGCGCTGGTCGAGGAGGCCAGACCGACGGCGACCGAGGGGTGGGAAAGGGACAGGACATCGACGTCGTGACGACCGAAGACCTCGCCGCCAAGGCAGTGCGCATCGAGAAGGAGTTGCTCGACGAAGTCCGGCTGCAACGGAAGATGCTGACCGACATCAGCGAACGTCTCACCCGTCTCGAGACGGAGCAGGCGGCCATGGGTGCCATCGTCAGTAAGGTCTTCAAGAGGGTCGTGCACCTGGAGCCTGACCTCCACGCGGTCATGCGGACGTTGCGTCTTGACCACACGGTCTTGCCGTACCCGCAACGGCTCATGGCTCAACGCTACCGCTTGTTGTCCCAGAACGAGGAGGACGGCATCACACTCGCCCTGCTTGACGAGATCGGCGCGACGAATCAGCGGTTCGTCGAGATCGGGTCAGGGCTGAGCGGCGGCAATTCGGCGTGCCTGGCATCGGAGCTCGGATGGACCGGGCTGATGGTCGACGGCGACCCTGGACACATGACCCAGGTGCGTCGCCGGTTTCCCGGTGTTACCGCGGTGGCGGCTTGGATCACCCGCGAGAACATCAACGAGTTGATCGCAGACGCCGGTCTTGCCGGTGAGGTCGATTTGCTCAGTATTGACCTCGATGGCAACGACTACTGGGTTTGGGAAGCGATGACCGTTTGTTCCCCGCGCATCGTGGTGATTGAGTACAACTCCACGTTCGGGGCGGACCGCGCCGTGACCATCCCCTACGATCCCAAGTTCAACCGGAGTAATCATCGCTTTTGTTACTACGGTGCATCGCTGGCTGCACTGGCCCGGCTCGGCGAGAAAAAGGGATATCGGCTCGTGACCACGGAACCGACCGGCGTGAACGCCTATTTCCTCCGCAACGACGTGGGACCCTCTATTCCAGCCTCTACCCCTGAGGCTGCGTTCCGGCTTCTCAGACGCTACGATGTGTGGATGAAGCAGAAGCAGGACGACGTCTATTCCTACGTCGCCCAGGCCAAGCTCCCGCTCATTGACATCGAGTGATCACGGCACCGAAGTCCCCAAGTTACGTTAGGTCATAAGATCGACGAGGCATTACCAGCGCCGGCCCCGTCTGTTGATTGAGATCCCCGCATGTTGTACACTTCGCACAACTTGCGGTTGTTCAGCCCCGCGTTTTACTTCACTTTTTCGCTTGCCCACGAGCATCTCCACGAAAGCGCGCCGCATGCGCCGGGAAGTCATTACCGGTACGGGGTAGCGTGCGCTGTGGCATCAGGCGAGCAATGGATCCGGCGGGGGTGAAGCCCGGTTCGTCGTCAGGCGGATCCGGATCGACGACCGGCGACCGAAGGTTCGGTTGAGGGCCCATGGGCGCCGGAGCGCGGGCTCATGACCATAGAGACGCCCATACAGTCCGACGGATTCGTTTGTCTCTGTCGGGACTGAGAGGGCGGAGTTGTATCAAGAAACTGTCTAGGGCCTCGATGATGCCGACCACGCCACTCATGGCTGAACATCTCCGGCAGGTTACGCTTGTGGTGTTCGACTTCGACGGGGTGTTTACGGACAACCGGGTGCTGGTCGACCAAGACGGCAAGGAGGCGGTGTTTTGCTCGCGAGCCGACGGGCTCGGACTCCAGGCGTTGCGCCGCCTCGGCGTCGGGTCGCTCGTTCTGTCCACCGAGACCAATCCCGTGGTCTCCGCCCGGGCGGCGAAGCTGGGTATCGANTGCGTCCANGGGNTGGGGGANNCCAAGTGGGCCACNNTGCGCCAGATNCTCANTGANCGNGGCCNCGNGGNTGNCCGCGTGGCCTANGTCGGCAACGACATCAANGACNTGGACTGTCTGCGNCATGTGNCGGTGTCNATCTGCGTGGCNGATGCGTATCCGGCGGCGCTGGACGNNGCCCNCTACGTNACNCAGCGGTCTGGCGGGTTGGGNGCGGTGCGNGAGGTGTGCGACCTGATGGTNGAGTCGCGNGAGGGNNCGGGNGCATGANCGNGGCGCCGANNGCGGCGCAGCGCGCGTCACTGAGNNCGGCGCCGAACTCGGTNCCAGGTATGGTCTCACCCGTCCGANCTCACGCCNCGGATCACCGTCCGCCTCGCAGCGCCGACACCACGGGCGCGCCAACGGGGTCGCGCCGCACCGTGTTTCTCTCCGTGCCGGCCGGCCACCACGTGGCCGACCTCGCACGCGGACCGTTCCTACGAACGTTGCTCGATGCGAGACCGCGACCCCAGGTCGTCGTGCTGTCTCCGTTTGCCGCCGATCCGCACCTGGTCTCCGAGCTCGAGCGACAGGATGTGCGCTGCGCCCCGGTGTTCGCGGCGCCACTCGGTCTGGGAGCCCGCGTGGTCGATTCGATTCTGAGCGAGCGGTTTCTTCTCGATTCCGGCTTGCGGGCGGTCCGGATTCAGCGCGACCGCGCGCGGTTGATGGAAACGTGGCGGGGACGTCGCGCGCTCATCGCGCTCAAGGCGGCGGTGTGTCGATTGCCGGTGTCCAGACGCGCTTGGTTTCAGGTGGCGCAGCGGATCGCCGACGTGTCTGCGTATCGGACGCTGTTCGAGACCCATCGTCCCGATCTGCTGGTGACCGCGACCGCCGGTTTTCTGCCAATCGAAATACCGCTCATCTACGCGGCCAAACGTTTCGGCGTGTCGCAGATGGGTGTCGACCTCGGGTGGGACAATCTATCGTCGAAATATCACACGGTGTTGCCGGTCGACCANNTGGCCGTNTGGAACGAGACCATGCGGGAGGAGGCNGTTCGCTTNCACGGNTTNGCCGCNGACCNCGTCANGGTGACCGGGGCGCTGCCCTTCGACGCCTACTTCAGTGGTGAGCCGATTCCGACCCGGGCTGAGCTCTGCGCGTCGGTCGGCGCCGACCCGGCTCGCCCGCTGGTGACTTTGGNCACCGCTCCTGCCCTGGTCTACCCGACCACCGATCACATCGTCGAGATCCTCGCGCGAGCGATCGATGACGGTGCGCTAGACGCCGAGGCCCAGCTCCTCGTCCGCGTGCATCCGAGGGATCACGNNGACCTCTACGNCAGGTTTCATGACGGTCGACANGTCTTCGTTGANAAGCCGTTCGAGCAGCTCNAGCGAAGCCGTGGGGCCCCGGAGCTCGACTCNTTCACGCCGGTNGCGGNCGGCCGNCGCCGACTGGCGGCCACGATGGCGCACAGCGANGTNGTCGTGAACTTCGCGTCGACCACAACCGTGGAGGCGGCAATCTTCGACACCCCGGTCGTGAACATCGGTTTTGATGACNCGCCCGCGCTGCCGTTGCCGCTGTCCATCGGCCGGTATTACCAGTTCGAGCACTATCAGCCGGTGGTGGAGACCGGGGCGGCACATGTGGCCACCAGCGCGGACGACCTCGTGGGCGCGGTGGGGCGCTATTTGGCCGACCCGGCGATTGATGCCGAGGGACGTCGCGAGCTGGTGCGGCGGTGCTGCACGTTCACNGACGGACGGGCCAGCNTTCGGCTCGCCCGGTGGGTACTCGACACGCTCGCCGAAACGGCGCCGGCCGAGGCGCGGTCGTGAGGGGTGGGACCTACCGCCGCGNCGGTCGGGGGCAGAGCCTACGCCAGCTCCTGCAGCAAGGACGTCTGCTGGTGCTGCGTGACTTTCGGTTTCGCTACCGGCAGGCCTATCTGGGATANATCTGGGCGGTGGCTCGTCCGGTGGCGGGTGTGTTGCCGTTGATCTTGGTCGGCAATGCCTTCAGCTTCGGGGGCGACATGGAGGCGGCCGAGTACGCGCTGTTCGCGACGGGTGGATTCCTGATGTGGCAGGTGTTCTGGGACTCGGTCATCTCGCCGCAGTGGCTCGCCCGCCGGCTTCGGCGCACCTTCAAGGAGGCGCCGCTTCGGCCTGAATCGGTGGTGGCGGCCGGGGCCGGACTGGTGCTGTTCAACGCCTCGTTCTACGTCGCGATTTTCGTCCTGGCCTCCGTTCTGGTCAGGACCGCGCCACCGTCGACCGTGTGGCTGACGTTGCTGGCGTTTCCGATCATCGTCATTGGCGGGCTGGCCATCGGTACCGTCTTCGTACCCCTGACGTTTGTGTACCTCGATTTTCGTTTCGGACTGCCACTGCTGTCTCCTTTCTTGCTCTGGACCGCGCCGATTCTCTACGNNTCTCCCGAGGNGGGGGTGCTGGCCGTNGTCAACCGCTGGAATCCGCTGACGTATCTGATCAACGTCCCCCGTCAGTGGCTCGTNCGAGGCACGACCGGCGACGAACTGACGTTTCTGTTCTGCGCCGTGGCGTTCGGCGCGCTGTTCTGGCTNGGACTGCGTTTCTTGCGCCGCGCGTTGCCGCTTGCGGTGGAGAGCCTGCCCTAGTGTGTGCGCACACCGGGACGGCGCTGCTCGAGTGCGACGATCTGTCCAAGATCTGGTGCGGCGAGTTCCAGCAGCGGCGCAAGTATGCGATTCGGGACATCCTGGTCGGGGCGCCTCGGCACGACCGACTCCGTGCCCACGAACGATTCGCGCTGCGCGNCTTCTCGGTGACGGTGNAGNCGGGCGAGAACGTGGTGGTGCTCGGGCTNCCCGCATCCGGCAAGACNACGATCGCCAGGCTGGTNACGCAGATGTCGCGGCCTGACCACGGGTCCATTCGGGTCACNGGGCGGGTCGGTNTGGTCTTCAGCGGCAGGCTCGGCGCGAATCCGTTTCTCACCCTAGGCGAGTATGTGCAACTGGCCGCCAGNATTCATGGGGCAGAGCCGGATGTCGCACAGGCCTGTTGTGACGAGGTCTTGGAGATGACCGGGCTCTCGGCCCGGCGACAGGACAGTCTCGTCAGCGTGCAGAAGGGTGACCTGCGGTATATCTCGCTGGCGATGTCCTTGACCGTGCCGCAGGATTTGCGTGTCTTCGACGGGCTGCCCAACCCCGGAGCGGACCCTGCCGGAGTGCGCGTAGCGACGCGCGTGAGTGAGCAGTTCGAGCGCGGGTCCAACTTGATTCTGACAAAGACGACCGACGGTTTGCCGTCTTCCATCTCACGCGCCCTCATCGTGCATGACGGCGTAACGTTGTATCAGGGCGGTGGGGACACGGCGGTGGCGATCTACGAGCACTTCGTCTATCGGATGAAGCGGATTCGGAAGGTGGCCGAGGCGGCGGGAGCGGCCAGCCACGTATCAGAAGCCGCCTCGTNGGCTCAGGCTGACCCGCCGTCGCCCGCGACGTTGATCGCGCGGGCCACGAAGAGTCTCGATGGGCCGAAAGTTGCCTCGCTGGCGGAGGGCCAGGTGGCGCAGGCTTGGGCGAGTGACCGTCCGATCATTCTCGGTCCGTTCGTGTCGGACGTCGCGTTGGAGTTGTTGTATTGGCGGCCGTTCGTGGCCTGGATGCGAGCCACGTTCGGTCCACGGACGGCGCCGGTCGTGGCCGTTTCCCGCGGTCGCGTCGATGCATGGTATGCGGGGCTGGTCTCCGAGTATGTCGATGTGTGCGATCTACTGCCGTTCGAGACCTATCAGACGCGCAACCTGAAACGGATTCGGGACGGGGGCACGGCCAAACAGCGCGTCATATCCGACCTCGACCAGGAACTGCTCGATGCGACGGCGCGGCGGCTCGGGACCGTCGACGCCGAGGTAATCCACCCGTCCGTACTCTTTCGTGTCTGCTCGAAGATCTGGAGCGGCGCTGTCCCCAGCGACTGGCTGGCCAAGCACGCGCGATACCAACCGTTCGACTCGCCGTCGGCCGCCCAGTCCGTGGATAGCGTGCCGGGTGAACCGTATGTCGCGGCGAGTTTCTGGTTCAACACCTGTTTTCCCGACAGTCGCCGGCACCGGCGCGTGGTGAACGACGTNCTGAGCGAGTTGAGCCGGCGTGTCGCCGTCGTCGTGGTCGACGCGGGCAGCTTCCCTGGCGTGGCGCCCTCGATCCGGACCAGCGATCGGATCCGGGTGGTCGCGCTCGGCCCGACGGAAGACCAGTCCCGGGAACAGGCCAAGCTGATCGCCGGCGCGTGCGCGTTCGTGGGCACGTTCGGAGGCGCCTCGCTGATGGCGCCGTTTTGCAACGTCCCGACGTCCCTCGTCTTTGGGGAGCCGGCCGGGTTGTTTCCGCACCACGTCGCCGTGTCACACGCCGTGGCCCGCGCCATCCAGGGTCCGTCTTTCGAGGTGACGAAAACGGCAGATTTCGACTCCGCCCGCCTCGGTGAATGGGTCGACCGCACCCTGCAATGAAGATTCTCTTCTCGATGCGGCATCCCGGGGCGCTCCGAAACTTCGCGTCCACCGTGCGGGAGCTCGCCAAACGGGGGCACCGCATTCATCTTGCCTTCGTCATGCAGGACAAGCTGGGCGACGGACGTCTGCTGTGGGACCTGACCGACGACTACGCGACCATTACGCACACCGAGCTGGCCTGGAAGAAAACCCCGTACCGCTTCTGGCTCGGGCTCGCTCGCGGTGTTCGCTTCTGGGCCGACTTCCTGCGGTATCTTGGTCCCGAGTATCGGGATGCCGACAAGCTGCGAGAGCGGGCCAAGTTGCGGCTGCCGCGGTCGCTCGTCGGCATCAGTAAATTGCCGCTCGTGAACAGCCGCCCCGGCCGGCGCCTGCTCTCGACTCTCCTGCTGTGGGTCGAACAGGCGATTCCGACCGACCGGTGGGTCGATGCACTCATCGCGTCCCAAGAACCCGATGTCGTGCTGGTGACGCCGCTCGTCGACCTCGGATCCGACCAGGCCGACTATCTCAAGAGCGCCCGCGCCCTCGGGATTCGGACCGGGCTGTGCGTGCACAGCTGGGACAATCTGACCAACAAGGGCCTCATTCGAATCAAGCCCGATCGGGTGTATGTGTGGAACGAGTCCCAGCGACAGGAAGCGGTGGACATGCACGGCCTCCCGCCGGAGCACGTCGTCGCCACGGGGGCGCCGGTCTACGACCAGTGGTTCGACCGCACTCCGAGCACGACCCGTGAGGAGTTCTGCGCGAAGGTCGGGTTGCCGGCCGATCGGTCGTTTGTGGTGTATCTCTGTTCGTCTGGCTTCATCGCGCCGAATGAGGCCGCGTTCGTGGAACGCTGGGTGTGCGCGCTGGGGGCGGCCCGTGGCGTCGATGGTGAGCGGGTGCGGAACACGTCCATCCTCGTGCGGCCGCATCCGCAGAACCTGCAGCCGTGGCACAAGTACGACTTCGCGGAGTTCGACCATGTCTCGGTCTGGCCGGCCGGCGGCGACAACCCTATCGATGTTGGGTCCAAGAACGACTTCTACGACTCGCTGTTTCACAGCGAGATGGCTGTCGGGGTCAACACCAGCGCGCAGATCGAGGCGGGGATAGTCGGGCGGCCGGTCTTTACGATCCAGACCGAGGAGCATGCCGGCACGCAGGACGGGACCCTGCATTTCAAGCACTTGCTCGAGGCTGGCGGCGGGCTGGTACACAACGCGCGTGACTTCGACGAACATGTCGCGCAACTCGGCCGTGCCCTCGATCAGCCGTCAGAAGGACAAGCGAAGCTCAGAGGGTTCATCGAGGCGTTCGTACGACCGAAGGGCCTCGACGTGCCAGCGACACCGCTCATCGTGGATGGCATCGAGGAACTGGGGCGTCTCCCACGGCCGTCTCCCTCCGGTACGCCGGCGTGGCTGTACCCGCTGAGGTGGTTGCTGTATCCAGTGGCCATCGGCCTCAAGGTGGTTCGGGAGTTCGCCCGAACCTCGCGCAAGCGGCAGCGCCAGCTGCGACCCTTGACGCTGGGCGGGATGGTCGTGAAGCCCATTTTCTCCGTACTCGATGTGTGCCTCAGGTGGCGGCCGGCCAAGAGCTTCGTCAAGAAATACGTGGTGCCGAGGGTCCTGCCGCGGATGAGTCCCGATGAGCCGACCGAAGAAATGGTCGCGATTCCGCGCATCATCGACAAGCTGCACAAAGGTGACCGCCCGCTGATTGTCGGTCCGTGGCTGAGCGAGGTGGGATTCGAAATCCTGTACTGGCTGCCATTCCTCAACTGGGTCAAGACCTACCGCCACTTTGACCCCGAACGTCTCATTATCGTGTCTCGGGGCGGCGTGGCTCCTTGGTATGAGGGGCTTGGGGCGCGCTATATCGATGTTTTCGATTTCTTCACCCCGGAGCAGCTCAAACAGCGGAACAAAGAGCGGATAGCCGAGGGGCAGATGAAGCAGCGAGTGCTGACGGAGTTCGACCGCGAAGTGGTCAAGCTCGTCAAGCTCGCGGTCGAGCGCCGTGACGCCGAGATCTTCCACCCGATGTACATGTATCGATTGTTCTATCCGTATTGGAAGAGTCGCGCGTCGATCAATCTGGTCGAGTCGTTCGCGTCGTTCGAGCGGTTGCCGCCGATCGACCGGTCCGACGTGGCCGCCAAGCTGCCGGATCGGTATGTGGCCGTCCGGTTCTATTACAACTCCGCTTTTCCCGAGACAGAAGCGAACCGCGATTTCGTGCGCCGGCTGCTGACCCGGATCACCGAGAGCACCGATGTCGTGCTGCTCAACCCTGGTTTTCGTGTCGACGATCACTCGGATCTGCGGCCGGACGTGTCTCGGCGTGTGCATAGCATCGACCACCTCCTGGAGCCGAGGAACAACCTCCAGGTGCAGACGAAGGTGATCAGCGGAGCCAGCGCGTATATCGGGAACTACGGCGGATTGTCCTATGTTCCGCCGTTCTACGGTGTGCGGTCCCTGGCCTTCTATTCGAGTCCGGAGCACGTGGCGCCGCATCACTTGGACTTGATGAATCGCGTGGCGGCGAAGCTGAAGCGCGGATCGTTCGTGGCGCTCGACGTGCAGGCGCTCGATCTACTGAGTCTGGTCGTGCAGCCAGACACCGTCGAAGTCGGGCCAGTGTCGCCCGATGACATCACGTCTCCGAGACGCGCCGCGGGCGCCGCGATGGGGCAAGCCTGATGCGCCTCTGGAAGCGACGATCCGCACCGCCCCAGGTGGACCCGGCGCCAAGAAAGCCGGACCGGACGGACGAGATCATCGAGCGTCTCGCGCGTGTCGAGAGCCTGCTGGAACAGGTGTCCTACGGACAACGAATTTTACCGGCCCTGGCGCGTCGTCAGTTTCTCGACGGTGTCGACCTGTCTCCGACCGCTGCGTTGCGATCGCACCGGTTTGGCCTGCTGTCTCAGAACGAAGAGGACGGCCTGATCCTCGAGCTATTCAAGCGCATCGGCGTGACCGATCGACGCTTCGCCGAGATCGGTTGCGGCGTCAACGGTGGCAATTCGGGGTTTCTGCTCAGCGAGTGTGGCTGGAGCGGTCTGATGGTCGACGGACGTAACGCGTGCGTCAAGAAGGTGGCCCTGCGGTACGGCAGATTCGACGTCACGGCGGTTCGACAGCGCGTCACGCGTGAGGGAATCAATTCCCTGTTCGAGGAGCAGGGTCTGACCGGCTCCATCGACCTACTGAGTCTCGACGTTGACGGCGTTGATTTCTTCTTGTGGGAAGCGCTCCACGTGGCGCAACCCCGGGTCGTCGTCATCGAATACAACTACCTCTTCGGACCAGAGCGCTCAATCTCGGTGCCATACGACCCAGAGTTCTCGTTGCCTGACGCCGCGACGCGCGCGTATCGCGGGGCCTCGCTCGAGGCGATGGTCAGACTGGGCCGTCGCAAGGGGTACCGTCTGGTCGCGACCGAGCGGATCAACGCGTTTTTCCTGCGCGACGATGTGACATGTGATCTACCCACCGGCGAGGTCGTGGAGTTGTTTCAGCCGCCCGCCAAGGGGTTGAACAAGGATGTCATCGGTAAGATCTCGAAGGCAGGTCTCCCGCTCGTGGTGATCGACGAGAGGGGGTGTCCCGGTGAGCCGGTGCCGGCGGAGTCAGTGCGATGAAGGTGCTGTTTGTCCTGCAGTACCCGGGTTATCTGCGGTACTTCGACTCGGTCCTCGAAGCGCTGAGTCAGCAAGGGCATCAGGTGGCGGTGGCGTTTGACCAGCCACACAAGCAGCCGGAAGGGCTGTCGGCGCTGGCGAGCATCGACGGCGACGTCGAGGTGCTCGACGCGGTTCCTCGGCGCCCTGACCTCTGGAACCAGGTGGCGCGCGGCGTGCGGGGCACCATCGACTACGCCCGGTATCTGCACCCGCGGTTCGAGCATTCACCCTATCTGCGCGACCGGATGCGCACCGTCCTGCCGCCGCTGACGCGGTTTTTGGGCCGGTTGACGACGACGACCGCTACGCGTACGGGGCGCATCATACGGTTCCTGCAGGCGTGCGAGCGCGCGGTGCCCAGCAGCAAGACCCTGGAAACGTATCTGGAGCGGGCCGCCCCTGACGTGCTCGTCGTGTCGCCGCTGGTGACCGACCAGTGTCCCCAGGTGGACCTCATCAAGTCGGCCCGGCGGGTGGGCGTGCGGAGCGCGTTGTGTGTCGCTTCCTGGGACCATCTGACCACCAAGGGGTTGATGCGGATACAGCCCGATCTGGTGGCGCTGTGGAACCACGACCAGCAGCGCGAAGCGCTCGAGTTCCACGGCGCCATGGCCGAGCGCGTCGTGGTCACTGGCGCGCAGTGCTTCGACCGGTGGTTCGACCGGACACCGAGTCGATCACGCGAGGAGTTCTGCCAACGGGTAGGGGTGAGCGCGGAGCGTCCCTTTGTCGTCTTCACCGGTTCCACCGCCTCGATCTCGGCCCCGGCACCGGAGGTGCGGTTCGTCAAACGCTGGATCGAGGCGGTGCGGAGCGGACCCGGGTCGCTGAAAGACTTGGGGATCTTGATTCGACCCCACCCGTACAACTGTGCGCACTGGGCGTCGGTGGAGCTATCGGACTACCCCAATGTGGTCGTCTACCCGCGAGGCGGCGCGAACCCGGTCGACAACGACGACCGAGCCGACTACTACGACACGTTGCACTATGGAGCCGGCATTGTCGGTATCAACACCTCGGCGATGATCGAGGCTGGTATTCAAGACCGGCCGGTGTTCACCATCGTCGACTCATCGTTCGACGATACCCAGACCGGCACCCTCCATTTCAGATACCTGCTCCCAGAGAACGGCGGCCATCTCCAGCACGCTACCAGCCTCGACGAGCACACCCGACAGCTCTCGGCGACCCTCGACGACGGGCTGGCCCCATCGGCCCAAATGTTCACGAAGACGTTTGTCCGGCCTCACGGGCTGGACGTCGCGGCGACACCGCGTCTGGTCGCGGCGCTGGAGGCGTTGGCGGACACCACACCGCGGGCCGCGGTCACCTTGCCGCCGCATCTGTGGCCTCTGCGCGCCGGGCTGTGGACGCTGGCGGTCCTGCTGCTGGCAGGAGACCTGCGCCACGCGCGTAAGCGGTTGCGGNAACGGTGGCATCACTATTCGATGGCGGCCTGGCANTACTACAAAACCCGGCGCAAGCNTGTCCGGAAATGGCGCCAGCGTCNAGAGAAGGTCGCGAGAAAGNCCCGCAANCGGTCGGGCGNCGGCGGTGCGGTTCTGTGAGCGACCTGTCCGCACCCGAAGAGGTGTTGGCTGNTNCCCGTGCGGCGACCGACGAATGGGACGCCCAGCTGGCCGTTCGGCGGACGACGGCCGCCTACCAGGCCTACGAACGGGTCCGACGACAGGTGCTGGGTCTGATGGCGCTGGGCCAAAACCGGCGGTTGACCGGCCACGCGCCGAGCAACTACTGGTCCGGCGAGCTGGCCAAGTTCGAGTACATGCTGGACGCGTCCCCGTTGATCATCGAAAAGCTCCGTCACCACACCCACAATCTCACCGGGCTGCACACCAATCACTATCGGCAGAGTCTGAACAACCACCGCCGGCGATTCACGGAAAAGCTGCAGGCGCTTCGCGCTTTGGATGGTACCGATGCCGGTCTCTGGGTGCCCGAAGCACGGCTCCTCGGGGGCTTCGGGTTCGAGATCGAGGGCGAGTTGGTCAATATCGACACGTTGAAGTTTTACGAGGTGTTGATCGCTCTGCACGTGGGGGCGGTGCTCAACGAGATGCGCCACGCCACCGAGCGGAAGCTCGTCTGGGAGATCGGCGCCGGGTGGGGCGGGTTCCCCTATCAGTTCAAGAAACTGTGCCCGAACGTGACCTACGTCATCACCGACTTCCCCGAGTTGTTTCTGTTTTCAGCGACCTATCTGATGGCCGCGTTCCCTGACGCCAGGGTGCGGTTCTACGGGGAGGTCCCGCCGCAGGAGACGTTCGCGGATTGGCGAGACCTGGACTTCATTTTCCTCCCCGACACCCTTCACGCCGCAGCGCGACCCGACCAAGTCGACCTCATGATCAACATGGTGTCGTTCCAGGAGATGACGACCCAGCAGGTCGAGGGCTACGTGCGTCGCGCGTTCGAGCTCGAGTGTCCCTATCTCTACAGCCTCAACCGGGACCGGTCCCATCACAACCAGGAACTGAGCAACGTGCGCTCGATCATCGGGCAGTATTACTGGCCGCACCAGGTCGACGTGCTGCCGGTCAGCTACACCAAGATGCTGCATGAGGATCCAGATGAAGAGGACAGTGGGTACAAGCATATGGTTGGATGGCGTCGTGTGTCCGATTCGGAACCCTCCCGATGAGCGGACCGCGGGTCGTGATCGGCGCCCCGCTGTACAACCATGCCGACGAGCTACCGGAGACGCTCGAGTCGTTGCTCATTCAGTCGTATCGAGATTTTCGTTTGGTGTGTGTCGACGACCAGTCCACGGATGCGACCGGNGAGGTCGTCCAACGCTACGCCGCGAGCGATGCCAGAATCGTGTACACCCGGAATCCGAGCCGGCTGGGCATGATCGACAACTGGCGCCGTGCGTTCGATCTCGCGCTGGAGGACACCCCAGACGCCGAGTATTTCGCCTGGGCCAGCGACCACGACATCTGGCATCCACGATGGCTGGCCACGCTGATGGCGGAGCTCGACGCGCATCCGGAGGCCGTGCTGGCGTATCCGCGAAACCGGCGGATCGGGCCCGACGGGNTGATCAACGACAAGCATCCCTGGGAGTTCGCCACCGACGGGCTCGACGACCTGCGCGCCAGGTTCAAGCGGACGATGCGGCACATGTCGGCCGGGAACATGATCTACGGACTTGGGCGTGCCGACGCCATACGCCGGGCGGGTGTGTTTCGGCACGTGCTGGTGCCGGACCGCCTGCTCTTGATGGAGTTGGCGTTGGAGGGACAGTTTCGGCAGGTTCCGGACATTCTCTGGTTTCGTCGCTGGTACGGGCCGTTCTTCAGTTTGCAACGGCAGCGGCGGGCCTTCTTCCCCAACGGCCGCCCCTTCTATGCATTCGTCCCGTGGTGGATCAGTCATGCCGTTGCGCTCGCCTGGACCCTCGGGGTGCGTGTCGAGCGGTCGCCCGGCATCGGTCGATGGACCGGGTTTTGGCTCGGGGGGCGCTATCTCCGGTTGGCCGGTCTGCTGCACTTTCGGCAGGAACTGAAGCAGCTTCGACTGGACCTGTTCGAGCACGCCACGTTTTTGAAGCCGATCTATCTCCGCGTGCGAGGGTACTATCGCGGGTTCACGCGGCGGTCCGGTGTCGACCAACTCGGGTCCCGATGGCACAAGTCGTTTGGCGACAGCGGGAGGAGACGGAAACTCGTGCAACGCACCAGACAGAAGGCTCGTAAGGCGGCCGGCAAGGCGATTGCGCCTCCGGGACGGTTCTTGTTGCGAGCCGTGCGGTCACTGCCGCTGATGCAGAGTCGTGTCATCCCGTGGCTCGTTCGGCAGGAAATCGACGAGGTGCCAGCCGGGCGCGAAGTGGGGTTGATGCGTCGGGAGCTGCGCCGGGTGGAGAGGAGCCGCACGCCGATCATCGTCGGTCCCTGGTTGTCGGAGGTGGGATTCGAGGTCCTCTACTGGATTCCGTTTCTCAACTGGGCCGTCAAGGAGTTCGAGCTCGGGCGGGATCGATTGATCGTGGTGTCTCGTGGCGGCGCCCACTGCTGGTATCGGGATCTGGCGGAGCACTACGTCGACGTGTTTGACCTCATGTCGGTCAAACAGTTCAGGCGCCGCAACGAGGGTCGCTGGCAGGATGGCGGTAACCAGAAACAGATGGAGGTCAGTGACTTCGACGACCACATCGTCGAGTTGGTGAAGGAACGGCAGGGGGTCAAAGACGTCACCGTGTTGCACCCCTCCATCATGTATCGCCTGCTGCGATACTACTGGTATGAGAAGGGCGCTATCAGCCTGTTGCGAAAACATGCGGTCTATCGAAAGATGCCGGCGATCGACGTCGCATCGATCCGCACCACGTTGCCCAAGGACTACGTGGCGGTCCGGTTTTATTTTCGGCCCTCGTTTCCAGACACGCCCGAGAACCGGGCGCTGGTGGGCCGGTTTATCCGGACATTGGCGCGGCGCACGCCCGTCGTGTTGCTGAATCCCGGTCTCAGTTTGGACGACCATGAGGACTTTGATCCCGGGATCGGCATGGGCGTGCACAAGATCGACCACCTGATGACCCCGACCCAGAACCTGGAGGTCCAGAGTGCGGTGATCGCCAACGCGCACGCGTTCGTCGGCACCTACGGCGGGCTGGCGTATCTGGGACCGTTCTATGGCGTTCCGTCGATCGGTCTCTTTTCAAATGAAGAAGAGCTCGTGGCCACCCATCTCGACGTCTCCCGACGGTTGTCGCGTCGACTCGATACGCCACTCGTGACCCTGGACGTGCGCGAGGTTGCGATGGTCGAGATGCTATTCGACACGCTGGACCCGGACGGCCAGGAATCGACGTCTCCGTCGGAGTCCGCCGTGGCTGCGACGTCTTCGTCATGACGTTGTTCAACAGGCAATCCACCCGGAATCGCTGACGCTCCTATTCGACCGAGACCCGCACCGCGATGATTCTGACAACTGAACGATTGAAGGAGTACCGTGGCCGCGTGGCGATGGTCGACGGCGCGTTTGATCCGCTCCATCACGGTCACATCGCTTACTTTCGTGCCGCCAAGGCGGTCGGCGCGACGCTGCTGTGCAACCTGGCGCCCGACAGCTACGTGTCGGCCAAACATCCGCCCCTGCTCGATGCCCCGCGGCGCGCTGAGGTCATCGATGCGCTCGCCGACATTGACTACACCCACGTCAGCCACGCCGACACTGAAACGGTGTTGCGCGAGCTGCGTCCTACTCACTACATCAAGGGCCAGGACTGGGCCGGGCGGCTGCCACCCGAACAGGAGCGAATTTGCGCGGAACAGGGTACCGAGATCGTCCTGCTGGACACCGTACTCGACTCGTCCACGGCACTACTGGGCAAGTATCGCCCGCCGTCTCCGGACGGTGAAGGAGAAGTCAGCGCCTTCGAGCAACTGGTGGCCGATCAGCGCCCCGTTGAGTCCGGCCACTACGATGCCGAGTACTTCGTGAGCGATTGGCGTGAGGGCAACAACGACTACACGATCGCGGCGCGACGCAAAATCGAGGGCCGCCACCCGGAAGTGATCAAGGAGGTGTTTCAGCCGACGCGCGTGCTGGACGTCGGTTGTGGTCCCGGCGTTCTGTTGTTCCTGTTGCAGGAACAGGGCATCGTGGCTGACGGCGTCGATTTCAGCCCCAGTTGCAAGGAGCTGGCGCCGCCCGAGGTGAAGGAGCGGATCGCGATCGGCACCACGGCCGACCAGGATCTGTTCGGCGACGACTCCTACGACCTCGTCATCTGCCGGGAGGTGATGGAGCACTTGACCGTGCTACAAGTACGGGACACGGTGCGCAATTTGTGCCGGGTCAGCTCACGCTACGTCTATGTGACGACTCGGTTTCACCCGGACCCGGCCGGGCTGCTGGATGTGACCACCCAGTTCGAGGTGGACCCGTCGCACATCACCCTGCTGAACAAGGATTTTCTGCGGGTGATGTTCGTGCTCGAGGGGTTCCGCCGACGGCTGGACCTCGAGTCGACTATCGATTGGATGGGCAAGGGACGGGTGCTGGTCTACGAGAAATCGGAGCCGACGGCGTGAGCGACCAGACGGCCGTCGGGCCCGGTCGCGCGGACGGCGTGCTCGGGTACCACCTCAACCCGCTCACCTGCGGAGTGGCGAAGTTCAATCTGTTGCTCGCCCGCCACCTGCAGGTGCCGATGCTCAGCGTGTTCGATCGTCGGGCCGTTTCGATGGCACATCCGGTGCTGTCGCTCAAGCAGTCAGAGTTTACCGATGCCGACAGCGTCGCGCTCGCTGCCCTGCTCGAGACTGTATCCTGGCGTGGGGCGTTCAGCCTGTTTCTGCACGCCTGGACCGACACCCCGGTAGAGCGGTCGCTCCTCTCGCGAGCTACCGCCGTGTATTGCGGCAACGCGGAACTCGTCGCCCAGTTGCGGGCGCAGCGGCCGGACGTGCAGGACTCCTGGTGTCCGTCGACCTTGCTCGAGCCGCAGCGCTTCCGGCCCGACGGGCTCTCGGTATTCGCGTTCGGTATGGCGCACAAGGTGCGGTCCGAGCTACACCAGACGGTGCACACGCTGTTGGAGCGGACCGGCCAGCCGTATTCCGTGTATCTCTCCACTGCGCTGCACGAGGGAACCGCGTTCGACGAGCGATTCACGGTGGTCTTCGATGAGTTGCAGGACATCTACGGTGAGCACATCTATTTTCTTGGGTACATGTCTGATACGGCGGTCTACAACTATCTGATCGACACGACATTCTTCGCCGCCTTCTTCGACAAGGGGGTGCGGGCCAACAACACCACCGTGAACGCCGCGATGGCCTGCGGGTCGGTCGTGCTCACAAACTTCGATGCCTACTCGCCCGGCGCGTTCGAGCACATGCACAATGTGATCGATATCCACCGGTGCAAGACGCTGCCGACGGAGCCGGACCCGCTGCAGTCCATCGCCGACAACGCGCGGGCGACAGCGTCCGGCGCGCTGGGCTGGGATGCCCTGGTGTCCCGCATACGCGGCTAGCTATCCATAGTTCTTCACCTACCTCGACGAGGAGAATCGGACGATGTCACGCGAATTGAAGCTGGGGCAGCACGTCGTGAACGACGAGAACCCTACCTATGTGATTGCGGAGGTTGGGCACAACCATCAGGGCAAGCTCGAGACGGCCAAGGAGATGTTCCGGCAGGCGCAATCGTGCGGCGTCAGCGCAGTGAAGTTGCAAAAGCGGGACAACCGGACCCTCTTTACCAAGGCGGCCTTCGACAAGCCGTACGAGAACGAGAACAGTTTTGGCGCGACCTACGGTGAGCACCGCGAGGCCCTCGAATTCGGCCGCGAGGAGTATGCTGAGCTGAAGGGGTATGCCGCCGAACTGGGCCTGGATTTTTTTGCCACCGCGTTCGACATACGCAGCGCCGACTTTCTCGAAGCGCTGGGCATGCCCGCGTACAAGATCGCGTCGGCCGACCTGCGGAACCTGCCGCTACTACGGCACGTCGCGGCGTTTGGGAAACCGGTGCTCGTGAGCACGGGCGGCGGGACGATGGAAGACGTCGAACGCGCCTACGACACGGTCATGGCGATCAATACACAGCTCTGCATCATGCAGTGCACGTGCGGCTATCCGGTGGAGTTCGATGAACTCAACCTACGGGCGATCGAGACTTTTCGCCAACGATTCCCAGATATCGTCGTCGGTTACTCCGGGCACGATAACGGTATCGCCATGCCGGTCGTTTCCTACGTGCTGGGCGCGCGCGTCATCGAAAAGCACTTCACCCTGAACCGGGCGATGAAGGGGACCGATAACGTCTTCTCGCTCGAGCCGGTCGGCATGCGCAAGATGACCCGCGACCTCGAGCGGGCGCGTCTGAGCCTGGGCGACGGAAAGAAGGTTGTCTTTCCGAGCGAGGAGGGGCCGGTGCTGAAGATGGGGAAGAAGCTGGTCGCGGCCCGCGACCTGCAGGCCGGACACACGCTGTCCTCGGATGACATTGCCGTGAAGTCCCCCGGCGACGGGCTCGCCCCGGTTGAAATCGACCGCGTGCTCGGGTCGGTCACCAAGGTCGCGTTGACGACCGACGACGCGCTGTCGCTCGAACAGCTTGAGCTCGCGCGCGAAGGCTAGGGCACTAGCATCCGTGGCCGGTCTCGTCCACGGGCCCGCCCATGCCCGCTGGCGGTCCGGACAAGCCCCCCGTCTCATGGAAAATCAGTTTCAACTCGATGATACGGTCGCCGTCGTGACCGGCGCGTCCGGCATGCTGGGGCCGATCTGGGTTGGCGCGCTCCTGGATGCCGGCGCGCGGGTGTTCGCCCTCGACCTTGAGCGGGCGGCGGTGAGTTCCGGCCTGCAGTCGCTGCTGGATCGGTACTCTCAGGTGACGCATTCGACAGGCGCCCCACGACTCCGTCTGCACCACGCCGACGTGATGGATCGGGACTCGCTTGTGGTGGCCCAGGCCGCCTGCGCCGGGACGATGGGGGTGGCTTCGGTGCTCGTCAATAATGCCGGCATCGACCAGCCGGCCTCCGCTGATCGCGCGGCATCCTATCGGATGGAAGACGTCCCGATGGACGTCAGCCGTGCGATTCTCGAAGTCAATACCCTCGGGACGTTTCAGGTCTCCCAAGTGTTTGGGGGCGAGATGGTCAAAGCGCGACGTGGTTCGATCATCAACATCGGCTCGCTCTACGCCAGCGTGTCGCCGGACCTTCGCCTGTACGACCACATGAACCTGGACCCGCCGTTCTTGAAGCCGCCGGCCTATGGCGCCTCGAAGGCAGCTGTGGTCAATTTGACCCGGTATCTGGCGACAGCGTGGGGACCGTACGGGGTCCGCGTCAACGCGCTGTCTCCCGGCGGCGTGCTGGGTGCCCAGGACCCTGAGTTCCAGCGCAAGTTCAACGACCGGGTGCCGCTCGGCCGAATGGCCGAGGCCGCAGACCTGACCGGCCCACTTCGGTTTCTCGCGTCCGACGCCTCGGCCTACGTCACCGGCACCGAGCTGCGGGTCGACGGTGGTTTTACCGCCTGGTAGTGGCGCATCGCCGCACAGGCCAGCGCCGAACACGTCAACACAGGCACGGACGGCGGTCGCGGTCGCTGCACAGCCACGGCCCCGCCACAACACGTCGAGAGGACCCCATCGAGATGCACGCAACGTCGTTGATACCGCCGCACGTGCCGAACTGGATCGACGGTCGAGAGCAGGACGCGAAGGANGGGCAGGCGCTGCCGAATCTGAATCCGGCCACCGGCCGCGAATTGTGCACCGTCGCGCGCTCCACCCGGGCCGATGTCGAGGACGCCGTTGAGGCCGCGCGCCGCGCACAGCCGGACTGGGCCGGCATGACCCCCGTCGCCCGGGGTGATCTGCTCCGCGAGGCGGCGTTACTGATGCGTGAGCGGAGCGACCAGTTCGCGGAGATCGTGTCACTTGAAACCGGAAAGTCTCGGCAGGACGCTCGTGGAGAGACGGGTGCCGCGGTCGAGATGGGGCTGTTCGTCGCGGGTGAAGGACGCCGTTTCTATGGCAAGACGACGACGAGCGCGGTGCCCCACCGGACGTCGCTGGTCGTCAGGCAGCCGCTCGGGGTCGCTGGTCTGATCATTGCGGCCAACACCCCGATCGCCAACGTCGCCTGGAAGGCCTATCCCGCACTGCTGTGCGGGAACGCCGCGGTGATGAAAGCGTCCGAAGATACGCCCGCTACCGCGTGGGCCGCGGCGAAAGTGTTCGACGAGGTCGGTCTTCCGCCCGGTGTGTTCAACGTCGTTCAGGGCTATGGACCGGAAGCGGGNGCGCCGCTCGTGGAGCATCCCGACGTCGACCTGATCAGTTTCACCGGGTCGTGCGGTGTCGGTCGGCAGATTCAGGCCANCGCCGGGGCGCGTCTGGCCAAGGTCTGCATGGAACTTGGGGGGAAGAACCCGCTCATCGTCTGCGACGACGCAAATCTCGACCGAGCCGTCACGATTGCCGGCCTGTCCGCGTTCAGCAACGCTGGGCAACGATGTGCCTCTGGCAGCCGACTCATTGTGTTCGACTCGGTCTACGACCGCTTCAAGGCGCAGTTGCTGGAGTACACCCGGGACCTGACACTCGGGCCGGCCGACGAGGATGACCTCGGTCCGGTCATCAACTTGAGGCAGCTCGACAACATGGTGTCGGCCGTCGACCGGGCCCGCGCTGCCGGCGCTACCGTGCTGACCGGCGGCGACCGGATGGTGGACGACGCCCACCGTGACGGGTTCTACATGACCCCAACGCTGCTCGAGGGTGCCCCCGGCGATGCCGAAATCTCTCAAGCCGAGCTGTTCGGACCGATCGCCTGCATGTATCGGGTGGCCGACTTCGAAGAAGCGATCGCTCTGGCAAACGCTTCGCCGTTCGGACTCACCGCCGCCATCCACACCGCCAACGTCGACCGGGCGATGACGTTCCTCAGTCGCATCAAGTCCGGTGTCGCGTCCATCAACGGAGGCACCTACGGCAGCGAGCCGCACATGCCGTTCGGGGGGCTTCGTCAGTCGGGCACGGGATGGCGTGAGGCTGGGACCGAAGCGCTCGACGTCTACTCGGACTGGAAGACCATCTACATCCATGCTGACCCCGGGGCCGTCTAGGGCACTAGCCGCCCGTGGCAAAAGACAGGACAGTAGCGTCATGCCGTCTACGACCTCGGAACCGTCCTGCGTCGCGTTCATTCCGGCACGCAGCGGGTCGACCCGAGTGCCCGGCAAGAACGTCCGGGTGCTAGGTGGTCATCCGCTTATCGCATACACGATCGCGAGCGCCCTCGACTCCGGGGTATTCGGCGCGGTCGTGGTGTCGACAAACGACGAGGCCACGGCGGAGATCGGGCGGCACTACGGCGCCGACGTGCCGTTCCTCAGACCTGCGGCGATGGCCGGCGGGCGGTCTCCCGATATCGAGTGGGTCGAGCATGGGCTGGGTGCNTTGCGGGCNGCGGACCGCGCCTTTGACTGTTTCGCCATTCTCAGACCCACCAGTCCGTTCCGGACCGCNGACACGATCCGTCGGGCTTGGTCCGTGTTTCNGGGTGCGGATGGCGTTGATTCGCTTCGGGCGGTGGAGCGGGTGCGTCAGCATCCCGGCAAGATGTGGGTGATTCGGGGCGACCGGTTGCTCCCGTTGCTTCCGTTCGGTCCGGCGGAGCAGCCATGGCACAGCAGCCAGATGCCGTCGCTGCCGGAGGTCTGGGTGCAGAATGCGAGCCTTGAGATTGCCTGGAGTCGGGTGGCGCTCGAGGGGCGTACCATCGCCGGTCACACCCTCGTGCCGTTCAAGACGGACGAGCGGGAAGGGTTTGACATCAATGAAGAATGGGATTGGCGGCTTGCCCAAGAGCTGGTCGCTGGTGGGGACTGGACGCTGCCGCCCGTGAGCCGGGCGGCGTTTGGAGGATGAATCGAGATGGGTGAATCGCAGCTCGAACAGGTCGAATCAGACGAGCTGTTCTACGTACCACGGGCGGCATTCGAGAGGCTGCTCGAGAGTGATCTGGACGCACTACGGCGTGCCGCGGTGTTCGCCGCCTACACGCGTATCAACGTGCTCTACACGATAGCGCGCGCCTGGTCAGGCCATCCAGGCACCTGCCTCAGTGCGACCGACATCATGACCTGGCTCTTCTTGCAGAAGATGCAGGGATTGGATCAGGGCGAGGACCGGTGCGACCTCTTTTTGTCATCCAAGGGACACGACGCGCCGGCGCTGTACGCCGTGTTGGCCGGCCTGGGACTACTCGACTTCGAGCTATTGCACGCGCTGCGCCGGGTGGACGGGCTGGCCGGGCATCCTCACGTCGAGACGCCTTTCATCCAGGCGAATACCGGGTCGCTGGGCATGGGCATCTCGAAGGCGAAGGGGATCGCCACGGCCAATCGGCTCCGGGGCCAGCGTCGGCGAATCTTTGTGCTCACCGGCGACGGCGAACTGCAGGAAGGTCAGATCTGGGAGTCGCTCGGATCCGCGGTCGAACTGGGACTCGACGAGATCACCGTGATCGTCGACCANAACAAGATTCAGTCCGACACCTGGGTGGAAGACGTGGGTCCTCTCGGCGATCTTGAGGCGAAGTTCGCCAGCTTNGGCTGGCGGGTCGCCCGCTGTGACGGTCATGACTTCGCGGCGCTCGACACGGCCCTCGCCGACCTGGACGCCACTCCCGGCCTGCCGCAGGTGCTTATTGCNGACACGGTCAAGGGAAAGGGGATCTCTTTCATGGAAGGGCCGGCGGCCCTCGCCGCCGACTCGTTGTATCTGTTCCATAGTGGTGCGCCCAACGAAGAGGCGTACGCCACGGGGGCGGCCGAGTTGACCGCGGCAGCTCGCGACCGCCTGCGCGAGGCCGGTCTGGGTGAGCTGGTGCTCGAGACCGCCCGCCGACCGCCGCGCAAACCGGTGCTGGAGGTCGAGCGTCTCGTGAACGCGTATGGCCGCGCACTCGTCGAGCACGCTCGCCGCAACCCTGCTATCGTCGCGCTCGACGCCGATCTGGTCAAAGATTGCGGTCTGCTCGAGTTTCGGGACCGGTTCCCCGATCGGTTCGTCGAATGCGGGATCGCCGAGCAAGACATGGTGTCGCAGGCTGGGGCCATGGCGCGCCAGGGCCTGGTGCCGGTCGTCCACTCGTTTGCCTGTTTTCTCTCGGCTCGGCCGAACGAGCAGATCTACAACAACGCGAGCGAGGGGACGAAGGTCATTTACGTAGGGTCGCTGGCCGGCTTGCTTCCTGGTGGACCGGGACATTCGCACCAGGCGGTCCGCGACATCTCCGCCTTGGCTGCCATCCCGAACCTGATCCTCATCGAACCTTGCACCGAGGTCGAATCGGCGGCCGCGCTGNCGTTCTGTCTGGAGCAGACGGCCCAGAGCANCTACATCCGGCTGGTGTCGCTCGGCTGGCCCGTGCCGTTTGCGCTGCCGCCCGACTACACGCTCGAGCTCGGTGTCGGCACCGTGGTTCGGCCTGGCCGCGATATTGCACTCGTCGGCGCCGGGCCCTGGCTGTTGAGCAACGCGTATCACGCGGCCGAGCGCCTCCAGGCCGAGCACGGTGTGCACGCACGAGTCATTGACCTTCCATGGTTGAATCGGGTCGATGCCGCCTGGCTCCGGGGGGCGGTGGGCGATGCGCAACGGGTCTTCACGCTCGACAACCACTACGTCGACGGCGGTCAGGGCCAGATGCTTGCGAGCCGGATTGCCCAGCTCGGGCTTGCGGTCCCAGTGACCGCCATCGGTGTTCGCGAACTACCAGTGTGCGGCACGAACGACGAGGTGCTGGCGCACCACCAGCTCGATGTCGGCGGCTTGGTGTCGTCCGTGGCCGCGGCCCTGAAGGCGTAGCAGGAGCTGGACCGGAAACACGGCACAGTTCGAACTTGTGGAGCGCATCCGACTTTTCAGCGTCATCGCGGCTTCCGGGGCCGGCGGCGCCGAACAGGTCTTTGCGACCCTCCTGCAAGGGCTCGACCCGGAACGGTTCGAGGTCGTCGTAGCCTGCCACGGCCGCGGCTCGATGGCCGAGACCTACCGTCGCCACGCCGCCCAAGTCTGGCACCTGGATCTCGTTGACCTGCGCCGACCGCGCACCATCACCAGGCTCGCCGCGCTCATGCGGGAGTCGCGGTGCGATCTCGTGCACACCCATCTCTGGACGGCCGATGTGCTTGGCGGGCTGGCCGCCCGGCTCGCCGGTATCCGTCGCGTAGTGAGTAGCGTCGCGGGTGCCTATTTCCTGCCGGTCGGCGTCTCCGGGGTGAAACGCGCGAGACGCCAGGGCCTGTCGCGCGTGTTTCGGGCTATCTATCGCGGCTGCGACCGTGTCATCGCACCATCGCAGTACGTGGCGGACGACCTGCTGACCCGTCCCGGAGTTCGGGTGCCGCATACGCGTCTGTGCGTGATCGAGAACGGCGTGGATGTGGACGATGACGACCGCATGGCCCGATATGCGGGCCGTGCCGGCTCCGTCGGTCGGTGGGGAGAGGGCTGTCCTCGTATCTCGGTCGTTGCCAATTTTTTCCCGATCAAGGGGCACGAGTTTCTGATTCGCGCCGTGCCGGCGGTGCTGGCGGCTCATCCAGACGCCAGGTTCGTGCTGGCTGGCGAGGGAGAGAGCCGAGCCGCCATGCAGGCGTTGTCCGACCGTCTCGGAGTGAGCGCACGGGTGACGTTTCCCGGCGAGATCCCGGACGCGCTCGAACTGATGCGAGCCAGCGACCTGGTCGTGGTGCCCTCCCTCTCGGAAGGGCTACCGATCACACTCGTCGAGGCGATGGCGCTCGGTCGTCCCGTGGTGACGACCGGGGTCGGCGGTATCCCCGAAGTGGTTGACGACGGGGTGACCGCGCGCGTGGTGCCCCCACGCGACCCCGAGGCGTTGGCAAACGCCATGCTGGAGTTGTTGGCCGATCGGACGCTGGCGGATCGGATCGCCTCCCAGGCCAGTGTGGTTGCGCGCGAGCGATTTTCAGCCGGTCGGATGGTGCGGCGCACACAGGAGCTGTATCTCGGACTCCACGCCGGCTAGCCCGCATTATTCATGAACGCGCGAAGCGAAACGGCGCAGGCTCGAGTTGCCGAAGATTCGTCGTTGCAGGCGTGGGTTCATGAATAGTGCGGGCTAGGGACAGGGTGGGAGGTCCTGACGACGATGCTGCGTGACCGCAACATCGTGTGTCTCTCGTCGATCGATTGGGACTTCTTGTGGCAGGGCCACCAGCAGATCATGTCGTCGCTTGCCGACAACGGGAATCGAGTCCTGTTCGTCGAGTCAACCGGCGTCCGAGTCCCCGGCCTGCGCGACCTGCCACGCCTGTGGAGGAGGCTGACAACGGTTGGGCCGCCGGGCCGTGGCCCTCATGCCCGGGCCGGGAATCGGCGCCCGGTGAACGTCAGGGTCTATTCACCCGTCGTGGTGCCATTGCCATACTCGAAGGCCGCGCAGGCGCTCAACCGCCGGATCTTACGACGCGCCATCCTGCGTCGCACGGCCGACTGGGGCTCGGCCCGTCCAATCGTCTGGAATTTCTTGCCCACGCCGCTGAGCCGATCCATCGCCCGGTCCTTGAACCCCGCGCTTTCCATCTTTCACTGCGTGGATCATTTGTCGGCCAGCTCGCCGTCGGCGGCGCGTCTGAGCGACACGGAGTCGCAGTGCTTCGCCGAAGCAGACCTGGTGTTTACGACGTCGCAGCCACTGCTCGAGCGCGCCGCGGCCTTGAACACGCACGCCCATCTGGTGCCCTCCGGTGTCGACGTTGCGCGCTTCGAGCGTGCGCGCCTGGTGGACGAGCCGCTGCCGGCGGATCTCGCGGCCATCCCGCGTCCGGTGGTTGGCTATCTCGGCGGACTCCATCAGTGGGTAGACCAACAGCTCCTGGCGGCCCTGGCGGTGCGGCGCCCCGACTGGAGTCTGGTGCTCGTCGGACCGTTGCAGACGGACGCGTCGGCGTTGACCCGGCTGCCCAACGTGCATGCCCTCGGCACACGAGGACCCGACCAGGTGCCACGGTATCTGCGGGGATTCGACGTGGCGACCGTCCCGTATCGGCTGACTGACTACACTGGGCATGTCTATCCGGCCAAGCTCAACGAGTATCTCGCCATGGGCCTCGGCGTGGTGGCGACACCGCTGTCGGAGATCGAACGCTTCAACCGCACCCACGGTCCGGTGATTCGGGTGGCTGCCGACGCGGCCGCGTTCGAGTCGGCCGTCGACGCAGAACTGTCTCACCCGGATTCGGCTGCGGTTGAACGGCGGGTGGCGGTTGCCCACGAAAACAGCTGGGCGGCACGTCTGGAACTGATGTCGTCGCTGATCGACGCCAGCCTGGCGCAACGAATGGACCACGATACATGTGCGGCATCGCCGGCAAGTTAGTCGACGGTCTCGGCGCCAGGGTAGAGCCTGGATTGGTGCACCGCATGACGGCGGCGCTGGAGCACCGAGGACCGGACGCCCAGGGGGTCTGGACCGACGGTGGCATCGGGCTGGGCAGTCGACGGCTGGCCGTGATCGATCTGTCCGATCGGGCCGCGCAGCCGATGGCGAACGAAGACGGCGCGATTCGCCTGGTGTTCAACGGCGAGATCTATAACTTTCGTGAGCTCCGCGTTGAGCTCGAGGCCCGAGGTCATCGGTTTCGATCGGACAGCGACACCGAGACCATCATCCATCTGTATGAGGACGAGGGCGCCGGCTGCGTCCGGCGACTCGACGGGATGTTCGCCTTCGCCCTCTGGGACGCACGGACCCGATCGTTGCTGCTGGCCCGGGACCGGCTAGGGCAGAAACCGCTGTTCTACTGGCACGATGGTCACAGTCTGGTGTTCGGGTCCGAACCGAAGGCGCTGCTGCAGGACGACACGGTGCCGGCCGAGCCGGACCTCGAAGCGATTCACCACTATCTGACCTACGGGTATGTGCCGTCGCCGTGGAGCGCGTTCCGCAACATGCGGAAGCTGGCGCCGGCGCACTACCTGGTTGCCCGGGCTGGTCAGGTTGAGATCACCCGCTACTGGTCGCTCTCATACGAGTCGAAGCGAGAGGAGTCGGAAGCGACGCTGATCGAGGAACTCGACCACCTGCTCGGCCAGGCCGTCGAGCGTCGCCTCATGGCCGACGTGCCGGTGGGCGCCCTGCTGAGTGGAGGGCTCGATTCGAGCGCCGTGGTGGCCCTGATGCGGCGCGCCACGAACGGCCCGATTCGGACGTTCTCTATCGGGTTTGACGAGCCGGCCTATGACGAGCGTCGGTTCGCCCGGTCGGTGGCCACCGAGTTCGGCACCGAACACCGCGAGTTGACCGTCCGCCCGGACGCCGCCGCGCTGCTGCCTCAGCTGGTCTATCACTACAACGAGCCGTTCGCCGATTCGTCCGCGCTGCCCGCCTGGTGTCTGAGCGAAATGGCGAGTAGACAGGTCACGGTGGCACTAAGTGGTGACGGCGGCGACGAGTCGTTTCTCGGGTACGACCGATATGCCGCGTCCATACTCGCCGCGAAGCTCGACCGGGTACCGCGCCCGCTCCGGCGGCTGGCGGCGCGGGGCGCCGGCTGGCTGGTCAGCGGGTCCGCCCGTTCAACCACGACACGGCTTCGACGGTTTGTCAGCGCTCTGGCCACGGACCCGGTCCGGCGATACGGCCGCTGGCTTAGCGTGACACTCGACGAGCAGAAGCAGGAGCTCTACACCCGGGATTTTGCACGCCAATCGCGCGGTATGGGTGGCGCGGGTGACCAAGGTGACAACAGTTCGCTCCGTCTTCTCGAGCAGCGCTGGGCCGAGTCTGACGCCACGAGCGACGTAGAGAAGCTGGCGCACACCGACATCGTGATGTACCTGCCGGACGATCTCCTGGTAAAGATGGACATTGCGTCGATGGCGCACTCTCTCGAAGTGCGTTCGCCGCTGCTCGACCATCATGTAGTGGAGTTCGCGGCCAGGTTGCCGGTGTCGATGAAGCTGCGCGGTCGCACGTCGAAGTACCTGCTGAAGCAGGTCATGGCCACGCAGCTCCCGTCCGCCGTGCTGGATAGGCCCAAGGCAGGGTTCGGCGTACCGTTGGACGACTGGTTTCGAGGCAGCCTGCGTGATACCGCACGCGACGTGCTACTGGGGAAGCGGGCCACCGAGCGGGGCTACTTCGAGCCGGCGACCGTGCGTCGCTATCTCGACGATCACGCGAAGGGTCGGGCGCAGCATCACGCCCGACTGTGGAGCCTGCTCATGCTCGAGTTGTGGCACCGGACGTTCATCGATCGCCGAGGTGAGATGATGACGGCGCTGCCGCTGTCATGAGTCCGCGCGACGAAGAGCCGTCCTCCGGTCCGGTGCGTGTCTTGCGGGTTATTGCTCGTCTCAACGTCGGAGGACCCGCGCGACACGTCGCGCTGCTCAACGCCGGGATGGACGAGAATCAACGATTCCGTTCCTGGCTCGTCACCGGTACCGAGAATCCCGGCGAAGGGACATTGCTCGATTACGCCCGATCCCGCGGGGTGGAGCCGCTGGTCATCCCTGAAATCCGGGGTCAGGCGTCGTTCACGCCGCGCGACATCGTGGCGCTGGCCAAGTTGACCGCGTTGGCGCGTCGTATCCGGCCTCACGTCGTACACACCCATACCGCGAAGGCTGGTTTTCTCGGCCGGCTGGCTGCACGCGCAGCCGGGGTGCCGGTGGTGCTGCACACGTACCACGGGCACGTATTGAGCGGCTACTACAGTCAGGCCAAGACCCGTGTGCTCCAGTTGATGGAGCGTGGTCTGGCCCGCTTGTCGGATCAGCTTATCGCCGTGAGCGACCGCGTGCGCGACGATCTGATCCAGTTTGGGGTGGCGCCGGCCGAGCGATTTCGCGTGGTGCCGCTCGGGCTCGACCTGGCTCCGCTGTTCGACGTGAGCGCGCAGCGAGGCGCGTTACGTCAGGAACTCGGCGTGGCGTCGGATGCCCCGCTGGTCGGCATCGTGGGGCGGCTGTTTCCCATCAAGAACCATGCGCTGTTTCTGGACGCTGCGGCCCGTCTGCTCGCTGGGTGGCCCACCGCCCGGTTCGTCGTCGTGGGCGACGGCGTGCTACGAGGCGAGCTCGAAGCGCGAGCTCGGCAGGCGGACCTACATGGCCGTGTCTTCTTCACGGGGTGGCGGCACGACTTGGCCACCATCTACGCGGACCTGGACGTGCTGGCGGTATCGTCTCGCAATGAAGGCACGCCTGTGTCGGCCATCGAGGCGATGGCGGCCGGGTGCGCCGTGGTGGCCACCCGGGTGGGCGGCCTGCCGGACCTCATCGACGACGGTCGCACCGGCACCCTGGTGCCGACCGACGACCCGCTGGCGCTGGCGTCGGCGATCGGTCAGGTGCTGACGGACCAGGAAGGGTCGGGGCTTATGCGAGCCGCGGCCCGGGCCGATGTTCAGCAACGTTTCATGGCGACGCGGCTTGTCGCCGACATGCAGGAGTTGTATCTGGAATTGCTGGCGGCCAAGGGGGTGGTGATGGGGACTACGGAATGACGATATCGGTGGATGGGGGGAGTGTGGCCGACTTCCGCACGGTGCGTCTGCGGCTCACCGACCCCGCGGACCACGCTGAGGGGGCCGGGGTGGACGCGTGAGTGCAGGCAGCTCGGCCGGCCGGCTCGTTGCCCTCTACACCGCGGCGAGGGCGCAGCTGCTGCGCGTGATGGGATTGGCGTCTCGACGCGACATCCTCGCTGCGCAGGAACGGATCGACAAATTGCTCCGCGAGCATCAGAGCGCCGCCGAGAAGGTCGCGCACCTCGTAGACCGCGGACTGTCGGAGCGGTTGAGCCGCCTGGAGACGCAGCTCGGTAGTCAGACACGAGGAATGGATGGCCGTCTCCGCCATGTCGCGCGCAATGTGCAGTCGCTGGTCCGGCACGCGTATCTCGACCAGACCGCGCTGCCGTTCCCGCAGAACGTCCTGTCACAACGGTTTCACGAGCGGTCGCAGAACGAGGAGGACGGCATCACGCTCGCGTTGATCAAGCTGGTGGGTGAGACCAACCGCCGGTTTGTTGAGATCGGAGCTGGGACCAACGGGGGGAACAGCGGCTTTCTCGCTGAGCACTGTGGCTGGACCGGTCTGATGGTGGACGGTAGTCCGGAACGGGCCAAACGACTGGTCGCCCGCTTCGGGCGGCCTGGCGTTCGTGCGAGGGGGGCTTGGATCACCATCGACAACATTAATCAGCTCGTGATCGACAGCGACATGTCTGGGGAGATCGACCTGCTGAGTTTGGATATCGACGGCAACGATTTTTGGATCTGGCGTGAGCTCAACGCCTGCTCGCCCCGCATGGTCATTCTGGAATTCAACGGCGCGTTCGGCCCCGAGCGCACCGTAACCGTGCCCTACGATGCAGCGTTCGACCGGGCGAGCTTCAAGACGGTCACTCCGCATTACTACGGGGCCTCGCTGGCCGCGTTCGAGTGGCTCGGCCGCACGAAAGGATATCGGTTGATTCTCGTCGAGCCTCGGGGCATCAACGCCTACTTCCTCCGCGACGATGTGGGTCCGGACATCCCCGCGGTGTCGGCCGCCGCCGTGCATCCGGACCCGACCAAGGACGCACAGCCGCTGTTTACGCGAATTGCCGACGCGAAACTACCGCTTGTCGACCTCGATAGTCCCGGAGAGCCGGAAGCCAGTGCGCCTGTGTCAACAGGTGACGGGCCACGCTAGTGCGATGCTCGAGCCGCGCGGGATCATGAAAAGCATCATCTTGTCTGATCTGCTGGCCTTTTCGGCCGCGTTCCTTGCCTCGTCGACCTTCACGCCGGCCGCCCGCGACCTCGCCTTCAAGGTCGGGCTCATCGACCAGCCCGGGCCACGCAAGGTGCACGGCACACCGATGCCGCTGCTGGGTGGGCTGGCGGTCTATCTGGCCACCGTGTTCGCGATCGCGGTCTTCGTCGAGGACGACGAGTGGTCGCAAATGCTTGGCATCTTCGTTGCCTCCACCGTGGCGCTCGTAGTGGGCACTCTCGACGATCGCGGCATACTGCATCATCAGGTGAAGCTGATGTTGGCCATGCCGTTCGCGGCGGTGATCCTGATTGCCACCGACATGCACAGCGAGATTTTTTATCTGACCGCTGCGGTCCCGGTGCTCGGGTTCCCTGGCCTCTGGCTCGATTTCGCGCTGTCGTTCGTCTGGTTTGTGGGCATCATCGCCGCCTTCAGCATTCTCGACCATATGGACGGCTTATGTGCCGGCGTGGCCGCGATCGTGGCTGCGTTCAGCGTCTCGTTCGCGGCGGTTGGTGGCCAACTGCTGGTGGGGACGCTGGCGGCGGCCATTCTGGGGGCGTCACTCGGTTTTCTTCGTTTCAACGCCAGGCCGGCGCGTATCTTTCTGGGCGACGGCGGCGCCATGTTGCTCGGTCTGGTGGCCGGCACCCTGGGGATCAAGCTGCGTTTTCCCGAGCTGGCGCCGACCGTGAGCTGGATGATTCCGGTGTTGATCCTCGCCGTGCCGATCTTCGACACCACGCTGGTGACTGTCTCCCGTGTACGGCGAGGACTGGTGCCGTTCTCTTCGCCCGGGAAGGACCACACCGCCCATCGCCTCGTCGCCCTGGGGCTCAGCCACACGCAGGCGGTCAATGTGATGTACGGCGTTGGAATCCTGAGCGGGCTCCTGGCCTGGGTGGTTGCCCTCGTCGGCTCCCCTGCGGCGTGGCCGGTCGCCGGTATGGTCGGCGTGGCCGGGGTCGGCGCGATTGTCTGGCTCGAGCGGGCGCCCTATGAGCAGCAGGAGACCGCGTCCACTTAGGACCCGCTCAGGAACAAGGTGACCATTCTGAACGCCACGGCATCACCGGCCACGGTCGCGCTGGCCATTGTCACGACGCTTTGCATGCTCGCGGTACGCGCGCTCCGCTCGCCTGGTTCGCCGGGCGCCTCGACGCCCGGAAGTGGCGACCGGGTCTGCACTGCATGACGCTCGGCAATGGCTCCGCGCCCGTGACGATTGTCGGCGGCTCTGCCACTGGACTGTTCGCGGCCGAGCGGCTGGCTCGGGCCGGCCGTCCGGTCACGTTGCTCGAAGGTGCCGACGACTGGTCGCCCGAGCCGAGGACGCTGATTGTTACCCGCCGAATGCGCGACCTGCTGGGTCCAGTGGGCGACCGCGCTGTGGTGAACACCATCAGCCGGTTCGAGCTGCGGACAGACGGGCGCCACGCGACGATTTTGCTGTCTGAGCCGGACCTCATCATTGAACGCGCGGTGCTGGTGCCGGGGTTGGCCGAACTGGCTCAGGGCGCCGGTGTCGATCTCCGCCTGAGCAGCCGCGTGCGTAGCCTCACCGCCACTGACGACGGCGTCACGCTCGAGGTGGGGCGCAACGGCTCGACGGAAGAACTGAACGCCACCACGGTAGTAGGCGCCGACGGTTCCTTCAGCCGAATAGCGCGCGCCGCCGGATGGCCGCCGTTGACCACCGTGCCGCTCATCC
>PAUN01000025.1 GCA_002712885.1 Acidobacteriota bacterium
TCAGATAGATGTAGCCGCCTGGTATAGCGAACGCATTGACCGCGGGCGAGTCGACCACGGCGAAGCTCCACGGCAGGTCGGGACGGTGCGAGCGCGCGGCCATCCGGAGCCCGATCTCGCTGACGTACTGCTGCAACTCGTCGTCGTCGTACAGCCCCATCTGGCTGCGTACCTACTCGTCGGACTCACGCCCCAGCGCGATCTCCTGGGCCTCCGTCATCATGACGAACTCGCGCGCCCCGGTGACTGGATTCCGGGCGCCGCCGGCCAGCCCCAACACGGCGAGCGACAAAACGAAGCACCGATAGGTCATGCGCATGATGAACGCGGCAGGCTCAGACGGGTACGCCGCACGTGATCTCGGCCAGCAGATCCATCTCATGAGCGATCTGTGCGACAGCATCGCCAGCGATCGGTTGGAGCGGGGGACGGGCCGGGCCGCCGATATAGCCGAGGTGGGTCAGGGCCGCTTTCAACCCGGGAATCCCGTGCACCGACGTGATGAGCTTGGCCAGCGGCGACACCTGCCGCTGTAGTGCTCTGGCCTCGTCGAGCCGCCCGGCCCGCACCAGTTCGTAGATCCGCAGGCACGCATCGGGCGCAACGCAGGCCAACGCCATGATCCCGCCGTCGGCCCCCAGCAGGAGACTACTGAAGAATGTCGGGGCCGACCCGACCAGCACGCCGAACCCGTCGCCCGCCGCCCTAATCAGTTCACCGACATAGCTCATGTCGGGACCAGACTCCTTGATGCCAGCGATGTTCTCGTGACTCGACAACGCAGCCACTGCCGCGACCGGCAACGTCACGCCGGTCAAGCCCGAGAAGTTGTACAGCAACACCGGCACGGGGCAGGCGTCGGCCACGGCCGAGTAGTGTCGGATGAACGACGACGTCGTTAACTGCCCTTTGAAATAGGACGGCGTCCGGACGAGGACGGCGTCGGCGCCCGCATCCGCCGCCCGCCGGGATGCATCAATGGCGCACTTGGTTGACTGGCGTCCGGTACCGGCAATCAACAGACGACCGGCGGGAATCCGCGGCCGTGCCGTGGCAATGAGCTGCTCCGATTCGTCGTCGTCGATCAGCGGCGCTTCGCCGTTCGACCCGAGGACCACGAGTCCATGGAGCCCGGTCCCCACCCACCGATCGAGGTTGCTGCGCCAGGCGTCCAGGTCGAGCGCGCCATCGTCGTCGAACGGCGTGGGGATCGGCGCGAAGACTCCGGTAAATTTCATAGGCTCGCTCGGCTGGAGTGGGACGTTGCTGGTTCCATCACACCGCAACGGTTCGGTGACGGTTCACCGACCCTTCACGCGCCCCACGGCGGTCAACGTCACAGTAGCGAGCGCGGCCGATTCTTGTCAATGTCGGCGGCGGGTACTCGCGCAGGTCCGTACAAGGAAGGACCCGGCGTCGCCGACAATGTCGGCCACAGCCGGGCTGTGGTGGGTCGTAAGCGGGATATAGCCGACGGTGCAACCGATTGGCAACCGGGTGCCCACGGCCGGGAGCAAAACCCTTCAGTGTCATCCCAGACGGCTCCGGTCAGGCCCTAGCCCGCGTCAGGGGCCATCTGGACGGACGCTACCTCCACCTGAAGCAATGATCGGGCCATGTTCAGGCAGAGCCAAGATAGACTGTTGTAAATCGCTACAAATAAGAGTGTTGCAATAATTCCAACTGGATCGAACGAGCGCGTATCGGGCCGCCATTCTGTCTCAAGAAGGCATCAATCACGACACCTGTGTCGGGAACGACACCACACCCACAGATCCGTCGCTGTGGGTCAGCCCCTCGGACCGGGGCCGGCGACCAGCGGCTGCTCTTGGATGCAGAACGCCGCGACCACGCGTCCACTCACCAGATGCTCCTGGATAATCCGCTCGAGGACGGGCGGGTCACACTCCCGATACCAGGCACCTTCCGGGTAGACGACGGCTATCGGACCGCCCTCACAGACGCGCAGACAATTGGCTTTCGTGCGTAACACGCCGCCCTGCTCGGACAGCCCCAACTCGCGGAGGCGTCGCTTGAGATAGTCCCAGGCGACCTGCCCACGGGCGTGGTCGCAGCACTTCGGCTTCGTCTGGTCGCAACAGAGCAGGATGTGTCGACGAGCGGCGCCGACCCCGACCGCCGTGGCGACGGTCCGCTGGCTCACCAGTGAGCCGCGCTCGGGGTGCGGATCGGGCATCTTCGGACAGGGGCAGTCGGAGGATTTAGGCTGTACTGGCAAAGCTCAGACAGCCCACGTAGGATAGCACGATGCTGCCAGCGCCCCGGCCGGCCACGTTGACCCGTTCCGCGCCATGAGCGGTCGCACTGCGTTTCTGAGTCGGGCTCTGAGTGTCTTCCTCACCACGGTCGAACGTGGGGGCAATGCCCTCCCGCATCCCGGCACGTTGTTCGCGATTCTGGCCGGCGTCATCATACTGGTTTCGGCCATTGCGGCCCGGACCGGGATCGAAGTCGTGCATCCTGGAACCGGCGAACTGATTCAGCCGGTGAGCTTGGCCACGGTCGCCGGACTCCATCGAATCTTGACGGAGATGGTGACCAACTTCACCAGCTTCGCACCGCTGGGGACCGTCCTGGTGTCGATGCTCGGCATCGGCGTATTGGAAAGCAGCGGTTTGATCGGGGCCGGGCTGCGGCTGCTCGTCCTGTCGGCTCCGAAGCACCTGCTCACCTTCGTGATCGTGCTCGCGGGCGTCCTGTCGAACACCGCCAGCGAGATCGGCTACGTCCTGCTGGTACCGTTGGGAGGCATCATTTTCCTGGGGGCCGGGCGGCATCCGATCGCTGGGCTCGCGGCCGCCTTCGCCGGCGTGTCCGGCGGGTACAGTGCCAACCTGCTGCTCGGCACCGTCGACCCACTGCTCGCTGGCCTGTCCGAAGAGGCGGCCCGTATCGTCGACGACGGGTACCGCGTGAACCCCGCGGCCAATTACTACTTCATGGTGGTGTCCACCTTTATCATCGCCACCGCGGGCACGTGGGTCACCGAACGCATCGTCATTCCTCGATTGGGCCCCTACGAAGGACAGGGAGACACCGACGCGCCGGATGTACTGCAGGAGCTCTCGAGCATCGAACGACGGGGGCTTGGATACGCCCTGCTGGCGGCGGCGGTGTTCGTGGCGTTCCTGCTCTGGGGAACGGTGCCGGCCGACGGATTCCTCCGCAACCCGGAGACAGGCGGATTGCTGCGATCGCCATTTCTCTCGGGAATCGTTGCTTTCATCTTCCTCGGCGGAACCGTGGTCGGGGTGGCATACGGCGCCGCGACCGGCGCGTTTCGGAACGACGCCGACGTCATGAACGGGATGGGCAAGACGATCAGCACGCTCGGCACCTACCTGGTGCTGGTCTTCTTCGCCGCCCAGTTCGTCGCCTACTTCAACTGGACCAACCTGGGTCTGATCATGGCGGTGAAAGGGGCTGAAACGTTGCGCAGCTCGGGGCTAGGCGGTATCCCGCTCATGCTCAGCTTCGTACTGCTGTCCTCGTTCATCAACCTCTTCATGGGCAGCGCCTCCGCCAAGTGGGCCATCATGGCGCCAGTGTTCGTGCCGATGTTCATGTTGCTCGGCTACACACCTGAGCTGACCCAAACCGCCTACCGCATCGGTGACAGCACCTCCAACATCATCGCGCCCATGATGTCCTACTTCGCCCTGATCGTCGCGTTCTTCGAGCGCTACGACAAACGGTCCGGCATCGGCACGGTCGTCGCCACGATGCTTCCCTACACCGTCACGTTCTTCATGTGCTGGTCAATTCTGCTAATGATCTGGATGACCCTCGGTCTGCCGGTGGGACCAGGGGCTGAGCTCACGTTGGCGCCGTAGGCGGGCTTCGGAAGCGAGCATCTTTGCCGCACTCCGGGTTCGTCGACACGTTTCCCGCATCGCGAGTGCTTTTTACTCCAACTCTGGCCAGGTGATGTCGGCGCGGACGCCGTCCAGGTCCGACGTGGTGTGGACATCCACGTAGAGATCGCCGTCGCCAAGGCTCCGTAATTCCGCCGCTGAGAGGGCCACGACACCGGACATCCGGGACTGGGCTCGACCACCGAGCAGGTGGGTCACCGGGCCGGCGGCGCCGGCGCTCGCCCGGTGCAGGTGGGAAAACAACACGTCGTCATCCAGGAGGCCGTGCACCGTGACCGTGTAGCGCAAGCTGCGTGTTGTTCGGTCGAGATCGAACCGCGCCCGCAATCCAATTCCATCGACGCTGTCGTATCCCACCTCGACATGCTCTGGCGCCGGGGGAGTCACGAGACTCGGCGTACTGTCGGGTGAGCGCCGATGACCGGTGGCCTGCTCGAACGCATAGGCTAATCGTATGAGGTCGGCCTCGGCGAACTCCCGGCCAATCATCTCCAGCCCCACCGGCATGCCGTCGGTGGCGTAGCCGGCCGGGACGGTGATGGCCGGCAAGCCAGAAATCGCGCTGAGGGCGCAGTTGCTGCCAGGTTGCCCCTGGCCAATTGGGCGAGCCGTCTGACGAATGGTGGGATAGATGAGCGCCGTCAGATCATGTTCGTCGAGCAGGGCCTCGACGGCCAGACGCACGTCGTCACGCTTCGTCCGGCGGGCCCGATACTCGTCGGTGTCGAGCGACTCGACGTCCAGCGACGCCTGTAGGGCGCCCGAGCCAAGCACCTGATGATAGAGGCCTCGCTCGACGAGCTCGGCCAGCGAACCCACCGGCGCTCCCGGGGTGCTGTCCAGATAGCGGTCGAAGTCGAACTTGAACTCGAGCCCGATCAGCGACGCCCCGTCCAGCAGGGCGCCGAAGTCGGTCTCGCCGATCTCCACCAGCTCGGCCCCGGCGGCCGTCATCTCCTCGGCGGCCGCCTCGATGACGGACCGCACCGGACGTTCGGCACCGGTGTCCCCGAGCAACTCGTCGAGCAGCGCGACCCGAGCGCCCCGAAGCCCGCCGGCATCGAGGGCGTCGGTAAAGGTGGCCGGGATACGCCCCACACCGCGCTGGGTCGTCTGGTCAGCTGGATCGGGTCCCACCGTCGCGTCCAGCGTGATCGCCAGGTCTTCGACCGACCGCGCAAGCGGTCCGCCGATGTCTTGCGTGGTGGACAGCGGAATAATGCCGTCACCGCTGGCCAGGCCACGGGTGCCACGGAGCCCCACCAGCGCGTGATGCGCCGAGGGGATACGGATCGACCCGCAGGTGTCGCTGCCCATGCCGACCGCCGCGTAGCTGGCGGCAACGGCGGCGCCGGTACCGCCACTCGACCCTCCTGGATTCCTCGACGGATCGTACGGATTCCGTGTTTGTCCCGCGATCGAGCTCACGGTGGTGATGCCGCGAGCCAGCTCGTGCATGTTCGTCTTCCCAAGAATGATGGCGCCCGCCTCTCGCAAGCGCCGGACCTGGAACGCGTCGTCCGGCGGAATCGACGTGGCCAGCCCGATGGTCCCGGCGCTGGTCGGCATGTCGGCGGTGTCGTAGTTGTCCTTGACCACGACCGGCACGCCGTGCAGTGGGCCCCGCACCTGCCCCTGCGCACGTTCGGCATCACGAGCGTCAGCCACCATCAGCACGTCGTCGCCGAGGAGCACCATCGCGTTCAATCCCGGACCACGCGTGTCGTAGGCCGCGATGCGCGCGAGATATCCGGTCACCAGTTGACGAGACGTCACCTCACCGGCATCAAGCGCCGCCCCGAGCTCCACGATCGAACGCTCCATGACGTCGAAGCCGGGCGCGCTCACCGTCGCGGCCCCGTTGCCACATCCGACACCTGCCATCGCCGCGATCACCCCGATGAATCCGAGTCCCCACGCCTTCTCCGCGTACTTGCTCATAGTTGCCTCGCCTTCGGTGGCGCCATCCTACCGCACGGGCGTGGCTATAGAATGAACTCCATGCGCACTGGGTGGACGCTCGGGGTTGCCGTACCAGCCGCCGTGGCCGTGGTCGTAGCCGTGGCGGGGCAGGGCCCGGACCCTGCCCCGGGCGGCGACACCATCCGCGCCGCCGATCTGCAGGCCGATGTGGGATTCCTGGCCGGCGACCACATGCAGGGCCGGCTCACCGGCACCCCCGGCAACCGGCAAGCCGCCGAGTTCATCGCCTCCCGATTCGACCGGCTGGGCCTCTCCGGCGTCGGGACCAACGGCTCGTACTTCCAATCCTTCGACCTCATGACGACGAGCCTCGGCGACGACAACCGGCTTGAGGTAACCGGGGTACCCACGACGGATGTGGTGTTTGGCTCCGCGTACTACCCGGACCAGACCAGCGCCAGCGGGACGGCGGGTGGCGAGGTCGTCTTTGTCGGATTCGGCATCAGCGCGGCCGCGCTCGACCACGACGACTACCAATCGTCGTCGGCACTCGACGGCAAGGTCGCCCTGATCCTGAACCACGAACCGGGTGAGTTCGATGCCGACAGCCCGTTCGACGGTGAGATCGCATCAGAGCACTCGCGACCGGTGCGGAAGGTACTGGCCGCGCAGGAGGCGGGGGCCACCGCCGTGTTGATCGCGCCAGATCTGCACAATCATGCGGGCCGACGCGGCACGACTCGTCCCTTGCGCAGCGTCTGGCCAGATCGGCCGAGACGCCCCTCCGGCTATCAGGTGGCCGGCTGGACCAAGCGAGTCCGGATCCCGGTGGCCCAGATCTCTGGCGACCTGGCGGAACAGATCATGGACAACGCCGGCTTGAAGATACGCGAGTTGGCGACGAGGGCCGAGCGACCGGGTGGAATCGAGGCGGTGCCGCTCCCCGGGCAACGTGTCGAACTGACCACGTCGGTTCGCCGGCGACTTCAGCCCAACCGCAACGTCGTCGGGCTCATCGAGGGGGCCGACCCGGACCTGCGTGACGAGTGGGTCCTCGTCACCGCGCACTATGACCACGAAGGCGCGGACGGACTGCGCGTGTTCAACGGGGCCGACGACAACGCCTCAGGCGTCGCGGGACTGATCGAGATCGCGGAAGCCTATCACGAGGCCGGCCTCGCGGGCATCCGGCCGCGACGGTCGATACTACTCGCGGCCTGGAATTCGGAAGAGCAAGGGTTACTCGGCGCCTGGTCGTATACCGATGACCCCGTACATCCGCTCGAGCGGACCGTGGCGGTGTTGAACATGGACATGATCGGCCGCAACGAGGAGGTGCCGGCCGGGGCCGGGGCGCGGTTTAAGGGGCTCACCGCGCAGACAGCGGAATCGAACCGGAACGCGGTCAACATTCTGGGGTACAGCCACTCATCAGATCTCAAGCGCGCGGCCGAGCGCGCAAACCGCGTGACCGGACTCAGGCTGAGGTTTCGTTACGACGACAACGCCTCGAATCTGCTCCGTCGCAGCGATCACTGGCCTTTTCTGTATCGCGGCGTCCCCGCGCTCTTCATCCACACGGGGCTGCACCCCGACTACCACACCGAACGAGATCGTCCGGACACCGTCAACTACGAGAAGATGGCGCGGGTCGTTCAGATGGTGCACCAGCTGAGCTGGAACCTGGCGCAAAGCCCCGACCGTCCGATGTATCTGTCCCGGTGATCGCGCGCCCGGTCGAACCAGGATCAGCGAACACGCACTTCAGGCGCATGGCATCTTCGAGCGCGGCGAGATATTGCGCGCGCGGCACCTCGACTGCCCCGAACTGCTGAAGGTGTGGAGTCACCCACTGGATGTCGAGCAGCGCGAACCCCCGCTCACGCAGCCGCTCGACCAGAAACACCAGTGCCACTTTCGACGTGTCGCGCACGCGGTGAAACATCGACTCGCCAAAGAACGCGCCCCGCAGGCTCACCCCATACAGCCCCCCGGCGAGACGGTCTTCCTCCCAGACCTCCACTGAATGCGCGTGCCCCACTCGATGCAGCGCGCAGTAGCTCTCGACAATCTCTTGGTCGATCCAGTTTCCCGAAACGTCGACCCGCGAGGCGCACGCGGTGATGACGTCTTGAAACGCGTGATTCACCGTGCACCGGAACTGCCCCTGACGGACGAGCCGAGCCAGACGCCGGTGCACCCGGAACGTGTCCAGTGGCATCACGCCACGCCGGCCCGGCGAGAACCAGCGCAGTCCGTCGTCCACCGCCATCGGAAAATAGCCGGTGCGGTAGCCGCCGAGAAGAGTGTCGATCGGGATCATGACGTGCGACCGAGCGCACGCCGCTTCTCGCGGGGCGCCGAATCTCCGCTACTATAGTCGCCTGATGCAGGACAACAGTATCCAAACGTCGGAAGCGGTCACCAACGGGATTCGCATCCTGGTCACGTCACAATTCTCGCATGCCAAGGCGCAGGAACAACGGTGGTACTTCAGCTATTCGGTGCGCATTTCCAACGAAGGCTCTGAGACCGTGCAACTGGTGAGCCGACACTGGATCATCACGGATGGCTCGAACCAGGTGGAAGAGGTCAAAGGGCTCGGGGTGGTCGGACACCAGCCGACGCTCGCGCCCGGGGAGGCGTTCGAGTACACGTCCGGCTGCCCGTTGAAGACCCCGTTCGGATCGATGCGCGGGACGTATCAGATGGTGAGAGCCGACGGCAACGGGTTCGACGTGGAGATCGCCGAGTTCGCTCTGACCGAGCCGTACACCGTACACTGACGCTGCCCTAGTCGCCGATACCGATCGGGAGCACGCGGATGCCGGCGGCTTCAAGCCCGCTCCGGAGTTGCGCGGCCAGTTGGCCAGCACCTGGGGTATCGCCGTGCAGACAGATCGTGTCTCGTCGGAGGGCCACGACATCGCCGCCCCGGGCGGTGACCGAACCCTCCTGCACAAGCCGCACGGCTCGCTCCACGAGTGTCTTCGGATTGTCGATGACGGCCCCCGGCTGATCACGCGACACCAACGACCCGTCGGTTTCATAGGCCCGGTCCGCGAACCCCTCGGCGGCCGGGCGTAGACCAACCGCTTCCCCCGCCTCGACCAGGCATGACCCGGACAACCCGTACAGCACCAAGGTTGCGTCGACGGCGACCACCGCGCGGGCGACCGCGTCCGCGACCCCCCGGTCGCGAGCCGCCATGTTGTAGAGCGCACCGTGGGGCTTGACGTGATGCAGTCGCGCCTCCTCGGCGGCCGCGACGCCGGCCAACGCGCCAATCTGATACGCCACGAGGTCTTCGACCTCCTGGGCCGACAGCGTGATCTCGCGTCGCCCGAAGCCCTGCAAGTCCGGGAAACCCGGGTGAGCGCCAAGGGCCACGCCCCCGGCCACGGCCAGACGCACGGTCTGGCGCATCACGGACGGGTCGCCGCCGTGCAATCCACAGGCGACATTCGCCGACGTCACATGACGTAGCAGCGCCGTGTCGTGGCCAATGGTATAGGCCCCAAACGACTCACCGACATCACCGTTCAGATCGATACGTTGCACGGCTCGCGTCGTCTTCCCTCACCCCGCCGTCGCCGGCCACCCGGCACCGGAAACCGGCGTGCTCGTCACACGCCCGGCGACGAACCGCCACCGAGCCCGACCGTCGGGCGTCGACTGACATGCCTCCAACCAGAAAAAGGGGGGCACCGCTACGCGATGCCCCCCAAAGGTNCCGGCCGCCTGGCTCCCCAGCACTGTCGGCTCCAAGCCGTCCCATACAGGCGACCAACGTGGACATAGTCAAGCAAGTCTCGTACCCATCACGTGTCACAGCATATGGACTATTTCGCGCCATCCATACGGACAAGTTGTGACACATTCGTCGGTAGTCTGCCACATCCGCAATCGAGCGCGGGTCGTGCAGCTCCAGTGCCCGACCGCGCTCGTGTAGAATCGCTGGACGTTTCCNCCCTCTCGCTCTTCTTCAGGAGTACCAACCATGCAGGCAGTAGCCGGTTCGCGCGGGNATGGGTTTCTCCCCACCATTGCGCTGGCGTTCAGTGTCGTCGCGGCGGTTGGAAGCTTCGACCCCACGTTGGTGAGCGCGCAGACGACGCAGCCGATGGACCAGGACTTTGCCGAACGTATACGTGACTGGACCACTCGTCCCGAGTTCCTGAGCCCGCTGGTAGACCATCTGCCCGTAGCTGACGGCGTGCCGTCGCCCGCCGATATCCTTGGCCACCATGCCGGCGCGCCGCGCGAACTGACCTACTACGCGGAGTTGCTGTCGTACTACCGGGCTCTCGCCGACGCGTCGCCGCGGGTGACCGTCATGTCGGCGGGACGCACGGACGAAGGCCGCGAGATGGTCGTGGTCGCGATCGCGTCGGCCGACACCATCAGGGACCTGGAGCGATATCGGGGCTATCTCTCCAGCCTGGCGGACCCGCGCGGGCTGTCCGATGCGGACGCGGACCGGATCATCGCGCAGGCCAAACCGATTTACCACTTCATGGCCGGGCTGCACAGCGCCGAAACCGGGCCGCCGGAGATGTTGATGGAGCTGGCCTACCGGCTGGCGGTGGAAGCGGGGCCACTGTTCGACCAGATTCGCGACAACGTCATCGTGACGATGACACCGGCGGCCGAGCCGGACGGGCGCGACCGCTATGTCGACTGGTACTACCGACATCTGATCGACATCACCGATGATCGGGACCGGATTGGCGGGCCACCCTATTGGGGAAAATACATCTTCCACGACAACAACCGCGACATCAACTACTCGCAGCTGAGCATGCAGTCNCTGCTCTCGTGGTATCTCGAATGGCACCCGCCGATCATGCACGACCTGCATGAGTCGGTGCCGTTTCTCTATACGTTTAGCGGTCAGCCGCCTCAGAACCCCAGTCTCGATCCGATTGTCTATGGCGAGCTCCCGTGGTTCGCGAACTTCGAGATGACTCAACTGACCAAATACGGGATGCCGGGCGCGTGGACGCACGGTTTCGTCGACATGTGGTCGCCAGGCTACCTCGGATTCATGGCTTCGAACCACAACGGCCTGGTCCGGTTCTATGAGACGTTCGGCAACGGCGGCGCCACGACGATGACGCGGCACCTCAAGACCGATGATAATACCGCCGCTNAGGCGCGGACGAGCCGCGAGTGGTATCGGCCCTCCCCTCCCTATGAGGAGGTCGAGTGGTCAATGCGCAACAACACCAACTACAGCCAGACCGCAGCCCTCAGCGCGCTGCAACTGGCCTCCAGTAATCCGCGCGTCATCCTGGAGAACTTCTACCGAAAGAGCCGAAACGCGGTGGAGGAAGGACAGCGCGAGACCCCACACGGCTGGGTGATACCAGCGGGTCAGCGGGACATGACCCGGGTCACGCGGCTCGTGAATTTCCTATTGCTGCAGGGAATCGAAGTGGGTCGTACCGACCGCGCCGTCGCCTTCGCGCCGGAATCGGACTCGGTTGCTACGAATGACGGCGACCCCGAAGACGAGGCAGACGAAGACGGCGGCGTGGCCGGCGACGACGCCCCATCTCCGTCAGACGGTCGCACGTACTCGGCCGGCTCTTATGTGATCAAGCGAGACCAGCCCTACGGCCGACTGGCCAAGATCATGCTCGAAACACAGGAGTTCCCCGACGGGGATCTTCGCACCTACGACGACACCGGCTGGACGCTGGGGCTCATGCAACACGCCGACGTGCGGGCCATCGACGACGACACGGTGCTGGACGTCCCAGTGGAACCGATTGGCNCNGCGCGCGATATCGGTCACGTCGCCGATGGAGAGGCGACCTACGGATACGCCATCGCGCACTACGGGTCCNCCAACATGGCGACGCTCCGCTATCGGCTCGGCGAGCTCGATGTCGAGGCGGCCGAAGTCGGGTTCGAGACCGATGGCATCGCGTTTCCGCCGGGGTCGCTGATCGTCCCTCGACCCGATCGCGAGGCCGATATCGACCGACTGGAGCTGGCGGTCGAATCGCTCGGCCTGACCGCCGCCGGCTTGACTACCCGACCCAACGTGGCGACCCACGATGTGGACTTGCCGCGCCTCGCCATGTTCAGCACCTGGGGCAGCACCCAGGGTGTCGGCTGGGTCCGTCACGCCTTCGACCAGTTCGAGATTCCGTTCGATCTGATCTTTCAGGAGCGGGTAAAAGCGGGCGACCTGCGCGCCGACTACGACGTCATCCTCGTCCCGAACCAGGGCGGCTCGGGGAAGGGGCTGGTGTTCGACGTCGACGCCAGCGACGGTCCACTNGCCTACACGAAGACGGCGCGCTATCAGTTCCTCGGAGACTACGGGTCCTCGGACGACATCACCGGCGGCATGGGACTCGATGGGGTGTTGGAGCTGCAGCGGTTTGTTGACGCGGGCGGCGTGCTTGTGACGTTGGGAACGGCGAGCTACTTCCCACCCGACTTCGGGNTGACCNGCGAGATCGACGCGCGCCGTCCTGGATCAGGCTTCTACGCGCCGGGACCGATCGTCAAGGCAGAGATTCTGAAACCGGCGCATCCAATGTTCTACGGCTACGACACCCCGGAGATTACCGTCCGCTATGCCAATGGGCCGTTGCTACGGGTGCCGGTCCGCAGACGCGACGACTGGGTGCTCATGCGTTTTCCGGGCGAGGCCGTGAGTGGTCACCTGCGAGGCGTTGAACAGACGAAGAACCAGCCGGCGATTGTCGATGTGCCCCGCGGCGAAGGGCGGGTGGTGCTGTTCGCCACCAACCCGTGCTACCGCTGGCAAAACCACGGCGAGTTCACAATGCTGTTCAACACGATCCTTCACTACAACGATTGATTTCCGCTTGAGGAAAAGTCGCGAACCGGCATGCTGCTGACCCAAAATCCCGGTCGGCCGTCGGTGCAAGTTCCCGGGGCCGCGCGACGTGGAGCGGTTCGGCGGTCTCAATGCTACCTGGTCTCCTGCTTCCGCTCTTCCTGACGCTCGCCACCCAGGATGTTCGGCAATGCGTAGTTGCCCTCGTGACAGGCNTACTCGAACAGCGGCAGCTCGTTCCACCGCATCGGGATGCGGGCGGTCCAGGGGGCGGTCCACGTCGCGGGGTCAGTCATCGTGAACTCGTACAGCAGCGTGTCCGCGTCGACCCGCGTGAACCGCTCGACGAGGTTGCGGTCAGTGGTCGATCCGCGGTAGCTGTGCCGCTCGCTGAAACCCGTGGTCTCGACCACCAGCGTGTCGCCTTCCCAACGCCCTCGCGACTCGCCGGTCCATGACTCGATGTTGGATAAGGGGCGGCCGTCGAGTGGGATGATGCGAGCGTCGTGGACCATCTCGTTGAGCACCACGACGTGGTTGGGCGTCTGGAACAACTGCATGTTCTGGTTGTAGAAGCCGGGCGTCATCGGCGGCCCCGTGTTGAATCCGAGGATGCAACGGTCGAACGCATTGCGGTCCAGATACGAGTCGGCCGGATGGGCCTCCCGATACGCGCGCCGCTCGTCGGCACGCCGCTCCCCGTCCTCCGACAAGGCGGGGATGCGCCCGTTCGTCGGATCGACGATGAGCGACGTGCGACGGTCCTCGATGATGTTCGTGCCGAAATCCAGCCAAAAATTGTTGTAGCCGCCGACGCTGGAACCAGCCTCTGTCCGGCGGGCCGGCGCTTCCCAGAGNCGGACATTCCGGTCGACCCTATCCTGCTCGATGGTGGCCGCCTCCTCGGCTGTCAAGAATGTTTGGTCCTCGCGTTCCTCCGGCCGCTCAAGCGGCGTGGCCGTGCGGAAGTCCCAGACGCCCTGCAGATCCGGGGCGCCCCACAGTGTTCGCGGAGCATCCTGGCCAGCGGCCAGCCCNGCCTCCAGCACGACGAGCACCGCAGCCAGCACAAACGCCACGCTTCGACTCTTCGTGACCGTCATGACCCACCTCCTCGGTACGGGCATCCGCTTCGCGCGGTTGCCCTCGCAGTCTACGATAGCCTCTGGCGAACTCTCCGGCCAACCCGCCTGGCCGCTGCCAGATCTTGCTGAACATGTCGTTGCCCGGTAACGCACGCACCAAGCCGATTTACTACCGATCGAGACAGACGAGCACGCTTTCGTACCAATCACAGTCGATGTGCAGACTGGCCAGGCTTGGTCGGCTCTCATACGCCGGGTTCGCACCAAAGCCCAAACGGGGTCTCCTGATCATCGCGACACTCTGCCACCTGATAGTGCCCGACCACGGCCGAGAGCCCTCCCCCGCCCTGGCTACCNACCGCCGCGATTGCGCGTTCGAGGTCGGTCACGACGAAGAAATATCACTCACCAATAGTAGTTCCCTTGCAATACGCGACGGCCGCGCACGCAGCAGGAACCGCACGACCAGTCTCGTCGACGACGAGCTGTGGGGCCGGTCCGGCTTTGACGTCCTCTAGGCCTCCGCCGAGTCCTTGGGAAACATCAACGACGCCACAATGGACACGGCCAGCGCGAGCAGGATGAAGGCCAGCGACACCCCGATCGGAAAGTGTCCGCCATAGACATCATTCAGCCAGACCATCTTCAGTCCAACGAAGACCAGCACGACCGCGAGCCCGTACTTGAGCATGTGGAATTTGTCGATGGCCCCCGCGAGCAGGAAGTAGATCGACCGTAGGCCCATAATGGCCGCGAGGTTTGAGGTGAACACGATCAGGGGCTCGCTCGTGATAGCGAACACCGCCGGAACGGAATCGACGGCGAAGATGATGTCGGTGACTTCCAGGAACAGGAGCGTGACCGCAAGTGGCGTGGCGTGCAGCACTCCAGCCTTGCGAACGAAGAAGCGCTGGCCTTGGAGCGACTCGGTCACCGGTACGACGCGCCGGAACAGCCGGATCAACGGGTTCTTTTCCGGCTCGACCGTCTCGTCGCCCGCGAACGCGAGCCTGATCCCGGTGAAGATGAGAAACGCCCCGAAGATGTAGATGATGAAGTGGTAACGCATCAGCAGGGAGCCGCCGATGATGAAGAACGTGCGAAAGACGAAGGCCCCGAGGATGCCATAGAACAGCACGCGGTGCTGGTAGCGGTTCGGAATGCCGAAGTAGCGGAAGACGACGACGAACACGAAGATGTTGTCGACCGACAGGGACTCTTCGACGACGTAGCCGGTCAGAAACTCCAGAGCAACACGCCAGGCCGTNGCCTCAGCATCGAAGCCCGGTATGGCCAGCAGCCGCGGATCGGAGGCGAATGTCCGGAGGGAATACTGGTAGAGTCCGAAGTTGAACAGCAGGGCGAGCGAAATCCACACGACGACCCAGATTCCCGCCTCTTTGAACGAGACCTCGTGGGCCTGGCGATGGAACACTCCCAGGTCGATCGCCAGCAACGCGCCGACGCCCGCGGNGAAGGCGATGTAGACCCACCAGTACTCGACAAACGGGAAAAGCTGTACCTGGTCCATTGCGACGCGCCACGCGACACAAAAAAGACCTTTCACGGCAACAGCCGTGAAAGGTCTTGGTCTGCTGCGCCGGCANATCGGATCGTCTGAAGACCGACCGTATTGAAGATTTGCCGGACGCCCNTCGGCCGGAACCGGCCGGGCGCGACCTACTCCCCTCTCAACGAGTTCTCGCTACACGAGCACGGGCAAGAGAATCAACTCCAGACTCCGGTCCCGTTCGGATCCNCTCTTATGCGCGTGTCGNCCCNCGCCGCCTACACGGCGACTTTTGCGGTGCCGGCGATCAGCTCTTCCATCATCTCGGGACCGCGCGCGAACAGCTCTTCCCGAGTGACTTTGCCGGCATCCACATCGGCCAGGAGCGTGCGCTGGGCGACATACTCCTTGTTCACGATACCGCCCTTGCTCTGCAGCAAGCGCCAGGCCTTGCGTCGTTCGACACAGAACAGCACCAGCTGCCGTGACAGCGCGACCACCTGAGGCTTGCCGTCTGGCCCCGGCACCTTCGCGAACACCCCGAAGTCCGGCACAAAGGCCACGTGCTCGGGGTCGAGGTGGCGGCGGTGGACGACGTCCTGCTGGGTGATCCGCAGCAGCATGTTCTCGAGCGGGATCAGCCCCTCGACCGCGCTCTCGTCCTTGATGCGCTTGAGGTGGTTCCGGAAACGGGCTTCGGTCGCGCACCAGTGCGCCACGGTGTAGCGATATTTCTCGCCGGTGCTCTTGAACTTCGTCGTGTACCAGTCCTTGTCGGGATGGGGGTTGCCCTTGAGATCGAGCGCTTCGTCGTAGGTCTCACCCAGCGCCGGGTTGAAGACGAACTCCGGGGCTCCACGCGAGTCACGGACCCGCTGCGCCTGGTCGAGGGCCATGTCATCGGCCACCCCATGCTCCGGCTGGCAC
>PAUN01000026.1 GCA_002712885.1 Acidobacteriota bacterium
CGACTGACGGCTCGACCTGGTCAGCCACGTGGCAATCTGTGGCGCCGACCCCTCGACGCGCCTCTCTCCTGGTGTCCGCTGTGCCGGCCCTGACGTCAAACAACTTTCTCGCGAAAGTGCTGTGGTATTGTGCCTATCAGGAACCCGCAGCCCTGCAACGAAGGAGAATTCAGATGACGACGTTGTCTCGTCAGATCAGCCGGGGGGCCGTGTTCGGTCTGCTCGCGGTCTCGACCCTAACCATCGGTGGACTCGTCGTGCCGGCGGCGGCCCAGACCGAAGTGACGTTCACGCGGGACGTGGCTCCCATCATTTTCCAGAACTGCGTGTCCTGTCACCGTCCAGGCCAGACCGCTCCGATGCCGCTCCGCTCCTACGACGAAGTGCGGCCGTGGGCTCGCGGAATCAAGGACAAGGTCGTCAGCGGCGAGATGCCGCCCTGGTTCGCCGACGCCCGTCATGGTTTCTTCAAGAATGATCTGCGGCTGGAACAGCAGGAGATCGACACCATTGCACAGTGGGTTGATGCGGGCGCGCCCCAAGGTGCCCCAAGCGACCTTCCCGAATTGCCGACCTTCACTGACGGATGGCAACTTGGCGAACCGGACCTGATTGTAACCCTCGACGAAGTTACGGTCCCCGCCGTCTGCGAAGGTAATGCTGAGGGGTCGGGCGGTCTTCGGTCGGGGCGCCTGAATCCCGCGGGCGTGGCTGAGGGAGGGAGTTCGGGAGCGGGTTGTGTCGGTGGCGATTACTATCCCGACCTCAACCACACGCTCGACATTCCGGAACAACGCTGGATCCGCGCGATCGAGGTCAAGCCCAGTAACCGGGCAGTGACCCATCACTCGGTTATTTTCACCACGGGCGGTGCTGCCCAGGGCGCCAGTCGGAGTGGCTTCTTCGACGTGCTTGCGGTCTGGTCAGTCGGCACCAACCCGCACGAGTTCCCAGAGGGCTCGGGCCGGTGGGTGTATCCAGGTCAGACCTGGAACATCAACGCGCACTATCACCCCAACGGCGAGGTCGCAACTGACCGGACAGAGATCGGCCTCTACTGGGGTGAAGGCGAGATACAGAAGGAAGTCGTCGCAGCGCTGGCCGGAACGGTCGGGTTCGAAATCCCCGCCCACGCCAGTAATCACCAGATCCGTTCGTCCTACATCATCGACCAGGACGTGAACGTGATTTCGTACTTTCCGCATGGACACGTCCGGATGACCGACATGGACCTGATTGCCAATTATCCGAACGGTGAAAAACGGTCGCTGATCAACGTCCCCGAGTACGACTTCGACTGGCAGCTGTTTTACTATCCAGAACAAGCGGTGCCGCTCCCGGCAGGCACGCGGCTCGACATCATCGCGCACTACGACAACTCGGCCGCGAACCCCAACAATCCCGACCCGAACCGAGCGGTCGGGTTTGGGTTGGAGACCGTTGACGAGATGATGTTCAACATCATTGAGTTCGTCGCCGACGAGGGCGTGAGCCCGACCCCCGCGACCGATGAGAGTCGCCGTGACGCGCTGCTCGCGTCGCTGCCGAGCGGGTCAGCGTTCAGCGTCGCGCTCCCGTTCTCGATGCCATTCAGTCCGGCCACCAACCTGCCGACCGTCCTGCATCTCCCGAAGGGCGGCGAGGGCACTTGGTATATCCCGATGCGTGGGGAACTCATGGTCTTCCCGGCCGAGAACGTCACCTGGGACGGGAACGCCTACCAGTTCGACATGAAGCTGCGCCTGGGTCCGATGAGTAGCGACCTCGTGGTCAGCGGTGAGGTAGACGCCGACGGCGCGATCCAGGGAACATTCGAAGCGCAAGGGAACAGCCTCTCGCCTCTCCAGGCATTCGAGGGTGCGTTGGCTGGAGCGGGGAACTAGGCCTAAGCCGAGCAGTACGACCGGGAGGAAGACATCGCTGGAAATAGTGCCGTGCGGCAGATTACATGCATGGTCGCGGCGGTTCTGGTGGTCTTAGGCGCTCCCGACGTCGGGGCGCAGTCCATCAATGGGGGTCGCGGTGACCTGCCATTGACGGTACCGTCCGGTTATGACGGTGAGACCCCGGCACCGCTCGTCGTGCTGCTGCATGGCTATACCTCGAGCGGCCAAGGGCAGGACGCCTACATGGGGTTTAGCGCTCTCGCTGACCGCTACGGCTTCCTCTTCGTCGCTCCGGACGGCACGCAGGAAGAGGGCGGCCGCGGTGATCGCCGGTGAACCAATGGTTGATGTCCACCGTCCAAACCACTGAACTGGTCATCTCGCGGGCTCTGCCAGACTTCGATTCTCGGCGGACGGATCTGGACCTATGGAGACACTGCTGCAGGACCTCAGACTGTCGGTGCGTGCGCCCGCGATCAACACGTCGAGACGGCCACGTTCGCGCATTGCCTCGTTAAGCGCTTTCTTGACGATGGCGACCACGTCCTCGGACCGTGTCATGTCGTTGTGGGATAGCTTCGCGCAGCGGCCGGCGGGCGTTCACAGATAGTCGAGCTCAGACAATCGTCCCCGCAACAACCACCGCAGGTCGCGGCTCTAAATCCATACGTCGTTGTCGGCGGTCTGTGATCCACCAGCCTCACCGGTATTGACGACACCGCGTGGTTCGACCACCAGCACATGGCACTCGTGCTCCGCCCTGGGTTTGTGTTCGACGCCTCGCGGCACGACATACATCTCGCCCGCCGTGAGGGCAACCGCGCCATCCCGGAACTCGATGGTCATCGCGCCGTCCAAGACAATGAACGCCTCGTCTGTGGCCTCGTGACTGTGCCACACGAATTCGCCCTGGAGCTTGACCAACTTGAACTGGTAGTCGTTCAGCTCGGCGATGACCTTCGGCGCCCACTGCTCACCGAACGTGGCCAACTTGTCCTGAAGATTGATCGCGTCGTATTTGGCCATCTCTCTGATCCGACAGCTCGGGTGTTCTGTTTGGCCGGCGACGCCGGTCTCCCGAGCACCCCCAAGCACGGAGCCTCCGAGCGTGCCCGACCGCTGACGCTCCTCGTGTCACGGCGGCAACCATGGACGCGGACCGTGCGTCACTGGTGAGGCGCAACCCCGGGCGCCGTCGCCGAGGGCGCCGTCTACTGCGGCGGGCGCTGTTGCTCGCGGATGGCTCGAAACTCGCTGGTGGCACTCCACTCCGGCCAATCATCAGACGCGGCCAGGCCGGCACCCATTTGATACATGAGCGTCAGGTCATCCAGCGCGCCGCTGAGATCCCAATCTGCCTTCACCTCGTCGGATACGGCGTGATAGTCGTTGTTGGTGTATTCGTCGCGTTTCTCGAGACCGTAGCCAGCGGGCTTGTCGAGGTAGTCGACACCGGGGTCGGCGTAGAAAGCGGGGACGCCGACTCGGGCAAAAGAGAAATGGTCGGATCGGTAGTAGAAACCTTTCTCCGGTTCCGGGTCTGGATTGAGGACACGACCGAGCCGGATCGCAACCTCGGCGGCGACGTCGTCGAGAGCGGACTGTCCCATCCCAACGACAGTCATGTCGCGCGTGCGACCCCACTGGTTGAGGACGTCCATATTCAACGCCGCTACCGTCTGGGCCGCGGAATACAGGGGATTCTCGCCGTAGTAGCGAGAACCGAGCAGTCCCTGCTCTTCGGCGGTGACGGCGAGGAACAGCACGGACCGCCGCGGCAGTTCACCCTGCGTGAAGGCACGGGCGAGCTCGATGAGCCCGGCGGTGCCGGTAGCGTTGTCGGCGGCGCCGTTGTAGATCTGGTCGCCAGTAAGGCTGTCGTCTTTCCCGAGGTGGTCCCAGTGAGCCATGTAGAGCACGACCTCGTCCGGCGACTCGGAGCCAGGGAGCAAAGCCGCGACGTTCTGGGAATCGATGGTGCGTAGGGTGTTGCGGACCCGCGTGCGTCCGGTGACACCGAGCGCGACCGGCTGGAAATCGACCGCGGCGGCCTTCGCCTTTTCTGCTTCGAAGTCGAGACCGACCATCTCGAAGAGGGCGGCCGTGGCGTCGCGCTGGATCCAGCCTTCGATCGCCGCCCGGCTCATGTTCCGGTCGTCGGCCACGAGGTCGAATGACTCACCGTACGGGCTGCTGCCGATGACCTCCCAGGGATAACCCGCGGGGCCGGTCTCGTGGATGACCAGCGCGCCGGCGGCGCCTTGGGCGGCGGCAATCTCGTGCTTGTAGGTCCAGCGGCCGTAGTAGGTCATCGCGTCGCCGCCGAACAGGGTGTCGCTCGGCGGGTCGTTGACGAGGAAGAGCAGGATCTTGCCGGCAACGTCGACGTCCTTGAAATCGTTCCAGTCGTATTCCGGCGCCACCGCGCCGTACCCGACAAACACGAACTCGGCGTCTATCTCGACTTCGTCGACGACGCGTTTCGTGTACGCAACATAGTCGACGCCTGGCTGATACTCACGCGACTGGCCGCCACCGGTGATCGTCATGGTGTCGCCGTCAGCAGGGGTGATGCCGACCAGGGGGACGTTCTGCACCCAGGTGCCGTTGGGGTTCCCCGGGTCGAGGCCAAGCGCCTGGAACTGGTCGGTCAGATACGCCACGGTCAGGGTCTCACCTGACGAACCGGGAGCGCGGCCTTCGAATTCGTCAGATGCCAGCCGTTCGATTGCGGCCAGCAGGGTGTCGGCGCTGATTCCGGCGGCCACCGCCGATGGGGCATTGGCGACGTCAGAAGCGGCTGACGGTGCCGGGGCCTCGGACGGACCCTGACAGGCGACCAAAGCCAAACAACTGGAAACGATCAGTCTGCGCACGATTCACCTCCGTGGGCACTCAACTCGCGGCATGATACCCCCGGGTTCGACCCCGCGGGCCGGAGGGCCCATCGGGACCCGGCGACCTGAGGCGCCCACGGTGGCGGTCGATGAGGTCACCCTGCGCATCGCTGGAGGTACGCGCCGAGATGCTGGCGCCGAAACTGTTCCGGGTCCCACGCGTCGGACGAGAGGCGCGAACGCTGGGATGGAGTGATGACATAGACCTCGGCCCGAACCGGGGGGCTGGCGCTGGAGCCCGCATCGACCTCGATGCCAAGCCCCACGCGATCGTACGTCTCGCCTTCGAATGTGTCCAACCGAGCCGCCGACACGACGTCGACATCGCGATAGACCGCGCCCTCGGTGACGGCGCCTGGTGTCGCGATGATGCCGGGATAGACCGCACCCCGGATTCGGAATCGGGCATAGCCGCGTAGCACCGCCGGTCGGGACACAAACCGCCGACCGGTCACGACCTCCATCACGGCTGGCTCCATGAGGGTGCCGTAAGTGAAGACATGCATGGCTGATAGGGCGGGAGTCGTGTGCGCGCGGCCGCAGGGATATCACCGACCGACTTGCCACAGTAGGAAACTGACCGTGTCGACCATCTGGTCGATCTGTTGGGAGACCGGCTGTCCCCCGGAGTGTCCGGCGTCGGTATGGTAGCGGAGGAGCACAGGGGCGGACTGGCCGTGGGTGGCCTGCATCAGCGCGGCCATCTTTCGGCCGTGCAGCGGCGCGACTCGGGTGTCTCCGTCACCGGTAATGTACAAGGTGGCCGGGTACTCGGCGGTAGCGTCGATGTTGTGGTACGGCGAATAGTCGTAGATGTAGGCGAACTGGTCGGGGTCTTCGCTGGAACCGTACTCGGGCACCCAAAAGCTGGCGACGAGGAACTGGTGATAGCGGACCATGTCCAGCAAGGGGTAGGTGCAGACGACGGCGCCGAACAGGTCCGGGCGCTGATTCGACACCGTGCCCACAAGGAGGCCCCCGTTACTGCCTCCCCGGATGGCGAGATGCTCGGGGCTGGTATAGCCCTCGGCGATCAAATGCTCGGCGGCCTCAATGAAATCGTCGAAGACGTTCTGCTTGCGCTCGAGCATGCCGTCGCGATGCCACGCCTCACCGAACTCGCCGCCGCCGCGCATGTTGGCTTCGGCGAACACGCCGCCGTGTTCCAACCAGACCGCCGCGAGCGACGAGAAAGCGGGCGTCATGCTCAAGTTGAACCCGCCGTACCCCGTCAGCAGGGTCGGGTTCTCGCCGTCGAGTACAACGTCATCGCGATGCGTAACGAACATCGGTACCCGGGTGCCGTCCTTCGACTCGAACCAGGTCTGGGTCACGGTGTAGCGATCGGTGTCGATCGGCACCTCCACCTGCGCCCAGACGGTCTGGTCGCCGGTGGCCAGGTCATAGCGGTAGATGGTCGTGGGCCGGTGATACGACTGGAACGTGAAGAACGCTTCATCGCTGGTCCAGCGGCCAGCGCCCCCGCCGACCGCGCCAATGGTGTCGAAGGCGATGTCTCTCACATGCGCGCCGGACAGCTCGTAGATCGCCGCGCGGGGTTGCACGTCCTGTAGAAACGACACCGCGAGGCGACCGCCCAGCCCCCTGACATCCTGAATGACAACGTCACGACGTTCGGCGATGATCTCGGTCCACTCCTCGACCGCGGGGTTGGCGGGGTCGGCGACCACGACGCGTTTGTTCGGTGCGTCGAGATTCGTCGTAATAACGAGCTGGTCTCCGGCGAACTCCGCCCAGGACTCAGTCACGCCATCCTGAATCACGGCGACGAACGGAGCGTCGCTGGCCAGGTCCTTGATATGGATCTCGGTGGGGCCGGACGATCCCTCGATGACGTGGACCAGCAGCCAGCGGCCGTCGTCCGAGAGCAGCGTGACCGGAATGTGTTGCAGACCGTACCCGTCGCCGAAGAGCTGTACATCCGTGCCCGGATCCGTCCCGATCGCGTGATACATGACCCGAGGCGCAACGTCCCCATAACGCTCGTAGTAGAACCCGGTCTTGTCGGGCGTCAGATTGACCTGCCCGTAGCGCGCGGCGGGAAAATCGTCCGGGAGGTCCGCTCCGGTGTCAACATCGCGAAGACGAATCGAGACCTCGTCGACGCCGCCCGCACGCACCCCATACACCACCAGCCGACCGTCCTGTGAGATGTCGAGCAAGCTGACGCTCACGGTGTGATCGGGGCTCATCGGATGCGGGTCGATCAGCACCCGGTCCTCGGCCTCGACCCCCTCGCGCACATAGACCACCGACAGGTCCTGGTCGGCTCGCCGCTTGCTGTGGAAGTAGCGCCCGTCGCGCTCGTTGGGAAGGGAGATGGCGTCTACCTGCAGGACACGCGCGACGACTGACTCGAGCGCCTCGCGGCCAGGCAGCCCGGTGAGCACGCTATCCGTGTACGCGTTCTGCTGGTCGATCCAGGCCCGTGTCTCCGGCGCGTCCTGGTCTTCGAGCCAGCGGTAGGAATCGGCGATCTCCACGCCGTGTAGTGTCTCGACCAGCAACTCGGTTCGAGTGTCCGGCGGCAACGGCACGTCTACTCCTGGGCCCCCCGGTCCGCACGCGGTGAGTGCAAGGGCGATGCCTGTGGCCGGCGCTCGACCAGCGCCGGGCGAATGCCGTGAGCCGTTCATCACGGACTGCTACTCCCCGGTGTCTGCAGCCATCGCAGACTCCGTCCGCGGGTGCCCATCGGCCGACGTCAGGACCCCCGTGAGAAAGCGGCCAATCTCCTGCACTTCTTCCAAACACACCTGGTGCGCCATCTCGTATTCGTGCCAGTCGACACGATAGCCGGCCGCACCAAGAATGTCCGCCGTGCTGCGCCCGAGACCATACGGCACTACGTTGTCATGTTTGCCGTGGGCCTGGAAAATGGGAACCTGATGGTTCGCCGGGCTCGCTTCCCCCGGTAGCGTCTCGTGGAGCGGCAGATACCCGGACAACGCCACAATAGCCGCGAGCGGGGCCGCGTGACGCAGCCCCGTGAACAGCGCCATCGCGGACCCCTGGGAGAAGCCCGCCAGCGCGACCCTGGAGGACGAGATGCCGCGGTCGACCTCACGCGCGATGAGCGCCTCGATCGATGCCGCCGACCGCCGAATACCGGCGTCGTCCTGTCCGCGCGCGTCCATGGTGACGATGTCATACCAGGCGCGCATGCGCGTGCCCATGTTCACCGTGACCGGCATGATCGGCGCGTGCGGAAAGACGTAGCGAACCGCGATGTCAGCCGACACACCAAGCTGCGGGGGCAGGGAGGCGAAGTCGTGCCCGTCAGCGCCCAGACCGTGGAGCCAAATGACAGAGGCCTGTGCCGGCCGGTCCGGCTCCTGTTCGATGGTCTCGAGCAGCGGTGTCGTCGAAGTCACGTCTGTCGTCCGTTCAGCTGGTGATGGATCCCACGTGAATGCAGCCTCACAAGGAAGGCGCGCGCATTGCGCGTCTCGCGGCGGCCGAGTGGGGCTCGGAGCGCAGCCCCGTCTAGATAACGAAAAACGCGGCGGGAAACCCCGCCGCGTCTCTCATGCCGATGCAACTGTCTTCCTACGCGCGTGCCTACTGTTGGTCCGCCAGCAACTTGAAGTACTCGTCGATGAGGTCACGGAACTCATCAGGCACCTCTTCGCCTCCGGCCAGGTACAGATCGTCGCTGTTACCGTCAACCTCGCGACGGAGCCGGTACTCGAACCGCTTCAACCCTTCGATCACAAACGACTGGAGCCGGGCAATCTCTTCCGCGTCTCGGTAGGCTCGAGGATCGTCGAGCTGCCGCATCGCCTGGATGATTTCACTCAGATCGCCGACTTCACCAAGGTTTTCGGCATTCAGGAACCGCTGTAGTTCCTGCGCGTCTGAGCCACGCTCGCGGAATTCGCGTTGCCACTGCCGCACATCCCGCGGGTCAAAGACGTCTCCGGGCCGTCGATTGCCGGAACCGCCACCGCCGAACGGCGACCCTGCGAAGTTGCCGCCACGTCCGTCTGCGGCGCCGCCCTGCTGCCCCCCCTGACCTTGGCCCTGCTGACCCTGCCCCTGCTGACCCTGGCCTTCCTGGCCTTCCTGGCCCTGACCTTGCTGGCCTTCCTGGCCCTGTCCCTGCTGACCCTCTTGGCCTTGTTGGCCGTCTTGCCCCTGCTGGCCCTGCTGGTTGGACGCTTGCTGGCTGCCCTGCTGAATCCGCTGTTCGAGCGACTCGAGGCCTCGCATCAGGTCCCGGGTTTGGTCGAGCGCCTGCTCCAGCCCGGTGCCCTGTGAGTTGCCCACCGCGTCGGCCGCCTCGGCCAGTCGCTCTTCGAGATCCTGGATGTCGCCGCCGATCTCCTGTTCGAACTGTTGCGCGTACTCTGGTGAACGGGCTCGCACCAGGCCACGCGAGTACCGGATTTTCTCTTTGAGCTTGCTCTCGCGAATCCCGTTCGCCGCCTCTTGTAAAGCGCGCGAGGCACTCTGCTCATCGCGACGGAATTCGGCCGAGGTGGAGTCGAGCTCACGCTCCAGGTCAGCCACCTCCGCGAACATCTCGTCCTTCCGCTCCGACAGTCGGCGAGCGCGGTCCTGCCGGTCCACGTCGGACAGATTGGCCAAATTGCCGACCTGTTCGGCAATCTCGGACTCTTCCGCCGCCACCTCGGCCGCCCGTCGCTGTGCCTCTTGGATGTCACGCGCCAACCGGCTGCTCTGCTCGCCCTCCAGCTGACGCTGCACTTCCCGCAGCCGATCCAGCGCCGCCCCCGCCTCGGCGAAGCCCTGGTTGTCGGCGTTCGCGGCCGCTTCCCGCATGGCGTCGGCTGCTTCTTGCAGCCGCCGGGCGGCTTGCATCATCTGCGGCGACTGTTGCTCGCGCGCCAGACGCTCGAGCCGGCGCGCCGCCTCCTCGGCCTCTTCAGCCAGCGCGCGCTGCGATGCCCCCCCACCGGCCCGCGCGGTCTGGCCGCCACGCGACCGGCGACGCTGCCGCTCCGCCTCTTGTTCCTGGCGACGGGCCAACTCCTTCAGACGCTCCATCAATTCGTCGATCTGGTTGTCTGACGACTGCTGCTCGCCTCGCTGCACCGTCTCGTACTGGTTTTGCAGTTTGTCCAGCTCCAGCTCGAATAGGTCGGCCAGGTCTTCGGCGGAATTCTGTCCGCCGCCCCCACCGCCGCCACCACCTTGCTGCTGTTGGACACGCACCTCGTCGTAGGCCTCTTCCGCCCGCTGCAGATGCTGAAGGGCGCGTTGCTCGGCCGGAAGCGCGGTGTCGACGTCTTGCTCCTGCAGCGCGGTCTCCGCCGTGGCCATCTCTACCGCGGCCCGCGGCAGGATTTCCAGAATGGAGCGGAACGCCGGATCAGCCGGCATGACGCGGCTGTTCATCCGACGCAACAACGTATCGACCTGTTCGCGCAACCGACCTTGCGAGAGCGTCAGAAAGACGAGGTTCTCGCGATACTCGTCTTCGGTGAACGTGTCCCGATCACGCACCACGTTGAAGGTGGCCGAAATGACCTGCCGCTGGGCCTCCGAGAGCGCCCGGGCGTCACCGCCGCCACCACCGCCACCACCGCCACCACCGCCTTGTGACTGCTCCGCCCGGAAGTCGCGACGAAACGCGCGAATCTGGACAAAATACAGGTCGCTCATGACCTCCCGGGCCGCCCCCGACTGATTGTCGCCAGCCGTGCCGTAGTAGGACACGAAGTCGCCCGGTTCTAGCTCGAACTCCTCGAGGAACAATGTGTGACCGGCCGAGACCTCTTTAAGACCGCCTTCTTCGGAACTGAACAGGGTGACCGTCTCTTCCGGCCCGCCGTTGACCGAGTAGGTCAGGCTCAGCGACCGGACCCCAAAGTCGTCGTCTGCCCGGGCCTCGAGAAACACCTCTTCAATGGCGTTGGCCGTCGTGTCGCGCCCCGGCTTCACAAACATGACGGAGGGCGGCTGGTCGGTCAGCACGTCGATGGTGTAGCGTGGCGAGGCATCCACCGCTTCTCCACTGGGTCCTTCCAACTCGACCTGGTAGAAACCATCTTCATCGACGACAAAACTGGCCGTGAGCACCCCATCAGCGCGCGGGGTCAACGTGGCCGCGTTGGTCTCGTCGAACACCAACCGGCCGGCCGGTGTGCTCATGGTCGGAAACACCGCCACGCGCACTTCGGTACCCTGCAGCACCGCAATGTCGCCGCCGTCCTGGATGAGACGCGGCTCGAGACCGGTGTAGGCGGGGAAGTGATACTCCAGTTCGAGGTGCTCGGCATACGGCAGGTCGATGACCTCGAGCGTAAAGTTCCCGGACTGCACGCTGTCCGCTTCAATGAAATAGTGGGTCTCGTCTCGCACATCGAACAAGAGCGTCTCGAACTGGCCGACCACCGGCTCCTCACCCTCAAACGCTTCGACCGGGATCAGCGGAACCCGCTCGTACGCGTCGCTGGAACTGGTCCGCATGAACAGGTTCACGTCGTTGGTCTCGAACCCCACCAACTGGGCCGTGACGGCGAGGTCGGAGCCGCGGGCGATGGTCGCGTCGCCCGGCAAGACTTCGATGCTGTACGGGCTGGCAGCCTGCAAGCTCCCGGTCGGCGTCATCAGCGCCGTGGCCCCGTACCGCAGATAGGACGGCCCAAAAAGGAACATCAACAGCGCCACGACGGCGACGCCGACCAGATAGCTCGATGACTGGCGAATCTTGTCCCGCTCGACGGCCGACCCCATATCCAGCCCACGACACCGCTCGACCGCGGACTGGATGAGCTTCTCGACGAGCGCCGGAGAATAGTTCTCGCTGTCGGACTGTTCCCCGCGTTTCGCCTCTTCGAGCGCGCTCAGCACCGCCGCCTGTAGCGTCGGGTCGTGCTCTTCGAGATACAGCGCGACCTGTTCGTCGGGTATCGGGCGCGCGAGCGGCCGAATCAGGTACCAGTAGGTCAGCCCCGCCAGCATGAGATAGGTGAGCACCCGGAACGCGATGACCGAACCACCGGAGAACTTGAAGACCTCGAGTCCGTAGGAGGAGACGAGGAACGCCCCCAGACCGGCCGCGGCCAGAATCGCGATGCCCCGCATCGCGATCCGTAACCGCCAGCGGTTTCGCACTCGTCGGATGACCTCGACCAGATCGTGCCGACCGCCGAAGGATGATGACGACCAGGAAGCGCTCAACATGCTTGGCCTCACTTTGGGGGTTTGCCCCATCTTATCTCACCGACGCACCCGTTCCCCGAGCATTCCGCCAAGCTCGATGAACACCCTAGCCCTGTTACAGGACCCTAGTCGAGATCCAGCTCCGCGCGCGACAACCGGTTGGACATCACCGTTTCGGTGGCGAGAAACCCGAGCGCCCCGACCAGGAGATACCACCACAGAGTCTGACGACGTTCGAGGTCTTCCGGCCGCATCTCGCGCTCTTCCCCGATGGCCCGATCGCCCGCCGCACGACCGGTGACAATCGCCACCAATTCCTGCGGATCGACCTGCTCCAGATTCGATTCGGCAAGGTCGACGTTGACCGCCACCAGCACCGGATCGGTGTCTCCCGCGTCGGTGTCGCGAATCTCGTAGAAGCCCTGCTCCTTCAGACCGATGAACCCGGGCCGACCGTCGCTGCCAGCCTCGACGCGGTCTTCGGACGGGTCGCGCACCACGAGGTTGGGACTCGACAAGTCGAGCTCCGCCGCACCGGGATACGCTGACAGGTCGAGCACCTGCCCGGCGGTCAGCGCTGAGGTTGGCGCGGTGTAGTCGGCCAGATACTCCACCGCCCTGTGCACAAACGGCAGATAGATCCCGTTGCGGGCGAAATCGTTCCAGAAGGTGTCGAGGGTCGAGGTCCAGACCAACACCCGACCCTCGCCGAACCGATGCTCCGCCATCGCGGCATCACCGTTGTCGAACCGGGCGAGGACCGATGTTTCGGGACCGACGCTCAGAGGCCGGTAGCGGAAGAAACGCGGCGCCGTGAGGTCACCACTGCGTGGGGTGCTGAACGCGGCGAACACCGGATGGTTGTAATCGACGAATCCCAGCGAACCGCCGCGACCGTCACGATCGGCCGGCCCGTCAATCGGTCCGGGCAACAGATCGAGGTTATCGCCCGGCCAGCGCACGCCTTCACCCAACGCAATCCACAAGCCACCGCCGGCCTCGACGAACCGGGTGATAGCGGCACCGATCGGCCCGTCGGGGAGCCCGACATCGTTCAATACCACGACCCCGGCCGCCGTCACATCCGCGGCCGTGACCTGGCCGACCGCTCGCTCTGTGACGGCGAACGAGGGGCTCGTCCCGATCGCCAGAGCCTGTCGCAGATACAGATTAGCCTCTGTACCCGCGTTGCCTGGCTTGCCGACAATCAACACCGGCACGATGTCGCCAGGCGCGACGGTGAAGTGGTACACGTCGTCCTGCGGCAACCGGTCCGCGGCGGCCCGCACAGAGATCGGCATCGCCGAATCCTCGAGCGTGAACGGATCAAAAGTCACCGTGGCCGGGCCGTTCGCCTCTATCGAGACTCGCAACGACTCCAGTTCGCGGCCATTCAACTCGAGCGACACGAGCAGGTCTTCGACCGGCTCGTTCCCACGGTTAGCCAAGCGTGCCGTCACCGTGGCTCGTTCGCGGTCCGCAAACAGATCGCGCTGCACCGAGGCGCCGGCCACGCTGACATTCGGGATCAGGTCGTCGTCGGCCACCGATACCGGTGTCAGTACGGTACTAGGCGGCAAGAGAATGCTGCCGGCACTGTCAACGCCCACGCGTTGAAAATCGCTGATGAGCACCACCTCGAGGAGGGGTTGGTCCGAGTCTTCGAGAATCCCCTGGGCCAGTTGCAGGGCCGGACCGTATCGCGTTGTCCCGGTGCTCAACTCGACGTCATCGATCGCCGCCAGCAAGCTGGCGCGATTCGTGGTCGACCGTATGCTCGATTCGGCTCCACTATCGAAGAAGACGACCGTGGCCTCGTCGTCCGCCGCCAGATCACGCACTACCCCGCGGGCGATGTCTCGCGCCTCCTCCCAGCGACCGCCGTAGCCCATGCTGTAGGAACGGTCGACCAGCACCACGACCTCGCGCGAGCCCCCGGTCACCGCCGCCAGCGCGGTCGAACGGAGGAAGGGACGGGCAAACGCGGCGATGAGCAACACCAAGGCGGCGCATCGCATCAGCAACAACAGCCAGTGACGAACGCGCTGGCGTCGGAGGGAGTGAAACGGGATCCTGCGGACGAACATCAGCGACGGAAACTCGACTACCTCGGTCCGTTGGCGCTGAATCATGTGAATCAGCACCGGCACGCCGAGGGCCGCGATCGCCGCGAAGAACAGTGGGGCCAGAAATGACATCAACGCACTTTCGTCATCTTGTGTCGCATGGCCAGATACTTGAACAACGCATGGTCGAGCGGCACCTTGGTGTTCAGGAAGGCGTAGTCAATACGGTTCCGGCTGAACAGCTGCCCTAGCGACCGGATGTGGTCCTGCACCAGCGCGCGATACTCGTCCCGCAGCTTGTCCGGCACCACCGCCATCTTCCGGCCGGTTTCCATATCCTCGAAGCTGCTCGAGTCGTCGTAGGGAAAATCCACCTCGGCCGGGTCGAGGATGTGAAAGACGATCACGTCGTTCCCGGCGAAACGGAGCGGCTTGATCGCGTCAAGGACCTTCTCCGGCTCCTCGTAGAAGTCGGAGATGACGACCAGGATGCTGCGCCGCTTGAAAAACTCCGTCGCCTTGAAGAGCGGCGGCCCCAGTGCGCCCGGGCGCCCGGCGACGATCTTGTCGAGCGTGTGCAACGTCACGTCGAAATGTTTGGCCGAGGGGGGGACGCGCTCGATGATGTCGTNGTCAAACGTCACGATGCCGACCCGGTCGCGCTGCCGGCTGCTGAGATAGCTCAAGCAGGCCGCGAGGTAGCGGCCATAGTCCAGCTTGGTGACACCCCGGCTGCCAAAGCTCATGGACTTCGACACATCGAACAGGACCGAGAAGTTGGTGTTGGTGTCCGCTTCGAACTGCTTGACGTAAAAGCGGTCCGTCCGCGCAAACAGCCGCCAATCGATACGCCGGATGTCATCCCCCGGCATGTACCCGCGGTGCTCGGCGAAATCGATCGAGATGCCGAGATACGGAGCCTTGTGCAGCCCGTTGATGAACCCCTCAACCACGAAGCGAGCCGCCAACTCGAGGCTGCCGATACGCACCAAGACCTTCGGGTCGATGAAGCGTGCGCCGGGCGAGGCGGTGGCGGCCGTGGACATGGTGACGGGGGTCCTTACACCCCTACATCTGGGAGGTCGGAACCGGTACGGCNTCGAGCAACTGGTCGACGATTTGATCGGCGGTGATGCCCTCGGACTCGGCGTGGAAGTTGAGCAGCACACGGTGACGCAGCACCGGGTGCGCCAGCGCGCGAATGTCTTCGAAGCTCACGTGGTAACGCCCCTCTGTCAGCGCGCGGGCCTTCCCACCCAGAATCAGATACTGGGCCGCACGGACACTGGCCCCGTAGGCGACCCACTTCTTGAAGTCGGGCGCGTCGTCCCCCTTCAGACGGCTCGTGCGCACGATGCTCAGAGCGTAGCGCATGACCGCGTCGGACACCGGCACACGCCGCACCAGTCTCTGGAATCCGACCAGGTCGGCTCCCGTCACGGCATGCTTGAACTCCGGCTCGGCGTTGCCGGTCGTGGACCGCACGACCTCGAGTTCTTCGTCTTCCGGCGGGTGCTCGATCACGATGTGAAACATGAACCGGTCGAGCTGGGCCTCCGGCAACGGGTAGGTGCCTTCGAGCTCGATGGGGTTCTGGGTGGCGAACACGAAGAACGGCTCCTCGAGCGTGTAGGTGCGCCCCTGGACGGTGACCCGATGTTCCTGCATCGCCTCGAGCAACGCCGACTGGGTCTTCGGCGGCGTCCGGTTGATCTCGTCGGCCAGCAGGACGTTGGTAAACACGGGACCCGGCGCGAAAACCATCTTCCGTCCACCAGTCTCCGCATCCTCCTGAATGATGTCTGTGCCAGTGATGTCGGACGGCATGAGGTCCGGCGTGAACTGGATACGGGAGAACTTGAGGTCGAGCACCTGCGCCATCGTCTGGATGAGCAATGTCTTGGCCAGCCCGGGCACACCGATGATGAGGCTGTTGCCGCCGACGAACAGCGTCAGCAATGTCTCGTTGATGACTTCTTGCTGCCCAATGATTTTCTTGCGGAGCTCGACGAGAATCTGCTCGCGTCCGGCCTTCATTCGGTCGGCCAGAGCAATGTCGTCTGGGTTATCCAGGTCGGTCGGTTCTTGTGCGAATGCGTCCACGATTCCGCTCTCCTTGCCCGCAGCCAAGCCCATTCCGGGCACGCACGTGCGCGCCTATCCTTAATGGGTCATCGCGTACATGATGTAGTTCACGCCAAATTTGAAAGACTCGTTCGAGATATCGATCGGGACCCACCCGGTCATGGAAAACTCCCACGACTCGCCGATGTCATTGTTGTGGTTNGCCACGACGATCAACCGGCCATTCGGATCATTGTTCTCGAACAGTCCGAAGAAGATCGGTATCTCCGGGTATTGCGGCGGATAGTCCAGAGAATCAATATCGAAGAACGAGTGATAGACCGGCATGCTGGCATCGAGTTCGATCCAGTTCAGGTCGGGCAACACCTTCTTCATCTGGGTTTCCAGGTTGTACCAGTGGTCGTCGGCGTGGAAGTCGTCGAAGATCAGGAANCCGCCCTTNAGCAGATAGTTNCGCANNCCNNNCNCNTCNNCCTCCNANAACGTCCANTAGCCNGGCTCNGACATNTANGCGAANGGNTACTTGAACAGNNNNGGNTCGTCGAGCNTCAAAATNGTGCCGCCATCCNCNCCNAGATACGGNTCGATGANNGTGACNTCNTCGAGAATCNNCATNANNTTCTGCTCGGCNCGNGGNTANTCGTGGGCCCANGGNAGGTCNTGNCGNTAGAANAANCCNCCGCCNNNNTANCCNTCGGCNTANCNGANGCGNGCGAACACGAANCGNCCNTCNAANGTNGCCGGACCGGANACCGGTGCAGTGTCCGCACGCTCGGCGACCGCCGCCGCTGCGCCGCCCGCCAGCAACACGGCCAGCACCAGCCCCGTCGTCAACCGTCGCGTGATGATCCTCATCGCCCTAGTGTCCTAGCGCGGCTCGGCCGCATCCCCTTCCACGGTTCGGATCTCGCGCGTCTTCAGTGCCATAGCGACGAGCAGTTTTTCTAGTTCCGCATCATAGCTCGCCGGATCGGTCCCACCGCGAGTGGCGCGGAGCCCTTCGATCTGCTCCTGCAGCAGCAACCGCTCTTCATACAAAGCACGTATCACGGGGTCATCCGACAACCCGGCCAGCCCGGAACCGTCGCCGGTGGTAATGAACAAGCTGCGAGCCATGGCGCCGTCGGTCGTCAGCGGGTCCGGCTCGCGTGTCCCCTCGCCATCGCCGTTGTCATCGAGCAGGGCGTGCTCAGTCTGAAGACGTCCGTCTGACTCGTAGACGCGGGCCACCTGCACCACCGCGTATTCAAACGCTTCGAGCATCGAGACGCGTCCGTCCTTGTTCTGGTCGGAGTCCTCTTCACCGTCCGTGAATGCGGCCACGAAATGGCCGCCGAACACGGTCTCGTTCCACTGACCGCTGCTGCGAGTGGCCGTCATCACGGTGCGCCCCTCGCCCGACAGCGCTTCGATGAATCCACCGCTTGAGGTGGCCGCGTTGACGAACGTGACCCGCTGGGCGCTCAACCTGCTGAGGAGGACCGCGTAGTCCCCGGCGGTCAAGTCGCGACCGGGAAGATTGAACCGCGATTCGCCACTGTTGTGGCTCCCGTGTCCGATCAGCAGCACCAAGACATGGTCGTTCGGCTCGGCCCGCTCCGCGATGTCGGCAAACACCTGCTCGACGTTCTCCTTGGTTGACCGTCCGTCGATGCGCTCGGGATCAAGCTCCACCTTTTCAGCCAGGTAGGCGACCTGTTCCGGCGGCACCTCGTAGCGTTCGATCGCGGCGTCAATGAGCGTGGTGGCCCACTCGTGAAACTGCTCGGCGTACGCCGGCTCGCCGCTCAACCCGGTGAGCACGAGAATGTGGGTCTGTTGCGCGGCCACCGGCGCGGCGAGCCACGCGGTCGTCGTGAGGGCGACCGCCACCACGGTCGCCCTCACGCGCATCCGAGCCTGGAGCCGGATCATGCCAGCCCTCGCGACCGGCGGTAGCCCCACTCGCCGAGGACCAACGCAAGAAACAGAAACAGAAACACCGGCATGTCCCACAAATCGCGCTCTTCGACCACGGTGACGCCGCCACCGACCGTCTGGATGTCGTCGACCAGGGAGTCAACCGTGGCGGTGGTATAGAACCGGCCGCCGGTCTCTTCAGCCACCCGTTCGAGCAACGGCGCCTGCATGGTGGAGTCGTAGAACTCTGAATCGCTCGGGGCCACACGAATATACGCGGCGTCACTGCCCAGCAACTCGCCGTCGCTCGTAGCCTCCATCCGAACCTCGTACAGCCCTTCCTTCCGCGGCACGAAGCTGGAGGCATACTCGCCGTCCCGGTCGGCGGTCCAGTCCATCGGGACTTCGATCAGTTCGTCATCCGGATCCGTGATCCAGGCGGAGACCTGACTGTTGTTAATTTCCTCGTAGTTGGCGTCGTCGACCTCCGCTCGCAGAGACAACGGCTCGTCGAGTTCGATCTGATCGGTGGGCAAGTCGGCGACCACCTGATCCGGCACCCCGTCAACCATCCATCGCAACAAGCGACGCCACAGTGTCTCGTGCGTCTGGTCATCAACCGCGATGTCAGCATGCATCTGCCACATCCACGAGTCTTGGACCGGGAAAGAGAGGGCCTTGCCGGCCCCGTAGCGCTGAAAGGCGAGCACGACAAGGGATCCATCGCCACTCTCGAGGAGTGTGGTCGCGCCGGGTTTTACGTCCGTGATCCGATTGACCATGGTAATCGGGGGCAATTCGAGCCACCGCGCGCCGGAAGCCTCCTCCGTCTCGGCGATCTGGGTGGCGGGGTGGGTGGCGCCGGCGCGGGTCGGCCGCACATCCGTCTCGATGAAGAAACCGTCCTCGCCGTCGCCGGCGGTGGGATTCAGCAGCACCGGCAGCACATCGGCCACTGGCGTACCGGCGTACCCGCCCTCGGCGTACGACCGCTGCCCCCCGAGCATCAGCAGGCTGCCACCTCGTTCGCTGACGAAATCGGCAATCATGCGGAGTTGGTCGGGCGTGAAGTAGTTCGCCTCGATGCTCCCCAGGATGATGGCGCGATACTGGAAGAGCTCCTCGCGGGTCCGGGGAAACCCGCCGATCAGATCCTCGGCGTCCTCGACACCGATCCGCATGAACTTATTTTCCGCCGTGCGCTGCAACATGGCGACCTGGAGGTTTTCGTCGTCCTCCACCGCCCGCCCGATGAACTTGAGCTCCCAGCGCGGCTCACCCTCGAAGTAGAGGATTTTCTCGCGCGTGTCCTCGACGACGACCAGAGCGTTCCGCTCGTTGTTCTGGGTGACCATTTCATCCGGCCGCGGCGCCACCCGGAAACTGAACAAACGCGCACCGGCGTCCGACGCGGTGAACCGGACCCGCACCGTAGCCGGCTCGCCGTCGGCCGGCAGCGTCACCGCCTGGTCGGCTACGATGCGGCCTTCATCTTCCACCTGCACGCTGACGGTCTCGCCGGCATATCCGTTCTGCGTCAACAGGACATCGACCACCAGCGCGGCGCCCTTCAGCACCGAGCGTGGCGTGTCCACCCGACTCAACTGGATGTCGCGACTGTATTCTTCGCGGCCGAGGCCGACCGTGAATACCGGCACTCCGGCCGCCTCGAGGGGCACGAGCGCGTCCGCCAATTCCACGTCGGCATTGTCGGCGCCGTCGCTCACCACCACCATTCCAGACAGCGGCACGCCAGCCAATTCCTCGTGGGCGCGGGTCAACGCCTGCCCCAAGTGGGTCCGGGTGCCGTCAAAGGCCAGATCGTCGACAGAGGTGATGCGATTGGTGGCGGACGAAAAGCTGAAGAGCCGCAGCGCGAAGCGGTCCGCCAAGGCGGTAAGCAGAGGGCTCTCTTCCCCACCGAACTGCTGGGCCACGAAGTCGGCGCGGGACTCACCGTCGCGGTCGGCGATCGCCATGCTGCGAGAGTCGTCGATCAAGACACCCAGGAAATTCTGCTGGGCGACCACTTGCGACAGCACGAGCACCGGTCGGAAGAGGCAGAGCAGCAGGACGGCCAGAATGGTGAGACGCACGCCCGTCAGCACGACGCGATCGAGTGGCCGCGTGTTCGCCCGCACACGTTGATAGGTCTGGAACGTCACCACCCCAATGGCGACCACGAGGCCGGCCGCCACAAACGTCGCCGTCGTCGGCCGCAAGGCCAAGGAGCCTTCGTCGAAGACGATCGGACGATACTTGAAAAAAAACTCGAACAGCGATTCGAACATTGCTACAGACGCGATCGGGCCGGCGGCGTGACAAGCGTATGGGTCAATCGACCCGCTCACCGGCGCCTCGGCCCGTCTCCTCTTCTAGTGACTCATCGCGTAGACGATGATATTTACGGTGATTTCTATCGCGTACGTCGAATACCTCAATGGATAGTAAGGGCTTTCTGCCCATTCCCAGGCATCACCGATGTCCGTGTTCCAGTTGATGACGACCATCAACCGGCCGGTGTCGTCGAAAATTGCCTTTACCTGCGCTTCGTAGCCGTCACGCTCCCAGGTGGGTCCCCCCTGCGCGTTGCCGATGGACGGAACCTGAACGATCTCCTCAATGTTATAGACGGTGTTGAATATCGGATGGTTGAGGGGTAAATCCACGATTTGGTATTCAGGTAACACTCGCTTGATCTCGGCCTCGAAATTCTGCCACTCGTAGGTGCCCCAGAAATCGTCGATCATCAAGAACCCGCCGGCCAGCAGATACTCGCGGAGACCTTTGACTTCCGCCTCGGTCATGTACATGTTCCCGACCTCCAACGCGTAGAGGAACGGAAATCGACGCACGGCCGGGTCGTCGAGCTGGACGGCGTTCTCCATCTCGTAGGCATCCACGTCGACCAGCCGGTCGAGGATGGTCAAAAACTGGCGATCGGCTTTAGGAAAATCTGTGGCCCAGGCGCCCCAGCGCCGACCACCACCGTTGTAGATAGCGCGGGTGAAGAAGAACTCCCGCGCATTGGCGCTTGGGTTCTTGAGCGTCGGACGGGCGTCTTCGCGCCGAAAAATGGGTCGGCGTTGGGCGGCCGCCGGGACGGCGGCTCGGGGGACCCGCACCGCGAGCTCCGTGGGTTCCGTCGGCCACGCTGCGCCCGATCCGGCACCAATGAGTGCCGTCGCGATCACACCCGCGCGGACGAAGAACCGTGGCCGCAAGCAACCGCTCCCAGGACAAGGCCCATCTGAAAAACCGGTAGGACACTCCGGTGCATTCGAAGGCCGCTGTATTCCGACTGCCGATGTTGCGCCGTACAAGCAAAACTGCCCGATTTTACTGGCCGGGCCGCCCGACGCAGTCAAGACAGTCCCGGCAGCATAGCACAGGGCCGAGCCTCGATTGCCGGCCGATAGAGCCGGCCAACTACCGTGGATCCGGCGCAGCCAGGCAGTTGTCGCGCGCCGTGACCCGGACGCGGTGACATCCGGATAATTCGTGGAACCGGCGGGGCTGCAGACCCGCGGCGGCGTACGGGGAAGAACCGGACCACGGGGCTATTCGACAAACCGGACTTCGAACATCTTTGGCCACCACTTGCCGGTGATGTAGAACGTCTCGGCGGCCGGGTCGTACGCGATGCCGTTGAGCACCTCGGACCCGATGAGATCGTCACCCTGCAGCAGCCCAGCGGCGTCGATGTAATCGGTGACAAACCCCGTGTCGAGATCGATTCGTACAAAGAAGTCATCTTCCCAGACGTTGGCGTACACCGCGCCGTCGACACACTCCAGCTCGTTCAACCTGTAGAGCGGCTCGCCTCGCAGTTGTACCCGTTGTTCGCCGATCGACTCGAAAGTGACCGGGTCGCGGAACGTCAACCGGTCGGTCCCGTCGCTCATCACCAGACGGTTCCCGTCCAGGCACAGGCCCCACCCTTCACCCTGATACCGAAAGGTGTCCAAGAGCTCGAACGAATCACGGTCGTAGATGAAGGCGCGCTCGGCACGCCAGGTCAGCATGATCAGGCGCTGGTCGACCAGGGCCAGGCCTTCGCCGAAATACTGCGGCGCGATATCGATACGTTGGCGCACCTCACCGGTCTGGGGATCAAGTCGACGCAGCGTGGAGTCTCCGATGCGCCCGGTGCTCTCGAAAAGCTGGTCATTCCACCAGAGGAGACCTTGCGTATAGGCGTCACGTTCGTGCGAGAACTCTCGGAGGACATCCACCCGCAGCGTACGTACCGCCGGCGCCGTTGACGCCCGCGCGGGCGACGGCGCCGAGGACACACCCGATGAGGGGGCGGCGGCTTCTGAGAAACGGGCCGAGCGTGACGTCCACACCCCGACCAGGGCCACGGTCGCCACCACGACCACCGCGATCCACCCACGTAACGCACCGAGGCCGCCCGGCGTCGGCGCCGCAGATGATTTTCCTGAGGCGGTTGACCGCCCGGTCGACGCCGAGTGCCCGGCCTGTTTCTTTCGTTGCTTTCGACCCACGTGTGTGTCCTGCGGTTGGGCGCGCGACGCTCAGTCACGCGAATTATACGCTTCGCACTTCCTAGCTACTCACGCTGTCTATCAGTCGGCGCAGCTCGTCATAATCGTTTGTGTGTCGATACTGGGGGAACGCTTCGATCACGTTGGCTGGTGAGCGGAACAGAAAACCGTGGTCGGCCTGCGCCAGCATCGCAGTGTCGTTGTATGAGTCGCCGGCTGCGATCACCTTGAAGTTGAGTGACTGCAGCGCCGCCACAGAACTGTTCTTGGGCTCTGGTTGGCGCATCGTGTAGCCGCTCACCTGGCCGCCGGCCTCGATAACCAGGTGATGACAGAAGAGCGTCGGCCAGTTGAGTTGGGCCATCAGGGGACGTGAGAACTCATAGAACGTGTCGGACAGAATCACTACCTGATACTGCTCCCGTAGGCCATCAAGGAACTCGGCCGCTCCGTCAAGTGGAGACATGGTCTGAATGACGGACTCGATTTCGCGAAGCCCCAGCTTGTGCTGCCGTAACTCATCCAGCCGAAACCGCATCAGCTCGTCGTAGTCCGCCACGTCACGTGTCGTCTTCTTCAAAGCGTCGATGCCGGTGACCTGCGCGAATTGAATCCAAATCTCGGGGACCAGAACACCTTCCAGATCCAGGCACACAACATCCATACAAGACCATCCTCAATTGGGCAGCGCGCTGTTCTGTCACGCTGAAGCGGACCATGAGCCGACCGACGTTCTTTGAGTGAGAACGAGTGTGATCGGAACACAAGACGCGAGGCCGACCGTCGAATTATTAATCGAACATCGGACGCCCGGACCCGAACGACCGTCTCAAGGCGGGAACGAGACGATTGCCGAGCGGGTGGGTCCACGTCCGGGACCTACCCGCCCGGCAATCTGATTACGGTGCCTGCGCCTCTTGTTCCACCGCAGATTCCAAGTCTTCGAGAGTGGCGATCGCGCCATGCAGCGGCACGATGGTCTCGACCCGTAGCCCACGGTCCTCGATGTTGCGCAACAGGGTCTCCGCGAACGGCGACGCTGCCGCTGACGGCGAGAACGCGTCGACTTCGAACAGGATCCGCTCGCGCGGCAGATACGCCATGAGCATCCCGTCGGAATGGAGGTCATCGACGACAGTGACGATTTGGAGCGTGCGCGTCCCGTCCGTGATTTCGAAGGGCTCCTCGCTCGACACCGCCTCGAGCGTCAGCGGCTGGGCATTGCGGGTCAGCGCATCCTGCACGATGGAGTGCCGGCGGGCGACCATGTCCTCGTAGAACGACCGATTAGTCCGATGCGTCACGATGGTCAATCCCTCGGACACCGCAGCCCGAATGCCGGCCGAGTGGTCGAAGTGGTGATGCGTGTTGATCACGTAACGCAGAGACTTGTCGGGCCGTAGTTCGCGCGCGCTCTCGATCACCGCCAGGGTCCGCGCCTCGCTTTGCGGCGCTTCGACCAACACGAGGAAATCTTCGAACTCCAACAGTGCGCTGTGGTGCGACTGTCCGGCCAGACGCCAGACGCCGTCCGTGACTTCCTCGACGTCCACCGTCACCGTCGCCATCGGCGGAGGGACCGCGCGCACATCAGGCGGCGCCGACAGATCCCCGACGTCGGCGTTGGTGTCGGCCGTGGTGCTGTACCTGGAGATCGTGAACCGGTCGAGGTTGGTCGTGTAGTTGCGCGGCAAGGTCAGCCGTGCCTGGAACCCTCCCAGCCCGCCCATCTCCTGGTAGCCGTCGAACAGGGTCTCGATCGTGACGTCACCCAGGTTGGGATGGTACGACGAAGACGTCACCTTGCTCGGCAACCCGGTGTCCCCACTGACATGCAACGTGAACTGGGTGCCGTTGGCGGCCACGATATCCACCACCCGCTCGGCCCCTCCTTCCCGGAGATTGCTCACGGTTGATGTCTCGTCAAGCCCCAGCAGGACGATGCCGAGCGGGTTGTGATACATCTCGGCCCAACGGTCAGCCGCCACCTTTTCCGACGCCCGCACAGCGCCATCTCCCTGTTCGTCGTAGGCCACGTCACCATCCAGACCATACGTCTGCCGCGCACCGTAGAGCTGGCCTCCTCCTGTCAGGAAGGTCGTCGTGCGGTCTTGACCTAGCCGCCACCGCTGGTTCGCATAGTCGACCTGGAGCAGATAGTTCTCCACCTGGTAGTAGGGCAGATCGGCACGCGGGCGGGTGTTCTGACCCAGACGAAAAGTGCGCCCCTGGCCTTCCACGGTCAGCGCCGCGGTCTGGCTCACGCTGCGGAGACCACCCATCGCCTCCGCGACGTCCTCAATTAGCTGTAATTCGGGGGTCGCCGCCCCTCCACAGGCGACAGTGAACAGAACAGAAAACGCGATCAAACAGCGTGGCCTTCTCCTCATGAGCCCTCACTCCTTCCTGCCAGTCGGGTCAACCTTCACCGTGGACGAGGACGCGCAGGCGCTGCCCCCTTCCACAAACCCCGAGTCGAAGAACGACGCGACGACGAGAAATAATCCGTATCACCTACGGTGGCGCGACGGCTGATGGTCTGGACGTCGGCAGGCAGCGAAGCTTGGGCGCGCTGTCCTGAGGCATTTTGGCGCAGACCCGGGTCCGACGCAACCGGTAACGGAAGACGACACGCTGGGGGCGCTCCCCGACAAGAAACGGCTCAGCGACCGCTGAGGTTCGTCGCTGACGTATAGGAGAATTCAAGCGTGAGATGAGACTCTTCCCTGGGGGTACTGGATCGCCCTGCTGGCGCCGCTATGCGGTCGGGTCTACTTGTGGATGAAATATTGCGCGCTGAGCGCCACGGCCACCGAGTTATCGACCCATCTGGAGCAACGAAACGCCGACCTTCTCGAGGCGCATGAATCACTCAGCCGGTCGGCCGGTATCGACACCCTCACCTCGCTCGCGAACCACAGCGCGTTTCAGGAGTTCCTTCAGGCGGAGTGGCGACGCGCGCTTCGCGAAGTGTCATGCATCAGCGTGATGATGGTCGACGTCGACCGTTTCAGCGAGTACAACGACCGACTGGGGCATCAGACCGGCGACGAGTGCCTCGCGAAAATCGGCAGTACGCTCAAGGAGATGGTGGGGCGACCGGGTGACCTGGTGGCGCGGTACGGGGGAGGGGAGTTCGCGGTCGTGATGTCACAGACCGACCAGCAGGGCGCATCCCGTGTGGGGCATCGAATCTGCGCGACGGTCGAAAAGCTGGCCATGGCGCACCCGGACTCAGACGTCTCGTCGTGCGTGACAGTCAGCGTGGGGGTCTGTACCTCCACCCCGGCCACCGATTCGAACTGGGGAGAACTCGAACTGGTCGCTGGGGCGAACAAAGCCCTTGCGCTGGCGAAAAAAGAGGCCGCAACCGGATCGCCGCAGTTGAGGGTCAGCCGGAAGACCCCAACGTCTAACCGCAGACGACGAGCCCAGACCTGCTCTCCCGCGAGGGCCCGCGCGGGGTTCGGGGCGCAGCCCCGTCTAAGTAGTTAAAGAAGGCCGAGTTGTAATTTGGCGGCGTCACTCATCTTGCTCATTTCCCAGGTCGGCTCCCAGACGACATCGACCCAGGCGTCGGTCACGCCGGGCACAGACTTCGCTTTCGCCTTGACCTCTGCGGGCAAACTCTGCGCGGCCGGACATCCGGGCGACGTCAAGGTCATGCGGACCCCGACCAATCCCTCGGCATCCACATCGATATCGTAAATGAGACCCATCTCATAGATATTGACCGGGATCTCAGGGTCGTAGACCGTCGAGAGTGCCTCGATCAGCTTCGGCTTCAACTCGAGGGTTTTTAGAGGGTCCGAGTCGATGGGGTCGTGTTCCTTCACTGGGGGCGGCGCCGGCGGCTGAGCCGGCAGCCCGGCTCCCGGTGTCTCCAGCCGCGGTGGCGTCATTTCGGTGGCGACATCCGGCGTCGACGGCTCGCCGGTCAGCGCCGATGTGTCCAGTCGGTCGTCGTCGTCATCGTCAGTGTCGGGCAAGGTGTTCAGATTAAAGATTCCCACGGCTTACTCCGTTGAGACAGGGTCCTGGTTGTCGTCGACTGCGGCGAGTAGGGTGTGCCACGCCAGAATCGCGCACTTCACGCGGGCCGGATAGTCCCGCACGCCGGCGAATACCGTCAGCTTGCCGAGACTGTCGTCAGGCGGTGCGGTCTGGTCGGTCACCAGTCGGTGGAAATGGTCGAAGAGCGTTCGCACGTCGTCGAGCGTCTTCCCTTTGATGCCCTCGGTCATCAGGGAAGCCGACGCCTGTGAAATCGCGCAACCGGACCCTTCGAACCGGATGTCGGACACGATTCCCGCATCCACCTTGACTGCAACCCTCAGCTTGTCTCCGCACAGCGGGTTGTGGCCATCCGCGTGCAGGTCGGCATCTTCAAGCGGTCCGAAATTACGCGGGCTTCGATTGTGGTCGAGGATGACCTCCTGATACAGGTCTCTCAAATCCGACATTAGCCGAATACCTCGCGCACCTTGGTCAATGCCGCCACGAGCTGATCGATCTCCATTGTCGTGCTGTACATCGCCAGCGACGCCCGGGCCGTGGCCGGCACGCCGAACCGCTCCATGACCGGCTGGGTGCAGTGGTGCCCCGTGCGAATGGCCACGCCTTCGGTGTCGACGATCGTGCCGATGTCGTGCGCATGCACGCCGTCGAGCACGAACGACAGAATGCTGGCTTTGTCGGACGCCGTGCCGATGAGTCGCAGCCCCGGCACCGTCTCGAGGGCCGCGGTCGCGTACTGCAGCAACGGACGCTCGTGCGCGGTGATCGCGTCGAACCCGACGCCCGCGATGAAGTCCACCGCCGCACCAAGCCCGATAGCGCCAGCGATATGCGGGGTGCCGGCCTCGAATTTGTGGGGCACTTCGTTGTAGGTGGTCCGCTCGAAGGTCACGGAACTGATCATGTCGCCGCCGCCCTGATACGGTGGCATGGCGTCGAGCAGCTCCCGACGCCCATACAGCGCACCGATGCCGGTCGGACCGTACAGCTTGTGGCCCGTGACCACGTAGAAATCGCAGCCAAGCGCCTGCACGTCGACCGGCATGTGGTACGCCGCCTGTGACCCGTCGACCAACACCGGCACGCCCTGCGCGTGAGCAAGCTCCACCACCCTGCGCACCGGATTGATGGTGCCGAGCGAGTTCGACATGTGCACGATGGACAGCAGCTTGGTGCGGGGTCCAAGCAACGACGCCAGCTCGTCCAGCATCAACTCGCCGGAATCGGTGAGCGGCACCACGCGCAGCCGGGCACCCTTCTCCTCGCAGAGCATCTGCCACGGGACGATGTTGGAGTGGTGCTCCATCGTCGAGATGACCACCTCGTCACCGTCGCCCACCTGCTGACGGCCAAACGTCTGCGCCACGAGATTGATGCCCTCCGTGGCGTTGCGCGTAAAGATGATCTCGGCCGGTTCGGCGGCATTGAGAAAACGGGCCACCTTCCCGCGTGCGCCCTCGTACGCGTCGGTCGCCCGCTGGCTCAGCGCATACACGCCACGATGGATGTTCGCGTTCTCCGAGGCGTAGTATCGCGACAGCGCCTCGAGCACCGGGCGCGGCTTCTGGGTGGTGGCCGCATTGTCGAGATAAGCGAGCGGCTTGTCGCCGACCCGCTGGGCGAGAATCGGAAACAGCTCGCGGATCCGTCCGATGTCGAACGTCCGGTCGGTGACCGTGGGGTCCGTGTGTGCCACGCTCGTTGTTGTCACGTCAGCGTCACTTCGACATCACGTTACCGGTGCTCAGCCCCACCGGCGCCAACCGGCAACCGCTCGGTGAGCAGGGTGTCGATCTGATGGCGGACCGCGGCGACCTTGATGTGGCCCAGCAAGTCAGCCGCGAACGCATGAATCAACAGCTGCCGAGCCTGAGCTTCGGACAGCGCGCGCGACCGCAGATAGAACAGCGCTTCTTCGTCCAGCTGGCCGACCGTGGCCCCGTGTGTGCACTTCACATCATCGGCGAAAATCTCAAGTTGCGGTTTCGTGGTGACCTGCGCCCCTTCGGACAGCAGTAACGCTTTGTTCGACTGCTTCGCATCGGTTTTCTGCGCGTCGAGACGCACGATAATCTTTCCGTTGAACACGGCGCGGCTCCGACCGTCGAGGATGCCCTTGTAGAGCTCATGGCTGTCGCAGTGGGGTTGAGCGTGGTCGATGGTGGTCTGATTGTCGACCAACTGCCGACCATTGCCCAGATACAGACCGTTCAAGGTGCACACCCCACCTTCCCCATTCAGCACGACACCGGCCTCGTGCCGCACGATGGCGCCGCTCAGGGTGATGGCATGCGACGAGAAGTTGCTGGCCCGGCCCAGTAGCGCGAACAGTCCGCCGATCCGAAACGCCGTGTCCGCCTCGCGCACGACGGCATAGTGATCGACAACCGCGCCGTCACCCACCACGACCTCGGTCAGGGTGTTGTTGAGATACGGCGTATCCCCCTCGCCCGCGTGACTCTCGACCACTCGGACCTGGCTGTTGGCGGCGGCCAGCACCAGGGCTCGCGGCTGACTCAGGACCGGACCATCGCCCCCAGTGGTGACGAACACCAGATGTATCGGCGCGTCGACCACCACCCCCTCGGCCACCTCGATCACAGCACCGTCTCGCAGAAACGCAGTGTTGAGCGCCGTGAAGGCATGGTTCTCGATACGGGCCAGACGTCCGAGATGCGGCTGGACCGTCTCCGGGTCACTGGCCAGCACCTCGGCCAGGCTCCGGGCTCGCACACCGGACGGTAGTCCGTCGTTCGTCGACAGCGCCGGGATGAACAGCCCGTTCACGAACACCAAGCGCGGACCGTCCAGCTCGGGCAGATAGAGCGCGTCGAGCGCGCCTTGGCCATAGGACGGCGTCGTCACCGAAGCGACAAACGGCGTGTCGGCGATCGGAGCCACATTCGAAAAACGCCACTCCTCGAGTCGTGTCGTCGGAAACCCGAGACCGTCGAAACAGTTGAAGGCGTCGTCACGCAAAGACGCGAGCCCGCTCGGAAGGGGCGTCGACTGCGCAAACGCGGCGAACTGGGCGGCGTAACTCTCGGCACCGGTGGCGATCTGCGTCATATGGTCCGCCTATGCCGAAGCCGCGGCGGGCTCGGTCTCGATCCAGCCGTACCCCTTCTCTTCGAGCTCGAGGGCCAGTTCCTTGCCACCGGACTTGACGATGCGGCCGCCCGACAGCACATGGACGAAATCGGGCACGATGTAGTTCAACAGACGCTGGTAGTGGGTCACCACCACCATCGATCGGGCGGGATCGCGGAGCGCGTTGACGCCGCCGGCGACGGTCTTCAACGCGTCGATGTCGAGCCCCGAGTCGGTCTCGTCCAGTATCGCCAGGGTCGGTTCGAGCACCGCCATCTGGAAGATCTCGTTGCGCTTCTTCTCTCCTCCGGAGAATCCCTCATTCACCGGCCGGCTGAGAAGGGTGTCATCCATCTCCAGCAGCTTCATCCGCTCTCGGATCAATGTCATGAAGTCCATGGCATCGAGCTCCGGCTCACCGCGGTGCTTCCGCACCTCATTCAACCCGGCCTTGAGCAGGTAGGCGTTGTTGACGCCGGGGATCTCCACTGGATACTGGAACGCCAGAAAAAGCCCTTCCCGCGCCCGCTCCTCAGGTTCGAGATCCAGCAGGTCCTGTCCCTTGAAGGTCACGGTGCCCGCGGTCACCTCGAGTCCGTCGCGGCCCGCGAGCACACCGGCCAGCGTGCTCTTCCCGGAGCCGTTCGGTCCCATGATGGCGTGGACCTCGCCCGCGTTCACGGTCAAATTGATGCCGTTGAGAATCTGACGGTCGCCCGCCGCAGCATGTAAATCACGAATCTCTAGCATGTCTTTCCCTTAGACGGGGCTACGCCCCGAACCCCACGCGGCGTCCAAATTTGTCGTTTCGGGCCGAATAACCTAGCCGACGCTGCCTTCGAGACTGATGCCGAGCAGCTTCTGCGCCTCGACCGCGAACTCCATCGGTAGCTCACGGAACACTTCTTTACAGAACCCGTTGACGATGAGGTTGACCGCATCCTCGGTCGAGAGCCCCCGCTGGCGGCAGTAGAAGATCTGGTCTTCGCCGATTTTCGACGTCGACGCTTCGTGCTCGACCTGCGAGGAGGTGTTCTTGACTTCGAGATACGGGAACGTGTGCGCGCCACAGCGGTCGCCGATGAGCAACGAGTCGCACTGGGAGAAGTTGCGCGCACCCCGCGCGCCTTTCCCGATCCGCACCAGCCCGCGATACGTGTTCTGACCCTTCCCGGCGGAAATCCCCTTGGAGATGATGGTGCTGCGGGTGTTCTTCCCGAGATGGATCATCTTGGTCCCGGTGTCGGCCTGCTGGCAGTTGTTGGTCACCGCCACCGAGTAGAACTCGCCCACGGAGTTGTCGCCCTGGAGGATGCAACTGGGGTACTTCCAGGTAATCGCGGACCCGGTTTCAACCTGTGTCCAGGTCACCTTTGCGTTGGTGAATGCCTTGCCACGCTTGGTCACGAAGTTGAAAATGCCGCCCTTGCCGTTCTCGTCGCCGGGATACCAGTTCTGGACCGTCGAGTACTTGATGGTGGCGTTGTCCAGCGCTACGAGCTCCACGACCGCCGCATGCAGCTGGTTCTCGTCGCGCTGCGGCGCCGTGCAGCCCTCGAGATAACTGACCTCGGCGCCCTCGTCGGCGACGAGCAGGGTCCGTTCGAACTGGCCGGTGTTGGCCGCGTTGATACGGAAATAGGTCGACAGCTCCATCGGGCACTTCACCCCCTTGGGAATGTAGGCGAAGGACCCGTCGCTAAAGACCGCCGCATTGAGGGCGGCGAAGAAATTGTCCGAGTGGGGCACCACGGAGCCCAGATACTGTCGGACGAGCTCCGGATGCTCTCGCACCGCCTCAGAGAACGAACAGAAAATGATGCCCAGGTTCGCCAGGGTGTCCTTGAACGTCGTCGCCACCGACACGCTGTCGAACACTGCGTCGACGGCCACCCCAGACAGCCGTTTCTGCTCATCGAGCGAAATCCCGAGCTTGTCGAACGTCGCCCGCACCTCCGGGTCGACGTCGTCCAGACTGTCGAGTTTGATCTGCTTCTTGGGTGCGGCGTAATAGCTGATGGCCTGGTAGTCGATCGGCTCGTAGTGGACGTTGTGCCACTCCGGCTCGGCCATCTTCGACCAGATGCGAAAGGCTGTGAGGCGCGACTCCAGCAACCACTCCGGCTCCTCTTTCTTGGAGGAAATCAGCCGAACAACGTCTTCGCTCAGCCCGACCGGGATGGTTTCGGTCTCGACATCGGTGACGAAACCGTACTTGTATTCCTGCTTGGCAAGATCTTCAACGGTTTGGGTCGCTGTACTCATGTCGCTCCTGAACGGTCACGCGGTGACCTAGCACCGGCCGCGCGGCAGCGGTCAGGTCCGCAACATGGCCTGGGTCTATTCCCGACCGAATCGGTCGTATATGAAGATACCACGCGACAAAGGAATCAGGAAACCCCCAATCGGCGAACGGCATCGCCGGAAGGGCAGCGTTACCGACTATGGATGCAGGAGTTATGAGGCCTCGACGGAAGATGGCGTCAGGAAACTCAGGATGAGTCCCACCGCCACCACGGCCAAGGCTCCGACTACGTTGTACCAAATGAAGGAGATCTCGCTCGTCGCCTCGACCAGCCCGACCACGGCCATTCCGGCCAGCAACCCCCAGAAGGCCCCATTGGCCGTCGCCCTCGGTACCGCGATCGCGAGCACGAAGACCCCGAGCAACGATCCGTAGAAATAGGACCCAACACGATTGACAACCTCGATGAGCGACCCTAGATTGGCGGCGTACAAGGCAAAGCCGGTGGCGAACACGCCCCAGAACGCGGTGCAGACCTTGGACACGAAGAGGTAATGCCGGTCCGTAGCGTCCGGTTTGAAGCGACGCCGATAGAAATCCATCACGCTGGTAGCGGAGAGCGCGTTGAGTTCTGCCGCGATACTTGACATGGCTGCCGCCAGCACTGCGGCGATCAGCAATCCGACCAGTCCGACCGGGAGCTGTGTCGTGATGAACGTCGGAAACACGTAGTTAACGTCGGTGTACGCGGTATCGCCGCTGACCTCTCGCACCAGATCAACCGCACCGGTCCGGACCTCCGCAACCCGCGCTTGACTATCGACAAAGCGCTCCCGGGTGTCGGTGATGGCGGCGGCGGCGCCCGACCGACGAGCCGCCATCATCTGATCGGCGGCGTCTCGGCGGTCCTCAAACGCGATGTGGAACCGCGTCTCCAATTCGGCAAACTCCGTCCCGCGAGCACCGGCACGGATCTCGCTGTCGTGCGCGGCGTTGAACAGCATCGGAGGCTCATGGAACAGGTAGAACACAAACACGAGGACGCCGGTGAGCAGGATCAGCGCCTGCAGCGGGATTTTCCAGAACGCACTCATCATCAGCGACCGACGGCCCGCGTCGACCGACTGGGCGGTCAGGTAGCGCTGCACCTGACTCTGGTCGCAACCGAAGTACCCCAACATGAGGAAGAGGCCGCCGACCACACCTGACCAGAAGGTGTAGGTCTCGGTGAAATCGAGGCTGAAATCGATGGTGGTCAGTCGTCCCGTGGCTCCGGCCACGTGGAGTGCCTCACCCACCCCGACCCCGTCCGGCAAACTGAGGATCAGAATCAGGACTGCGGCGCCGACCCCCCCGACAATCACCACCATCTGCTTCACGTCGGCCCAGGTGACTGCCTGCACGCCGCCGAACATGGTGTACAACGTCGTCGGCACCCCAATGGCGAGGGCGGTGAAAACGAGGCTCCACCCCAGCACGATCGACAGCACGACGGCCGGGGCAGAGATGATGACGCCAACCGCCAGACCGCGGGAAACCAGAAATAACAGGCCGGCCAGCGCTCGAGTTTTGGCGTCGAACCGCCGCTCGAGGTATTCGTACGCCGTGAACACCTTCGCCCGGTAGAAGAACGGTACCAGGGTGACTGACAGGATGATCATCGCCACCGGCAGCCCAAAGTAGAACTGCACGAACCGCATCCCGTCGTCGTATCCCTGGCCGGTGGTTCCCACCAGCGTGATGGCGCTCATCTGGGTCGCCATGACCGACAACCCGACGGCCCACCACGGCAGCGACCGACCGGCCAGAAAATACCCCTCCACCCCGTCGGCACCCTTCGAACGTTTGAGCCCGTCGTAGATCACCCACGTCAGGTAGAGCCCGATGATGATCCAATCAATCGGATGCATGGGACGTTCAGCGGAGACTAGCGGCGAGGAGCGGAACGACGCGCATCACCCCGAGAAATACTGAGAGAACCACCAGAGGCCCGTGAGAACCACCACCTCGGTGGCCACGACAGCCAGGTAGACGAACCCGAACGGTTCCTCACCCCGGGTATCGATCATCCGGGACCGCTCGCGAACGCCGCCAGTCGTCGGGGTCATGGTCGCCTGTTGGCAGTATACCCGTCCGAATGCGAGGCACGGCTCGGAGCGCAGCCGCCCTACGTGGGCACGGATACGTAGCGGCCGGTCTTCAGGCCGGCCCCGGAAGCGGGTCCAAAGACTCACTGCGACGACGAATTACCGGAAAGTTCACAGCCGGGAACGGCCAAGGCGCGCGACAATGCGCGCCACACGGTCGCGGAGTGGGGCACTCGGGGTCCCCGCGGAGCGACCGCGTGGGGTTCGGGGCACAAGCCCCATCTCGGAAAGGCCCAGCCAGGCGGGCTGTGACCGACGAAGTAACGCCGGAGACGGGCGCCTCGCCGGGAAACCGAGCTTGCACCCGGGGGACCGCGTCAGTAGAATTGCGCGGGCGCTAGAGCGCTTGTGAAATAATGCACGTTTGGGGGCATCGTGTCCGCACGGTTCCGGTGTGCTACGTCGTGTCGATGAGTACGGCTCCGTGACGTCGACGTGCCTCTAGGGTCGCCGTCGCGGGGTAGCCCGTGAGAGATTGCTGTTCTGGCCGGACCGCCGCATCGCGCGGCCGGTCAGTATCCGGGAAGGTCAAGAAAGGAGTCACGACGTTGGAGAACGTGGCCACCGCCGAAGAAATCGCGCACGCCGAACACGGGCACGAAGAGCACGAACTGAGCTTCCTGCAAGCCTACGTGTTCTCGCAGGACCACAAGGTGATCGGCATCCAGTACGCCATCACCGCGTTGCTTTTCCTGCTGTTTGGTTTCACCTTGATGATGATCATGCGGTGGCAGCTGGCCTTCCCGTTCAGGCCGGTCCCAGTCATTGGCGGTCTCCTGGGTGCAAACAATGCACAACTGATGGCACCGGAGTTCTACAACTCCCTGGGCGCCATGCACGGGACCATCATGGTCTTCCTGGGTGTCGTACCGTTAGCCGTGGGCGGTTTCGGCAACTACGTGCTGCCGCTCCAGATCGGCGCCCCCGACATGGCGTTTCCGCGACTGAACATGGCCAGCTACTGGTCGTTCTTCCTTGGCGGTATCGTGATGATCGCCAGCTTTTTCGTCCCGGGCGGCGCCGCCAACTCGGGCTGGACCTCATATGCCCCGTTGTCGGTCATCGCGACCGAGGGCCAGACCTGGTGGCTGGTCGGGATGATCTTTCTGATCACCTCGTCGCTGCTCGGTTCTGTCAATTTCATCGTGACCACGTTGCAGTTGCGCGCGCCGGGAATGAGCTTTATGCGGCTGCCGTTTTTCGTGTGGGCGCAGCTTGTCACGTCGTTCCTCCTGCTGCTGGCGTTCCCGCCACTCGAGGCGGCCGGCGTGCTGCAAATCATGGACCGCGTGGCCGACACCAGCTTCTTCATGCCGAGCGGGCTGGTCACGGGAGACGGACCGCTAGAGATCAGCGGCGGCGGCAGCCCGCTGCTCTGGCAACACCTGTTCTGGTTCCTGGCCCACCCCGAGGTGTATGTCCTGATTCTTCCGGCGTTGGGGATCGTGGGCGAGATTGTGACCAACAACACGCGGAAGCCACTCTGGGGCTACCGGGTGTTAGTGGCGTCGCTCATCTTCCTCGGCTTCATGTCGTTCATTGTGTGGGCGCACCACATGTTCCTGACCGGCATGGGCACCACCATCAGCACGTTCTTCCAAACCACGACGATGATCATCTCGATTCCGTCGGTGGTCATCTTGTCGGCGCTGTTCCTGTCTCTGTACGGCGGATCGATTCGGTACACGGTGCCCATGCTGTTCGCGCTGGCGTTTCTCCCCATGTTTGGGATCGGCGGGCTCACCGGGCTGCCACTGGGACTCACCGCGCCTGACATCCACCTGCACGACACGTATTACGTCATCGGACACTTCCACTACGTGGTGGCACCGGGCACGATCTTCGCGCTGTTCGGGGGCATCTATTACTGGTATCCCAAGGCCACCGGGCGTCTGATGAACGACATGCTGGGCCGGATTCACTTCTGGGGTTCGATCATCGCGATCAACTGCGTGTTCATGCCGATGTTCATCACCGGACTGGCCGGGATGAATCGACGGCTGTATGACGGCGGTCTGGAGTATGCGCACGTGCAGGAAGTACTGGAGTGGAACCAGTTCATGTCCTACGGGGCCTGGGCACTCGGGTTCTTCCAGATCTTCTTCATCTTTAACTTCTTCTGGAGCATCCGGCACGGCAAGAAGGTGGGTGACAACCCCTGGGACGCGACAACGCTCGAGTGGCAGACCCCTTCACCGCCGCCGCACGGGAACTTCAGCACGCCGCCGGAGGCATACCGCGGGCCGTACGAGTACAGCGTGCCCGGCGCTTCGAGCGACTTCTCCATGCAGGGCCAAGCCCCGGGGGCGAACCCGGAACCCGCGAAGGTTTAACCAGCGATGGAAATCCCCTACACCGTAGCTGAACGGCCGGACACCGGCTTGAACAACGTCAAGCTGGGNATCTGGCTGTTTCTCGCCTCCGAGGTGATGCTGTTCGGCGGACTCTTTTCAACCTACATTTTGCTGCGAGTCGGCGCGGTCGAATGGCCGCTAGGCGCCGAATTCCTCAACATCCCCATCGGCACCGTCAACACCGTGATTCTGATCGCCTCCAGTGTCACGATGGTCATGGCCTACGCGTCGCTCAAGCTCGGCGACTTCGCGAAATACAAGACCTACATGCTGGCCACCGTGCTGCTGCCGGTGCTCTTCCTGTGCATCAAGGGCTACGAGTACTACGAGAAGGTGTCTCACGATCATCTGCCGTCGCACAGTACGTTTCTGGCGATCTACTGGACGATGACCGCGCTTCACGGTTTGCACATCATCGGTGGCATCGTTGTAAACGGCTATTTCTGGGGTCCCGGCAGCAAAATGTGGCATGCCAAGCCGGCGATGTTTGAAAACCGCGTCGAAGCCGCTGGGCTGTACTGGCACTTCGTGGACCTGGTCTGGATCTTCCTGTTTCCCGTGCTGTATCTCCTGTAACGCGGCAGAGGCTCAAGGAGTCGTCATGAGCGGTAGCGCAGAAGAAGTCAGAGAACACATCGCGACCTACAAGAAGATCGCCGGGGCTCTCGCCGTGGGCACGGTCGTCACGGTCCTCGCGTCGTATCTGGATGTTTCGGTTGCCATCGGCATCACGATTGCGCTGATCATAGCGACCACCAAGGCCTCGCTCGTGGCGAACTACTTCATGCACCTTGGCGAAGAACGCAGCCAGTGGCTGATGGTGACGTTGGGGTTAACGGCGATCTTCTGGCTCGTCTTGATGCTGGTGCCGCTGTGGACGATCNCGGACCACATCGGCGTTGCNAACACGTTACCGAACGCGAACGTGCACGAGANAGCCGAGGGCGAAGAGCACTAATGTCGTTGCGATCGTTCCACGTTGTATTCGTCGTGGCGTCCATCCTGCTGTCGCTGATGATGGCAGTGTGGGGGGGCGTCAACTACGGCACCGACGCCGGGTCTGTCTGGCATCTGGCGACCATGGTGGGCGCGGTCTTCACGGCCGGCCTGCTTGCCGTCTACGCGGTGAAATTTGTCAGGAAGACCCGCGAAATCGGATTGAGCTAGAAAGGTGGAGACCATGACACGACGAGTAGGGTGGACGGCGGTTGTCATGACGGCGATAGCCTTGGCCACACCGCAGCCATTGCTGGCCTGCGCGGTCTGTTTCGGAGATCCGAACTCTCCGATGGCGATCGGCGCCAGCTGGGCCGTCTTGCTACTGATCGGGGTCACGGCCGCGGTCCTCTCCGCTTTCGCCGGCTTTTTTCTCTACCTGATGAAACGATCACGGATGGCGCTCGGTCAACGCGTCGATCTGGCCGGATCGTCCCGGGCGGAGAGCTCGTAGTGAAAACCCCTCTGCATTCGACGGGCGCTGCATCCCGGCTGACAGCGTTGTTCCTCGGTCAAATACTGCCGGTATTTTCCCTCGTCTCGCCTTGTCAGCCGGGCGCATCGCCAGTCTCGATGCGGACGCGGGGTTTCACCACGAACTCCAGGAGTGTGTAGATGCAGGAGTTTCTAGGGCTGCCGCTGCAGGCCTCGTCCCACGCCGCTGAAATCGATCGCATCATCGTCATCGTGCATTGGCTGATGCTGGTGCTGTTCGTCGGCTGGGGTTCGTTCTTCACCTACACGCTGGTTCGGTTCAGGCAAAGCGCGAACCCGAAAGCGGACTACCACGGCGTCAAGAGCCATGTGTCCAGCTACCTCGAGGTGGCGGTGGGGGTTATCGAAGCGGTCATCTTGGTCGCGTTCGCCCTTCCGGCGTGGGCGACACGTGTGAACGATGTTCCACCAGAGAGCGGCGCCACCGTCGTCCACGTCATCGCGAAGCAGTTCGCCTGGCACTCGGTGTACCCAGGTCCAGACGGTCGGTTCGGCCGTCGCGATGGCAGTCTGGTCACCCCGACCAACGAAATCGGTCTCGACCGAGAGGATCCGAACGGTGCCGATGACATCTACACCATCAACCAGCTGAATCTTCCGGTCGACACGCCCGTGATCGCCTATCTCACCAGCATGGACGTCATCCACAGCTTTGCGATCGCCGAGATGCGAGTGAAGCAGGACGCGATTCCGGGGATGGAGATCCCCATCTGGTGGGAGCCGACCGTGACCGGTGCCTTCGAAATCAACTGCTCGCAACTGTGCGGGCTAGGGCACTACCGGATGCGCGGCGCCGTCAGTGTTCTGACCCAGGCCGACTTCCGATCATTCCTGGCGGAAGAGGGCGCGCGCTTGACGGCTGACTAGTGTCCTAACCGTGATTCGCTGCATCTGTCGGTAACGCGGCGCGCGCCTGAAAAGGCGTGACAAGGGAGCCAATTGGATACTTGTGACCACGGGCTACGCGCTCCGCTATGCCCTGCTACTTCTGGTAGACCCGGATACGGTAAAAGGCGGCAGGCCTGCAGACCCACGCCGGACCGGTGTCACGGCCGCGCGCGCGCCAACTCTTCTTCGATGATCTGCTCGAAGACCGCGTAGGGGGCCGCACCCATCACCGACCGGCCGTTGATGAACACGGTCGGCGTCGAGGACACACCGTCTTCCTGCCCCTCGCGCAGGTTGTCGTTGACCTGCGCGGCAAAGCGGCCACTGTCCAGGCAGGCATCGAACGTGGCCTGGTCCATCCCCAACTCGCCGGCGTGGCGCTTCAGGTCGTCGACCTCCAGTTCATCCTGTTTGGCGAACATGGTGTCGTGCAGCTCCCAGAACTTTCCTTGCTCGAGCGCGCAGTGTCCGGCCTCAGCCGCCTTGAACGCCTGGGCGTGATTCGGCAGCGGGTAATCCTTGAACACCAGACGCACATCGCTGCCATAGGCCGTTTTCAGTTGCTCGAGCGTTTCCGTCAACTGCTGACAGAACGGGCACTGGAAGTCGGAGTACTCGACGAGTTCGATCACCGCGTCGTCTGGNCCAAACGTGGCGTCGCTGGCATCCACCGACACCGGGGTCCGCGGCGGTTCGAGCTCGATGCGCACGTCGGCGGCGGCCGCCCGTAACTCNTTCATGTACGCACGCAACGCCTGCGTTGGACGCTGCTGCTCGAGAAACCCGCGGATCTCCGGCCGCATCTGCTCGAGCGTTCGCCCGCCGAACGCGTTCTGATTCTGCCCAAACAGCAGGGCGATGTCTTCGTCGGCGACNGGGAGGCTTCTCGACGGCAGCTCCGCTTCCAGCAGCGCGTCACGGGAGGTGCCCTGCGCCGCCGCTTCTTGATCAATGAGAATATCGCCGATCACGATGTCAAGAGCGCGGCGGCGCGTGTCGTACAGTTCCTGCAGCATCCTCGCGCGCGCAGCGGCGTCGTTCTTGCGCCAGGCTTCGTCGACATCGGCCATGGTCACCGTCACATCGCCAACCCGGCCGACCACGTCGGTCGGTGCCTGGGCGCAGACCGACGCCGCCGAACAGAGGACTGTGAAGCCCGCGGCGCCGGCCGCGGTGCCGATCCGATGAAACATGAAGCACACCTTTCTTTTGGGACCCGTGCTTATGGCGCGTAACGCTTCACTTTATCATTCGTGGGACAGCACTGACACGACGCTGTTCGCTGTGCTACGAACGTGCCCACCCTCATGAGCCACCATCGTGTTCGCGCCCGCCCCCCTCGTACGACCAGTCCAGAACCGGCCAGACGTTTCACACACGACTCGGAGCTGACCGCCTACCTAGAGGACGCGGCACACTTCCCCGACGGGCATTCGTCATTGGTGGTCTGTCCACGCGACGAGCAACAACTCGCCACCGTCCTCCGGGACGCCACGACCGTGCTGCCCGTCGGCGCGCAGTCATCCCTCACCGGCGGGGCGACCCCGATGGGGGACACGGTCATCAGCCTGTCGGAGCTCAGCTCCATCGCACCGCCCGAACTCGACTCCGTCACGGCAGGCGCCGGTGTCACCCTCACCGCCCTCCGGGAGGCGCTGACCGGGGCGGGCCGAGCCTACCCACCGGTGCCTACCTACGAGGGAGCGACGGTGGGTGGGATCGTCTCGACAAACGCTGCCGGCGCCGCGACCTTCAAGTACGGCACGACGCGCCAGTGGGTGCGAGCTTTGACCGTGATGCTGGCGAACGGTGACGTGCTCGACCTTGAACGCGGGCAGGTCCGTGCCACGGACCACCACTTCGAGATCGACACGTCTGATGGCACGTTGCGGGTTCCAGTCCCGACCTATCGGGTACCGGAGGTGCCGAAGCGCGCGGCGGGATACCCGGCCGGCCCTGATCTCGACCTGATCGACCTCTTCGTTGGCGCCGAAGGCACCCTGGGTATCGTCACGTCCGTGACCCTGGAGGTGCTGCCCCGTTGCCCCGAGGTCGGGTTCGTCCTGGTCGCCTGTCGTGACGAGTCGCAAGCCGTCGCGCTCGCCTCCGACTTGCGCCAGGTGTCGATGCGGACCTGGCGCGACCAGGACCCCACCGGCCTCGATGTCATCGCGATCGAACACATGGACCGGCGATGCCTGGCGCTGTTGCGTGAGGACGGCTCGGCTCGACGCCTCGGCGTGACGATTCCGGATGACGCGGACACACTGCTCCTCGCCCAGATCGAGTTCCCACCGGGGACCACAACCGAACGAGTGTATGACGAGGTGGCCAGCGCCACGACCGAGACCGACGTGTCAGGCGCGGGATCACGCCTGGGATCGCCCGTGGCCAGTCTCTGCCGAGTCATCGGCGACGCGGACCGACTCGATGCCACGGAGATCGTCGGCCCGGGCGACCGTGCCCGCGCCTCCGCCCTGTTGGCGCTTCGCGAAGCGGTGCCAGACGCGGTCAATCGTCGGGTCGGTATCGCTAAACGCACCGTCGATGGCACAATCGAAAAAACGGCGGCCGACATGATTGTACCTTTTGGTCACCTTGGCGAGAGCCTCACCCTGTTCCGTGGCGCGTTCGAGTCGCGCGGGCTCGACTATGCGATCTGGGGCCACCTCTCGGACGCGAATCTGCACCCCAACGTGATCCCGCGGTCGGCGGACGATGTGCGACGGGGCAAAGAGGCGATTCTGGAGTGCGGCCGCAGAGTCATCGAGTTGGGCGGCTGCCCGCTGGCCGAACATGGCGTCGGACGCAACGTGGTGAAGCAGGCGCTCCTGCGGCAGCTGTACGGCGAACGAGGGCTTGCGGAGATGCACGCGGTCAAGCAGGCACTCGACCCGTCCTGGAAGCTCGCACCCGGGGTGTTACTACCGTGAGGGGCGGCTTTCTCGCGCACTGGTTCACCACCGCGGTCGCGCTCGGTGCGACCGCGTGGACGCTGTCCGGCGTGCACGTCGACTCCCTGGGCGCCCTGGCGATCGCCGCCCTTGTCCTCGGTTTCGTCAACGCGATCNTCCGACCGATTCTGGTGTTGCTGACGCTGCCGTTCACCCTGGTGACGCTCGGACTGTTTTATTTCGTCGTCAACGGCATCGCGTTCGGTCTGGCCGCGGCGCTGGTGCCGGGGTTCCGCGTGTCGTCGTTTTTCTCCGCCGTGCTCGGCGCCGCCTTTGTGGGACTCGTATCCTGGTTCATTGGGGGCGCCACGGGACGTCACAAGCACACCGTGACCCGCACCCGGTCCTCAGGCGTGGTCGATGTGCACCGCCACCGCGACGGACGCTGGGGCTAGGTTTTCCGACGAGGCGCCAGGAGACCGTACTTCCCGTTCTTCAGCAGCCTGCCATTTTCTGTGAACCTGTCCTGTGGGTATTTCCGTGGCCAGCGATCGTCAGAGTGCGACGTGCCGCAAGCGGAGTGCGTTCGCGATGACCGACAGCGAGCTGAGCGTCATGGCCGCACTTGCGAACATCGGGGTGATCAACAGACCGGTCAGTGGGTACAACACGCCGGCCGCGACAGGGACCCCGATGGCGTTGTAGACGAACGCCAGAAACAGGTTTTGCCGGATGTTCCGCATGGTGGCGCGGCTCAGCCGGCGAGCCTGCACGATGGCCCGCAGATCACCTCGAACCAGGGTGACCCCCGCGCTCTCGATGGCCACGTCGGTGCCGGTCCCCATCGCAATCCCCACCGCGGCTTCGGCCAGCGCGGGCGCGTCATTGATGCCATCACCGGCCATCGCGACGACCTCCCCGGCGGCCTGCCGCTCGGCCACGATCCGCCGCTTGTCGGCCGGCAGCACCCCAGCCACGACCTCGTCGATCCCGAGCTTGGACGCCACCGCCTCGGCCGTCAGTCTGTTGTCGCCCGTGACCATGACCACCCGCATCCCGTCGCCGCGCAACTGCTCGACCGCTTCCAATGTGGTTGGCTTGATCGGGTCGGCCACACCAAGCAGCCCGGCGAGGACGCCATCGACCGCCACGTAGACGACCGTTTGTCCATCTCGCCGCAACACGTCGGCGTGCTCACTCAGCGACACCGTGGCAACATCGTGGGCCTCCAGCAGCGCCGTGGTCCCCAACAGGACCTGNCGCCCACCGACGACTCCCCGGACCCCGCGCCCGACCTCGGCCTCAAAATCGGTCACCGGCGGCAGCGCGATCCCTCGTTCGTTCGCCGCCTGGGTCACGGCGGTAGCGAGAGGGTGCTCACTGCCACGTTCGAGCGCGGCGACCGTGGTCAGCAACTCGGTCTCGGTCACACCCTCGACCGGCACCATCGTCGCGAGTACCGGCTTCCCTTCGGTGAGGGTGCCGGTCTTGTCGACGATGACCGTGTTGACGCGTTCCAGGGTCTCCAGCGCCTCNGCGTTCTTGATCAGCACGCCGACACCCGCGCCACGCCCGGTCCCGACCATGATGGCCATCGGTGTGGCCAGACCGAGCGCGCAGGGACACGCGATGATCAGCACGGCGACACTNCTCACCAACGCCAGGGCCAGCCGTGGATCCGGCCCCCAGACCGACCAGCTTACAAACGCCAGTACCGCCACCGTCACCACCGCCGGGACAAAGAACTGGGCGAGCCGGTCGGCCAGTCGTTGAATCGGGGCGCGACTTCGCTGCGCCTCGGACACCATCGTGACGATTTGCGCCAGCAGCGTCTGGGCCCCGACGCGCTCCGCCGTAATGAGCAGCGTGCCCGAACCGTTCAACGTCGCCCCCACGACGGTGGCGCCGGCGACCTTCTCGACGGGCAGCGGCTCGCCGGTCAGCATCGATTCATCAACCGCACTACGCCCCTCGACCACCCGGCCATCCACCGGCACCCGCTCACCAGGACGGACCNGGAGCAGATCGCCCAGCTGCACGACGCCAAGCGGGACATCTTCTTCCTCTGCCCCAACGACTCGCCGGGCCATCGTTGGCGCCAGCCCCAGCAAGGCGCGAAGTGCGGCACCGGTACGCCCGCGAGCCCGCAGCTCGAGCACCTGGCCCAGCAGCACCAGCGCCACGACCACGACAGCGGTGTCGAAGTANGGTTCGACGCCGCCCGCCATTCGGAACCCCTCGGGAAACAGACTGGGAGCCACGGTCGCGGCGACACTGTAGAGATACGCCGACCCGACCCCGAGCGCGATCAGCGTGAACATGTTGGGGCTGCGATTCACCACCGACGCCCACGCCCGTTCGAAGAACGGCCACCCCGCCCAGAGCACGACCGGCGTGGCGCAGACCAGCTGAATCCAGTTGGAAGCGGCGCGGCTGAGGGCGCCGGGCTGTCCCCCGATCACCATCTCCGTCATGGCGAGCCCGAACACCGGCAGCCCGATGACGGCGCCAATGCGGAGNCGGCGAGTCATGTCGTGGAGCTCCGGATTCGATGGCTCGGTCGGAGTCACCGCCCGCGGTTCGAGCGCCATCCCGCACATGGGACAACTCCCCGGTGCGTCCCGCACCACCTCCGGGTGCATCGGGCAGGTGTATTCGACGCGGGCCAGCATTTCCGCGGCACCCAGCTCGGCCTCGAGGGCCATCCCGCACTGGGGACAGGCACCGGGCTGCGGCTCACGCACCTCCGGATCCATCGGACACGTGAACCAGGTACCAGGTGGTGGAGCGGGCGAGTCCTCGGACGGAGACGGGAACAGGTAACGCGGCGGGTCAGCCTGAAATTTCGTCCGACAGCCGTCGCAGCAAAAGTAGTAGGTCGCGTCCGCGTGCTCGTGGCTGACCGTGCTGGTGGCCGGGTCAACCGTCATGCCACAGACCGGGTCGACGGCCGCGGCCGGCGCCAGAGCCGCCACGTCGTTCGTCAGAAACTGCGTGGGGTCTGACTTGAATGCCGTCTGGCAGCCGCCGCAGCAAAAGTAGTACGTCTCGCCGGCGTGTTCATGGCTGAACCGACTCTGTGTGGGGTTGACCCGCATGCCGCACACTGGATCCTGTGAGCCGTTGTCGAACATCGTCATGGGATCGCAACTTTACAAGCCTTCCTCTATCCTCCATCATAGTCGCTGGTCGCGGCGGCCGCCGCCCATACCTTCGTTCCAACCCCACTTCCACGCAGCCCCGCCGAAGGTTTGGCCGGATGGGACCGAGAACCGGCCACGCGCGCGACAATGCGCGCCCGCGGCCATTGNGTGGGACTCTCGAGGTCCCCACGGAGTGACCGCGTGGGGTGCGGGGCGCAGCCCCGTCTAGGTAATGCTTCGACAACAGATACTCGCGCTCGCAAGCCTCGTCTTCCTTCCGGGGCTCGCGGCTGCCCAGAACGCTCCCAGCGACGGAGAGGAGACCAACCGGTGGTCGGGCACAGCGGAAATGTCCGCCCTCGCCACGTCCGGAAATTCGGACACACGGACGTTCGGGCTAGGCGGCGAGGTCGTGTTCGACCCCGGCACCTGGAAATGGCTGGCGCGGGTGGCCTATGTGGAGACAGAAGCCGACGATGTCCTGAGGGTCCGCTCACAGAGCGCGCTGCTCGAGGCGTCGCGCACGATGTCGAAACGACTCGACATGTACGGTCGCGGCGGTTACTTGCGCGACCTGTTCGCCGGCATCGAACGCCGCCTCACCACCGAGGCTGGCCTTGCGTATCAGGTCATCTCTACCGAGCCACACTCCCTACAGTTGCTCGGAGGCGGGGGCTTCATCCGGGAACAGCGGTTGGCGGGCGACGGTCTCTCGCTGGCTACGACCAATGCCACGGGCCGCTACACCTGGGCGTTGACCGAAACCAGCGCGCTGACGGAAGAAGCGGCGTTCGTGGCCGATCTCAGCACCGGCGACAACTGGCGGTTCTCGAACGAGCTTGCCGCCACCGCCGCGCTGAGCAACCGCCTGTCGCTGAAGGTCTCCCACAAGTTGAGCTACCTCAACGAGCCGGTTCCTGGCTTCCGAAAAACCGACACGATTCTCGCGGCTGCCCTGGTCGCAAATTTCTAGGTTTTCGGGCGGTGCATCCCAGCACCCTGCTAGATTTTCAGTATCGTGCTTGCTAGTGTCCTGTAGCCGCGATTCGGCATCCGTGGCCGCGGCTCAGTTCTCGATCTGTGAGCCGAGCCAGTCGCGACGGAACTGGCGTTGCGCCGCCGTGAGGCGCTGACCGCGCCGCTCCTGCGCAACGACGGCGAGCCTGGGGTCCTCCGCGAGGGTGACCCGAGTCGTCCGCCGCTCGCCCCTGCGGGAGTAGGTCACCCGCACCCGTTCCCCGGCGGAGCGGTCGCCGATAATCTCGTCGATCTGACCGGCCGACGAGAACGACCGGCTGGCGATTGACATCAGCACATCGTCCCGCGCGATACCGGCGTCGTACAACGGCGAGTCGAACGGCGACGGCGCCACCACCCGAGCACCNTCCCGACCGAACCGAAACTGAACCGGACCGAGCCAGCCCCTCCGCGCGGCCCGTGGGGCCAGNACAAGTCCGGCCCGCGCGAACAGCGGGACAAAATCGATGGTCTCGTGTCCTTCGACGAACCGATCGAAGAAGTTGTCAGCGAAGGCGGGGTCGCCCGTCAATTCGGCGAGCGCGGCGCGCGTGTCAGCCAGGGTATAGGGCCGTGCCACCATGCCGGGCGTATCGCCGCCGAGGCGGCCAAACCGTGCCCACAACAGACGCATGTAATCGTCCAGGGTGAGGGCCGGGGCGTCGGCGTCCACGGCCCGAGCACGCAGCATCAGGTCCAGTCCCAGGCCCAGTGTTTCGCCCCAGGTGTAGTACGAAATAAACAGGTTGTCCCAGTTCGTGCGATCGATCGCCGTAGCGGCATCGGTAAACGGGGCCAGCCGGCTCATGTCGACCGCCGACCGGAATTGCCGTCCCGGCCCCAACCGCACGATGTCGATCGCAGACACAAACCGGTTCAGCGTGTCCGAGAGCAGCACGAGTCCGGCGCGCTGGAGGATCAACGCCCCGTAGTAGTTCGTGAACCCTTCGGCGAGCCACAGCTCATCGGAGGGATTCACGCGTTCAAAGTCGAACGGCTCGAGCGACCGGGGNCTGATCCGCTCGACGTTCCACACGTGAAAGAACTCGTGCGACACCGAACCCAACAGCCCCTGCGAACCCAGCGCCCCCGGCGAGCTCAACACCGTGCTGTTGCGATGCTCCATCGCATCGCTGCTGGCCGACGGAACATAGTCGGCGAGGAACGTATAGCGTCCGGTTTCGAACCGCGGAAACTCGCCGAACACCGTCACCATCTCGCGCACGATACGTTCGACATTCCCGGCGTAGCGAGCAAGCTCGGCCTCGGTGCCCTCATGATGCACCGCGACGCGAAACGTCGGCGCGTAGGCGGAATCGGACGGGTCCGTGACGATGAACGAACGNTCCCCGAACGCGCTGAACTCGACGGGACTGTCGAGCAGGTATGACAGATTGGGCGCGGTGAAGGTCAGCGGATCGTCCGACGGGTACAACTGGGTCGCGACCCGCCAGTCCCGCTCGGNCGGTGGTATGAACCGTACGGTCGCCGGACGCGCCTCCATCCCGACCCCCCAGAGCAACGAGGCCGGCATGTTCAGATGTGCGTGGGTGTCGTCGATGGCGAGGTAGGTGCCGTCGACACGATCCCCGTAGATCCGGTAGGTAACCGTAACAGTCCCGTCGTGACCCTCGATGTCCCAGTGCGTCATCGCCGAACGACGCGGTTCGATCGCGTTCCCGGCCCCGTCCTCAGCCTGAAGTTCGAACACGTTCTTGGCGAAATCATGCCGCGCGTATCGGCCTGGCGACGCGCTGCTCATGCGCANACTCAGTGGCACCGGCGGCAGCCCGTTGAACGTGACCACCACCTGCATCCATTGATGTTCTGGTTCAGGGAAGCTGACCTCGTACAGCACCGGCGGGGCGTCGGCACCAGTCGATGACTGGCCGCCGGTTGGCGGGATCGCCCAGGCCGTGCAGAGTGCCAGGGCCACGGCCACTCCGCCGCCGCGGAGCACGGCCGAGGGACTGGGTCTGGAGATCATGCGATTGATTCGAGCACGTGCGCGACAAACGACGCTTCTGGTTCCGCGCCCAGGATTTCGACGCGCTCATTGACGACGGTTTTTGGCACACCGGTGACGCGGTACTGCCGCACAAGAGCCGGATACTCCACCGCGGCTACCGCGGNGGCGGTGATGTGAGCATTCTCGAACGCCATGCGATGAGCGAGGCTGACCGCCTTCGGGCAGTGCGGTCAGGTGGGCGTGGCGAACACCTGGATATCAATCCGCTGGTCGACCGACGCGATCAGCGCCCGACTCTCGTCACTCAGTCCGGAGTCGCCGGCCGCGACCAGAGTGATCGCCTCGACCAACGAGACCAACTCGTGCCCCTCGGGCACCCCGTAGAAACGAATACCGACGTCGGNCTGGCCGACCACGGCAATGGCGGGCACACGCTGCACGCCATACGTCTCGACCTGGTCCTTGTCGAGTACGAGGTTGTACTCTTCGACGGTGATCTGGTCGGAGAACGACGCGATGCGGTCGACGATCTGACGCGCCGGAACACAGGAGTCGCAACCGAACGTCTGGGTAAAGAAGACGAGCGTGACTGGCGCGCCGATGCCGGCGAGGGTCGCTTCAAGCTCATCCGGAGTNCGGGAATCCATCGCGCGATTATCGCAGGTGGGAGAGCCGCTGGCCACCAAGGACTACTTGAACAGATCGTCAAACTTGTCTTTCACACTTCTCTCGCCGGTGACCTCGGAATGGGTCTGACGCTCGACCGTCACCCTGGGTTCGAAGCGGCCACACTCGTTCCGGGCATCCTTCGGGGAGACCCGCGCGGCGACCGGCTGCATGCACTCAAAGCGACTGCCGCCATCGAAAAACGCGCACTGCCCGCACGTGTGCAGNTCGGCGCCACAGCTTGAACACGTGGACTCCGGGCCGACCGCCAGCGGCAACGTCTTCCCGCAACGCGCGCACCGAACGACATCGTGGAAGCCCGGCAGGTTGGGCGTCCGGTGCTGGCGGTTGATGACGCCGCGCGGCGCGCCCTCGCGGGGGGCCTTCGGCTTCGGGCTCCGAAAAGTCCGCTCCCGGTCATCGTCCTGATAGCCGCGTTGCTGGTATTTCCGGTCACTCATGACGGTGGTTCCNGGGGGCAGTGGCGGCTAANGCGCTCGCCCGCCATGTCACTCAGGAACTTCTACACGCCCGATGTCGTCTTCGTGTTGTGGACTGCTCGCGACGGGGGACCGAACCCCGCTGTGCCATCACCTAGTTCTATTGCTTGGAAAGCCACAGCGATTATAGGTCCGGTTCGGCCGCCCGTGGTGAAAGTCCCTCTTCGCACTGTGNTCTACTTGACGTAGATTCTCTGTGCCAGCTCTGNGACTCCTTCAACACCCTCCCTCGACAACCTGCGGATCGACCGTGACGACGACGTCAACAACCGGCGCGGCTGGTGGTGGACCGGGCCGGCGCAATTCGTCGAGGTCCGCGTCGCGACCGCGCAAGAGACCACGGTCACCCCTCATCCGTCTGGCGAGGAAAACTCCTCTTGGGCGTATCAGCCGAGCGCCTCGATAGCCTGCCGGACCTCGGCGTTGTCGGGCAAAGTCGGGATGTCGTAGACCTTGGCGAAGACGATCGCGCCGGCCTTGTCGACGACAAAGATGGCCCGCTCCGAGATGCCGCCGTCACGCATGACACCGTAGGCCTCGGCNACACCGCCATGGGGATGGAAGTCGCTCAAGAGGTCAAANTTAATCCCACCGAGCGCCTTAGCCCACTCGATCTTGGCCGGCACCGCGTCGACGCTNAGGCCAAGCAAGTGCGTCTCGTGCGCATCAAACCAGGACTTTTCTTTTTCGTAGTTCTGCATCTGCGTGGCGCAGACAGGTGTGAACGCCAATGGGTGGAACGCGATGACCACGTTCTTCTGCCCGGCAAAACTCGACAATCGCACTGTCTCGCCGCGGTGGCTGGGCAATTCAAACGCGGGGGCGGTCTCTCCTACCTGCACGCTCATTCAGATGTTCCTCCTGCGGNCCAGACGGCCCGCCGTGGCATCGGCAGCGCTGGGAAAGGCTATGACGATCGACTAGGGTATCCGACGGTCAACGCGATCATCAGAACCGCGGTGCGTCCACGCACCCGTCCCACTAATGTTGTCCGCTCCGCGTCCACGCTCCGATTGTCTGTCATCCGGGAAACACCGTCGAGCCCCGGGAGCCCGGCGACCAGTTCCGGTTGCGTCCCGTCGGCCGCTCACGTACGCTGCTAGAGGCGTCCGTCCCACACCATGAGTTGAGGTCACACATGCCCGCCAGATTTGTCTTCCTGCTCGTCTTTCTGATCCTCTTCATGGTGGTGCCGTCCGCCGTGGACCTGCTGACCGAGTGGTTCTGGTTTGGCGAAGTCGCCTACACGGACATCTTCATCCGGACTTTGACCGCAAAGGCCACCGTGGGCGGGCTGGTGTTCCTGGTGGCCTTCGGCGTACTGGCCGCCAATTTCAGGCTGGCGCTCGGCCGCGTCACCAAGCCGTATCTGCTCTTCCCCGGCGGCGGCGACATTCAACCGATCACCCTTGAACGCACGCAGCTCAAGATGCTGGGCACCGGGGTGGCGGCGCTCGCGGCGCTGTTCCTGGGTCTCTTCGCATCCNNCGAGTGGCTGACCTGGCTCCGATTTCAGCATGCGACCCCGTTCGGGCANACGGACGCGCTGTTCGGACGAGACGTCGGCTTCTATGTGTTCACGTTGCCGTTTCTCGATTTCGCGCGCTACCTGATGTTGGCCGTCGCGGTGTTGTCGCTCATTGGGTCGACCGCGGCCTATGTCATCTCGGGCACGCTCGCACTCGACCCGGCGCGAGGACCGGTGGTCGGCGATGGCGCGCGACGCCATCTCGGGCTCGTCATCGCGGTGCTGTTCCTCCTNCTGGCCTGGGGCGCCTACTTGGACGTTCCGCGCATATTGACCACCCCGGCCGGCATCATCAACGGCGCGTCGTACGTCGACGTGGCACTCCGCATACCCGTGTTGCGGGGACTAGTCTTCGTAGCTCTGGTCGGCTCGGTACTGAGCCTGGTGGCGGCGATGACACCGCGCAACACCCCGCTCTTCGTCGCCGTCGGTCTGTACGTCCTGGTCTCGGTGGGCGGGAACTTGGGCTCCGTCGCCGTGCAGCGGTTGATCGTGACCCCGGATGAACAGCAACGCGAGGCGCCGTACATCACGCGCAACATCGAGGCGACCCGGAAGGCCTTCGGCCTCGAAACCGTGGACGCGCGAGAGTTGTCGGGGGACGCNACGCTGACCGCGGCCGACATCGNCAACAACANGGAGACGATTAACAACGTCCGACTGTGGGACCACGAACCGCTCCTCGACACCTTCGGACANCTCCAGGAGATTCGCACCTACTACGACTTCGTGTCGGTCGACAACGACCGCTACCTCATCGATGGCGAGTACCGGCAGATCATGCTGTCGAGTCGTGAGCTGAATTCGGACAGCCTGCCAAATCGGTCATGGGTCAACGAACGCCTGCAATACACCCACGGCTTCGGGGTGGCACTGGGTCCAGTCAATCAGGTCACCCAGGAAGGGCTGCCGGTGCTGTTCATCCAGGACCTGCCCCCGACGTCGTCGGTCGACCTGCCGGTGGACGAACCGAGCGTCTATTTCGGCGAGCTGACGAACGGCTACGTCATCGTGAACACCGACACCGACGAGTTTCACTATCCGGAGGGTGACGACAACGTCTCGACCCGCTATGACGGCGCTGGCGGCGTCGCCCTGTCGTCGTTAGTGCGGCAACTGCTGTTCGCGNTCCATTTTCGGGACTATGAAATCTTGGTCGCGAGCCAGCTCGGCGACGACAGTCGGATCCTGTATCACCGAAACATCGTCGACCGCGTGACGACCATCGCGCCATTTCTCGAGTATGACAGCGACCCCTACCTGGTGATCTCGGAGGGACGGCTCGTCTGGATGCTGGACGCCTACACCCTCAGCGACCGCTACCCATATTCCTCACCCGCGCCGAACGGGGTCAACTACATCCGCAACGCGGTGAAGATTGTCATCGACGCGTACGACGGCACCACCACGTTCTATCTGGCCGATGCNGAAGAACCGATCGCCAGGACGCTGCAAGCCATTTTCCCCGGCTTCCTCCAGCCCCTTGACGACATGCCGGACGACTTGCGGGCGCACATCCGGTATCCCGAAGGACTGTTCTCGCTGCAGACCGCCATCTATTCGACGTACCACATGACCAACCCAGAGGTGTTCTACAACCGGGAGGACCAGTGGGAAGTCCCGGTCATTGACAACGAGCAGATGGAGCCGTACTACACGATCATGCGGCTACCGGGTGAATCGCGCGCCGAGTTCATCCAGATGTTGCCATTCACCCCCCGCGGCAAGAACAACCTGGCCGCCTGGATGGTGGCGCGAAGCGATGGGGACCAATACGGCAAGATGCTGGTGTTCCAGTTTCCGAAACAGAAGGTCATTTTCGGGCCCAGCCAGATCGTGGCCCGCGTCAACCAGGACCAGGAGATCTCGCCGCAGATCACGCTGTGGAATCAGCAAGGGTCGGAGGTCATCCAGGGCACGCTGCTCGTCATCCCGATCGAGGAAGCGTTGTTGTATGTCCGCCCGCTCTATCTCCGGGCCTCGGGCGGCCGCATCCCCGAGCTCAAATTCGTGATCGTCGCGTATCAGAACCAGATCGTGATGGAAGCAACGCTCGACCTCGCACTGAACCGTCTGTTCGGTTCAGGGGGGTCACCAGGCTCTTTGCCGACCGACGCGATACTGGCCGCGGCGGAGCTCCCACCGGCTGNCGCGGGCGCCACGCCGGCCGCGGCAACTGGCACAACCGCCAACCCGCTCGTCATCGAAGCCAGCGCACACTACCGCCGGGCGTTGAGCGCGCAGCGTCAAGGTAACTGGGCTGATTACGGGGACGAGATCGAACAACTGGGCGCCGTGCTCGAGCGGTTGGGCGAAGGCCAGGAGTAGGGATCAGTCGAGGTTGACCGGTGTTACGCTTGACCCTTCAGTTTTTCGACACACTCGGGACGGCGCGTGACAATGCGCACCGGCGTGTAGATTCGCGAACGAGGGAGAGACGACCAATGCAGGTGAGACAATNCGCCGTTCTGCTCGGGNTGACCGCCGTGGCGGTGGGATGTGGTGGTGAACCGGAGCCCGCACCGATTGAAATGACACCGGGTCTGCAAGCATTCGTCGGCGCACGCATCATCGACGGGACCGGCGCGGCCGCGGTCGAGAACGGGGTGCTGGTGGTGCGCGATGGNCGGATCGAAGCCGTGGGCGCCAGCGACAGCGTGAACGTGCCGGCCGACGCTGAGCAGATCGACGTCAGCGGACNGACCNTCATGCCCGGCATGGTCAATGCGCACGGGCACGTCAACAACATCCAGGGGCTCACCGCGGTCGACTACAGCGAGGCGCAGNTCGAGAGTCAGCTCGGGCTCTACGCCCGGTATGGCGTCACCACGGTCTTCAGCCTGGGCGGCGACGGCCCCGAGAGCATGACCGTGCGTGACCGCCAGGACTCGGCAGACCTGGAACAGGCCCGCATCTACGTCGCCGGCGACATCGTGACCGGCCCGTCGCCTGAAGAGGCNCGGGAACAGGTCGCTGCCGTCGCCGCNAGTGGAGCCAATGTGGTGAAGATTCGNGTCGACGACAACCTGGGGTCGAGCACCAAGATGACCCAGGAGACCTACCAGGCTGTTATCGAGGCGGCGCACGAGCACGGGCTCAAACTCACGGCGCACATGTATTACCTGGAGGACGCGAAGGGCTTGCTCGAAGCCGGCGCCGACCTGCTGGCGCACAGCGTGCGCGACGTTGAAGTGGACGACGAACTGGTGACGTTACTCCGCGACACCGGAGTCTGCTACTGCCCAACCCTGATGCGTGAAGTCTCGACCTTCGTTTATGAGTCGCGACCGGACTGGTTCGACGATGAGTTCTTCTCGAAAGAAGTAGACCCGGCCGTGATTGCCGCACTTGATTCAGAAGCCCGGCGCGAGCAGTCGAGCAGTCCGGGCGCACAGACGTACAAGGCGCAGCTCGAAGTGGCCAAAGCCAACTTGAAGACCCTGTCAGACGCCGGCATTCCGATCGCAATGGGCACCGATACGGGGCCCGCCGCGCGGTTCCAAGGCTACTTCGAACATGGGGAACTGGCGCTCATGGTGGAGGCTGGCCTGACCCCGATGCAGGCCATCGTCGCGTCGACATCCAGCGCCGCGCAGTGCATGGAGGTGGACGCCGACCTGGGTTCACTGTTGGCCGGCAAGTGGGCCGACTTCCTGGTATTGGGCGCCAACCCGCTCGACGATATCGCCAACACGAAAACGCTTGAAACGGTGTACATCGCCGGCAACGTCGTACCCGGCGCGTAGGCAGGTGCGACGCGCCGTCGCGTGAGCCCAGACGGGGCACTCGCCCCGCTGGAAAGTGAGGAAGCAGATGACTTTTCGAAGCTACATTGCGCTCGTCGCAGTGGCCTTACTCGTCGGCGTCCCGACACTGGTGTCCGCCCAGACCTGGGATCCGCCACGTCTGGCCGACGGTCAACCCGACATCAACGGCATGTGGAACAACGTCGGCTCGTCCCATGTCCCGCTGGAATTGCCGGACGATCTGGCCGGGAAGACCCTGACCGAGGCAGAGCGGCTCGAACTGTTCACAGCGCGCTCTGACCGCGCCAAGGCCCAGACCTGGGAAGGCCACGAGGCGAGCCGAGGGGTCGGAGCCTATGCGAACTACTGGTTCGACTGGTTCTGGGAAGAGCCCGTCGCCGGACAGGCGCCGGCCCTGGTAGTAGACCCACCGGATGGCCAGGTACCCAACATGACGGAACTCGCCCGCGACAGCGTGCGCTACTACCAGGACCATCTGCACGACGAGGCCGCCAACATGGAATCCGGCGACCGATGTCTGTCACGCGGTGTCTTCGGCATGATGATGCCCACGGCCTACAACAACGGCAAGCTGTTCGTGCAGTCAGAAGGCCATATCGTCATTCACAGCGAGATGATTCACAACGCGCGGATCATCCCGATCGACGCCGGGCCAGAGCCGCACGGCAACGTGACCCAGTGGGAAGGCACACCGCGTGGTCATTGGGAGGGCAATACCCTCGTGGTGGAGTCGACCAACTTCAAGGCGGTCGGCAACATGCGCGCTCCGGGCTCGCGGGCGCCGCAGCACACGGGGCGTCGTATGGTGGAACGGTTCACGTTCGCGGACGAGAACACGTTGAACTACTCGCTCACCGTTGACGACCCTGAGACCTACGCANAACCGTGGACCGTCGCGTTTCCCTACAAGCGGGACAACAGCTATCAGCAGTTCGAATACGCCTGCCACGAAGGNAACTGGGCCGTGCCGAACTCACTGAGCGGTGAGCGGGCCCTTGAGGGCGCGGCACAATGAGCAGAGTGAGCAGAGGACGCGCAGTTCCGCGGTCCTCTGTCCTCGTCGGCGTCGCCATCACGGCCTGTACGCTGTTCGGCGGTCTGTCGGGTGCGGCATTGGCGCAGTCCGGATCACTGGACTGGAGCAGCCAGAACCTCAACCTCGACAACAACCGGTTCGCGGCGCTGGACGAGATCAACGCCGGAAATGTAAGCCGACTGACCCAGCGGTGGAGCTACGAAACGGGGGCGACCGACAACATCGCGCAAGCCACGCCGCTGGTCGTCGGCGGCGTCATGTACCTGCATTCGCGCTCGACGTTGTTCGCGCTGGACGCGGTCACCGGCGAAGAACTCTGGACCGCGGTACTCGATGCGGGCGGTCCGGGCAGCGGCCCAGTTCGAGGCCCTACGTTCATTGGCGGCAACATCTACGCCTATCGCGGCGCGGATCTCTATGCCATCGACGGCACCAACGGGACTCCGGTGGAATCGTTCGGTGACCAGGGTGTCCTCAGCGTGGTCAGCAACGCGCTTCAACAAAAATACCCGGACGACTTCCCGCCCAATTTGGACCCGCTCAGCATCGGCTACCGGATCACAACCCCGCCCGCACACCACGCCGGCACGATGTACGTTGCCGCCGCGCTATCGGAGGGACACATCCCGGGCGGGCTGCTGATTGCCACCGACCCGAACACCGGCGCCATCAAGTGGGTGTTCAACACCATCCCCCAGGGCCCACAAGATGAAGGCTGGGAGATCGCCCGTGACACGTGGGGCGACGGCGCCAGGGCCGGTGGCGGCATCTGGACCCAACCGGCCATCGACGACGCACTCGGCTTGGTCTATATCAACGCCGGGAACCCGTCACCGGACTACGACGGCTCAGCCCGGGTCGGCATCAATCTCTTCAGCAACAGCACCATCGCACTCGACCTCGACACCGGGGCCCTCCGCTGGTACTACCAGGCGGTGCACCACGACCTGTGGGACTGGGACCATGTCACTGGTCCGGTGTTGTTCGACGTCACCGACGACGACGGGCAGGTGATCAAGGGGGTCGCCGCCGCCGGCAAGAACTGTCTCTTCTACATGTGGGATCGAGAAACCGGCGAACCGCTGCACCCCATAGTCGAAACAATTGTTCCGACCGAGACCGACGTCCCGGGCGAGCAGGTCTGGCCGACCCAGCCGATCCCGCACAACGCCGCGGGCGTGCCGATGACACCGCTGTGCGCCACGTTCGTCGAATTGGACGACCCTGAAATGGCGGCACGATCGGGCCAGCTCTACAGTCCCTACTGGATGAACAAGGAAGTCATCGTGCCGCACGGCGGGTCGAGCTTCGGCTCGCCCTCGTTCAGTCCCGACACTGGCTACGTGTATGTGACCGGCAAGAACGGCGCAATCGGACTAGTCGTCAACCCGGTCGGCGATACGCTGGAACCAGGCCCGGACTCTCGAGGGCACACGGAAAGCTATTCGTCCATCGACCGTATCATCGAGCAGTACCCGGCCAAGGTCACGGTGTCGGCGTATGACCCGATCACGGGGGAGCAGCCGTGGCAGGCACTTCTTCCGGCCGTGACCACGGTCGGCGCCAGCGGCAACATGGTGACCAGCGGTAACCTCGTGTTTCAGGGTGTCGAAGATGGTGGATTCTACGCACTCCACGCCGAAACCGGCGCAGAACTCTATCGCTACGACGCGCCGCGCCCGATCCGCGCCAGCCCGATGACCTATCAGGTCAACGGCAAGCAGTATGTGACCATTGTCGCCACCAACACCGTCGTCACGCTGGCCCTGCCGTAAACCGTCACGACACCGAGCCAGTCGCCCGCCTAGGGCCGGCGCAAAAAAGGTGAAAACCTGATGGAAAAACTCCTGACGCATATGTGCCTGCTCGGCCTGTTGTGTGTCTTCGGCGCCTGCCGCGCCTCGGCCCAAGCGACGGTGCAGTGGACGGTCGAGGGAGAGACGCGCGAGGCGATCGTGTACGCGCCGACGGCGGCTGGTAGTGGGCCCGTGCCGCTAGTCCTGGCATTCCACGGGTTCGGCGACAACATGCACAACTTTCAGGGCGTCAACCTGCAGAGAGCCTGGCCCGAAGCGGCCGTGGTCTATCTTCAAGGTCTCGAACGGCGTCGCGGCATGCCCGGTTGGCAGGTCGAGCAGGGCAGCACCGCGGACCGCGATCTGAAGTTCGTCGACGTGGCGCTTGCGTCACTGCGCGAGACGTATGACATCGATGACGACCGCGTGTATGCCACCGGCTTCTCGAACGGCGGGATGTTCACGTATCTGCTCTGGGCAGAGCGACCGGACGTGTTCGCCGCCTACGCGCCGGTGGCCGCGAGCCTTCGGCCCTCGGTGCGGCCCACCGAACCGCGACCAGTCTTTCACGGGGCGGGAGAGCGAGACCGGCAGGTCGAGTTCACGAATCAACAGGCTGCGATCGCCGTTGCCGTGGCGGTCAATGGCGTGGGGGAAGACACCGCCCCCTGTGGCGATGGCTGCACGACCTACGGAGCCGGAACTTCCGCGCCGGTCATGACGGTGATCCACCCCGGTGGCCACACCTACCCACGGGACACGTCAGGTCAGATCATTGCGTTTTTCAAGTCGCACACCGGAACCCACCCCTAGTCCTGGCGCTACGCGCTGGTGACGTTTCGCGACACTACACGCGCGGCAGCCGATAGACCCGCATGGCGGTGTCGTGGAACATGGCCGCGCGCTCGTCGGCGGAAAATCCCGTGGTCAGTTTCTTGAACTGATTCCACAGTACCGTGTACGAACACGACAGCTTGTCGACCGGGAAGTTGCTCTCGAACATGCACCGGTCGGGACCAAACTGCTCGATGGTGTGCCGGTACCAGTCCTCGTTGGCTGCGAGCAGGTCGTCAGACGTGGGCGGCCGATCGCGATCGTGCCAGCCGTACCCGTTCACGACCATCTGGATACCACCCACCTTCGCCACGACGTTGGGGCACTTCGCCAGCTCCGTCACCGCGGGTTTCCAGGCCGCAAACACCTCGTCGCGGCGTCCGGCCCACGACCCGATACCAATCGGCCCACCCAGGTGATTGAAGATGATCGTGGTGTCTGGAAATGTCTTCGCCAGGTCTGTCAGATCGGCGATATGGGTGTGGTAGAGCCAGCCCTCGAATGACAGTCCGTAGGTCCGAAGGTGGGCGTAGCCTCGACGAAACTCCGGGTCAAGCAAGATGTGTTGTAGCGCATCGGCGGGCAGGTTGGGCACCACGGTCGAGTCGGCCCACGCGGCACGATGGCGGATGCCCCGAAACCGCTGTGGACTCGCCGCGATCTGTGCTTCCAGCACAGGGGCGACCCGGTCACCCAACCTGAGATCCGCGGAGCCCACGATCCCGGTGCACGCCCGCATGTCTCCGTAGAGGCCGCTGGCGCTCATGGCCGCCACGCCCTGCACGAACTCGGTCTCACCGACCACTCTGAGCTCGTCCGGGCCCCCGGCCCGATACATCGATGTGCACTCGACGAACACGGTCTGACGCACGTTGTGGGTCTGGGTGTCCTCGACGAGGTCCTCGAGCATGTAGCGGTTGCCCGGTCGGTCCCACAAGTGGTGGTGCGGGTCGATGATCGGTAACTCCGGTTCGATGGCCGCCTCGTCCGTTCGTGACAACCAGTCGAGTCGGGGTTGGACGGCGGCAGCGGCGGCCGCTGCCCGGGGCGCAAGACCGTGCAGCGCGCTGACACCGGCCAGCCCACCGAGTCCATACGCCCCTGCACGATTGAAGAAATTCCGACGCGTGATGTCGCCCATGAACGTTCCCCTGCTTGGATTTCAAATTCTGACCGTCTCTCACGTGGCACTGTATACCTGCCCTCGTCGGCGGAACAGGTGAAACCGGTTGGCGGGTCGTCCCGGGCGGCGGGTGCGCTCACCGCCAGACTCACCGTAGAATGCGCCCATGCGCCCATATCTATTGGTCAGCTGGCTTGCTCTCCTCATGACGGTGGTCGTGCCGGTGCGCGCGCAACATCCCGACATCGACCGCGCGGTCGAGCGACTCGCGCCGCAGATCACCGACATTCGCCACCAGATTCACGAACACCCGGAACTTGGCAACCGCGAGACGGAGACCGCCGCGCTCGTCGCTGACCATCTGCGCGCCCTCGGGTTCGATGACGTTCGGACGGAGGTGGCGCACACCGGTGTCGTCGCCGTCCTACGCGGCGGCAAACCTGGCCCCGTGGTGGCGGTCCGCGCCGACATGGACGCCTTACCGGTGACGGAGGATACCGATCTGTCGTTCCGGTCGACCGTGCGTTCCACCTACTTGGGGCAAGAGGTCGGAGTCATGCACGCGTGCGGGCACGATGTCCACACTGCGGTGCAACTCGGCGTGGCCTCCATCCTGAAGTCTCTTCAGGACGACCTGCCGGGCACGGTCGTGTTTCTGTTTCAACCGGCCGAAGAAGGCCCTCCGCCTGACGAGGAAGGCGGTGCCTCCTTGATGCTCCAAGAGGGTGCCTTCGCCGAACCGCGCCCGGAGGCGGTATTCGGCTTGCACGCCAGCGCGCAGCTTCCGGTCGGCAAAGTCGCTTACACGCCGGGCGGCGCGCTAGCGGCGGTGGACCATTTTCGCGTGACCATCCAAGGACAGCAGTCCCACGGAGCGGCGCCGCATCTGGGCATCGACCCCGTGGTGATGGCGGCGCAGGCGGTCTCCACGTTGCAGACCATCAGGTCGCGCAACCTGTCGCCGCTCGCGCCCAGTGTCGTAACCGTTGGAATGATTCGGGGGGGCACCCGGTTCAACATCATTCCGGAGGCGGTATACCTCGAGGGCACCGTGCGCACCTATGACGCTGCCGTGCAGGACACGGTCGAACGGCGGATGCGCGAAATTCTGGACGGCGTCACCCGAGCCGGCGGCGGGTCGTTCGAACTGGAGTATGACCGGATCACGCCGGTGACCATCAATGATCTGGAACTGACAACGCGCTCCGTCCCCAGCCTGGTCGCGGCGCTGGGCGATGACAACGTACCGGTGGCCGACCCCTGGATGGCCGGGGAAGACTTCTCGCTGTTCGCGAACGAAGTGCCGGGATTCTTCTACATGCTGGGGACACTGGCACCGGGCACCACGTCCGGCGACCACCACTCCCCAACCTTCCGGGCCGACGACACGGCGGTGCCGATCGGCATGCGCACGATGGCCTACACCCTGTGGGACTATCTCAGCGACGCGGCCTCACGATAAGCACCGGCCGCGGCTACTCCTGGACCCGAGCCTCAAGGGTACGCGCGCCACTGAGGGTATTGACCATGGCGTGATTGCCCTCATGACACGCGTATTCCCACAACTGGCCAGCGGTAACCCCACGGGAGGCGTGGTCGGTGGTCATGGGAGCGGACACGGTCCAGGGCTGACTGAAGACCTCGGGGTCTTCCATGGTGAAGGTGTAGTCGATCGACTCGGGTCCGACCCGGGTGAAACGCTCGACCAACCGGAGGGACGAGCGAGACTTGCGCCAGGGCGAGCTCCAGTACGCATCGGGCTTGTCGACGAAGTTGATGGTCTCGACAACCAGCGTGTCACCTTCCCAGTGCCCCCGTGCCTCGCCGGTCCACTGCTCGATGCCGTTCAACGGCCGATCGGTGGTCGGGATTATGCGCAGCTCGTGATACATCTCATGCAACATGACGACCTCGCCGGGGGTCTGAAACACGAGCAAGTTCATGTTGTACGGCTGCAGCGGAACCATGTTGGGTAGACCGTCGGTGAGGCAGCGCTCGCCGGTGTCCATGTCGGTCCAGGAGTCAAAGGGGCCGACGCCGTATCGGGCGACCTCCGTGGCATACACCGCTTCAGCCCCAGGCGCCCACGGAATCGTGCCGTCGGCCGGGTCGACAATCAACGACGTCCGCCGGCTATCGGTGATCACGCTGCCGGCGTCGAGCCAGACCTGGTTGTAGCCACCGACGCTCCCAGGAGCGGCCTTGCCGTCATTGGCCGCCCAATTCTCGACAGTCTGTTGCTCCATCGCGGCGGCTTCTTCGTCGGTCAGTGACGTCTTCTCTGCGAGGCGTCCCGGTCGCTCGAGCGGGGTGAGCGTAGCCGACGTCCACAAACCCTGGAGATCGGGCTCGCCCCACGGCGTCCTCGCCGAGGGCTCACTCGAACCCGTGCCCTGGCCCACTGCGCCAACCGGCGTCAAGGCAACAACTACCGCCGACACCAGAAGTGGCGCGAACAACCTATGACTCATAAGACATCTCCCTGCACACGGTGAATCTAGCGGTCTGGAGGGCTACAGGATACGACACTCGCGACGGTCACGATACCGATCACTCGTTCGACTTCGAGCCGTTAGGCACATCCGGCGAATCGCCGCCGGCCGCATCCTCAAGCACGGTAATCACAGCCGACAGGTCGTCACGCCCGCGCCCGCGCCCCATAAGACCGTTGACTGACTGCATGGTCACCGCCGCAGCCGGCAGCACCGCACCCCGGTCGTGGGCGAGGCCCAGGGCGATGTCCATGTCCTTGTGATAGAGCCGCGACTCGATGCCTGCGCTGAAGTCGCGCGACGCCATCCGGGTCCCGAACAGGTCCAGGACCCGGCTGGACGCGACACCGCCCATCAGTACCTTTCGTACCTGTTCGACATCGAGCCCACACCTCCCCGCCAGCGTCAGCGCCTCGGCGGCCCCCTGGGCTGTTACCAAAAGGGCGAGCTGATTGCAGGCCTTTGTGGTGTGCCCGGCACCAGAGGGGCCGAGATGCGTGACCGTCGTGCCGAGCAGCTCGAACAGTGGCCTGGCTCGCTCAAACGCCGGGGTCGGCCCACCCACCATGATTGTCAGTGACGCATCCGCCGCGCCCTGGGGCCCACCGGAGACCGGCGCGTCCAGCATGTCGACGCCGCGGGCCGCCAGAACCTCGGCCATCGCGCGCGTCGCGGTCGGGTCGATGGTGCTCATGTCGATCACGAGCGATCCAGGACGCGCGCCGTCCACGATCCCCGTGCCCAGCTCGTCGCCGCCCAGCACCACCTGTTGTACGTCGCTCGTGCCGGTGACCATCGTGAAGATGACATCGCTCTGTTCCGCTACCGCCGCGGGGCTGGCGCACAAGGCTGCCCCGAGGTCGATGAGTGGTCGCGCCGACTCCGCTCGACGCGCAAACACGGCCATCGCGTGTCCCCCCGCCACCAGGTTCCGAGCCATCGGACGGCCCATGGTCCCGAGCCCGATAAAACCGAGTTGCATAGGTCAGTCCTGGCCGGATGAGGGAAACCCGGGGGCCGAGACGACCTCCGCGATCTGGTCGAGGTGCCGCTGCTGATGCAACGGGATATAGAGCAGCCACTGATACGCGTTCAACGTGCCGTAGACCGGCCGATGGTGATCGAGCGTGTGCATTTTCAGCGGCTGCTGCGTCGTTTCGGCGAAGGCCATGGTGTGAGCACGACGGTTCCGAAACAGTCCGATCGCTGCCTCGCGGTCCACTGCCCCCGTGGGGATCACCGGCTCTGGCGCGTCGCGCGGCACCTCGCGATTGCCGAGCATCGTCTCGATGACGGTCGTCTTTCCGCTCGTTGCGGTCTCCCACTCCGGATTGGCCGGGATGGTCAGGGCCCGTTCGACTTGTCCGAACAGCCGCGTCTCCACCAGTCCGAGATGCTCGACAATAAGTCCGACTGACCAGCGGTCTGGTCCAGACCTGAACGCCCACTGGTCGGCTGTCAGCGGTTCGACGGCGGCGAGCAGATCGTCGCGGGTCCGGCCCAGAAGATCGGTGACGTGGGCGCGTTCGGTCTCGGTCATGCCTGTGGCGAGTGAGCCGTCCGTCATACCCGGACTCCCTGTTTCTTCCAGTAGCGCTCCAACCCGAGCCAGCACTGGTCCAGCGGTGCCGCCTTGTCGTACAGCGCGGCGGCAGTATCAGACATGTGACGCTGAAGATAACGCCGACTGTCCGCGACAAAACGCGCCACGCGCTCGTCCGGTGTGGCAGCGCGTTCGTCTTCGAGGATGGTTCGCGCGAGGTCGGCCACGCCGTCGAGATGCTCAAGGAGACTGGCCATATGGGCGGCCGGCTCACCGTGTGGGCCGAAGTGGGTCAGAAACAACGTCTCGGCCTGCCAGTCTCCGATCAGCGCAGCGCTGGCCTTCCAGACCTGGATGTCGATATCTGGCGGTGGCGTGGGTGGCATGGCGAACAGGTCGGGGCCGGTGCGAATGCCAGCGGTGTCGCCCACGAACGCCACGCCACTCGCTCGGTCGAGATAACTCACGTGATGGGATGCGTGCCCGGGGGTATAGGCCACCTCCAGGTCGCGGTCCGCCACGCTGACACACTCTCCCCCGGCGAGGGCGTGGATGTTGCCCTGGGGCACAGGCAGGAACTCGCCCCACAGTCGGTCCATGTCGTCGCCGTAGAGTCGGGTTGCGCTGTTGATGAGCTTGGCCGGGTCTGCCATGTGCCGCGCGCCCCGTTCGTGCACGTAGACCTGGATCTCGGGATTCTCGCGCACGAGGGTTCCGGTGGCGCCGGCGTGGTCGAGATGAATATGCGTCAGAAGAATCGCACGGACGTCGGCGATACCAATCCCCTGTCCACCCAGTTCCGCGCGAAGGGTGTCGAGACAGGTAGCCGGCCCAGGGTCCACGAGCGCCACCCCGCCGGGGCTCTGTATCGCGGCGGCGGCAATAATTTTGGGCTTCCCGAGAAAATTCAGGTCGGCATAGGTGATGCCGCGCGCAATGGTCTGCATAGACGTGAAATCTTACTATGCAGGCGTCACCGGCAGCTTGACGGCGTCGTGGGCTCCATAGTTTGATGAACAGAGAATGACGGCGGAGAGGAATACCAGTGACGGCGTGCTCGAAGAGACCCGTCAGAAGACCAAGAAGCCGACCTTGTACAAGGTGCTGCTGCTGAATGACGACTACACCACGATGGAGTTTGTCATTCAGATTCTGGAAGGCATTTTTCACAAGACGCCGGCCGAAGCCCACCGCATCATGATGCAGGTCCATACCGAAGGGCGCGGCATCTGCGGGGCCTACAGCTACGACGTTGCCGAGACCAAAGTCGCCACGACCCAGGACCTGGCCCAGCAAGCCGGGTTCCCGCTGCAGGCGACCCTCGAAGAGGAGTGACCCGGATCCATGTTCAGCGCCGCGCTCGAGTTGATTCTCAACGTCGCCTACCGCGAAGCCGCGGCTCGGCGTCATACGCATCTGACGCTTGAACACTTACTCTATGCCCTCGCGCACGACCCCGAAGGCGAGAAGATTCTGGCCGCGTGCGGTGGCGACCTGCCCGCCTTGCGCCATTCACTGGACGAGTTTCTCGGCACGCTTGAGCAGTTTCCCCGCACCGCGCGCGGCCGGGAACCGGACCAGACGCTGGCGTTCCAGCGGGTCCTGCAGACCGCAGTGTTGCACGTCCAGAGCGCCGGGAAGGACGAGGTCCTGTTCGGAGACGTCCTGGCCGCCATTCTGCAGCAGCCCAATTCATATGCGGCGGAGTTGCTGCAATCGCAGGATGTCACCCGGCTGGACGTCCTGAATTACATTTCGCATGGCATCACCAAGGTGCCAACCGGCGGCAACGGTAGCCAGTCGAGCGCGCCGGCCGAGGCGGGGGCGGGCGGCGACGAGGCCGCCACCACGCGCGACCCGCTCACGGCATTCGCCGTCAGCCTCACCGACCGCGCCCAACGGGGCCAGCTCGACCCACTGATCGGGCGGCTCGACGAATTGCAGCGCACCCTGGAGATTCTCTGTCGACGCCGAAAGAACAACCCGGTCTTCGTCGGCGACGCCGGTGTCGGCAAGACCGCACTAGCAGAGGGTCTGGCGACTCGGCTGCTGGAGGACGACGTGCCGCCGCGACTCCGCGGGGCTGAGGTGTTCTCGCTGGACACGGCGGCGCTGCTCGCCGGCACCAGATTCCGAGGGGACTTCGAGGAGCGCTTCAAAGCGGTCGTCGACGCCTTGGGCGGGCGCCCAAACCCGATTCTCTTCATCGACGAAGTGCACTCGACGGTGGGAGCCGGCGCCACGACCGGCGGCACCATGGACCTGGCCACGTTGATCAAGCCGGTGCTGGTGGCCGGTGAGCTCCGCGTCATTGGGTCGACGACATTCGACGAGTTCAAGCAGATCGAGCGAGACCGCGGGCTGGCCCGGCGACTACAGCGAATCGTCATCGAAGAGCCCAGCGTCGATGAGACAGTCGAGATTCTCAAGGGACTCAGATCGCGATATGAAGACCATCACGAGGTCACCTACACCGACGGCGCCGTGAAGGCTGCGGCGAAACTGGCCGGACGACATCTCCGCGACATCCGGTTGCCCGACAGCGCGATCGACGTACTCGACGAAGCCGGGGCAAGAATCGCCGCGGCGGTAACGCCATCAGGCTCAACGACCGTGACCCCCGTGACGACGGTGGCTCCGGCCACCGTGGAGGCGGTGGCACAGGTCGGGCTCTCCGACCTCGGGCTCGATGACACGCCCGAGACGACGGAGTCCGCGCGCGCCCGGGTGACGGCGGCGGACATCGAACGAGTCATCGCCCGGATGGCCCGCATTCCCGCCAAGCAGGCGTCGGTGAGTGACAAGGAACGGCTCCGCACGCTGGACGATGCCCTCCGCCGCGTGGTCTTCGGCCAGAACGACGCTGTGGCTGAGGTGGTGACCGCCATCAAACGGGCGCGGGCTGGGCTCGGTCAACCGGATCGCCCGGCTGGTTGTTTCCTGTTCACCGGACCCACCGGCGTCGGCAAGACCGAGCTGGCCAAACAGCTGGCCATTCACCTCGGCAACGAGTTCATCCGCTACGACATGAGCGAGTACATGGAAAAACATGCCGTAGCCCGATTGATCGGCGCCCCACCCGGCTATGTGGGTTTCGAACAGGGAGGACTCCTGGTCGATGCAGTCCGATCCCACCCCTACGCCGTGCTGCTCCTCGACGAAATCGAGAAGGCACACCAGGACGTGTACAACATCCTGCTCCAGGTGATGGACCACGCCACGCTCACCGACAACAACGGGCGGAAGGCGGATTTTCGGCAGGTCGTGATCATCATGACCTCCAACGCCGGGTCCCGGGAGATGAACGCCGCGCGGATCGGATTCGGCGAGGACCAGGCCGCCGCGGACCACGGCCGCACGAAGGCCGCCATCGAACGAGTGTTCAGCCCGGAGTTCCGGAACCGCCTGGATGCCACGGTCCCCTTCGACAGCTTGCCGCCGGAGGTAGTGGAAACGATCGTCGAGAAGTTCGTGCTCCAGCTCGAAGCGCAACTCGCCGAACGGCGCGTCGCGATCACGCTAGAACCGGAGGCACGCGCCTGGCTCGCCCGCAAGGGGTACGACCCGAAATACGGCGCCCGGCCGCTGGCTCGACTGATCCAAACCGCGGTACGCAATCCACTGACCGACGAGATTCTGTTCGGTGGGCTCGAGCACGGCGGCACGGTGCGAATTGATCTGGCTGGTAACGAGCTCCGGTTCGACGTCGAACCCACCCCGCCCACCGAGTCGGTCGAAGAGGAATAGCGCCGGGTCAACAGCTCTGCAGGTTAGTCCGCGCCGGGGTCAAGCGCCAGCACCA
>PAUN01000027.1 GCA_002712885.1 Acidobacteriota bacterium
CGTATCGGCGGTCATGTGCTGAACGTGCTGTCGAGCGTGGTGATGCCTCTGCACAAGATCGACTACTACGACGAGGACGAGGTCGAGGGCGCGTCCGACTAGGAAGCCTCATCCGTTTTCGGCAATCTGCATGTTCCGGGGCGACTTCAGCCCCGGGTGTCGCGCCGGGATGTCTCCTGGAGGAGACGGCTGGTGCCTCCCTTGAGGACAGGTCAAGGCGAGCGACGCCAGATAGCGCCCCTCTCGTGGTCCACAAAGTTGGAGCGCGTTTTGCGCTTCACCGGCGCATGGTGACGTGTTGCGTAGAGTTTGCGGGTGCGCCGGCGCGGCGTCTGGGTGTCGGGGCGGCGCGTTTCGCGACCGTGGCCCTGGCGGCGGCGGTCACGCTCGCGGCCTCGACGGCCGAGGCGGCACCCCTCGAAGACATTGTCAAGCTCACGCAGGTCGGGGTGGCTGATACCGTGCTCATCGAGTTGATCGACATGAACCCCACGCCGTATTCCCTGGCGCCGTCTCGTCTGAGGGCGCTCCAGCAGGCCGGCGTCTCCGACATCGTGCTCCTGGCGTTGCTCCGGAACGGCTTCGTGGAGGGAGTCCGGAATCCCTCGACAGACTGTCTCGGGTCATCGTTCTCGTGCCGGGCCGCTACTCCGACCGCAGCCGCGCTAGCGATCCCCGTCCCGGTTCCGGTTCCGGTCTCGGTCCCGGTACGAACACCTCGGCGGACCTCACCGCAGACCCTGTCTGCCGGGCCGCTCAACCCGGCGGGGTTCGCTGGTGTCACCGGGTTCACCTCACTGACGGTGAGCGCCACGACGGTGATAGGAGGCGCGGCGAACGCGCCCGTCTACTGGGGATGGGGTGGGCAAAAGCGGCCTGGTTCCTGGGAAGGCCACGCCGGAGAGCAGCCCTAGGTTTTCCGACGAGGCGCCCGTCTGGACGGCGTTGCTTCCTCGGTCACGGCCCACCTGGCCGCTCCCTCGTCGCGCCTTGCCAGACAGACGCCTCGTCAGAAAACCTCCTCGATCCACTGCGCCGCGTGGCGCACCGTCGAATCCCCTGTCGCTCGCCAAACGTCGGCTTGGTGCCGGCCGGACTCACGAGCATAGAGCCACGCCCTCCGCTAGAATTCCTTCTCCTCGCTCGGTTCCACACACCCTTCCGGTCAGGGACGCCAGAACCATCCCGACCGCATCCCGTCGCCGCTATGCCGTTGCCTGGACACTCCATCAACCGCCCCGTACACTCTGGAGAGATACGTGCGCGACGGGCCTGATCTGAGGTGGGTACCCTCGCGCGGAAGACGCGCTCTCTCGTGCATAGCAGAATCAGGGTCACCGTCGTGGGCGGTGGTGTCATCGGGTGCGCCGTCGCGTACGAGCTCGGTCGCCGTGGCCTGGAGGTCCGCGTGCTCGAGCGTCGGGGCGTGGGCTTGGGGGCGACTCAGGCGTCGGCCGGGATGTTGGCGCCGTTTATCGAAGCGGAACACGCTGGCCCGCTACGTCGACTCGGCAGCAGGAGTCTCGAGTTGTACGACCAGTTCGTCGCCGATGTGGTCGGAGCGAGCGGGGATTCAGTCCCCTACGACCGCTGCGGCACGATCGAGGTTGCGACCGACTCCGTTACCTTGGCGAGGTTGGAGAGGTCCGCCAGCGAGCTGACGATGGCCGGGGTCGGTTGCCGTCTGGTAGGCGGGTCCGAGGCCGTCGACGACGAGCCCCACCTGAGTCGACACGTGGCCGGCGCCCTGCTCGTCCCGTCGCACGGGTTTGTCGGGGCGGCGCCGCTGACGGCCGCGCTGCGGCGAGCTGCCGCGCGGCACGGCGTGTCCTTTCAGTCTCCGTGCACCGTGAGGCGGCTCGCGCCGACCCCCCAGGGAATCGAAGTCCAGACCGATTCGGGAGGGCAACTGAGCGACGTGGTGGTGCTTGCGGCTGGGAGTTGGAACGACAAGGTAGGGGCCGAGGATGGCGCGACGCCTTGGGTCAAGCCGGTGCGTGGTCAGCTTGTACGGTTGCAGTGGCCCGCCGGCCCGCGGCTGACGAAGGTGGTCTGGTCTTCCGGATGCTATGTGGTGCCATGGCCCGATGGTACGACGTTGGTCGGCGCCACGGTCGAGGACGTCGGCTTCGACGAACGCGCAACCGTGGCGGGGGTGACCGGTTTGCTCGATGCGGCCCGGGAGGTCTTGCCGGCGATCACCCGGGCGCAGTTCGAGACGGTGCGGGTTGGTCTGCGGCCTGGCACACCGGACGACCTGCCGATTGTCGGGTGGTCCCACGCGGTGCCCAAGCTCCTGTATGCGACCGGCCACTACCGCAATGGGGTGCTGCTGGCCCCGCTCACCGCGCGACTGGTCGCCGACCTCGTGCTTGACGCGACACCGGACCCGCTACTCGACGCACTGGCACCGGGACGCTTCGAGGCCGCCGCTACCGCGCTAACTGGTGCATCGGTCACCGCCGGGTCTGACACCTAGCAGCGTGCGGAACAACGCGTGGGGTTCGGGGCGCAGCCCCGTCTAGGCACTGAAATCCGTGCGACACGCATCAACCCCGAGACGCCCCAGACATGCGCGCCTGCGTCAGTTGGCCTGGCGCATCGTGCGTGCCGTCGGTCTGGGCGCCTGCGTCGCCGTGGCGGTGTCGATGCTTGCCATCGTGGCGTTGCGCTGGGCGTCGCCGCCGACAACGGCGTTCATGCTGGGTCACCAGATCGGGGCGTGGCGGGCCGGGACGTCCGCGGCCGGCGTGCGTTACCAGTGGGTCGACTGGGCCGATATCAACCCCGAACTGGCCGTGGCCGTCGTTGCCGCGGAGGACCAGCGCTTCCGGGAACATCACGGCCTGGACTTCGCGGCGATCCGTGACGCGCTCGAGGAGCGGCGTCGTGAGGGTCGCGTGCGGGGCGCAAGCACCATCTCGCAGCAAGTGGCGAAGAACCTGTTCCTCTGGCCGGGTCAGAGTTGGTTGCGAAAGGGTGTCGAGAGCTACCTCACCGTGCTCATCGAGCTGGTGTGGAGCAAGCGCCGGGTGCTCGAGGTCTATCTCAACGTGGCCGAGTTCGGAGACGGCGTCTACGGGGTCGGCGCCGCCAGCGTTCGTTTCTTCGCCCGGGAGCCGGCCCTCATCGACCGCGAACAGGCGGCGCTGCTGGCCGCCGTGCTGCCGAGTCCGAAACGCCTCGACGTGTCGCACCCATCGGCTTATGTTCGGTCGCGTCAGAGTTGGATCCTGTCGCAGATGGAGCAATTGGGTGGCGTCAGTTATCTCGATGACCTCCGATGACGCAGGCTGGGCCACGGTTCGGATCGCGTCATGAAAAGTGATAATCTCTGCGCGGTGTCGGCGCGTCAGTGAGCGCCGAGTCTGGCAAAAGCATCCTCTTGGCGCGCCCAGTCGTGACGTCGCGCTTGGGGCAGAACGGGCCGTGAGGTCCCCTGGGCCGGCTGCAATCGAGCGGTGCTCGCGACTCGCCGGCAAGGCGGAGTGATACAGGATGGAACAGGTTCATAGGGTTCAGATCGCCGCCCCGGTGCGCGGCTGGGGGCAGACGACGCGGCCGGACGCGTGGTGGCTGCAGCCCCTCGTCGTGTTTCTGGGGCTCTCGACGGCCATCGGATACATGACCTGGGCCGCGTTTCAGGGCGAGTTCTACCACTTCGGCCCGTATCTGTCTCCGCTCTATTCTCCGGAGTTGCTGGGAGGCTCGCCCCACAGCCTGTTTGGACCGCAGCCCGCGTGGTGGCCGGGGTTCCTCCCGTTCTCGCCCGCCTTCCTGATTCTGTGGGCGCCGGCCGGGTTTCGGGTGACCTGTTACTACTATCGGGGTGCCTACTACAAAGCGTTCTGGGCGGACCCGCCGTCCTGTGCGGTTGGTGAGCCGCGGTCGACATTTCTGGGCGAGAACTCTTTCCCCCTGATCGTCCAGAACATCCACCGCTACTTCATGTATCTGGCGCTGCTGTTTCTGGTGTTCTTGACCTACGACGTGTGGAATGCGCTCTGGTTCGAAGACGCCGCCACCGGCGTGGTGTCATTCGGGATCGGCGTCGGCACGCTGGTGCTGGCGTTGAACGTCGTACTGCTCGGCAGCTATTCCTTCGGGTGTCATTCGCTGCGCCATCTGGTGGGTGGGCGACACGACCGGATCGCGGGGCTGGCGGTGCAACGATCGTGCTACGACTGCGTGAGCGGCTTCAATCGCCGGCACATGCTCTACGCTTGGATGAGCCTGGCGTGGGTCACCTTTTCGGATGTCTATGTGCGGTTGTGCGCGATGGGGATCTGGACAGATTTCAGACTGTTGTAGGCCCGTGGTGCGGGGCGTCGCCCCGCCCGACTGAAAATGACATACGAATCCTTCGAATACGACGTGTTGGTGATCGGCGCTGGCGGCGCCGGTCTGCGTGCCGCCATCGAGGCCTCGTCCGCCGGGGTGTCCGTCGGTCTCGTGTGCAAGTCGCTGCTGGGCAAAGCCCACACCGTGATGGCCGAAGGTGGCATGGCCGCCGCCCTGGCCAACGTGGACGACCGGGACGACTGGAAGGTGCACTTCGCCGACACGATGCGCGGCGGCCAGTACCTCAATAACTGGCGGATGGCGGAGTTGCATGCGCAGGAGGCGCCGGCTCGGGCGCGAGAACTCGAGGCGTGGGGCGCGGTGTTCGACCGCACCAAGGACGGGAAGATTCTTCAGCGAAATTTCGGTGGTCACAAGTACCCCCGGCTCGCGCATGTCGGTGACCGGACCGGACTCGAGATGATCCGAACACTGCAGGATCACGGGATCCATCAGGGCATCAACGTGCATATGGAGTGCACGATCATCGAACTGTTGAAGAATGGTGACCGGGTCATCGGGGCCGTTGGCTACGACCGTGAGAAGGGGCGCTTCCGACTGTTCACGGCGCGCGCGGTGGTGCTGGCCAGCGGCGGTATCGGGCGGGCGTTCAAGGTCACGAGCAACAGCTGGGAGTACACCGGAGACGGACACGCGCTCGCCTACCGCGCGGGCGCGGAATTGATAGACATGGAGTTCGTCCAGTTCCATCCCACCGGTATGGTCTGGCCACCCAGTGTTCGCGGCATCCTGGTCACCGAGGGGGTGCGCGGTGAGGGGGGAGTGCTGCGGAACAGCGACGGGAAGCGGTTCATGTTCGGGGACATTCCCGACCTGTACAAGAGCTCGACCGCCGATGACGAAGAGGAAGGGTGGAAATACACGCAGGGCGACAAGAATTCCCGACGCCCGCCCGAACTGCTGACCCGGGATCACGTGGCGCGGTGCATCGTGCGTGAGATCAAAGAAGGGCGCGGTAGTCCACACGGCGGGGTGTTTCTCGACATCGCCTGGATCAAGGAGCGCCTGCCCAACGGCGCCGAGTACATCAAGAAAAAGCTGCCGAGCATGTATCACCAGTTCAAGCAGCTCGCGGGAATCGACATCACTCAAGAGCCGATGGAAGTCGGCCCCACGACCCACTACGTCATGGGCGGCATTCGTGTCGCGTCCGACAGTCAGATGTCGACGGTGCCCGGGTTGTTCGCCGCCGGTGAGTGCGCGGCGGGATTGCACGGTGCGAATCGCCTCGGGGGGAATTCTCTGTCAGACCTGCTGGTGTTCGGCCAACGGGCGGGCCAGTATGCGGCGGAATTTGCCAAGGAGCAGACCACGGCCGCGGTCAATCCGGACGAGGTGGAAGCGGCTGTGCGCCACGCGCTCGAGCCGTTCGACCGAGAGGGTACGGATGCTGAGGGGCCGTATCAGGTGCAGTTCGACCTGCAGGATATGATGCAGGCACAGGTCGGTATCGTTCGGAGCGAGGGCGAGATCCAGAAGGCGATCGACGGCTTTCCAGGGCTACACCAGCGCGCCAATCGGGTAGGGATACAGGGCAACCGCGAGTACAACGCCGGGTGGCACACCGCCCTCGACCTGCGAAATCTGCTAATGGTGGCCGAAGCGGTGGCCCGGTCTGCGATTCTCCGGAAGGAGAGTCGGGGCGCGCACTTTCGGGAGGACCATCTGGAGAAGGACCCCGAGCAGGGCAAGCTCAATGCCGTGATCCGTCAGGGGACCGGTGGCGAGATGGAAGTCGTCCAGGAGCCGTTGGCTCCGATTCGCGACGACCTGCAGCAGATTATCGAGGACAACAAGTAGCCCGCGTCATGGGGTAGGGCATCTCGGTCCGGCTGAAGTCGGGGGTCATGCCTGCACGACGGGACAGCACGCGGGACAGCGGGAGACGTTGATGAGCAGCGCGACATTCCGAATTTGGCGAGGGAACGCGGACGGCGGCGCCTTCGAGGACTACACGACCGAGGTGTCCGAGGGGATGGTCGTGCTCGACGCCGTGCACCAGATTCAGGCGGAGAAAGCCAACGACCTCGCGGTGCGCTGGAATTGTAAGGCTGGCAAGTGCGGGTCCTGCTCGGCTGAGGTCAACGGCAACCCGAAACTGATGTGCATGACACGGTTGAACTCGTTGCCGCTGGACGAACCGGTGACGATTGAACCGATGCAGACGTTTCCGCTTATTCGCGATCTCGTCACGGATGTGTCGTGGAATTACGAGGTCAAGAAGCGGATCAAGCAGTTCGCGCCCCGGGAGCCCGATGCGCCGGATGGCACCTGGCGGGTGGAGCAGTACGACGTTGAACGTGTCCAGGAGTTCAGAAAGTGCATCGAGTGCTTTCTCTGTCAGGACGTCTGCCACGTTCTGCGCGACCACCGGCTACACGACAAGTTCATCGGGCCACGCTACTTCGTCTACACGGCCGCGCTCGAGATGCAGTCACTCGACACCGCCGACCGCACGACCGATCTGGCCAACGAACACGGCGTGGGGTATTGCAACATCACCAAATGCTGCACCAAGGTCTGCCCCGAAGAGATCGCCATCACCGACAACGCGATCATCCCGCTCAAGGAGCGCGTCGTCGACCAGATGTATGACCCGTTGACCAAGATGCTCCGAATGTTCAAGCCCTAGTTTTCCTGGGGAGGCGTCCCCCCTGGCGGCGTTGCTTCGTCGGTCACATGGGGCGCGTGGTGGGAGTGGGCCTCTCGGTCCGCGAGCGCGGAGTTTCCCCGCCGGGTCTGATTAGCCATTCGCCTGCTTTCCCCGGGTGCCGGAGGTCAGGAACTTCGTTAGCCCGCGCGAAGCGGCCAGAGGGCCGAGGTGGCCGAGTTTGGCAAGACCGAAATCTAGGACCTTGACGGTATAACCACCGCGCAGACTCGGTTCCAGTCAGATGTTGTCCGGCTTCAGATCACGGTGGATGATGCCCAGACGGTGCGCTTCGTCGACGGCCGAGCAGACCTGTTCGAGGATGTCGACGACCCACCCGATCGACAGGCGGCCCTCTTCCGTCAGCACGTCCGCGAGGGTCCGACCGTCCAGATACTTCATGACCAGATAGGCGATCTGGTCGGTCGTTGTTTCAGCGACACCGAAGTCCGTGACGTCGACGACGTTGGGGTGACGCAGCCGTCCCGAGGTTTCCGCTTCGCGCTTGAACCGCTCCACGAACTCAGGACTTCCTGAGAACCTGGGGTGGTTCACCTTGACCGTGATCGTTCGCTTCGTGCCGACATGGGTCGCTTCATAGACGGCGCCCATGCCGCCCTGGCCCAATCTCCGGACGGTCGCATACTTCCCGTCGAGGGGCTCGCCGTCTGGGAGGCTGTCGCAGAAGGGCATGGGGTCTCTCATCCGTGGAGCGGTTCGAGCCGGGATGGCGGCGGCGCACCGATTTTCGACACCGCAATGCACACACCGACGTTGACCATCATGGCCACGACACCCGCATGGAGGTTCCACAGTTGGCTGTTGCCGCTCGCCAGCAGTCCGGCGTAGACAGTGGTGCCGGTGACCAGGCCGGCCATGGCCGCTGGAGTCGTGAGTCGGTCCCAACTGACCCCGAGGATGAAGAGCGGCGCGACCTGGGCCAGGATCTCCATCTTGAGCTCCGTCAGACCCCAGAGCGTGACGCGTGGGTTGAGCGCGATGCCAACGAGGCCGGCCACGAGTACCCACGACACCATCTTTCCGACATGGGTCAGGCGCGCTTCATCGGCGCCACGAAGCACGGTTGTGCCCAGCACGTCCTTCGCCAGTATTGACGACAGACTCAGCAATACAGAGTCCGCCGTCGACATGATCGCGCTCACGATAGCCACGATCACTACCAGGCTGAGCGCATAGAGGACCGGCGAGCGGGCGCTCCATTCGGTGAGCAGGAGGGGCAATACCTGGTCTGCTTCGATGGGGCCGGTACCAGCGAGTTGCTCGATCGCGAGTATGCCGATCAGGAACACCGACCCGGTGGTGACCATTGGGAGGAAGACCATGACGCTGAACGAGCGCCTGAGCGCGGTGCTGTCCCGCGCCGCATAGATCCGCTGAATCGCGTGCGGATAGACGGCTCCCGACAACCCGATCAGCGCTAACGTGCTGAACCAGTTGCGGCAGACATCCCATCCCGGTACCGACACCTTCTCCGGAGCCTCTCGGGCGATCCAGGTGGTTACGGCGGCCAGGTTGTCCGGGGTCGGAGATGCCGCCAGCAGCAACCCGGTCAATCCCACCGCGAGCATCACCCCCTGCAGCGCATCGGTCCAGGCAACGGCTCGCATCCCGCCGATGGTCTCGTAGACCAGCACCACGAGTGTCAGGAGGACGACGCCGACCCAGTACGGCACTGCCCCACCCGAGAGTCCGGCCGTGACGTGTCCCATTGCCATCAGTTGCGCCAGCAGGTAGTTGGCGATGGCGGCAATCAGCAGGACGTTGGCCAGGAGTGTGAGGGATGGCGAGTGGAACCGGTACGTGAGCCAGTCGCCCGGCGTCACGAATTGGTGGCGCTTGGCGAGGTGATGGAGCCGCGGCGCGAAGAGCAGGTAGGTGACGATGATCGCCATCATGAAGCCGACGCTCATCACCCAGGAGAAACCGAGACGGTAGGCTTCGCCCGGGTACCCGATCAGGGTATTGCCGCTGTACTGAGTCGCATACAAGGTCAACAGAAGAACCGGGCCGCTGAGCTGGCGGCCTGCGAGGTAGAACTCGGCCAGCGAGTCACCGGTTCGTTGCCGGCGGGCCGCAACCCCCAACGCCAGAACCACGGCAAGGTACAGCCCTACCGCGATTCCGGCCCCGCCTCCGAGAGAACCGCTCATTGGCGGCCCCGATGCGGGCGGCGTGCGATGTTGGACGAATTCATGCGTCCGGCGACTCCTGGCTCGGCCACAGGCGGTTGATGACAAACGCCGTGAAGAGGGCGACTCCGAATGTGGCGGCCAGGGAAATCACGACCCAGTGGGGCAGTCCGAACCAGAGCCGTAGCGGCGTATCGGCTGGAATGTACCAGGGCACCGACGCGGCGAAGAGCAGCACATAGACACCCCAGATCCATCGGGGAAATTGCCCGTCGGACGCTGGTAGAGATCGCGCGGACCTCACGGGGCCGTGCGAGTCAGCGCCACTGTTTTGGTAGTCGTGCGGCATCGGCGCTGGTGTCGTGAGGTGTGAAGCGGCTTCGAGCGATTCCTTGTCACTTATCATAGGGCCGGAATGATCAAAATCGCATGGGAGAACAAGCAATGAGAAAGTGGCTCGCCGGTGGTTTGGCCGCGTCGGTGTTGCTGGTCGTCGGTTCCCTCGCCGAAAGCCAGACGACGTCGTTGGCTGGCGTCATCGATTTCCACGTACATTCCGGACCCGATTCGCGACCTCGTTCGGTCAGTGATCTTGAAGTGGCCCGGATTGCCAAACGGGCTGGCATGCGCGGTCTGGTCTTCAAGAACCACTTCACGATGACGGCCGACCGTGCGTGGTTGGCGATGCAGGAGGTCGACGGGATTGAGATATTCGGCGGCGTCGCCCTCAATCATGCGGTGGGCGGTTTGAATGCGGAAGCGGTACGACAGTTGGTGGCGTTCTCCGGCGGACGCGGCAAGGTGGTCTGGTTGCCAACCTTCGACGCCGAGTTTTGGATGACCAGAGCCGGAGACCCAGGTGAATTCGTTCCGGTGATGCGGGACGGACGGCCAGACCCCGCGTTGGGGGAAATCTTCGATCTGATCGCCGAGCACGATCTGGTCCTGGCGATGGGGCATTCCTCCCCGGAGGAGGTCTTGGCGCTGATTCCTGAAGCGCGTCGGCGAGGGGTGCGACAGATTCTGGTGACCCACGGTCTGGGACAGCAGCCGACAGCCGAGCAACTCAGCGCGATGGTTGAACTGGATGCGATTATTGAGCTGGTGTGGCTTGCCGTGGGGAACGGAGAGTTCACAATGGCCGACTACGCGGCCGCCATTCGGGAGGTTGGCGCCCGCAATTTCCTGATGTCGTCGGACCTGGGTCAGGAGATGAACCCGCTTCACACCGACGGGCTGGTGGCATTCATGAACGGACTCCGCGGTGAGGGAATCAGCGACGCCGACATCGATCTGATGATTCGCCAGAATCCGGCTCGTCTACTTGGCCTCGACCCGTGACGCAGGTTGCTGAAAAAACGTCCACGGGGGTTTTCTGACGAGGCGTCTGTCTGGCCAGGCGCGAGGAGAGAGCAGCCAGGCGGGCTGTGACCGACGAAGCAACACCGCCAGACGGACGCCTCGTCGGAAAACCTAGTGGACGCTTTCCCCGGGGTCTCCTGCCAGTAGCCGTTCCCGTGCCGCGCGCTCCGCGTCGGCTGTCTCCTCTGCGTCCCAGACCCGCCGCTGTTCGGCGCGACGCCGACGATTGGCTCCGATCGCGAACAGCGCGAGCATCGTGATCATGGTCCAGAGGAACGCTGGACCTGTCAGAAATGGGACCCAACGTTCCCAGAGCCGCTGACGGCTCCAGAAGCGGTCCAGAGCATGCGAGAGCGGCTCGCCTGTCGCGCCCAGGAATGCATCATCGAATCCTTGACCCTCTCCGATCAGTGAGAGCACGCGGGCGGCGCCATTTTCGCCGTGGACGCGGAGTAGATCCCGCACCAACGCGCTGGCGACCGCATAGGCACGCTGGTTGGCCGCCCGGCCGTCGCCGAACAGCCGTTCGAGTTCCGTCAACGAGGGGCTTCCATGCCTGACGAGTGTCCAGGCCAGGCGCGTGCGGTCGGACAGCGCGATGGGGCGCTCCGCAGCCATTGCGAGGCCCTCGTTGAACCATCTCGGCACTGGGTGGCCGCGGGCGGCGCGGGAGAACAAGACGTGCGCCACCTCGTGGTGGAGGAGGCTCTCGAGCGAGTTCGAGGGATACCCGTTGGCTCGTGCCGGGAACAAGACGACGAGACTGCGACCGGCGTCAGCGAAGCCGGAGATCCAGGGCGGCGTACTCCGCGCGAGGTCCGAGTCCTCTGGACTGAGGTAGACGTCAATCGGCGGGCCTGGGTCTCGCAGCCCAGCGAGGGTCATCGCGGTGGCGAGACGGGTTGTCGGAAATTGCTCGACTCGTGCCGATACCGCGCTGAGGGTGTCCGGCGCGTTGATGCGGAGCGTCGGGAGAGGCTCGGGCTGGCCGCGGGCCGGCGCTGTCGCGCCGACGAGTAGCACAATCCCGAGCGTTGCGACAAGAAAGGCTCGCATGCTGGCGCGCGGTGACGCCCGGCTACAGTACGAGCGTCGGCACTTCCATCTCTCCCCGTTTGAATGACTTGAGGAAGGCGTCAACGACCTTCTGGTCGAATTCGGTGACGGAGCCCTTCTTGAGGACTCGCACGGGGACATCGCTTGTCGGTATGGGCGGTCGTTTATCAAAGAGGGAAAGAAGGAGCCATAGCTCCTCGTTGACCTGTTCGAGCTGCCGGCTGAGCGAATTGCCTGCCATGAAGGATGTGAGTCGGTTTCCTCGTTCGGCGACGAAGATTTTCTAGCAGTATGAGGCGAAAGTCCAGCGTGGCATCGCGGTGTCGCCGCCCCCGGGTTCAGATGCGAGTGACGACGCTGTCGAACGGTCTACGCGCGATGTCGGGCACCGTCGCTCCGACGGCCGGATGCCCGACGACCAGAATCAGGAACGGTCGCTCGCTCGATGGCCTGTCGAGAATGTCGTTCAGGAATCGCATTGGGCTGGGTGTGTGCGTCAGAGAGGCAAGCCCGGCCTGGTGCAAGGCCGCGATTAGCATGCCGGTCGCGATCCCTACAGATTCCTGGACATAGTAGTGCTTGAGCTTGTCGCCGTCGTCTACGCCAAACAGTTGCGCAAAGATCACGATCAGGCACGGTGCCTCCTCCAGAAACGGCTTGTGCTCGTCGGTTCCCAGTGGGGCGAGTGCGTCCAGCCACTCCTTCGGCGCGCGACCCTGGTAGAAGGCCCGTTCCTCTTCCTCGGCCCCTTGGCGGATACTTCGCTTGGTCGTCTGATCCTTGACCACGACGAAGTGCCATGGTTGCTGATTGGCGCCACTCGGGGCGGAGAGGGCCACTCGCACGCAGTCGTCAATAGCGGTGTCCGGTACGGGCCGGTCGGAGAAGTGACGGACACTGCGACGTTGACTGAGGTCCGCGCATAACTGCACGGCGCGCGCACACAACTCGGCGTCGTCGATCTGTCCAAGGCCAGAAAGCGGCACTTGCCGACCGCGGCGCGAGTTAGACGCCATCACTCACCGCCCGTTAGCCTGGCGATGGTCGCGCCGAGATGTGACTCTGAGGCATCCCAAAATTCGGCCACGAGCGGATGCCGTGCGAGCGCGCTGTGCACCGTTCGGCGTTGTACGCCGATGCCGCGGCCGTGAATGAGTCGCACCTCGTCAAGTCCCTGCATGTGCGCCGCCCTGATGAACTCCGCAATCACGGATCGTGTGTCTCTCGGTGCGAATGCATGCAAGTCCAGCGCATCCTCGATTGGCACCACGTGGGTCATCGGACTGTCGACCGTCGCCGCTTCGTCGCCGCTTTCCTGGGCCGACGCGGCTTGAGGTAGTGCACAGTGACACTGGTCGTGATGCCTCCTCGCACCGAGAAGTCTCCGACGACCGTCATACGGCGTGGCGAACAGGCAGCGACGAGGTCATCAAGAATCTTGTTCGTGACGTGCTCGTAGAAGATGCCGCGGTCGCGGAAACCGATGAAGTAATACTTCAGCGCCTTCAGTTCCAGGCAGCGGGCGTCGGGCACGTACGTGATCCGGATCTCTCCGAAGTCAGGCAACCCCGTCTTCGGGCAGAGCGAGGTGAATTCCGGGCAGGCGATCGCGATTTCGTAGTCGCGTGACGGCTCGGGGTTAGGGAAGGTCTCAATTGATCCGACCGGCATGTTCGCATTATAGCGAGTGTTCGTTGGACGTTCCTCCCGTGGAGTCCAAGTCGAGCCGCTGTGGGTGATTGACACTGCAAAACCTTGCGCGCTAGCATACGGCGTCCTTGCCTGAAGGATGATTCGGAGTCGCCAGCGGCGCGCGTGGCGGCGATGAGAGGATAGATGCGCGCCTAAGCTAGGGGGACGCCGATGCCCGATGGCCGAAGGATGGGCAAGACCGAACTGTTCGCGCATTTCAGCGAGAAGTTCGGCATGAAGCGGACTGAAGTGCGCGATTTCTTCGATGCACTTCAAGCACTCTCGGAAGCCGAACTGCAGCGAGCCGGTGAGTTTGTGTTGCCGGGCATGGTGAAGTTCGTGGTGCAAAACCGTCCGGCGAGGATGGGCCGCAACCCCTCGACCGGCGCACAAATCATGATTACGGCCAAGACCGTGGTCAAGGCCCGGATCGCCAAGCCGCTGAAGGATTCCGTTCTAACGCAGTAGTCGCGGGAATCGCACGGGGAGCCCGGTGTCAGGCCGGGCTCCCCATGCGCTCGATCTCCTCGCGTTTCGCATCAGGCCGTTCCGCCGTGCTAGACGGCGGAACCCGCTCCCATGAGCGATCGGCTGTGCATTGATGTGTGCAGCAGAGTGGCGACCTGCGTCCGCGTCGAGGCGGTGCTGCGCACCTTCTTGGCGCTGGTCGAGCCATCTAATGGGCCGCCCTGGCGGCCACTGCGCGGCTCGTTGCCATCCGGTCGAACTCCAGTTGGAAGGCCGTGCCCCGGCCGACCCTGCTCGCAACCGTGATCTCGCCGCCAAGCTGATCGACGATTTTGCGCGATATCGCCAAGCGGAGCCCGAGGCCGCGTCGTTTGGTGGTTCGGTATACGCGGCCCAGGCCGCGCCTTGGAGCACTGCTCGATCGGTACGGCAACGCAGCGATCTGTTCCGCTCGCTCCGCCGTGCGGGCTGTTCGTGAAATAATTTACCGGATGGTCCTGCGGCCGGGCGTCGCCTCGAGCAGCCGGCATTGCAGGTCGCCACGGGTTGCGGCCGCGTTGCATCGTCGATGACGGCCCCCTCAAATTGGCCCTACGGACAGTGCTACGGGACACAACCAGATGCCAACCGACGTACTGATGCCGCAGATGGGTGAGTCCATCGCCGAGGGTACGATTGTTCGATGGGTAAAGCAGGTCGGTGACTCGGTCGAGCGTGACGAGCCGCTCTTCGAGATTTCGACTGACAAGGTCGATGCCGAGATCCCCGCCCCGGTCGCTGGAGTGCTTGCGCAGATTCGCGCTGGGGTCGGAGAAACGGTACCCGTCAACTCCGTGGTGGCGGTGATCGGAAACCAGGGTGAGGTCATTGCCCCGGAGTCCGCGCGGACCGCACCGGCCACTTCCGTGGCCGCGACGCCTACTGATTCCGGTGGCCCGACGCTCGAGCCGCCACCCTCGCCGTCCACTCCCGTGTCTCGCCGCCTGTCTCCGCTCGTGCGGCGCCTCCTCGCGGAACATGGCATAGACGCGTCGCGCGTGTCGGGTACGGGCGAGAGCGGGCGGGTGACCAGGGCCGACGTGCTGGCACACGTGGCGCGGCGCGACACCGGGGCCGACGATCCGGACGGTCCAGGGGCGACGGTACCGGCGTTCGGTGAACGGACGGAGCCGTTGGGCGTCATGCGGCGTCGTATTGCCGAGCGCATGGTCGCCAGTCGTCGGACGGCCGCCCACGTCCATACCGTCTTTGACGTCGACTTTTCACGCGTTGCCGCGCGCAGAGCGACCGGTGATGGTGCGACTCGGTCTGTGGGATACCTCGCCCACATCGCGAAGGCGGTCTGCGGCGCGCTGATGGCGCTGCCTCGCGTCAACGCGTCTCTGGACGGCGACCGCGTCCTGCATCGCGGGCGAGTCGATCTTGGCATCGCGGTTGCCCTTGAGTGGGGCCTCATCGTGCCCGTCATCAAGGCGGCCGACGCCTTGTCCGTCGAGGAAATTGACATAGCGATTACGGATCTGTCGACCCGGGCCCGCGCGAAGCAGTTATCGCCGGATGATGTCGACGGTGGCACGTTTACGATCACGAACCCAGGCATGTTCGGGTCTGTGTTCGGCCTGCCGATCATCAACCAACCCCAGTCCGCGATTCTCTGCGTGGGCGTGATCGAGAAGCGCCCGGTAGTGGTTGACGACATGGTTGTGGCCCGGCTCCAGTCCTACCTCACGCTGGGTTTCGATCACCGCCTCATCGATGGCGCTGTCGCCGATCGGTTCATGGCCCACGTTCGGGACACGCTGGAAGAGCGCTCCAGCTGACGAGCAGGGTCTTCGAGTGAACGCTGACCAGGGCCCGATAGGGACGGCTGCGGTCGGTCTCCAACGGCCGCCGCTGGTCGTGCGTGCGCTCGGGGTGGTGCCCTACGAGGTCGCGCTCGACCGGCAGCGGCGGTTGGTTAAGGCGCGTCAAGCCGACGAGACCCCAGACCATCTGCTGCTCCTCGAGCATCCCGCGGTCATTACCATCGGGGTGCGTGGTCGGGCGCACCCGCAGCACCTGCTCGTGTCCCGGGCCGAGCTTCGGGAGGTGGGGATCGACGTGCACGATGTCGCCCGGGGCGGTGACGTCACCTACCATGGTCCGGGGCAGATCGTCGGCTACCCGGTGGTCAGCTTGAAACCGGACCGCTGCGACGTGCGTCGATACGTTACTGATCTCGAAGAGGTACTCATCCGCACGGCGGCCGGCTTCGGGGTGGAGGCTGGACGGGTGGCCGGCCTGACCGGGGTGTGGGTCGGCAACGACAAGCTCGCCGCCATCGGCGTGAGTCTGTCGCGGTGGGTCACCAGCCACGGCTTTGCGCTCAACGTCGCCACCAATCTCGACCACTTCCGCTTCATTGTGCCGTGCGGTCTGGAAGGACGTGGGGTGACCTCATTGGACCGCCTACTTCTGACACCCCCGTCCCAGACGGAGGTGGAGGATGCCCTGGCCACCGAGTTTGCGCGCGTGTTTGACCGACGCATCGTTATTTAGACGGGGCTGCGCCCCGAACCCTACGTGGCCGCTCCGTGGGGACCCCGAATGCTCCACTTCGCGGCCGCGGGGCGCGCATTGTGGTGCCCGGGCGTGTTCCTGTCGCCCTGCCTGCGTCTGCTCTCACGGCGGGGAATCTTCCCGGGAATAAGGAGGACGCCTTTCGTGTTCTGAGTAGATGAGAGACGGAGGCAAACGATGCAGCACAGCACAGGTGATCAGCAGTTGGTGAAGCGGATCAAGGATGGCGACTCGACGGCGATGCCCGATCTGCAGGCCCACTATGATGGACGAGTCTTTTAGCGGCTCTTGGTTACATACAGAATCGCGAGGACGCCGACGAGGTGACGCAGGACGCCCTGCTGCGCGTGTTTCAGAAGATAGACGCGTTCCGTGGCGACGCGGCGCTCTCGTCCTGGACCTGTCGAATTACATTCAACACGGCGATGTTTCGGCTCCGCAGTCTGAAGTTCCGGCGACCGGCCGAGGTATCTCAGGACATGCTGGGGTGGGGCGATGGCGATGCAGGCGCTTCTCGGGACGTGGCCGATTGGNCCGATCTTGCCGACGATCAGGTGCTTCGGAGTGAAATGCGCTCCCGCCTTGTGACAGCGCTATCCCAGTTNCCGGAGATTTATCGGGCGGCGGTTCTCCTGCGCGACATCGAGGGCCTGTCNACCGAAGAGGCGAGCGCGGTAGTCGGAGTGAAGACCCAGACGCTGACGTCGCGNCTGCGCCGCGGGGGGTTGATGCTCCGCGAAGAACTCGGTGACTTCGCAGCGGGGCTGGCCATGCGCTCCGCCGCATGATTCTCGGGCGGACGGCCAGCGGCCGGAGCGACTCGTCGTGACCTCTTCACGCCTTTCTCGTTTGGCGCCGCCACAGGCCCGTGGCGAGAGTCAGGNTGTCTNGTTCTTCATCGACCGAGTGCGTTGTCGAGTTGTACCTGCTCGACACGGCTCAGTCGAGGCGAGAGTATGGTGTCGACGCCACTCGCGTCGACAGTGACGCCCGCCGACTGGGCGCTGGCCGATCCGCTCCGGACTTCTCCGACGAAACAGGCGAACGCTCGCCGAGAACGCCCCGTCATCATCGCTTCAATGACCTCGGCGGCGGCCGACGCCAGCGTGTAGGGCCCAGGTGGCCACAATTGGCCCAGACAACGTCTGAGTCGAGCCAGCTGTGGCGGTGACAGTCGGTCATCCAGAGGGTACCCGCCGATCGTGGCGCTGCTCCAGGGGACGACCGGATGGCTCGGTGGCACTCCCACGAGGTTGACGACGACCTCCGCCGGGGAAGCGTCGGCCTCGAGGGCGATCAGCGCTCGTAGCCCAGAGAGGAGTGCGCCGGGGGCCGTNCCAATGATCCGTCGCGTGTCGATNCCGAGGTCCCCGATGCCGAGTTCGACCAACGAGGCGTGCGAGGCTCCGGCGCACACGATGGGGGCTCGCCGATTCAGCGTGGCTACCTGAGCCAGGATCTCACCGGCCGTCCCACTTTGCCAATCGTCGTCCGGCGTATCGGCCGGGCCGGTCAGCACGACGATGGCGGCTCCGACGACTCCATCGACGTGTTCCGTCGCCGTGACTCGGGTCTCGAATCGTTCCACCGGGCCCGCCTGGCTGATGTCCAGGGCTTTGCCCCTCGCTATGCCCGAAGCGGGGTCCACAAGACGGATGCCCTGCACGCAGTCGCGGCCGGCCAGGCAATGGGCCAGCGCACCACCAAGAGTGCCTGCTCCTAGAATCGCGACAGTCGACATCACAGTTTGCGGCACGCGTGTCACCGGCGCGCCCAAGTCATCTATTCTAGTGTCCGTCCGCCAGTCGTCTTGCCACGCGGGCGCGACGGTCCATAAGATATCAGCCGGCTCCTGACGCGTGCCGTGTCCCGCGCCACGCTGTTGTGGGTTGTTTTCGAGAGGAACATCGACTTGATGACGAATGTGCCAGCGGTCGAGGGGCGGAGGGCCATCGTGACCGGCGGCTCGCGGGGTATCGGCTTGGCTACCGCGGCGGCGCTCCGTTCGGCCGGCGCGNATGTGTTGATTTGCGGTCGTTCCGCGGATGCCCTCGCCGAGGCCGTTGACCGGTTGCGGGCGGATCCCGGCCCGGCCGGAGGCCTGGTCACCTCGGCCAGAGTCGACGTCGGCGAACCCGATCAGGCACGGCGTCTGATTCGTACTGCCGTCGACGAGATGGGCGGCCTGGACATTCTGATCAACAACGCCGGAGTCGGCCGTTTTGCGCCCTTGGCCGAGCTCTCTGACGAGGACTGGAGAGAAACGTTCGACACCAACCTGTCCGGGACCTTCTACTGCTGTCGGGCGGCGATTCCGGTCATGCGTTCACGCGGCCACGGATGGATCATCAATGTGAGCAGTCTTGCCGGCCAACATCCATTCGCCGGCGGCGCCGCCTACTGCGCTTCCAAGGCTGCCCTCAACGCGCTGACCGAGTCGCTGATGCAGGAGGTCCGCCAAGATCACATCCGGGTCAGTTGCGTGCTCCCCGGCTCGGTCGACACCCGATTCGGTGGCGGCGGCCCCGGGGGTGAGGCCAGTTGGAAGCTCGCGGTGACTGATGTCGCACAGACCATCGTAGACCTGCTCCGGCATCCACCTAGGAGCTTGCCGAGCCGCGTCGAGCTACGCCCGTCGATGCCGCGAAAGTAGTGCTGTGACTCTCAACAAGAACAACGATGTCTCGCCAGAACAGCTCGGTCACTATACCCTGCTGGAGCGCGTTGCCGATGGTCGCCGAATTGCGTAGTTTGGCCGCGATTCTCGANGTTCGCAGTGGCGACNAGGAGNCACCGACCTACATCGCCGTTGCGGCACCCGAATCGGGCCAGNGCTTCGCACGTAGCCCCTGGCTGATTGTCGCCGCTGCCGTTGCCGTGCTGGCGGCCGCGGTCTGGTTCTGGCTATCGCAGCGCGGTTGAGATGCGCAGCGGGGAGGTCACTCCGCGAACACGGTCAGTTCGACGCGGCCCGTTCGAAGCCTGTCGCCGGCCCTCAGCGTGGCTCGGTCGACCGGCTCGTCGTTGACATACGTGCCGTTCGTGCTCCCGAGGTTCTCGACGATCAGCGTGTCGTCGCGAACCAACAGGCGACAGTGCAGCCGCGACACCAGGACCGCGTCCAGCACGAAATCAGCTCGCGGTCCCCGCCCAATGGTGCGGACGCGACCCGCGGTCATCCGGAACTTGTAGGGGCCGCCCTCCGCACCGTCATCCGAACGAAGTATCCACATGTGATTACCGGGTCCTTGCCAGCCAGTTGATCAGGCGGTTGGTGAACAATTGGCTCACAGAACTGCGCGAGAGGTCTCCATAGGCGGGTTGGTCGCTCGACTCTGTCTCGACCAGCAAGTGGTCGAGGCCGTCGAGCGTGAGCACCTCCACCGTGGCCTCCCGCCGGCGAGTCCGCGCAACTACCTCGAGTTGCTCCGCATGGTGCGGTCCCGCCTGCTGGTCGAGCGAGCCTCTCAGAATCAGTAGCGGCTGCCGGGTTCGGCGGAGGGCGTCGGCCGCGTCGAACTCCAGAAAACTGCGAAACCAAGGCGTGTCAGCCTGACTGCGCATCGCTTCCGGCACGCCGTTCCACGTGCCGCCGTCGAGGACCGCGTCGTGAATCTGCCGCTGGAGGCGGATATTCTCGGCGCGCTCTGCTTCGGGCACCGCGAGTTGGTCGAGGGCGGCCCGTTGCTGTTCCAGGATCAACTCGGTGCCGGTCCCGGCCGGCGTGCCCACCAGCACAAGGTTGTCCGCCCGCCTTTCCCTCCGAGCGGCGATTATGGCAACCCACCCGCCGTCGTCGTGCCCCAGGAGCGTAATGCGGTCTTGATCGACATCATCTCGCCGATCGAGATATCGCACCAGTGCTCTGGCATCGTCGGCGTGGGTCTCGATGGTCGCTGACTCACTGCGGCCGCCGCTTTGCCCGCTACCGCGTCTGTCGTAGCGGAGGGTCAAATACCCGGCGTCGGCGAGGGCGTTCGCGATCTGGCCGAGGATCGGCACACCGGACACGGTGCCGTCTCGGTCGGTGCTGCTCGAACTGGGCACTAACAGCACCGCCGGCCATCCCCCCACTGGTCGCGGATGATCCACCGGCGTGGTGATCGTCACGGCGAGCGAGAAGCCCTCCGACTCTATGCGCGTGTCTTCGTCGCCAGCGTGGCTGACTTGCCGGACCCGGGCGGAAACGGAAACGACGTCCTCGCGCGCCACGTCGAGTCCGGCCTGTGGAATCGTTACACGGACCAATCGTTGGCCGGCGTCGGTCCAGACGGCCACCGCCACGGGAGCACCCGCCTGCTCGAACAAGAGATTGTGCACGCGGGCATTGATGACTGCGGATGCCGTCTCGATCCGACTCGTGGAGATTCCATCGAGTTTGGCCAACGTGGCGCCCTGTGGCGGCACGAAAACCGAAAACTGGGCGCCTATCTCGGCCCCGGCTAGACGGGCCGCGAGCGCTTCGTAGGCGGCGAAGAAGTACTCGGGCAACACGACCGCGTCCGCCGGAGTGGGTTCGCTGAGGGTGGCCTGCTGGCCCGCCTGTTCCACCGCGCTCGTGGCCCCGGTCTCGTCGAAAGTGGTTTGCAGCGAGAATGGCGCGTCGTTTCGGATTCCCTGGATGGTGAGCGACCGAGGACGCCACTGCTCGTCGTACCTGATCTCGAATCGCCGGTTCTGGAGGTTGATCGGGTGGGCGAGATCGCCGCGCGATCGGATGGTCCAGCCACCGCTGTCTTGGACGAGTTCGACCCGCTCGAATCCGACCGGCATCGAACCTATGAACACGTTGAACGTGGCGGCGGCGGGGGGTGCCGATGGGGTTTGCGCGACCGCAGGTGGCCCCGTTAGTAGCAGCGCCGTGAGGGTACAATACGCGGAGACGCGCACACCTGTGAGCATATCATCTCGAGTGCCACGAGTTGGTCGCGCCCCTGGAAATCGCCTGCTCATGGACATGCCAGAGGCTTACATTGCCGCCCGCCGATCATCGGCTCTGATCGATCTATCGGCTCGTGGGAAGCTCGCGATAAGGGGCGCCGACCGTGCATCGTATCTGCAGGGATTGCAAACCAACGACATCGAGGCGCTCTCGGCCGGTGAGGGTTGCTACGCGATGTTTCTGACACCGCAGGGGCGAATCGAGTCTGATGCCCAGATTCTCCACCTGGGTGACGAACTGATCCTGGACGTGCATCCGAGCGTGGTGGTGGCGCTCGATGAACGACTTCGCGAGTTCGTGTTTACCGAAGACGTGACGGTTGAAGACCGCACGTCGACGTGGGTCGCTTTCGGCGTCCATGGCCCTGAGGCGGCCGCCTTGATCCGCACCGTGGTGCAACCAGGAACTGGGAGCGAGACCGGTCTGGTGGACGCGGCCGAGCTGATCGCGCTTCCAGAATGTCACCATCGGGCGGGTCAATTTTCCGGCGAACCGGTCGTCGTGGCCCGAAGCGGCGAGATTGGGGAGGTTGGTTTCGTGCTCTATACCGCATCGGCGAGTGGGCCGGCGCTACGAGCAACGCTGATGAGAGAGGGCGCCGTCGAGTTGGATGCGTCGACCTTCAACCTGCTCCGGATCGAAGCCGGTCGGCCGGTGTTTCCGGCTGATCTGGATTCCGAAACCATTCCACTGGAGGCCGGTCTCGAAGACCGTGCGATCAGCATGACCAAGGGCTGCTACGTCGGCCAGGAAGTGATCGTGCGGATTCTTCATCGTGGGAAGGGCCGCGTGGCGCGCCGTCTGGTGGGACTCCGCTTCGAACCGGACGCCAATCCCCCGGTCCCTGGAGCGGCACTGAGCATCGTTGCCGATGAGTCGGGCGTCGGGGTCGTCACGAGCGCCGCCCGGTCACCGGCGCTGGGGCGGTCGATCGCGCTTGGCTACGTGAAGCGCGAACTCGCCGACTTGGACACCACGCTCGTGGTCCAGGACGGTGCGGGTTGGAACTCGGCCACCGTGACGGCCAGACCGTTTCTTCCGCTGGAAGGAGCCGGCCGGTAGCGCACGCCAATCGTTCGTCGGTGTCCTTGCTCGGCGGCACCGTGGCGTCGTGCCGCCTATTGTCGTGAACTTCCACGGGCCAGCAAGGCGACGAGTTCCCGGTCCGCCGGCGGGAATCTGAGCGCACCAAGTTCGCTCCGCGAGACCCATCGCATTCGTTGTCCCAGCATCGGTGTTGGTTCTCCTCCGAGCACGCACCGGTGAAAATGCAGTTCAACTATCCGATCGGGGTACACGAATCGAGTTGCAAGCAGTTCGCCTCCCACCTCGACCACCACCCCCAGTTCCTCCCGCATCTCCCGTTCGAGACATTGCTCGTGGGTTTCTCCCGGTTCCGCCTTTCCGCCGGGGAACTCCCAGTATCCGCCCAGGTGGGTGCCGGATGGACGTTCCGTCACCAGAACCCGGTCCGCTTGTTCGACCACCGCGGCCACCACGACGACCAGTCCAGTTTCCTGCTCGGTGGTCATCCGCTTCCATGCTCCAGGTCCGGGTCGAACGGGTACGCCTCGCAAATAGGGCTCATCGGACAGACGGGACATCGCGGGCGCCGGGCCACACAGACCGTTGCCCCGATGTCCATCAACGCCTGATTGAAATCAAAGACATGCCGTCGCGGGAGGAGGACGGCGGAGAGTGACCATAGGTATTTCTTGAGTGGCGTGGAGGTGCGATCTCCGCGACCGACAAAGACACGAAACAGGACTCGGGCCACGTTCGTGTCGACGATCGGAGCGCGGTGGCCGAATGCGAAGCTCCGGATCGCGCCGGCCGTGTAGGCGCCGATACCCTTGAACGAACGGAGAGTCCGCTCGTCCGACGGCAGCTCGCCGTCGTACCGACGCATGACTTCACGAGCGATCGTGTGCAGTCGGCGCGGTCGGGCGTTGTACCCAAGTGGGCGCCAAGCCCGGTCCACAGCAGCCGGCCGGGCCGAGGCCAGTGTTTCCAGCGAGGGGTACTTTCGAATCCATTCTTCGTATTTCGGTAACACGCGGTCCACCTGTGTCTGTTGCAGCATCATCTCAGACACAAGGATGTGATACGGGTCTCTGGTGTGCCGCCAGGGCAGGTCCCGGGCGTGCTTCCGATACCACCCGAGCAGACGCCGGCGAAACCTGCGTCGCATCGCTGGTTCCGGCAGTCTGTACGTCGTCGACGGTCTTCCAGCGCGAGAGGGGGGCATGACCGGAGCACTATAATCGACCGGTGAAGATTTACACTCGGACTGGCGATGCTGGAGAGACCGGTCTGCTCGATGGGGCACGTGTTTCGAAGGCGGAGCCGCGTGTGGACGCCTATGGCGAAGTCGACGAGCTCAACGCGTATCTGGGAGCCGCAGTCAGCACGGGGATCGATTCCGATCTGGCCGAGATGCTCGTAGAGATCCAGCGTTGTCTGTTTTCGCTGGGAGCCTCGCTAGCCGATCCATCGACACGCGCCAGCGGCCACGCGAAGGTGACGGCAACGGAGACGGACGTGGAGCGTCTCGAGGGCTGGATCGACAGCCTTGAAACCGAACTTGCCCCGCTGCGTCAGTTCATCCTGCCCGGCGGGCATCCGCCGGCGGCTTCCCTGCACCTGGCTCGGGCGGTCTGCCGACGCGCCGAGCGACGGGTGGTTGGGCTGGGGGCTTCGAAGGTCGATGCGACGGTGATTATGTATGTAAACCGGTTGTCCGATCTGCTGTTCGTGCTCGCGCGCGTTGTCAATGTGCGGGCGGGCGTGGCGGAGCAGGAGTGGTAGTCTCTCCAACCAGTGTCGCGGCGACGGTGCACTAGTGTTCTGTCTAGATCTACGTGAGACAGGACACTAGCTCTACGTGTCGGTGGTCGCCGACCCTCGCTATCCCACGTGACCCGCGGTCGGAGAGATGCCCTCTGTGGAGCAGTCGTCGCGGTGCTCCATGTCGCCCTTGACCGCGTCGAATACTCGGCGCGCCAGTTCCTGGGAGACGCGCTCTCGGACGCTGCCGCATTCGACCAATGTGTCACCGTCAGCGCGAATCAACACATCCCATCGGTCATGAGCGATACCCTCCGGACGGTCGGTGAACGAGCCCGAGTCTCCAGGGTCGTCCGCCGCAAAACGCCGGGCCGAATGCGAGGCGAGCGGGGTGCCGTTGATGAGCACTCGTACCAGCCGGATGTGCTCTTTCAAAATGTTCACGCTACGCCAGTAGAAATGCGCGTCGTCCGCCACGAACAATTCAAGACCGTCCTGTGTGGGAATCTCGGCGAGGACCGACCGGCCGGCGGCNAGGAGTGCGTCGCGCTCACGTTCGCGCATCCGGCGATGAAATCGCAAGGTCGACGCGAGGCCGAGCGCGAAGAGGAAGAGGGCGAGCGCGATAAGACCGGCGATGAGGTCGCGCATCACGGTTACAGGACACTAGAGGTGTCGCGGGGCCTCGTCAGGGAGATTCCTGATCGGGTCCGATTGGACGCACACGAAGCGACGCCGGAGTATACAGGCAGAACGGGGCCGATGAACAACGCGGGCGCGCTTTCCGACTAGCCGTCGGCGGTCATTGGATCGAGCGTCGGTCGCCCGCCATGATCAAGAACGTCGTCAGGAGCCACCATGCAGTCCGTGATCGTGCACTACCAGGAGATCGCTCTCAAGGGACGCAACCGCCCCTGGTTCGTCGAGCGGCTCGTCAGCAACGTTCGGGCGGCGATAGCTGACCTGGGCGTTCGCAAGATCCGGGCGCTTATGGGCCGAATCGAGGTCCAATACGAGTCCGAAGACAATTGGGAGGAGATTCGCGAGCGGCTGGGCCGTTTGCCAGGCATCGCCAATTTCTCGAAGGCGGTCAGGACGAGATGCGACTTCGACGTGATCGCCGAAACCGTGCTGGCCGAGTTGGCCGATCTGCAGGTGGAGAGCTTCAGGGTGACGGCCCAGC
>PAUN01000028.1 GCA_002712885.1 Acidobacteriota bacterium
CGGATCGCCCAGCCCAGATTGATCCCGGCCATCAGATGGCCGCAGAATAGCATGTGCTCGCTTGTGAATGCGCGGCGTATGAACGGCGTAAATGATCCCCGAGGAGGCTGACAAGATGACCGCGATTGCTATCAGAAGACTTAGCGCCGTCGGCGCGACGTTCCTGGTCTGCGGGCTGCTCGTTCCGGCCGCATCGGCGCAGACCCTCGAGGAGATTGTCGCGTCGAGTCTCGAGGCGTCAGGGGGCCGCGCCGCGTTCGAGGCGATTCGTAGCGTCAGGCAGGTTGGGGGCTTCACCATGCAAACCGAGTTCGGCCCCCTGGACGGTGACATCGAAACGGTCATCATCCCCGGTCAGAAGTTTTACGAAGAGCAGCAGAGCGACCTGTTCGAGCAGCGCAGTGGTTGGAACGGGACGCTGGCCTGGCAGCTGGGTCCGCAGGGATTGGTCGACTTGGAAGGGCCCCAGGCAGCCGTGCTACTGGCGCGTAGCTTGCTGCACCCGTTCCTGGGGTTTGAGCGGCCCGAACTCGGCGGCGCGCAGTTTCGCAAGGCTGACGATGCTGACCTTGAGGGCCGTTCCCACCACGTGGTCATCGTCGACGTCCAGGACGTGGAGTTCAGTATCTTTGTTGATGCTGACACGATGCTGTTGTCGCGTTTCCAGTTCAACACGACGGTACCGCAGCTAGGCACGGTGCGCATCACCGGCGATTACTCCGACTACGAGGACCACGGAGGGGTGAAGTTGCCGACCAGACAGCTTCTGGACGTGCCTGGGGCGTTCACCGTCGACACCCGGTACACGACCACCGAGATCAACGTGGAAGTCGACCAGTCGATCTTCGAGAAGCCCTGAGTAGATCACAAGTGCAAGTTGCCTCGGCCGGGTCCAACGAACGAGTAGAGCGTCATCCCGGACGCCGACGCCATCTCGACGGCCAGGCTCGATGCCGCGCCCACAGACACCATCACCGGGATCGCGGCCTTGAGCGCCTTCTGCACCAGCTCGAACCCGGCCCGGCCGCTGACCACGAGGATGCGATTGTCGAGTGACGTGGCGCCGTCCAGGACCGCCCGACCGATCACCTTGTCCACCGCGTTGTGACGGCCGATGTCTTCTCGCACGCTGAGCAGTGCGCCGGTCAACGTAAACAGCCCGGCGGCGTGAATTCCACCGGTCGCTTCGAAGAGCGGCTGCCGCGGTCGCATCCGATCCGGAAGCCGCGCGAGTATGTCGGTTGCCACGTCGATGCTCGTGATCGCCGGCAGCGTCTGTTCGAGATCGTCGAGACGCTCCTTGCCGCACACGCCGCACGCCGCGGTCGCCCGAAAGTCGCGCTGCGCCCGCTCGATATCGGTCGTGTCAGCCGAATCCCGCAACTCGACCATCACCCGGGCGCCGGCCCCAACCTTGCCTTCGGCCAATTCGTCCGGTGACGGCTGTGCCGACGCTGGCTCGGTCCGAATCGAGACCACCTGGTCGGCATGCGTCACGACGCCTTCCGCAAACAAGAATCCGGCCGCGAGTTCTTCGTCGTGGCCCGGCGTCCGCATCGTGATCACGAGCGGGCGCCCATTCACCCGGATCTCGAGCGGGGCCTCAACCGCCACCGCATCAGTCACGATGGCGCCGTCTGGCTTGCGGACCGGTACGCCGCGTAGGCCCACGTCGTCGGAATGGGGGGGAGGACTGGTAACCATGACGCGATTCTAGCAGCCCGTGGCGACCCGGCGTGTTGTAGCGAAACAGGCGATTCGCCCGAACGACTCACAATGCAGGATCGACCTATGAGCTCGTTCTCGACCGACGGCGGCCGCGTCGCGAACACGTCTACCCTCCGGTCTCCCCTGTGGTACTGTAGGCCCGGCATGGCCATCTCTCGGCGCACCTTTCTCAAGGCGTCCGTCGGCGGCGCGGTCGGCGTCAGCGCCCTCGGTTTCGACCTGACACCAGCCTACGCGGCGGTGCGCCAGCTCAAGATTCGGAACGCCCGCGAGTACAAGACCGTTTGTCCCTACTGCGCGGTCGGGTGCGGCACCATCGCCTATACCCACGGCAGTGGTGGGCTCAATACCACCAACACGGTCATCCACGTCGAGGGCGATCCCGACAACCCGATCAATGGCGGCACGCTCTGCCCCAAGGGCGCGTCACAGATGCAGCTCGCCATCAGTCCACGGCTGCGGAAGAGTCCGATGTATCGGGCGGCGGGTGCCGATGAGTGGCAAGAAGTCGACTGGGACTTCGCGATGGACTGGTTCGCGCGCAAGTTCAAAGAATCGCGAGACAACACCTTTGTCGAGCGCGACGGACAGGGGCGCACCGTCAACCGTACCAACGGCATCGCCTGGGTCGGGAGCGCCACGGTCGCCAACGAGGACGCATATCTGATTACGAAGACGATGCGCGCCATGGGGCTGACCTACATAGACCATCAGGCCCGCATTTGACACAGCCCCACGGTGGCCAGTCTGGCCGCCACGTTCGGTCGGGGCGCGATGACCAATCACTGGAAAGACATCAAGAACGCCGATGTCGTCCTGGTGATGGGCGCGAACCCGGCCGAAAACCATCCCTGCGGATTCAAGTGGGCGCTCGAAGCGCGTGACGAGAACAAGGCGACGCTGCTCACGATCGACCCCCGGTTTACGCGCACCTCGGCCGTGGCGGACAAGCATCTGCAGATCCGGCCCGGGTCTGACATCGCCGTGCTCGGTGGGTTGATCCGGTACATGCTGGCTAATGATTTGCACCACGCCGACTATGTGCGGGCGCACACCAATGCGTCGTTCCTGGTCAGCGGCGAATTCGGGTTCGAGGAAGGACTGTTCTCGGGGTTCGATGAGGCGGCGAGCGCCTACGACAAGACGTCGTGGAGCTATCAACGGGACGCCGACGGATTCGTGCGCCGCGACCCAACGCTCGAAGACCCCCGCTGTGCGTTCCAGCTTCTCAAGCACCACTACGAGCGCTACACGCCGGCGATGGTCGCGCAGATTGCCGGCTGCTCCGAGGAGAAGTTCCTCGAGATGGCCGACATCATCTGCTCGACTGGTCGAGCCGATCGCGTGGGCACCATCATGTATGCGGTCGGCTGGACCATGCACACGGTGGGCAGCCAGATCATCCGCACCGGGGCCATTCTGCAACTGCTGCTCGGTAACATCGGCCGACCCGGTGGCGGCATCAATGCGCTCCGTGGACATGCCAACGTGCAGGGGGCGACCGACCACGCCATCGTGGCCGGTATCCTGCCGGGTTACCTGAAGGTGCCGACGCCGGAGCAGGCAACGCTGCGCGACCACCTCGATGCATCGACGCCGACGCCGTTGGTGCCGGATACGGTGAACTACTGGGGGAACTATCCCAAGTTTCTCGTCTCGCAGCTCAAGGCGTGGTTTGGCGACCACGCCACTGCCGCCAACGAGTTCGGGTATCAATACCTGGGCAAGCAGGACGGAGACGCCACCTGGTTGTCTATCTGGGACCAGGTGCGGCAAGGCGAAGTCGAAGGGTTCATCGCGCTCGGGTTCAATCCGCTGCTGGCCGGTCCCGACGTGCCACGACTGCTCGAGTCGATGTCTCGGCTCAAGTGGAAAGTGATCATCGATCCGTTCATGCTCGACAGTGCCGAGTTCTGGCGAGCCCCCGGGATGGAGCCGACCGAGGTGCAGACCGAGGTGATGTACATGCCGACCACGCACTGGATCGAGCGAGACGGCTCGTTCACCAACAGTGGGCGGTGGGCACAGTGGAAAGAGAAGGCGATCGACCCGCCAGCCGGTGTGCGCTCCGACACCTACGTGCTGTCGGAACTGTTCTGGCGGGTGAAGGAGCTGTACCAGCAGGACGGCGAGGACGCCGTGTACAACGAGCCGATCCAGAATCTCACGTGGGACTACCTGAATCCGCGCGAGCCGACCCTGGTCGAACTGGCGAAAGAGATCAACGGGTACGACCGTGCTACGGGCCAACTGCTGTCCTCGTTTGGACAGCTCCAAGCCGACGGTGGCACGAGTGCAGGGAACTGGATCTACACGGGCAGCTATACCGAGGCGGGCAACGTGATGGCGAACCGGGGCACGGACGACCCGACAGGTCTTGGCATGCACCACGACTGGGCGTTCAGTTGGCCCCTGAACCGTCGTGTGCTGTACAACCGGGCCTCAGCTGACGCGGAAGGCCGCCCGTGGGACCAGGACCGCGCTGGTATCGCCTGGAATGGGCAGCGGTGGATCGGCGATGTGCCGGACTACGGTGCGACGACCCCGCCCGATGGGCCCGGCGCGTTCATCATGACCGAAGAGGGGGTGGCGCGTCTGTTCAGCAACCACCTGGCTGACGGTCCATTCTCAGAGCACTACGAGCCGGTCGAAAGTCCCACGACCAACCCGTTGCATGAGTCCGTGGCGGTGAACCCGGTCATCAATTGGTATGACGGGGTCCGCGAGACACTGGCCGCTGAGGGCGACGATTTTCCCTACGCCTGTACCGTCTACCGGGTGGTGGAGCACGAGCACTTCGTCACCCGGAACGTGCCGCTCCTGGTTGAGCTGATGCCGGATTTCTTTGTCGAAGTCCCTGAGGGGCTGGCGGCCGAGAAGGGGATCGAGAACGGCGGTCGGGCCCGGGTCTGGTCCAAGCGGGGTGAGGTGGAAGGCATTGCGATTGTCACCAAGCGAATCAAGCCGCTGTTGGTTAACGGGCAGACGGTCTGGACCATCGGCATTCCGGTCCATTGGGGGTTTGTCGGCATCACCCAGGGCTCGATGGCGAATCTGTTGACCCCGTATGTGGGCGACGCGAACACCCGCTGCCCCGAGTTCAAGGCGTTTCTCGTCAATATAGAGAGCACGGGACCGGCATCGACATGAGATCGTATGTAGCCGCAGGTCTTGAGACCCGCCCCGGAGGGGGCATTCGGGCCCGCTGAAAGAGACCGCAGACAGCCAATGCCGGACAATCTCGCCATCAAACGTATCTCAGCCACACCGAGCGCGTTGATTCCGCTCAACTCGCTCCGGTCGGGCGGACCCGTGTATTCGAAACTGGTCGACATTTCGAAATGCATCGGGTGCAAGGGGTGCGAGGTCGCCTGCAAGGAGTGGAACGACCTGAAGGTCGAGCAGACCACCAACTTCGGCAGTTTTCAGAGTCACAAGGACCTGTCGTCGAACACCTGGCTCTTGATGCGCTTCAATGAGGTTGAGGTCGGCGAGGACCTGAGCTGGATGATCAAGAAAGACGCCTGCCTCCACTGCGAGGAGCCAGGCCGTCTGTTCTCGTGTCCGGCGCCGGGCGCCATCGTGCAGTAGCAGAACGGGATCGTCGACTTCAATCAGGACAACTGTATCGGATGCCAGTACTGCGTCTCCGGCTGTCCGTTCGACATTCCACGGTTCGACAAGGAGACCAAGACCGTCGCCAAGTGCAACATGTGCATCGACCGGGTCGAGTCCGGTCTTGAGCCGGCCTGCGTGAAGACCTGTCCGACCAACGCCATCGAGTGGGGCATCAAGGAAGACATGCTGGCGCTGGCGGAGAAGAAGGTCGAACGTCTGAACGAACGCGGCTACGAGCATGCGGCCCTCTACAATCCGGGCGGCGTCGGCGGCACCCACATGATGTATGTCGTCCCGCACGGCGACCGACTCGAGGACTACAGTCTGCCGGCGCACCCGACCGCCAGCCCTGGCCAACTCCGCGGCTTGAACGTGCTGCAGCGGATTGGTTCGTATCTCCTCGGCTTCGGTGTCATCTCCGCGTTCGTCCACTTCCTCGCCGTTGGCCCGGACCGCCCGGAAGAGACCATCTGAAGCTCGAAGCCGATGTCGACCACGCTCATTCACCGATTCTCCTTCCTCGAGCGGATCGTCCACTGGGTGGTGGGCGTCACCTTCGTGGTGTTGCTGGGCACCGGGCTCGCCTTTGCCTATCCGTCCCTCTTCTGGCTCACGACCCTCCTGGGCGGAGGAGCTGCCGCCCGGGTGCTTCACCCCCAGATAGGCGCCCTGTTCGGCGTGGGGATCCTGTTCATGTTTGGGCTCTGGGTTCGCGACATGTTCCTGGACGGGCAGGACCGGGCGTGGCTCGGGGCGATCAAGCACTACGCGACGCACGACCGGGAGAAGGTGCCGCCGGCCGGGAAATACAACGCGGGACAAAAGCTGTTCTTCTGGGTGCAGAGCCTTCTCGGCATCGTGTTTGTCGTGACCGGCGGGTTGCTGTGGTTCCCGGAGTCGTTCGGGGCCGGGTGGCTCAACACCGCGCGGTTGCTGCACTACGCCGCGACGCTGGGCGGTGGTCTCTTCCTGATCGTGCACGTGTATCTGGGGACCGTGGCCTACCCGGGCACCGCTCGCGGCATGCTCGAGGGTAAGGTCACGCCGGCCTGGGCGAAGCTGCATCATCCCCGGTGGTCCCGCGATCGGGTCGATCGTTGACCCCGCTGGGTCGACGCACCCGTCCTTCGGACGTCGCTTCCCGGTGGGCTCACCGAGCCCGCCGCGCACGCACCCTCCTCGCCGACCGGCCTCACACAGCACCGTTGCTGCAGTTTTATCTCTCTGTACTTGAGCTCCAAACCTCCGTCTGCGCGCCGATCGACGCGTCCCGCTGGGTGGCAGTGTCGGCGGATCCTGGTGGGGACACACCTCGAATCCAGCTCGAACAGCTTCCGCTCGACGAGCTATCGGTTGAGTTCTCGACGTTCTGCCGCGAGATGCCGGAGACGGCCCCCGACCCGGTGAGCTGGGCCGCGAGAGCGGTGACGCGTGCGGAGTCCCGGACCCAGGTCGATCTGCTGCTGTCGTTGCTGACGGGGGGTGAGTTCGCCACTCTCGGCGGCGCCCTCGCGTGTGAGCCCGTGCCGTTGGCGTTCTTGGCGCGCGCCTTTCTTTCCCCGATGGCCGAGGCCCTCTCCGCCCTGGCGCCGACCGGCGCGCCCGCGCGGGCTCCGGTGTGTCCACAATGCGGGTGGCCACCGCAGGTGTCACGACTCGAGGACGAGTCTCACACGCAGGGCATGCGTCGTTTGGTGTGCGCGTTTTGCGCTGCCGCGTGGGGCTTTCCGAGGGCGGTGTGCCCTGCCTGCGGTGTGTCCGGAGACGACGGTCTCGTGTTTCACGTCGATGAGTCGCTGCCACACCTACGCGTTGAGGCGTGCAAGACCTGCCGTCACTATCTCAAGTCGGTCGACCTTCGGGTGCTCGGTCTCGCCGAACCGCTGGTCGACGATCTGGCCACGCCCGAGCTCGACTTGTGGGCCACCGAGCAGGGTCTCGACAAGATCGCACCGAATCTTCTCGGGTTGTGAACGAAGGCCTCTCGCTACGTACCGCCCTCGCGTCCGCAGTCAGTCGGGGCAGGAGGTCGAGCTGCCCGGCTTCGCGTTCGCCTCGCACCGCGACCCGCTGGCTCACCACGCCACTCGGGGATCGTCACTTCCCGATCGTGCTGATCGATGGGANCGTCCTGGGCGACCACTCGNTCGTGGTCGCGCTCGGCATCGATACAGAGGGCAAGAAGCAGNTGCTGGGGNTGCGGGAAGACCACACCGAACACAGCCNCGTCGTCAAGGCGCTGCTGCGCGACCTCGTCGAGCGCGGGTTGGATCAGGAACACGGGNGCGACTCTTCGTGGTCGACGNCGCGAAGGCGCTCACCTCGGCCATCCACACGGTGTTTGGCACGTTGGGCGCCATCCAACGGTGTCAGCTTCATAAGCGGCGCAACATCTTGGGCCACCTCCCGGACCATCTGCACGCGAACGTGACGGCGGTGCTGCGGGAGGCCTGGGCGGCCGCGTCGGTCCGAGAGGGCTTCGCCGACACGCTCACGCTCCAACGCTTCGGCATTGCGGGCGTGTTGTACACGAAGTTGCGCACGACGAACGCCATCGAGAACTTCAATGGCACCATTACCACCTACTCAAGGAACCTGAAGCGCTGGCGCAGCGGCACGATGGTCGTCNGNTGGGTGAGCGCGGCCATTGTCGAGGAGGAGAAGAAGTTCCGCNGCGTGCACGGATGGCCAGACATCACGAAGGTCGTCTCGGCCCTCGGTCATCTGGAAGCCAAGGAAGGGGCGTCCACCGAGCGGGTCGCATAGAATCACAGCGGAAGCCGCGGCTCCCGAAGATCAACAGCGAGCGGGACAATCCCAGGAGCGCTGGCATCCGACCGCATTTTCGCGCGCGACGACCGGAAACTTGACCCGGTCCAGTAGTGAATGTCAAAATATTGACACTTAACAACGGTACCGTGTCCGGCCGAGTTCATCCAACGTCTCTACCCCCACTTCAGCGAGCAATTACGTGGCGCAGGACATCTATCTCTTAATCGTTGAAGATGAAGCCGCACTCCGAGAGACCACGGCCGAGCGACTGGTTGACCACGGGTACCAGGTCGTCGCGGTCGCCAGCGGGGAGGAGGCCGTCGAGCGACTCAGCGAATTCGCGTTCGACGTGGTGCTCACCGATCTCCGCCTTCCGGGCATAGACGGCCGGGAAGTGCTCGGTGCCGCGATCGAGCGCTACCCCGAGATCGTGGGTATCGTCATGACCGGCTTCGGCACCGTCAAGGACGCGGTCGAGGCGATCAAGCGCGGCGCGGCCGAGTTCATCACCAAGCCGTTTCAGTTCGATCAGCTCCTGCACGTGCTCGCGTCGGCCCTTGAGCAGCGCCGGCTCCGTTCAGAGAACGCGTATCTGCGGTCACAACTGGAAGACCGCTATCGATTCGAAGGGCTTGTGGGCCGCAGCCGACAGATGCGGGAACTCTTCGATCTGCTCGAGACCGTCTCGGCCAGTACCAGCACCGTGCTGGTGACCGGCGAGACCGGCACTGGCAAGGAACTAGCAGCGCGAGCGATACACCACAACAGCCGTCGACGAGCGCATCGGTTCGTCGCGTTGAATTGCAGCGCCGTCCCCGAGACGCTCCTAGAAGCCGAGCTCTTCGGACACGTGCGGGGTGCCTATACCGGGGCAGTCGCCAACCGCGCCGGTCGTTTCGAAATCGCCGACCGCGGCACACTCTTCCTCGACGAGGTCGGCACCATGAGCGTCGCCCTCCAGGCCAAGCTGCTGCGGGTGCTGCAGGAACGAGAGCTGGAACGCATTGGCGACACCCGCACCATCAAGATCGATGTCCGGGTCATTGCCGCCACGAACGCCGACCTGCCGCAACTCGTCCAGGACGGCTTATTCCGGGAAGATCTCTATTACCGACTGAACGTGATTCCAATCGGCCTCCCGCCGCTACGAGAGCGCCGCGAAGACATCCCACTGCTCGTCCGTCACTTCGTCAACCGTCTGTCACAGCAGCAGACGCCAGCCCGCGAAGTCACGGTCACCCAGGAAGCGATGCGCCGCATGATGGCCTATGGTTGGCCGGGGAACATTCGCCAACTCGAGAACGCGGTCGAGCGGGCCTTGGCTCTCGGTGGCGAACGCACCCAGATCGATGTCGAAGATCTTCCGCCGGAGCTCAAAAACTCGGCGGCGCTGGAGCAACCCGTGGCCGTCACCCTCCCGGATGGCGGCGTCGAACTGCCCGCCTTCATCGCGAACATCGAGCGCGGATTGATTTCGCAGGCGCTGAACGAGACCGACGGTAACAAACAACGCGCCGCCCAGCTGCTAGGACTGAAGCGAACCACGCTCGTAGAGAAAGTGCGCCGGCTGCGGCCGTAGCCGGAGGGTTCGCTGCGAGCCGGTCGCCGTCACACGCTGACCGACCGGCGAGAGCCGCCAGGGCCGATCCGCTTACGGTTCATTGGTAGCGGCCCCGAAGCTGATGGCCAGGTAGTAGCGGGCCTTCCGGTATTGAGCCACGCATACCCCGGGCAAGAGATTGTAACGTTAGGCGAGCGCTCAGGCGAACAGCGGTAACGACTCGAACGACCCCTTGAGAATGGACGCCGAGTCATGGACGCCGAGCCACTCCTCGATCATCGTCGCGTAGACGCGGCGGAAGTCGGTGGTCATCTTCAGGTTGCCGTCGTCTAGATCGGTCAGGCTCGGGTGGCGACCGTGCAGCCCGCCCCGGACTCCGCTGCCGACCACGAACATCGGGGTCGCGGTGCCGTGGTCCGTGCCGAGGCTGGCGTTCTCTTCGACCCTGCGCCCGAACTCGGTGAACATCATGATCGCGACGTCGTCGGCGCGCCCGATGCGTTTGAGGTCTTCGACAAAGCCGCGGACCGCATCGGCGGTGTAGGTGAGCAGACGGGCATGAGGATCGGCCTGATGCACGTGCGTATCGAACGAGTTGCCCTGGTAGCTCACGTAGTAGAGCCGGGTGGGCATCTCGGCGTTGACGAGCGCGGCGACGCGTCTGAGCTGCGCGGAGAGCCCGCCGATACCATAGTCGATCGGGGTGTTGTAGCCGGCGGCCGCTTGGCGCACGAACTCGGAACTCTCTACCGCATTCGTCGCCGTGGCGGAGAGGAAGTCGAGGGCTGGATTGTCGGGCGATGTCGGGTTCATCGCTTCAATCGCCTCCTTCTCCGCCTCGGACCCCACCCGCCGGAAGCTCCGCGGGTCGTTGAACACCAGCGGCTGATGGTTGCGCGCCTGCACCGCCAGTGACTGGCGGGTGCCGATGTTGACGATCATGTTGCCTTGGGCGTCGTGGTCATAGGCCCCGTCGGCCAGTCGTCCCAGCCAGCCCAGCGGCTCCCCACCGTTCGGCACACCGGTGTGCCAAAATCCCATGGACGAGAAATGGGACAGACTGGGGTTGTCATAGCCACAGCCGTGAACCACACCCATCATGCCGTCCTTGTAGAGACGCTCGAACCCGACCATGGACGGGTGCAGACCAAAGCCGTCTTCTATCTTGATGGCGTCAGACTCCCGGATACCGATATTGGGTCGCACGCGGTAGTACTCGTCGTTACCGAACGGCACCACGGTGTTCAATCCGTCGTTGCCACCAGACAACTCCACCACCACCAGGATGCGCTCCGGGTTCGCTTCCATGCTGGTGCCGAGGAGCGCCTCAGCGGTCAGAGCCTCGGTGGTGCGACTCAGCAACAGCGGTAGACCGGCAGTCACGCCGACGCCGTAGAGCCCTTTGCGTAGAAAGTCGCGCCGCGAGCATCCGCAGTGATTGAGATGGCGAATCGTCATGGTCTTGTCTCCCAAGAGTCCCCGTCCTACGCGAGTTGGTACTCCGGCGCGCTCAGCACGAGATAGAGCAGCGAGCGTAGCGCCAGTTCTTCTTGCGGGCCAGGCGCGGCGGGCAAACGGTCGCTACCCAGATCGTCCTGTAGCCGGTCGACCAGCACCGCGCGGGCGGCGGGCGCGAGCGGCACACGCAGGAAGCGATGCACAAAATGATCGACCGCGGCCTCGACGGTGGTGGCGCCAGCGCCTTGCAGCATGCCGACCAAGTCGAGATCGGCCGTTCGGCGCGGAATGAGGTTCAGCCGATCGTAGGCCATCACATACCCCATGTAGCCGCCGTACCGCGTGTTGTAGTCTTCGTCTCGGTCGGCCATCTGGCTGGACTCGGAGTCGCCCTCTTGAGTCGCGGCCGTGATGTTCATGCCTCGCTCAATACGTGCGCCGACCTGCGCATAGATGCCGGGCAATGCGCGGTCTGGCGCCCAGAAGCCGTCGGTATCTGGCAGCAGCACCCCACGAAACAGATTGCCCCGTTCCAGTAACAGCGCCGGAGTGATCCAGGTGCGGCCGCCAGCCCAGCCCGCAACGTTCGGCGGGTTGAACAATGTCTGTCCCAAACCGGCCGTCAGTCGGCCAAAGTCTGGAATCGTGGGCAGTTCCCTCAGCCCAAGCTTACGATATGTCGACACCACCAGGTGCACCGGGCTCTTGATCTGGGTGGCATACGAGGCCGGGCTGTAGAAGTCTTTGGACAGGAAGATGCGCCGCAGCAGTGGCCGCAGCTCGTAGCCTGAGTTGCGAAAGGTCTCGGCCAGAGCCGTCAGGGTTTCAGCGTCCAAGTCCTCCCGGACGAAATACCGATACAACTTGGCACCGATATATTCCGCCGTCACCGGCGAATCGAGAATGATGTCGATGATGTCGTCGCCGTCCCAGGCGCCGGTTCGACCCAAGAACGTCTTCTGACCGTCGTCGTGGGTCGCCGCGTCGAACTGGAACTCGAGCACGTCGTTGGTCCACCCCGTGAAAGCGCGCGAAGCCTCGCGGATGTCCTGTTCCGAGTAGTTGTCCACCCCCATCGTGAACAGCTCGAGCAGCTCTCGCCCGAAGTTCTCGTTGGGATGACCCTTCCGATTCTCGCCATTGTCCAGATACACCAGCATGGCCGGATCGGTCAGAATGCCCGACAAGAGATCGCCAAAGCTCGCCCCCGCATTGCCGCGCAGCATCTCGTTCTGCCGAAGCATCATCCGCGTGTCGCGGACCTTGGTGTTGCCGGTCGCGAAATGCCCGTGCCAGAACAGGGTCAGTTTCTCTTCGAGGGGACGGCGGGTGGCGAGCATGCGCTCCGCCCACCAGACCGCCAGTCGCTGGGTCTCGATCGCATTCGACCGCAGCCCGAAGAAGAACTTGTTGACGACCGGCTGGAGCCGACGTGACTCGCCCTCCGGCAGCACCTCGACTCCCATTGACACGCCGGTCTCACGCGCGATGCGCACGGCGTCGGCCCGGCTCTTGGGGAACGGGTCCATCGCGGCGTCCCAGATAGGAGAGGCTTCGAAGGCAGGTGTTGCGCTGTTGTCGATGTCGGCGAAGTTGACCAGTTCGTCGACCGCCTGCTCAGGTGTCATCGCCGCGAGCCGTTCGATCTCGGCCGGCGTGGCCCCAAATCCCGCGCGCTCCACCAGATGCGCCGCCTTGTCGTAGTCCCAATCGGTCGCCGCGATCGGTGACAGATCGTTGACCCAGCCAACCGGGCCTGACCCGGCCGCGGTAACCACGGCGATCGCCACGGCGGCCAGCAACGTGCCGCCTAGCATCCAGGACACCGGCTTGATCAGAGCCTGGCACCAGCAGACGGAGCCCGAGCTTCCTGGTTCCAAGACACCGCGCGTCGTGTTCATCGCCGACCTCCGGGGGAGAAGGATGGAATGTTCAAACGCCGATCATACGTCAAACGGCAGGACCGGAGGCCGAACCGAGCAGCCAAGAAGGAAACGATGCGGAAGTCAGGCCGCGCGACAATGCGCGGCCCGCGGGCGCGGAGTGGGGCTTTGGGGGGCCCGCGAGCGCCCGCGTGGGGTTCGGGGCGAAACCCCGTCTAAGCGAAGGACGGGCGCCTCGCTAGGAAACCGGGTCTCGGTGGACGGTGTCGGGGGTGAATGCGGGTGTGCACACTGCCACATACTCGGCCCCACCCGGCTCGGGGCTGCCGTAACGCACCCATTCACCCGGTGCCGCCACCACGGCCTGGCCGGCCCGCACGTCGCACGAGCCCCCCTCGTGCTCGACCCGCAGCATCCCCCGAAGCACGACTGTGATCTCTTCGAACTCTGGACGCTGTCCCGGCTCGAGCCACCCCTCCGGCGACACCATCCGCGCCACGCTCACACCATCGTGCCCGCTGTTGACACGTCCGGCGTACTCCTCTATCCGCTTCGGGAGATTACCTGCCGCCTGGATGACCGTCGGACTCTCGATTACTCGGGGCATGCATGCCTCACAGCCTGGGTTTGACGATCCGGTACTGACGGCGGGGGACCGTCAACCTGGAAATGGTCACGAATGATGCCGCGCAGCTCGTTAATGGAGCCGGCGTGATTGATCGCAATGCGAAGCCGCGACCCACAGCCAAACCCCTTGGTGTACCACGACCCCAGCGCCCGTAGCTTATTGATGACCCACCGCTCACGGGTGGCGGCGCTCCGGCGCTTCGGTCCGGCCTTCAGGTTCGACTCGGCGCGGTGGCGAAACCCCTCCGCCTCGTCCGTACCCTCTGACAGAAGCAAGTCGATATAGGTCAGCAGGAACCGACCGCGGTCCTCCGACGGCACGGAGGACGCTGTTTCCCCGCACCGCAGCCGGTGAGCCTGCTCGAAGATCCAGGGATTGCGCAACGCGCCCCGCCCCACCAGCACTCCGGCCACCGCGGTGTCCCGCATCCGGTCCACCGCATCTTGCGGCGCCACGCAGTCGCCGCTGCCAAACACCGGAATGGACACGGCGCGGGCGACGTCGTCGATGAGACCCCAATCCGAACGACCGGAATAGGACTGTTTCGCGGTCCGCCCGTGCACCGCGACGGCGGCGGCCCCGGCCTGCTCCATCAGTCCCGCCACGACCGGTGCGTTGACATGGTCGTCGTCCCACCCGGCTCGCATCTTGACCGTCACGGGAATGGACACGGCCTCGGTCATCGCCGCCACGACTGTCGCCGCATGTTCCGGCGTCCGCATCAAACTGCATCCGGCCTGGTGCTTGGCGATCTTTGGCACCGGGCAACCCATGTTCACATCCACGATGTCAGCGCCCAGTCCCTCGACGATGCGGGCCGCCTCGGCCATCTTCTCCGGCGCGCCGCCGAAGATCTGAATCGACACCGGTCGCTCTTCTTCCGTGTACTCCGCGTACTCGAGGGTCCGATCGATACCGCGCACGAGCCCTTCCGAGCTCACCATCTCGGTCACCACGAGCCCGCACCCACCGCGCCGCTTCACCAGTCGCCGGAACGCCGTGTCGGTCATGCCGGCCATCGGCGCCAACGCGAACGGCGACTCCAACGTGACCGATCCGACTTTGATCGCGGTTGATTTCACCGGCTCTATTCTAGAATGGTTTCCGGGCGAGGCGTGCGTCTGGCCAAGCGCAAGGAGGGAGCATGCAGGCGGCATGTGACCGAGGAAGCAACACAGCCAGACGGGCGCCTCGCCAGGAAACCTAGCAGGCTTTGACGTCGGCGGCGTCGACCTCGACAGACACTGCTTGCCCGATCAGGTCGACTGACAGGACGAGCCTGGCGTGAGCGCCCTTGCGAACGAGGCGACCGACCACCCCCTTGAGCGCGCCATACGCCACTTCGACCATCGTCCCCTCGTGAATGAGCGGGCACGGGTCGTACTGCAGTTCGGTATCGACCAGACACCGGATGTTCTCAAGCTCCGCCGACGCGATGGGGGCCGGCTCGCCGTCGAACGACACGATGCTCACGACACCAGTACAGCGGAGAATACCCAACCGCTGCGCGGTGTCGAACCGCGCGAAGCAGTAGCCGGGAAACAGTGGCCAGGCGATTTTCTTGCGTCGGTCCTTCCACCGACTCCACCGGGTGATGGTCGGAAGAAACGTCTCGATCTGCTTGCGTTCGAGCTGTTCGCGCACGACCTGTTCGTGCCGCGACCGGGTCCAGAGCGCGAACCAGGGAGCCGACTCGACGGCCGTCTCTGGTGAGAGGGGTACCGCAATCACGTCCGGATGAGGAGTCGTCACGTGGGGCGTTTCGGCCTCAGACACCACTGGTAGCCGCCCGAGCGACCACAACCGCCTCGTAGACTTGTCTCAACGCGTCATCCTTCCACTCGATGATGGCCGCCTCGCGCAGCTCCGCCAAATAATCATTGAGCGCTTTGTCTTCCCGGCTCTCGGCGACAGAATTGACGATACTGGCTCGAATCTCTTCGAACTCCGTCGGCGTTGCCGGGGTCATCGCCTCGAGCTTCAAAATCTGATAGCCGGCTGCCGTTTGGTCGACCGCACCAACGTCGCCGACTTCGAGCTGCTCGACGCGTGCGCGCACCGCCTCGGCCAGATCCGTCATGTTGATCGGCCCAATCTGGCCACCATTCGCTTTCGACGCGGCCGTGGACACTTCGGACGCCACCAGCGCGAAGTCTTCACCTGCCAGTACCCGGGCGTGCGCGGCCTCGGCCGTCGCGGCCGCACGTTCGGCGCCGGCCGTCGCGAGGGGCCCGGTGCCTTCCGGCGTGGCAACCACGATCTCGCGGAGCGTCACGGTCGCCGGGGTGGTGAACTCGTCCAGGTGCTCGTCGTAGTATTCCCGGGCTTCGGTCCCCGTCATCACGATGCTCCTCCTCACCTCCGCGTTTTGCACCTGCGCGATGAGCATCTGTGTTTCCATGATCTCCCGCAACGTGAGCATCGTCATCCCTTCGGTCTGGGCGAGTGCGGCGACGAGCTCCTCGTCATCGAAATCGTTTTCCACCTTGATGCCGTCAACGATCTCGTCAAACTGATCGTCGCTCAGCGAAAAGCCCATCTCACGGCCTCGCTGCTCCAGCAGCATGTTGTCCACGGTATTGGCGAAGAGCTCCGGCGTCAGCTCCTGCATGACCCGCTGCAGTTCGGCGTCGGTCTGAGGTCGGGTCGGGAGGTTCTGCAGGGCGACAATCTGCGCCTCCTCAAGGTCAGTCTGCGTCATCAGGTCGCCATTGACCTTCACCAGGATTCGTTCGACGACGAGGGCCCCGGGCGCGTTCGAAGACAGGCGAGGAACCGCCTCGTCCAGCGCCGATTGCGCCTGAGCCACACCGGTCCCTAGGACGGCCACCGCGACCATGATTCCAAAAGTGCGTGTCTGCATACCAGTTCCCCTTGTCACGATTCTATCGTTTCCAAGCCACGCAACTCCACCAGCAGGTCGCCAACCCGCGCCAGTAGCTGCGCCGGCCCTTCCCGGTCCCGCTCGGCCCGCTGGAAGTCGACGCGCGAGAACCCGGCGCGTACGTCCTCGGCACGAGCTCGAGCCGTCCACCATGACAGATGGCCGGACCCTGCGGGCTTGCCCTGTTCTTGTAGGTCCATGGTGAGCATGGACGGCGGCTTGAGCAGGACATCCGCGCGCCGCTCGACGAACCGAATCAGCCGCACCGGGTCCACCGTCGTCGTGGGCCTGAACTTTAGGACGAGCAGTTGTCCGTTCCGGTCGAGCGATTCGACGCCCAGGTGGTCGGCCAGCACACGAATGCGCCCGTACTCAACCAGAGTGGCGACCGAGGGCGGAATCGGACCGTAGCGGTCACACAGTTCATCGAGCAACGCCGCAAGGTCAGGCTCGACGCGGGCGCCGGCCACCCGGCGATACACGCTCAGACGCTGGTTTGTGTCGGGCACGTACCGTTCTTCGATCTTGAGGTCGAGGTTGAGGTTCACGGTAGCCCGTTGCTCGTCCTCAAACTCTTCTCCTTTGAGTTCCCGCACCGTCTGCTCAAGCAGCTTGACGTAGAGGTCAAACCCGATCGATTCGATATGGCCGCTCTGCTCGCCGCCCAGAAGGTTGCCGGCCCCGCGAATCTCGAGGTCGAGCGCGGCAATCCGGAAGCCGCTCCCGAGGTCGCTGAACTCGCGGATGGCGGTAAGCCGCTGGCGTGCCACCGGCGACAGCGACCCCTCCGGCGGCACCAGCAGATACGCGTAGGCTCGTCGATCCGAGCGTCCGACCCGCCCCCGCAGCTGATAAAGCTGCGCGAGACCGAACCGTTCTGCGTGGTTGATGATGATGGTATTCGCGTTCGGAATGTCCAACCCGTTCTCGATGATCGTGGTGGCCAGCAGCACGTCGTACTTGTGCTGCACGAAGTCCACCATGCAGCGTTCGAGCTGACCTTCTTGCATTTGCCCGTGCGCCACGGCGACCCGCGCGTCCGGCAAGAGTCTCGTCAGGAGCTCGCCCATGGCGTAGATGGACGTCACCCGGCTGTGCAGGAAGAACACCTGACCGCCACGTTCGAGCTCCGTGCGGATGGCTCGCGCCACGACCTGGTGGTCAAAGCGAACGACGTTGGTCTGGATGGCCTGCCGGTCCTTGGGGGGGGTCTCGATCACCGACATGTCGCGAATCCCCACCAGCGACATATTCAGGGTGCGCGGGATCGGCGTGGCGGTCATGGTCAGGACGTCGACGCGGTGCCGCATCTGCTTGATGCGCTCCTTGTGGGCCACCCCGAAGCGCTGCTCTTCATCCACGACAAGGAGGCCAAGGTCGCGGAACTGAACATCCTTCGACAGCAGTCGGTGGGTCCCGACGACGATGTCCAACTTGCCGTTCGCCAGTTCCTCGAGCGACTGCTTCTGCTCGGCCCGCGTCCGAAACCGGCTGACCAGATTGATTCGGACGGGAAAGGCCGCAAACCGGTCGGTCAACGTCTTGTGGTGTTGGAAAGCCAGGACCGTCGTCGGGGCGAGGAACCCGACCTGCTTGCCGTCCATCACCGCCTTGAACGCCGCCCGCATGGCCACTTCCGTCTTGCCATAGCCGACGTCACCACACAGCAACCGGTCCATCGGCGTCGACCCTTCCATGTCGCGCCGGATGTCGGCGATGGCTGTCTGCTGGTCGACGGTCAGTTCGAACTCGAAGGCGTCGTCAAATTCCCGGTGCCAATGGGTGTCGACACTGAACGCATGCCCCGACACCGCCTTCCGGGCCGCATACAACTTGAGCAACTCTTCGGCCATGTCCCGCATGGCGCCACGGACCTTGGTCTTGGTCTTCGCCCACGACGTGCCGCCGAGGCGGTCGAGTGTCGCCTTCGTCGAACCGGTGTATTTCTGGAGCAGGTCGAGCTGCTGCACCGGCACGAACAACTTGTCCTGGCCGCCATACTGCAGTTCCATGAACTCATGCTGCTCGAGCCCGACCCCAATTTGCTTCAGGCCGACAAACATCGCGACGCCATGGTCCACGTGCACCACATGGTCGCCAACCTTGAGATCACGAAAGTCGGAGAAGAACGCACGGGCGGGGCCCGTGCGACGCGCCCGCACGCGCCGGTCTTCGTCGAACAGATCCGGCTCGGCGAAGAGCTGCAGGCCCGCGTCCGGCAATCGGAAGCCGCGGGTGAGCTGTCCCGTCGCCACGAGTAACGCCGCGCCCATTGTCTCGTCCGCCTGATTGATCGACAGCGCCCGCAGGTCATAGTCCGCCAGCAACTCGATCACACGCTCGGCACGACCCGGGGTGCCCGCCACGAGTAATGCGGTCTCGCCACGTTCGCGAGTCCGGGTGATCTCGGCGGCCCAATCGGCGAGCCGTCCGTGGAATTCAACGACTGGCTGGCACGCTACATGCCGCACCGTCTCCGCGGTGTCCTGGTCCTCCCACAGCTGCTCCAGCCGGGTTGCGGCGTCGAGCCACGTGTCGAGCGTTGGCCAGTCGACGAGTAGCTCCTCGGGAGACTGCACGGTCTCACCCCGCTCCTCGGCGTCGGCGAACCCCGAGACCGTCTGCGACAAACGCGCTTCGATGACCCCCCGCGATTCATCAGCTTCCGACAGGAAGATACGGCCCGCCGGCACCCCGAGCAGGTAGTCCGCGAGCCAAGCCGAACGGTCAGGCTCAGCCCCGTTGAGGTCCGCGTCGCGCTCAAATGTCTCCCGCAGCGGTAGAATATCGGCGCGGTCGAGGGTCTCGGTGGACCGCTGCGTCGCCGGGTCGAACCGGCGCAGCGACTCGAGGCTGTCGCCGGCAAACTCGGCGCGGATTGGTTGGTCATCGCCGGCTGGAAAGAAGTCGACCACCCCGCCACGAATACAGAATTCGCCGTGCGCGTCGACGGGATCTTCCGGCGTGAACCCCGCATCCGCCAGCTGATCACTCAGGTCGGGTGGTTCAAGCAGCGCCCCCACCGCGAGGCTGTATCCGGCCTGAAGCAATCGAGCGGGTGGGCTCACGCGGGGCAGCAGCGCGGCGGCGGCAATCACGACAACTCGAGCCGACCCGCCGGCGAGGCCATGCAGCGCGCGTCCGCGCGCCGCCGCGACTTCGAAATGAGGCGCGAGCCCACGGTAGGGGTCGACCTCATGGGACGGGCACGGGAGCACCTGCAAACGCAGCTGGTGGTCCGACAACCCTTCCAGCCCGCCAAGAAAGAAGCGAATGTCGGCGACCGCCTGTTCCACGACGGCGTCGTTCGGTCCGATGACGGCCGTCACGCCGTCGGCGGCGGTCGCCGCCACCGCGAACCCCTTCGCGGCCGCCGACAGACCGGACAATGGACGTCCGCCGCCAAAGCCGGCCGCCGAGGCCGCCCGCTTGAGCACCGCTTGCAGCGTCAGAGATGTCGTAGGCACGANGCACTCGGGTCAAGGCCGCAGGGCAAGTTCAGAACCGGACGGAACCCATCCGATCTGATCGGCTCACTCGGTTGGCGCGTCTTCGGCCGCCGGTGGGCTCGGAGCAGTCGTCGCCGGGGCCGGGTCGACGGCTGGGGCTGAGACCGAACCAGTGGGGACCGAGTCATCGGTGTCTGGTTTGAACCGCACGTTGTCGGAGAAGCTCCACCCGTGACGTGGCCGGTAGATGCCCACGTCCTTCGTCCTAGACTTCACGCGAAACGTGTAGAGCAAGCGGTGGTAGTCGTAGGAGAATCCGTCGCGCTTGTGCGCCGCGACATCGAGCTTGTACGTACCCCCGACCAAGTCGAGTCGGTCGATGACAAACGAGACGGTGGCGTCGCCCTCCAATGATTCGGACATCATCTCTTCGATATGGGTGTTGGTCCCGTAACAACACACCCCATCGTTGCTGAAGATGCTGATCCCGAACGCGAAGTCGTCGACTTCAACGGGCGCGCTCACGTGCATGCGAATTGTCATCCGCTCGCCGGTGTGAAAGACGTGCGCCGGCCCATGGTCTCCCTCGAGCGTCACCTGGTCGATCCGCACGCCGCCAGAGCCCCACCGNCCCTCTTTGGCCACGAACATGTTGTCGGGCTGCTGCGCGTCGTCGTCCGCCGCATCGGTCTCGCTCTCGCTCACCCGCCCTAGCTCCTGTTCCGGCACATCGTTCGGCTCCGGCGCGGGTACGACCGGCTCGGTAATGACCGGCTCGGGCGGGGCCGACACCGGCGCCTGCTGGGCCTTCGCGTCCTGGCTGGCGAGCAGCAGATCCTCGGCCAACTCGACATCGGACAGATACATCTGTACGACCCGCTTGGGATCGCCGACGATGCGGTTCTCGCCCGCCTCGATCCACAGCGCTTCGTCGCAGAAGCGCTCGACCATCGACAATCCATGGGTGACCAGCAGAATGGTCTTCCCGCGGCGCTTGAATTCGGCGAACTTGTCGAGGCACTTCAGACTGAAGCCCTCGTCTCCCACCGCCAGCACTTCGTCCACCAGCAGGATGTCGGGGTCGACGTTGATCGCGACGGCGAACCCCAGCCGCATGTACATCCCTGAGGAATACGTCTTGACCGGCGCGTCGATGAACGCTTCCATCTCCGCGAACTCGACGATCTCGTCGAATCGACGCGTGATCTCGCGCCGCGACAGCCCCAACATGATGCCGTTGATGAAGACGTTCTCNCGACCGGAGATCTCGGGATGAAACCCGGCCCCCAACTCGATGAGGGCCGACACGCGGCCGTCGACCCGCACGGCCCCGGTGGTCGGTTTGGTGATACCGGCCACCAGCTTGAGTAGCGTACTCTTGCCCGACCCGTTGCGTCCGATGACCCCGTAGCTGGCGCCCTTCCGAATCGTGACCGACACGTCGTTCAGCGCGCGGAACGACTCCTCAGGGCGCAAGTCCTTCGCCAGACTGCCCGTCAGCAACGCGCTCTTGAGCGTCGCGTATCGTCGCGAGTGTCCGTGCCGCCGGTACATCTTCGTGACGTGGTCAATCTCGATCGCGGCCATGGATCCGTCTCTACACTTCCTCCGCGAACGAGTCGCGGAGCCGGTCGAACAACCAGTATCCCAGCACGAAGAGCGCGACCCCGGCCACGCCCAGGGCGAGCAACCATTTCCAGTGACCGAACGGGCCCTCGTAGAAAAAGATCTCCTGGTAGGAAATCGCCAGATGCGCAAACGGATTGAGGTCCATCACGCCCTTCGCACGCTCCGACAGGAACGCCATCGGATAAATGATGGGCGACGCGAACATCCACAGCGTGAGCAGGTTGGCCAGCAGGTCCTTGATGTCACGGAAATGCACCGTGAGGGCGGACAACACCATGGCCAGCCCGAGGGTCAAGACGAACTGCACCACGAGCACCAGCGGGAACCAGATCAGTTCGCTCGGATACAACGGGACGGAGTTGTAGATCAGGAACCCGATGAGGATCGGGAGGCCGAAGAGAAAGTGCACCATGTTCGAAATGACCGAGACCACGGGGAGGATCTCGGCCGGGAACATGACTTTTTTGATCAGATTGCCATTGATGATGAGCGCGTTGGCCGCGTCCATCAGGGAGGACGAAAACCAGGTCCAGGGCAGCAGGCCGCAGAATAGGAAGACCGCATACGGGTCGATGTCCACTTCCTCACCGCGAGGCATGACATAGGTGAACACGAACGAGAAGACCAGCAGGAGCAGGAGCGGATTGATGAATGACCAGAAATACCCGAGCACCGAGCCGCGATACCGCGCCTTGAGCTCGCGGGCGACGAGCGTTCGGATGAGGCNCCGGTAGCGGAACAGCTGCCGCAGATTAGCCAGCATGGACTTCGAGCACGACGACGGTCACGTTGTCGGGTCCTCCCCCGTCGTTCGCTCCCTTGATCAGGGCGTGACATACGGCGTCGAGGTCAGCATGTTGCCGCAGCACCTCGCCAATCTGGTCATCGGTCAGCACGGCGAAAACGCCGTCTGAGCACAACAGTAACCGGTCCCCGGGTTCGAGCGACAGTTCACGGATGTCGACCTCCAGCTCTTCCGAGCCGGAGAGCGCGCGCGTCACGATGTTGCGCCAGGGATGCGCGCGCGCCGCGCTTTCGGTGAGCGTGCCCGCCCGGATCTGTTCTTCGACCCAGGAGTGGTCGCGAGTCAATTGCTCGAGCTGTCCCTGGTGCGACCGATACACGCGACTGTCGCCCACGTGGGCCAGGGTCACCACGCTATCGGTGATAAGCGCGGCGACCGCCGTCGTGGCCATGCCCCGAAGCTCGGCCGAGGCCGCGGCCTCGGCCGCGATACGCCGGTCTGCCATCCGGAAGCCGGCATCCAGACGGTTGGCGTTCACACTCTGGTTCNNGTTGAACGGGATCGGCCAGGTCTGGTCAGAGGAGACCGACACGGTCGCTTCTGCGAAGGCCACGATGCCATCGATGGCCGCCTGCGACGCCACCTCGCCCGCCGCGTGTCCGCCCATGCCGTCGGCCACGACAAACAGTCCCAGATCGTCCCGGACGGCGAAATTGTCTTCGTTGGTCGAGCGGCGCAGGCCCTTGTCCGTCGCCGAAGCAAAAGAAACGCGCATGGGCTCGTATCGTCTCGGGTCGGGTTGGGTGGCGCCTCTTGGGCGCACGCACCCTTACCCTCGATTNCTGGCGCGGGTCGCGACGCGGAGCCGAGTCAGCGACTTTAGCATGGCGATTCGCGCACGCTCGGAGTCCATGTCGAGCACCGGTGTGTCCAACCGTGTCTTGGCGCGCCGTTCGGCTTCCTCCGCGCGGGTGACGTCGATGTCTTCAGCCGACTCGGCGATTTGCGCCAGAATCGTCACCCGATCTGGCTGCACCTCAGCGAACCCGAACGACACGGCGACATACGACGTCTCCTCGCCGCGGCGGTACCACAGCTCTCCGACCTGCAGGGTGGCCAGGAGTGGCGTGTGGCCCGGCAATACGCCGAACGCCCCCTCGGCGCCGGGGATCTGCACTTCGTCGATCTGCTCGCTCACAACGGCGCGCTCCGGTGTGACGATCTCCAGGGTCAAATGATCGGGTAGAGGCATGTTACGCGGCCTCGCTCTTCATCTTGTCAGCCTTTTCAATCGCCTCGTCGATACTGCCGACCAGGTAGAACGCCTGCTCGGGCAGCGCGTCATGCTTGCCGTCGACAATCTCCTTGAATCCACGGATCGTNTCGGCAATCGGCACGTACTTGCCTTCAAGACCGGTGAACTGTGTGGCGACGAAGAACGGTTGCGAGAGGAACTTCTCGATACGGCGCGCCCGTGACACGGCAAGCTTATCGTCTTCCGACAACTCGTCGATACCGAGAATGGCGATGATGTCCTGCAGGTCCTTGTAGCGCTGGAGCACCTGCTTGACCTCACGGGCCACGTTGTAGTGCTCGTCCCCAATCACGTTCGGGTCGAGGATGGTGGACGTCGACGCCAGCGGGTCGACCGCCGGGTAGATGCCCTTCTCGACGTAGGCTCTGGACAGGTTGGTAGTGGCGTCCAGATGGGCGAATGTCGTGGCCGGAGCCGGATCGGTGTAGTCGTCGGCCGGCACGTAGATGGCCTGCACCGAGGTGATCGANCCCTCTTTGGTGGAAGTGATGCGCTCCTGCATCGCGCCCATCTCGCTGGCCAGCGTGGGCTGATACCCCACCGCGGACGGCATCCGGCCGAGCAGCGCCGAGACCTCCGACCCCGCTTGGGTGAACCGGAAGATGTTATCGATGAAGAGGAGGACATCCTTGCCCTCCGCATCGCGAAAATACTCCGCGACCGTCAGCGCGGTCAGGCCGACCCGCTGTCTGGCGCCGGGCGGCTCGGTCATCTGACCGTAGATGAGAGCCGCGCGCGACTTCTCGCGGTCCTCGATATTGACGACACCGCTCTCCTGCATCTCCATCCAGAGGTCGTTGCCTTCGCGGGTCCGTTCGCCGACACCGCCGAACACCGACACCCCGCCGTGCTTGAGCGCGATGTTATTGATGAGCTCCATGATGAGCACGGTCTTGCCAACGCCCGCCCCGCCGAAGAGGCCGATCTTGCCACCCCGCACATACGGCTCGAGCAGGTCGATGACCTTGATGCCGGTCTCGAACATCTGCCGCTCGGTCGATTGATCAACCAGTTTGGGAGCCGGCCGGTGAATCGGCCAGCGCTCCTTGGTGACCACCGGCTGGTCGGGAAAGTCGACGGGCTCGCCCAGCACGTTGAGCACCCGCCCCAGCGTCTCCGGGCCCACAGGCACGGTGATCGGCTCGCCCAGGTCGAGGGCGGCGACGCCGCGCTGCATACCATCGGTCGGCTTCATGGCCACGGCGCGGACCCGACCTTCGCCCAGATGTTGCGCCACCTCGGCAATGATGTCGATGTCGACCCCGCTCGCGTTGGTCTTGACGTGCAACGCGTTGTAGATGGCGGGGAGGTGCCCCTGGAACTCGACGTCGATGACCGGGCCGATGATCTGGACGACCTTGCCGACATTCTTATCCGCCGCTGTTTCGTTCGCCATGCTCTGTGCGTCCTTCTNACTTGGAGTTATATTGCTTCCGCCCCGGACACGATCTCAATGATCTCGCCGGTGATCTTCGCCTGTCGGACCTTGTTCATGTACAGCGTCAGGTCGGCGATCATCTCGGTCGCGTTCTTGGTGGCCGCTTCCATTGCTGTCAACCGGGCCGCGTGCTCGGACGCCGCCGATTCGAGCAGCGCGCGGTAGACCTGGACTTCCACGTGGCGCGGGATCAACGTGTCGAAGATCTGGGCTGGGTCCGGTTCGTAGAGATAGTCTGGCAGCCGCTCGCGCGCGGCGTNTCCCATGTCACGNATTTCGAGCGGGGTGATGGGCNACACCTGGTTGACGACGACCTGTTGCTGAAGCACGCTCTTGAACTCGTTGTAGACCACCTGCACCGAGTCGACCTCGCCCCCGGTGAAGGCAGCAATGGCCTCGCAGGCAATCGCCTGCGCATGCGCGTACTTGAGCTTCGCGAAGATGTTCACCAATTCAAACCGGACGTCAAGACCACGCTTCTGGAAGAAGTCGCGCCCCTTGCGACCGACCAGACCGAGCGTGATACCGGCTCCGCCGGCGGTGGTAATGACCTCAGCCGCTTGCTTGACGATGTTGGTGTTNAAGCCACCGCACAGCCCCTTGTCGGCGCTGACGACGATGACNAAGGATGGCCGTTCCGGCGCGTCGGGCGTGCGCTGGGTCAACAGCGGGTGAGCGCTCGTATCGACCTGGCTGGCCAGACCGCCGAGCACACGCTCCATCTGACTGGCAAACGGCCGGGCGCCGATCATCGCCTCTTGCGCCCTGCGGAGCCTCGAGGCGGAGATCGCCTTCATCGCCTTGGTGATCTGCTGGGTCGACTTGACCGCGCGGATGCGTCTACGAATATCGAGAAGGGATGCCACTGAACACGCTCTCTGTTAGGACGCTGGGACGCTAGGCGGCCGCGGTCTGGTGGGTAGCCATGAATTGCTCGGTGAACTCCTTGAGCAACGCTTTGATGCGACCCTCGAGGTCGTCGTCGAGCTTCCCCTTCTCGACCAGATCAGTGTAAAACGCCGGCTCACGACCCTCCACGAACTGGTAGAGNTCGGTCTCGTATTCGCGGGCGTCNGTTTCGGAGACGGCGTCGAGGAANCCGTGTGTNCCGGCGTACACAATGAGGACCTGCTTCTCGACGGCGAGTGGCTGATATTGGGGCTGCTTCAGCACCTCGACCAGTCGTTTGCCACGGTGGAGCTGGTCCTGGGTCGATTTGTCGAGGTCGCTGGCCATCTGGGCAAACGCCGCTAGTTCACGGTACTGCGCGAGATCCAGCCGCAGGGTGCCGGCCACCTGGCGCATCGCCTTAATCTGCGCGGAGCCGCCGACGCGCGAGACTGAGTTACCCACGTTGATGGCTGGGCGAACGCCCTGGTGGAACAGGTCCGACTCCAGAAAGATCTGCCCATCGGTAATCGAAATCACATTGGTCGGGATATACGCTGAGAGGTCGCCTGCCTGGGTCTCGATGACCGGCAGCGCGGTGAGCGAGCCCCCTCCAAGTTCGTCGTTCATCATNGCGGCCCGCTCCAGCAGCCGCGAGTGCAGNTAGAAGACGTCGCCGGGATANGCCTCGCGGCCAGGCGGCCGGCGAAGCAATAACGAAATTTCGCGATACGCCTGGGCGTGCTTCGAGAGGTCGTCGTAGACGCACAGCGCGTGCTTGCCGTTGTCACGGAAGTACTCGCCCATCGCGCAGGCGGCATACGGACTAAGGAACAGCAGGGACGCTGGGGCAGACGCAGGTGCGGCGACCACGATGGTGAATTCCATCGCCCCAGCGTCTTCGAGCGTTTTCACGACCTGCGCGATGGTCGAGGCTTTCTGACCGATCGCGTTGTAGATACACACGACGTCTTGACCACGCTGGTTGAGGATGGTGTCGACGGCGACCGCGGTCTTGCCCGTCTGTCGGTCGCCGATGATCAACTCTCGCTGGCCACGACCGATCGGAACCATCGTGTCGATCGCCTTCAGTCCGGTCTGGAGGGGTTGCTTCACGCCTTGGCGGTCCACAACACCCGGCGCGATTTTCTCCACCGGTGATGTTTCGGTGGNGGCGATCGGGCCCTTGCCGTCGATAGGCTGTCCCAGCGCGTTGACCACGCGGCCCAGCATCGCCTCGCCGACCGGAACCGAGATGATACGACCGGTGCGCTTGACCGTGTCGCCTTCCTTGATTTCGGNGCTTTGGCCAAGGAGTACTGCGCCGACAGTGTCTTCCTCGAGGTTCAACGCCAGCCCGAAGATGCCCCGGGGAAACTCGAGCATCTCGGTCGCCATGACATTCTCGATGCCATGCACCTGGGCGATGCCATCGCCCACCGAGACGACCGTTCCGACTTCAGCCACGTCCACATCGATGGCGTAGTCGCCGATCTGGTCGCGAATGATCTGTGTGATTTCTTCCGCGTTGATGGTCATTGCTGCAACTTCCGTCTTGTACGTGGAAAGGGTCGTGGCGTTTGGGACTCGCGACTAGCGCTCCAACAGGGTTAAGCGCATACGTTCGAGGTTTCGCGCGACGCTGGCGTCGTAGACAGTGGTGCCCAGCCTNGCGACGAAGCCACCGAGCAGCTGGGGATCGACCGCGGTGGTCATGNTCACGGTGCGACCACTCGCGGCGGCCAGACGTTCCTCGATNGCGGTCGTGCGTTCAGGCGCCAGCGGGTGGGCGGTCGTGACCGAGGCCTCGATGACACCGAGGTGGTCCAGGAGACGGGCGCGATAGGACTCCAGAATGTCCGGCAGCAATCCGAGTCGGTCGCGCTCCGCCAGCAGGATGGCCAGCTTCGCCACCGGCGGGACGAGGTCGTCAAGCCGGGCGATCAGCTCCGTCATGATCGTCCGCTTGCGGGGAGTCGGAATGGCGGGGTTGAGCAGCACCCGGCGGAGGGTCTCGTGTCCATTGATCATTGCCAGCAGACCGGCCAGNCCCGACTCCACCCGGTGGAGGTCGTGGTCCTGCACGCTGACGTCGAAGAGGGCGCGGGCATAGCGCGTGGCCGCCGTGCGATTCGTCATAGGCTGCGGGTGGCTGAATGCGTGCCCAGGGTCAAGAATTCACAGGTCTTCCTGTCCNGANATTCGGCGGATGTACAGCTCCTCGGTCGAATAGTGCCCGTCTGCTCTCGTGTTGTGCCGCGTCAGTCGCGGCGCCACGCCCGGAACAAGCCCACGAACGGCGACTCGGAACACAGAGGGCGGTTGGGCGCGGGAGGGCGATAGCGGCCCCCAATCCGAGCGGGGCAAACGGGGAACTATACCATTCGGGGCGAGCACCCAGCAAGCCGCGCGGGGCGAATCAGGCGCGTGTCAGCTGCTCGAACAGGCGCTGNAGTTCACCCTCGGACGTGAATGCGATCTCGATATGTCCCTTTCGGCCTTGGCGCACGATACGGACCCTCGTGCCAAGCGCAACGCGGAGGCGGTCCTGGGCGGCCCGGGTGTGCACGTCGGAGGGGGGTGGGGACGTGGGCGTCGTTGCTTGGTCGGGCCGCGCCAATTTCTTGACGAGATCCTCTGTCTCTCGCACGGACAGCCCGCGCGCCACCACCTCGCGCCCGGCGCGCTTTTGGGCGGCGGCCTCGGTGAGGCCGAGTAGCGCCCGGGCGTGACCCATCGACAGGGCGCCCCCGGCCAGGTCGGCCTGGAGCTCTGAAGGCAGTCCCAACAGCCGCACGTAGTTGGCCACGGTGGCGCGATTCTTCCCAACCGCGGTCGCGACCTCCTCTTGGGTCAAGTGGTACTCGGCGGTCAGGCGCTGGTAGGCCTCGGCCTCCTCAATGGGGTTGAGATTCTCCCGCTGCAGGTTCTCGACCAGCGCGATTTCCAGCAGCTTGTCGTCCGGCACATCGCGGACGACGATCGGGACCCTGAGTAGGCCGGCGCGTTGCGCGGCACGCCAGCGGCGCTCGCCAGCCACTATCTCGAACGAGTCGGCGGTCAGGCGCCGCACCACGATTGGCTGGATCACCCCACTTCCCTGGATCGACGCCGCGAGCTCCTCGAGCTTCGGTTCATCCATGACGGCGCGCGGCTGAACGCGATTCGGCGTCAGTCGGTCGAGGTCGACCTCCGTCGGCGGCCCCGTCGAGGGCGTGGGTGTGTCGGGTATCAGCGCACTCAGTCCGCGTCCGAGGGCGGGTCTCTTTTTCGCCATTNTTTCGGGTCTCGCGCTATAGCAGCGGTTTCGGAGGCGCGGCGGGCGAGTGACGTTCCAGCAACTCGCGCGCCAACGACAGATAGGCTTCGGCCCCGGTGGACCGCACGTCATACAAGATGGCGGGGACACCATGACCCGGCGCTTCCGCCAGTCTGATGTTTCGAGGAATGGTGGTGGTGTAGACCTTGTCTGCAAAGTGNGCCCTGACTTCCTCGGCGACGCCCTGCCCGAGGCGGGTGCGCGAATCGGCCATGGTCAAGAGGATGCCCTCGAGGGTCAGGTCCGGGTTGAGACCCGCCTGAACGCGGGCGATCGTCGCCGTGAGTTCGGCCAGNCCCTCAAGGGCGAAGTACTCGCAATTCATGGGGATGAGGACCGAGTCGGCGGCCACGAGTGCGTTCAGGGCGAGCAAGCCGAGCGACGGGGGCGTGTCGATAAAGATGAAGTCGTACCGCGAACGGGCCTGTCTCAGGAATGGCCGAAGCCGGGATTCACGGTTGGGCAGCGCAACCAGTTCAACCTCTGCGCCGGTGAGATTCCGGTCGGAGGGAATGACACGAAGACCGGTGACCTCCGTGACGAGCTCAAAGGGGACCGGGTCGAGAACCTGGTCGCTCGTGAGGGCGTGATAGACCGTCGCCCCGTCTGGCGACCGTNCGGTCAGGCCAAGNCCGCTGGTGAGATTCGACTGNGGGTCGAGATCGACCAACAACACCGAACGATCCGCCATCGCCAACGAGGCTGCAAGATTGATCGCGGTGGTCGTCTTACCGACCCCGCCCTTCTGATTCGAGACGGCTATTATCTTATTCATATGCCATTCGACCAAATAATTTGGTCATGTGACAAATAATTGTATTGATAACAAGAACATCTCACATACTATCTCGTCTTGGGTCCATCCACAAGCTGATTCATCATGATAGACAGCAATAANAAGGATNGAGCCNGCCACCCACACATGCCGTCTTGGNGGNTTGGTTCACCGGAAGATGGTTCGGCGGTTGCTCTGGCGACTGGCCTTGCAAGTGCCAGCCTTCTACCAAGGACGCGGCATCGAACTATTGACGTTCCACGTGGAACACTCAGCGGCGTTTGGACGAACAGCTTTGTATAAGATGAGGTTGCGGAACCGCTATTTCTAACCGCGGCCGCTACGATGACCGAACACTGTCAAATCCGCCCGCGCTATGGGCACCGGGATGCTGCGGCGACCTTCGGTAGATCGTAGGAATGTTTGTTATCAGTAATTCCTGCAGCCAACGAAAGCATGCATACCACTCCGCACTGCGGGTGTAATTCATCAGCTGGTCTGGTCAGAATTCAGATCTCACCCCTCCAGGCACCCCGGCGAAGTCCTTCAACCCGTTGACGAGCGGCCGACTGTGCTCGGCCCAAAACGATGGGCGTCATCGATGAAACCAGCGGGATACGAGCGAACGACTTCCCGGTCTTCACACGGTCTCAGACCCAGGCATCGCCGGCAAAACATACCGCTGTTCCACGTGGAACACACGTGTGGGAACCCAGCCAAAGTCGGCCAGAGCCAGTCACGCGACGGTCAATTCCAGCACACAACACGACCCTCCATCTGTCGTACCAAACGACCGGACTCCGACCACTGCTTCCGCATCTGGCCGCCTAGTCGCCTGCATCTCTAGAGGCCGACGCGTCCGCCTATTCTCGGCTCGTCCAGCCACCGACGACGCGCTGCAACCTCCCAGACACGGACCTACCGAGATCGTCCAAAACTCGCCTTTCCGAACGGCAACCTCGCCTCCACGGGACCCTACCACGGTCACGCCCATCCTTCCCGGAGACACCCCAATCCGTAGGCGCGAGGTTCCGACTCGTCCAGCCACGCGCCGACTGCACAAACGGGTTAAATCGCGATCGCTGAGGCTGGCCTTGAGACCACCGCGACCCTCTTATGTGACAGTTTCATCGGTTGCAGTAGGCCTCGGGCGTCGGGCGCACGACCCACATCACACTATATGTAAATATATTACGCTTTTTGTTCGTCACCAAGAGACAACACGACCAAACGACTCTTCAATGACTCCACCAACCGGTAGGTCTGCACCGTCGAAAACCGACCTCCGAGCCCAGCCCCGCCGTCTCCGCCCTGCCCCTCAAACAGGAACAACCGCCCGCCTCTCGCCAGCAACCGCGACAAACAGTCAAATCCGTCCTCGTCAAGCCGTACCGCACGCACCGTCACCACGTCCGCTCGCTCGTCGTCCGTAACCCGAGCGGCCAGCTGCTCATACCGGCACGCCTCTACCTCCGCCCCGCATATCCCCAAATGCCGCACCACCTCGCGTAGAAACGCTGCTTTCCGGCTCTTGCTCTCGACCATCCGAAGCCGCACATCCGGGCGGGCCAGCTTCATCGGTACCGCCGGAGACCCCCCACCCGACCCGATATCGATCAACCGCAGCGCCCCGGTCCCCAGCCTCCGGACGGCCCCCAGCGGCTCCACAACTAACCGGTCGAGCCCAGCATCGTCGTCCGTCAACCCCGTCAGGTTCATCCGTTCATTCCACCGCACCAACAGCTCCACATACCGCGCCAGCGAGTCAGAAAGCGCACACTCGACCGGTACACCCGCCGCCCCTGCCCGCGCCGCAATCCGCCCCGACAACCCAGTTCCCGTCATCGTCTCCGTCTCGCCTCAGACCGTCACACCGACCCCGTCGCCCCCCCCCACCGACGCACGTACGACCCCAGCACCGCTACCGCCGCTGGGGTCACACCGGGAACTCGCCCCGCCTGGCCCAACGTCGCCGGACCAAAGCTGCTCAGCCGCTCCACCACCTCCCGCGACAGCCCGGGCACCTCCCCGTACCGAAACCCGCTCGGAATCCTCCGGCGCTCATCCCGCTCGCCCCGCGCCACGGTCGCCTCCTGTCGTCGCAGGTACCCCTCGTATTTGACAACCGTCTCCACACTCGACAACTCGTAACCCGCCCCATCGCCGCCCGTCTCCACCCGCACGGCCCCCCCCTCTGCCAACGCCGCCAGCGTCACGCCGGGTCGGCGCAGCACTTGGGTCATCGGCACGGTTTTCTCGCCCTCGCGCACCCTCCCGCTCCGCACCGCCGTCACGTTACGCTCAAACCTCGCCCGCCGCTCCACAAAACGTGACCACCGTGCCTCCCCGACCAGCCCGAGCTCTCGGCCCCGCGGCGTCAAACGCAGGTCGGCGTTGTCAATCCTCAAGAGCAGCCGGTGCTCCGCCCGTGACGTGAACATACGGTACGGCTCCAGGCAACCACGGGTGGTCAGGTCATCCACCATCACCCCGATGTAGGCCTCGCCCCGCCCCAGCACCCATTCGCCGAGGCCCCCGGCCGCCCTCGCCGCGTTGACTCCCGCGACGAGCCCCTGTCCAGCCGCCTCCTCATACCCGGAGGTCCCGTTGACCTGCCCCGCCAGAAAGAGCCCTGCCACCGTCCGCGTCTCCAGCGTGGGCCGCAGTTCCGTCGGCTGGATAAAGTCGTATTCCACCGCATAACCGGGTCGTAGCATCCGCGCCCCCGCCAGACCCGGCATCGCCTGCATCACCGCTTCCTGCACCTCACGCGGCAGACACATCGAACAGCCACTGACATAGATCTCGGGGACGTCAACCCCCTCCGGCTCCAGGAAGACCACGTGGCGGTCCCGGTCCGGGAACCGCATCACCTTGTCCTCCAGCGACGGGCAATAGCGGGGTCCAACCCCCGTGATCTGCCCGTTGTACAACGGCGACCGGTCCTTGTGGCGCCGTACCAGCTCATGAACGCGATCGTTCGTGTGCACGATATGACACGGCACTTGCTCCCGGTCCACAACCCCGGTCAGAAACGAAAACGGTACCGGCGGCACATCGCCTGGCTCCTCCTCGAACCGGCTGAAATCAATGCTGGCCCGGTCAAGCCGTGGGGGCGTCCCCGTCTTCAACCGCCCCCACACCAAACCCAACGCCTTCAGTGACTCGCCCAACATCTTCGACGCGGGTTCGCCCACTCGGCCGGCCGAACGCTGCTCCTCGCCGACATGGATCACNCCGTTCAGAAACGTCCCGGTGGTCACGACCACCGCGCCGCACCCGTANCGACGACCATCCTCCAACTCGACCCCGACCACACGGCCGTCGCGACGGCACACTGAACCCGCCCGACCAATGATCCATCCAATGTTCCGCTCAGCCTCCAGCCGCGCACGCATCCACTCCCCGTAGCCCCGCTTGTCCGCCTGGGCACGGGGCGACCACACGGCCGGACCACGACTTCGNTTCAGCAACTTGAACTGCATCGCCGTAGCGTCGATCGCCTCACCCATCANACCACCAAGCGCGTCGATTTCCCGGACGAGGTGCCCCTTGGCCGTCCCACCAATGGCCGGGTTGCACGGCATGTGGGCGACCGTCTCGCGCGACAGCGTGCACAGCCCCACCCTGCACCCGAGGCGCGCGGCCGCATGCGCCGCCTCGACGCCAGCATGCCCCGCTCCGATGACGATCACGTCATAGTCGGTGTTCATCGTTACGATTCAGACGGGGCTACGCCCCGAACCCCCCGCCGCCATTGCCGGCGTTTCACNNTACTTTCCGATACAAAAGCGCTCAAAGATGTGGTTCACGACGTCATCTGGCGTCCTCTTCCCCGTCAACTCTTCCAGCGCCATTCGGGCCCGCTGCAGGTCTGCCAGCACGAATTCCTCTGTCGCACCATTCCGCGCCGCTCGTTCCGCGTGCCCCAGCGACGCTCCAGCCCTCTCCAGCAGTCCGATGTGCCGCTGGTTCGCAACCGTCGGTGTGTCCCGATACACGTCACCACCGCCCACCAACACCGTCCGAAGGGCCCCCCGCAACGCATCCAGGCCCTCACCCGTCATGGCCGAGATCCCAACCGCCGCCACGTCACCTCCAAGCGACAACACCTCGCGGGCCCAGCGGGACGGTTGGTCCATCTTGTTCATCGCCACCACCCGCCGACTACTTGTCGTCTCTTGTAACACCTGGTGGTCCTCTTCCTCCAGCGGCCACGACCGGTCCAAGACGACGATCACCGCCGAGGCGACGGACACCGCCTGCCGCGCTCGGTCGACCCCTTCTGCCTCCACCGTGTCGCTGGTGGCCCTGACCCCGGCCGAGTCGACCAATCTCACGGCCAACCCCTCGAGGTCAACCACATCGCTGACCAGGTCACGGGTGGTGCCCGCCATGGGCGTCACAATGGCTCGCGACGCACCAACCAGAGCGTTGAAGACGCTGGACTTACCCACGTTCGGCTTGCCGAGCATCACCACCTGGCAGCCCTCGCGAATCAGTCGGCCACGCGAGGCACCCGCCAGCAACGCCCCCACCCGCCCGCGAATAGCGGCGATTCCCTGCGCCACCGTACCCGGCTCCACGAAGTGGTACCCCTCGTCGGGAAAATCCAGCGACGCCTCCAGCCTGGCGACGAGGTCGAACAGGTCCGTATCGAGCGCGCCGATCGCCCCCGTCACCGTGCCCTCAAGCTGGTCAAAGGCGATACGCGCCTGCAGCGGGGTGACCGCATCCACCAGGTCAGCGACCGCTTCCGCCTGGACGAGGTCCAACCGGCCATTTAGATACGCCCGAAACGTAAATTCGCCAGGCTCGGCCAGCCTCGCGCCACGCGCGCACGCCANCGCCACGATGCGCTCTAGCAACACCGGGCTCCCGTGCGCACTGATCTCGACCACATCATCGCCGGTGTAGGAACCCGGGCGAGGGAAGAAGGTGGCCACGACCCGATCGAACGCCTCAACACTCGGTCCCCCCGCGTCGACGATTCTCGACACGGTGGCATGCCGCGCAAGGAGTGGCGCGCTGTGGTCGAGTAGATGCCTCGCCAGCGAGGCTGCGTGCGGTCCACTAAGACGCACCACCCCCAGGCCGCCCCGCCCCGACGGGGTGGCGACGGCCACAATCGTGTCATCGGGCGCGAACATCAGAAATCCACGTGGTCAGCGTGTCCGACGACGCTGTCGCGTAGACGCCGCCGAGCAAGCGCTCAGGCGTCGGCGGATGAGATGAGGACCGTCTTGAGGAAGGCGTCGCCGACACTCTCGGACGACACNCCAGGATCCGCCGCCACGGTCAGATGGACGATGCGTCTGGCGTACGGATTGAGCGGCCCGATCTCCTGGATCTCTCCGGTCGTCCGAGCCCGCTCAGCAAGCAAGACGGCTGTCTGGCGCAACTCCTCATCTTTGCTCTTCCGGTAGTCCAAACAGTCGACGACGATGTGACCGTCCGGATGTTCGGCCCGGAACACCGCGTTTACCAGATGTTGGAGGGCGTCCAGACCGCCCGCCTGGTGCCGCAAGAACAGTTCACCAGCCTCGCCATCGATGGTGATTCGAGTTCCGTCGTCGATGGGGACGCACGCCACCGCCACAGACACCCCCATGGCCCCGGCCACGGCCTCGACGAACCCGACCATTCTCGTTTGTAGATCGTCTGTCACGCTTCCCCCTTCGTTCCCCTGCCACGCGACCGGCGGCCACCTTTGCCTNGACGGCCCCGCTTGCCGCCCTGCCGAGCCAGTCTTGAGGCAGGCTCTGGGCCGTCGCTTGTCGACTCGACCGGCTCCACATCAATGGTCTTCGCGGCGACCGCCTTCTTGACTTGACGCTCGGCCGGCGGTCGCACCTGNCGCGACCGCGNCGGACCTGCGAGCCGATTCGTGATCAACGTCTGGCCGATCGCGATAACGTTGCTGGTGAGCCAGTAGATCACGAGGCCGCCGGGCGCCCACAGGAACATGAACGTGAACATGACCGGCATCAGCATCATGATCTTCTGCTGAGTCGGATCGGCCGCCGCCGGCTGCAACCGTTGTTGTACGACCATCGACGCGCCCATCACGACCGGCGTGACGTAGAACGGATCGTGCACCGACAGGTCGGTGATCCAGAACATGAACGGGGCGCCTCGCATCTCGATCGCCATCGAGAGCAACCGGTAAAACGCGAACAAGATTGGCATGGTGAGCAGCATCGGGAGACAGCCACTGGCGGGATTGGCGCCATGCTTCCGATACAGTTCCATGACCTCCTGGTTCATCTTCTGCTTGCCCGGGTCGGTCGCCTTCAGGTCGGCGTACCGAGCCTGAATCGCCTTCATCTCCGGCTGTAGTTCCTGCATCTTCCGCATCGACACGACACTCTTGTGGCGAAGAGGGAAGATCACGATGTTAATCAGCACCGTCAGTAGAATGATCGACCAGCCGTAGTTGCCGAGAAAACCATAGATCCATTTCAACGTCCGATGCAGCGGCACCACCAGCANCGACAGAAAGCCGAAGTCGATGATCCGAACTAGGTCCGGATGCACCACTCCCAAGGTGTCGAAATCCTTGGGACCGATGAACACCGGTATCTCCGCCACGCCGTCATCGACGGTCAGATCAAACGCGACCAGATCGTGCTCGCTGTTCACGGTCGAAACGGGGCGATAGTCAACGCGGGTCTCACCCGGGCCGGGGAGCGCGACGGCGGCGAAATAGTGGTTATCGACGCCGGCGAGGGTGAACTGGCCCTCGTANACTCCGCGCTCGGCCACATCGCCGGGCTGTGCTCGATACACATCGACGTCCTCGAGCAGCCCGTCCTCAAAGGCACGCCCATACAGCACCGCGGCCGGCAACTGCTGAAACACCAGTCGCGAGGTCTCTTCTCTTACTCCGCCCAGGGCCGGACCCCAGCGAATCGTGAGCGGAACCGGCCCGCTGGTCGNGGTCACCGAGGCGGTGAAGCCGACGACGTAGGGTTGCCCAGGCCTAGACTGGAACGAGAATGACTTGCGCGCTCGTAACCCCGAACTGTCTTCGTACTCGAAGACGAGTGTGCCTGACTCCTCCACCAGCCGCAGCTGGTCGACGGAGGGACGAAACATCGCTCGATCGAGGCGAGCGGTCAGTTCCGGGTCGCCAGGTACGACCAATGTGAACGGCCATGCCTGATCGGGCACAACATCGGGCGGTATGAGNTCAACGTACCCCCCCGAGTCATTCCCATACCGCTTGAGCTGCCAGCTGATGAGCTCCGCCCCGCGGTTGGCAAACACTGCTCGCACGAACTCACTCTCAACGACAATATCTCGGTCCGCGCTATCAAACACGGTNGGTTCGAACGTCTCCGTGGCAAGCGTCTCAACCGGCGCNGGTCTTGCCTCTGCCGCCGGCGCCTGGGCGCCCGCGCTGGGCGCCGCGCCCCCACCAGACCCGATCGGAGCCTCGTCTGGCCTCGCCCCGACTGGATTCTCCGCGGTGGCCACCGTCTGGCCTACCGGTAGCGGCGGGGGCTCGACCAGGCGTTGGTAAATTACCAACACCAAGAAAGAGAGAAACACGGCCAGCAGTACTCGACGTTCCATAACAGATCAGGGGCCTCGCGCTACTCAGCGCGCGGACGGGACACTCCTGGGACAGGGTCGTACCCCCCAGGGTTGAACGGATGGCAGCGCCCCAATCGAAGCACGGTGAGCCAGAGACCATGGACGCATCCATGACGCCGCACGGCTTCCTCGGAGTAGTGTGAACAAGTGGGTTCGAAACGACATGATCCAAAGAACAACGGACCAAGCAGCCGACGATACGCACGAACGCCCGTCACCCAGAGGTGGACCAACGGCCCGTTCAGCTCGCGGCCAAGCCGCGCCAATGCGGCCACATCACCCTCGTGATGTCGGATGGTTTCTGAGTTGACGGCGGAGCGTGCGACGGTAGTCGTCCTCCAGGGCGGCAAACGGAACATCCAGGAAATCGCGCCGCGGCAGCACAACCAGGTCCAGACCAGCCGCCCGCTNGTGGTGTCGGAAGAGTTCACGCACCCGACGCTTCGATCGGTTGCGCCAGACGGCGCCACCCAGGCGACGTGGCACGATAATACCCAAGCGAGTGTCCTTCAGCGCGTTCGGCAGGGCCACCAGCGTCATGTATCGGCCCCCGACCCGCGCGCCACCCCGCTGGACCCGTAAGAAATCTGGCCGCCGCCGGATGCGTTCACGGCGAGGCAGCGTACGAAGCGTGCTTGCCTGACCCACGACAGCGGCTCCACATCGGCGTCCCCGGTCCTAGCCGGAGACAGTCAAGCGGTGACGCCCCTTGGCCCGTCGCCGACTGAGCACACGCCGACCCGCTGGGGTACTCATTCGCACGCGGAAACCGTGCGTCTTCTTACGATGTCTGTTGTTCGGTTGGAAGGTCCGCTTCATCTCTTTACCAACTCCTCAAAAACAGTGAGAACTGCTTATCATAACAATAGCCGTTCAGGCGTGTCAACGGCCCGCTCACACCCACGGCCAAGAGACCTCCGCATGCACCCGTATTGCTTCCCGGAGTTGTCTACCGGCAGCCCGCCGGCCCGCGTTGCGACGCGGCACTTCGCTGTGCTACAGTCCCGACCTTGCAGCCGTTACTCGCGGCCTCCCCTTTAAAGTTTTCCACAACTGTGGAAAAAAATGTGGAAAGTCAACGACTTTTATGATCGCGTGGCGCTAGTGTCTCTGAAGGAACGAAGAGAAGACGAAACAAACCGCATGTTTGCAATTGTTTACAAGGTTTTTAACGTCTTGATCTCACTGGCCGAACCATCCCTGACTTCCGTGAATAACCCGACGATCCCCTCGATCAAGGGGTCTTTCGCGAGGCTTTCGTCATCGTGACCCCGGATCCAGGGCCCCCTGTAGCCGAAAATATCTGGGAGCAGATCCTCGCGCGGGTCGAGACCAAGGTAAACCGCCACAGTTTCTATACCTGGTTCAAACCGACCGCATTCGTCGATGATGCGAGAGATACCGTCACGGTGCGGGTGCCAAATGACCTGTTCCGCGACTGGCTGACGAAGCACTATGCCGGAGTCATCAGCGAATCAGTCGACGAACTGAAGCGACAGGGTACGGAGATCGCATTTGTAACCGACAGCGCTCCAGCCACGACTCCCAGTCTGCCCACGCCTGACATCGCGGCCCCGACCCTCGGCCGACCCCGCTCCATCGCGGGACTCAATCAGCGCTATACCTTTTCGAAGTTCGTCGTCGGTCCGTCGAATCAATTCGCTCACGCCGCTGCCCGCGCGGTGGCGGAAGCGCCCTCTCGCTCCTACAACCCGTTGTTCATCTACGGCGGTGTGGGACTCGGAAAAACCCACCTAATGCACGCGATTGGGCAGTATCTCGAAACCCATTCTCCCCACCTCAATTTGACCTACATCTCGTCCGAACGATTCATGAACGAGATGATCAACGCGGTTAGGTTTGACCGGATCCTTGAGTTCCGCGAGCAGTACCGAAGCACGGATATCCTGCTTGTCGACGATGTCCAGTTCCTCTCCGGCAAAGAAGGGACACAAACCGAGTTCTTTCACACCTTCAACTCGCTCTACGACGCACAAAAACAGATCGTCATAAGCAGCGACTGTCCACCGCACGAAATTCCCGCGCTCGAAGAGCGCCTCCGTTCCCGCTTCGAATGGGGCCTGATCGCCGACATTCACCCCCCGGATCTCGAAACAAAAGTGGCGATTCTAAAGAAAAAAGCGGAAGCCGAGACCGTCCCGTTGCCGGACAGCGTGGCCCTGTACATCGCCGGCAAGATCAAGTCAAACATTCGGGAGTTGGAGGGGTCTCTGATACGGCTGATCGCGTATGCGTCGTTGACGGGAAGTCAGATATCACTCCCCCTCGCGCAGGACGTCCTCCGAGATATTCTCGAACGGGACGACGCCCGTGTCACCATCGAGGCCATCCAAAAGTACGTCGCCAACTTCTACTCACTCAAGGTCAGCGACCTGAAGTCGCGCAACAACTCCAGGTCGATCGCTCTTCCAAGACAAATTTCCATGTATCTCTGTAAAAACCTCACCAACTCCTCGCTCCCCCAGATCGGGAAGAGCTTTGGCGGCAAGCATCACTCGACCGTCATTCACTCCATCCGAAAAATCGAAACCAAACGCAAGAACGATGGCGCGTTCAACACACTCATCGACAACTTTTTGCAAGCGTTCAGTTGACCTGGATCTTCCAGATAAAAGGGTCGAATCCGCATTCGTGTCTGAGCCGCACGCGACAGATTTCCACAGGATCCGCAGGTCTGATCTGTGCACGAGATGTGCATCCGCAACCTTCGTGACGCTGTCCTGTTTGNTCACGCGATCCGACCAAGATCCATNAAAGATATTCCAACAGGNTAAATAANTGATATAAAACAACTTAGTTGTTATTAAACCGTTTTCAACAAGACTATAGATCCTTGATATAATTATGAGTCTCTCTCTTGTTTNTATAAAGACTTCGACGACACCGTTAATCCGAGGGGCCCGCCGAGATGGAACTCACCGTCCGTAAAAATGAAATTCTTCAAGAACTCCAGTTCTTTCAAGGCATCGTCGAACGCAAGAACACCATTCCAATTCTCGCTAACATACTCGTCGAAGCCGACGCGGGCGCAGACGTGGTTCGTTTGGCCGCGACTGATCTAGAGGTCGGACTGCGTAGCCGGTGCGCCGCCACCATTACCAAGGGTGGAGCCATCACCCTGCCGGCCAAGAAACTCTACGAAATNGTTCGCGCCCTGCCCGACACTGAGGTGCGGATTACACAGTCGGCGGCCGGCGCGGTCACTGTCGCGGCTGAGCGCTTCAACTCTCGAATNCAGACGCTGCAGCGGGANGATTTNCCGGCGTTGCCGGACGCTACCGGTGAAGGCACCGAGACGCTCCCAGGCGACATCCTGCGCGAGATGGTCAGCAAAACCCAATTTGCCATCAGCGGTGAGGACACCCGGTATTTCCTAAATGGGGCCCTGTTNTTGTTCACNGATCGGGCAATGAGCCTAGTTGCCACCGATGGACATCGACTTGCGCTCGTCTCATCTCCGCGCGAGAGGACTGAAGCCGAGGTCGCCACCGACTCGGAACCGGCGCCGGAGGCGCACGGTGACGCCGACGCGACACGTGTGATTCTGCCGAAGAAGACACTCTGGGAATTGGCGCGGCTGCTGGGAGACGATGTCGAGACGGTGACATACGAGCGGGGCNACAACCATCTTTTTTTCGACCTTGCTGGCCGGCAACTGATTTCCCGAATGATTGATGCCCAATTTCCCGCCTATGAACGGGTTATTCCCAAGGGCAATGACAAACGCATTGAATTCGAGCGGGATCGGCTGACCAGTGCGATCAAGCGGGTGGCGCTCCTGTCGAGCGAGCGTTCTCGCGCCGTCAAATTCCAGATCGACGGTGGCAAGGTCGAGATTACCTCGAGTAGTCCCGAGGTCGGCGAAGCCTCAGANGTGCTCACCGTCGACTATGACGGACCGGCGCTGGGTATCTGCTTCAACGCCCAATATCTGCTCGACTTCATGGCTGTGGCCGAAACGGAGAGTGTCGCGCTCGAGTTCAAAGACGAGCTCAGTCAGGCGGTTCTCTCACCAGCCGGGAGCAACGGCTGTNACTACACCTACGTGATTATGCCGATGCGGATCTAACCGTACGGCTAACCCGCACGCCCAACCACAGCCCCATAACTCGGGAACTGCGGCGTCCGATACGGGTCCGCTCGCGAGNANGACCGACATCCGGCGCTCGGAAAAGACAAAGAANAAATGACGGAGTTNGAACCAGAAGAGCGTGGGAGCACGGTGCCTGTGCCTGGCGAGGCTGACATGTCAATCGCACCGGTACCACCCACCGTGACCGAGGCCGACCTGGCGGACTATGGTGCGGACAAAATTAAGGTTCTTGAAGGACTCGAGGCCGTTCGCAAGCGTCCCGCGATGTACATCGGCTCGACGGGAACCCTCGGGCTGCATCATCTCGTCTACGAGGTCGTAGACAACGCCATCGATGAGGCGTTGGCCGGTTTCTGCGACGTTATTAAGGTCACGATTCACATCGATAANTCGATTACCGTGGTCGACAACGGCCGCGGTATTCCGGTGGACCTGCACGCGAGTGGTCGGCCGGCGGCGGAAGTCGTGATGACCGTGCTGCACGCNGGTGGGAAATTCGACAACGATAGCTACAAGGTGTCGGGGGGCCTGCATGGCGTCGGCGTATCGGTTGTCAATGCGTTGTCAGAAACGGTGGTCCTNGAAATCTGGCGTAACGGCAAGGTCTACCAACAGAGCTATACCCGTGGCGTGCCAGACGGCGACCTCGAAGAAATAGGCATCACGAAACGCTGTGGCACAAAGCTGATGTTCAAACCGGACCGCGAGGTGTTCGAGAGTGTCGTGTATAGCTTCGATACGCTTGCCCACCGACTTCGAGAACTGGCGTTTCTGAATGGCGGCGTTCGCATCACCCTCGATGACGAGCGAGACGGCAAGAATCATGATTTTCGGTATGAGGGGGGAATTAACTCATTCGTGCAGTACCTCAACCAGAGCCGGGTTGCCGTCAACGCCGAGCCGATCTACATGCGTGGCGAACGTGAGGGCATCGACGCAGAGATTTCGCTCCAGTGGAACGACAGCTATACCGAGACGCTGCACGCCTTTGCCAACAACATCAATACCCAGGAAGGCGGCACGCACGTTTCTGGGCTGAAGGCCGCCCTGACCCGCACGCTTAATAGCTACGCCACTCGTCAGAATCTCGCGAAAGACCTGAAGGAAAGTATCGGCGGCGACGACATCCGAGAAGGCCTGACGGCGGTAATCAGTGTCAAGATTCCACANCCCCAGTTCGAGGGTCAGACCAANACCAAACTTGGAAACACTGAGGTCAAAGGCATCGTCGAGGCGATCATNAACGACTCTCTGGGCGCGTTCCTCGAGGAAAATCCGCAGATCGCCAAGCGGATTGTCAATAAGACCATCGACGCTGCACGGGCTCGAGAAGCGGCTCGGAAGGCCCGTGACCTCGTTCGACGGAAGGGCGCGCTCGACAACAGCACACTACCGGGGAAGCTCGCCGATTGCCAGGAACGTGACCCTGCGAAGTGTGAGCTGTATATCGTGGAGGGTGAATCTGCCGGGGGCTCAGCGAAACAAGGCCGGGATCGACTATTTCAGGCCATCTTGCCGATCAAAGGCAAAATTCTCAACGTCGAAAAGGCCCGCTTCGACAAGATGCTGGGCAGTGACGAGATTCGCACGATGATCGCCGCGCTCGGGTGCGGCATCGGGAAGGATGATTTCAACCCGGAGAAACTCCGGTATCACCGCATCATCATCATGACGGACGCCGACGTCGACGGTTCGCATATCCGGACGTTGTTGCTCACATTCTTCTATCGGCAGATGCGCGAGTTGATCGAACGTGGCCATATCCACATCGCGCAACCGCCGCTGTATCGCGTGAAACGCGGTCGCAGTGAAACCTACGTCAAAGACGATCGAGAGCTCGAGTCGTGGCTTTTCAAGCGCGCGGCCGAGACGCGTGTGCTGAAACTGGGGACCCGGGAGTGGACCAAGAGCGACCTGGAGACGTTACTGCATCAGTTGGTGACGTTCCAGCGATACCGGGCGATCGTTGAGCGTCGGGGTCCNGGGTCCGACATTGTGCAGCAGTTGTTGATCCAGAACGCCGATGGGAAAGCGTTTTTTGTCGATCCTGAGCGGCTCGCAGCACTCGCACGAGACCTGACGACGTCGCTACGGAGTGTCAGCGTTGACGTGGATGCGGAGCACAACGCCCACCAGTTGGTGGTAGAGGACCGCAGCGGCGGTTTCGCACGACGCCAGACGGTCGGGATCGAGTTTGTAGAGTCGGCCGAGTATCGCGCTCTTCTNGCTAGTTACCGCGCGACCGACGGGGTCACCGGTCCGATGGTCGTCGCGACCGTGCCACGTGGTGACACCGCGGAGACCGCGTCCGATGGAATCGCCGAGGCCGCCGAGGCGAAAACAGGAGAGGCCCAGATTCGCGATATCGACGAGCTTGTCGATCATTTCTTGGCCGCGGGGCGGCGTGGCGTGGCGATCAACCGTTACAAGGGGCTCGGCGAGATGAATCCCAACCAACTCTGGGACACGACGATGAATCCCGANAATCGGACGCTGCTACAGGTTCGCGCGGAAGACGATACCGAAGCCGACCTGATGTTTACCACGCTCATGGGTGACCAAGTCGAACCACGTCGCAAGTTCATCGAGGACAATGCGCTCGACGTCCAGAACCTTGACATCTAGATAGGCACACGTACCCCGGCGCGCAGCACTGGCGCCAGATTCGCCAACTGTGCACGCGCTCGACCCTGAGACCCGAAGGCCGACCCCTGGAGACCCGGGTCCGGCACCGAACCGGCCGGAGTAATCCATATGTCCGACGCTCCCGATATCAACACGCCCGTCAACATCGAAGACGAGATGCGGCGCTCCTACATGGACTANGCCATGAGCGTCATCATCGGGCGTGCGTTGCCCGATGTACGAGACGGCCTCAAACCGGCCCATCGCCGGGTCGTCTATGGCATGCGTCTGATGGGCCTGGCCTCCAATCGTGCATATCGCAAATGCGCCAAGATCGTCGGCGAGGTCATGGGGAATTTCCACCCCCACGGAGATGCCTCCATCTACGACACGCTCGTTCGGATGGCGCAGGGTTTCAACATGCGGTATCCCCTGGTCGACGGCCAGGGGAACTTTGGATCGGTCGACGGCGACCCGCCGGCGGCGATGCGTTATACCGAGGCGAAGCTGCAGCCGTTGTCGGACGACCTGATGGCCGATCTCGACAAAGAGACGGTCGACTTCGTCCCGAACTATGACGAGACCACCGAGGAACCCTCGGTGCTCCCCACGCCCTACCCGAATCTGCTCGTCAACGGGTCGTCCGGCATCGCGGTCGGTATGGCCACCAATATTCCGCCGCACAACTTGACCGAGGTCATCAAGGGCGTGGTCTGGACCATTGAACATCGAGAGGAAACGGACGAGGAGAAGCGGCGAGGGTTGCGCACCATCATCACTGGACCGGATTTTCCGACCGGTGGATACATCGTGGGGCGCGCCGGTATCGATTCGGCTTACCAGACCGGTCGGGGTTCGTTGACCGTCCGCGGACGGTCGGAGGTTGAACCGATCGGACGAGGGGACCGGCAGGCGATCATCATCAATGAGATCCCCTACCAGCTCAACAAGGTCCGCCTGATCGAGAAGATCGCGGACCTCGTCCGTGACAAGTCACTCGAGGGCATCAGTGACCTGCGCGACGAATCGGACCGCGATGGCATGCGTATCGTCATCGAGCTCAAGCGTGGCGAGGTGCCAGAGGTGGTGCTGAACAACCTCTACAAGCAGACNCCCTTGCAGACCACCTTCGGCGTGATCATGCTGGCGATCGCGGGCGGGCGCCCACGGGTGCTCCCNCTGCTCGACATAGTGGAGCAGTTCGTCGCGTTCCGGCATGGCGTGGTGCGGCGACGTACCGAGTTCGAGCTTCGCAAGGCGGAGGCGCGCGCGCACATCCTCGAAGGACTCAAGATCGCGCTCGATCACCTCGATGCCGTCATCGCCCTCATCCGCGGCGCCCGGAATCCCGCCGAGGCACGAACCGGCCTGATGGCGCGTTTCGAGCTGAGCCAGATTCAGGCGCAGGCGATTCTCGACATGCAGCTGCAGCGGCTCACCGGGCTCGAGCGCNAGAAGGTGCTGGACGAGCTGGCTGAGTTGCTGCTCGTGGTCGAACGATTGCGCGAGGTCCTCGGGAGCGAGGGGTTGCTCATGGGGATCGTGGTCGAGGAATTGCGCGCGGTGCAGGCGAAGTACGGCGACGAGCGGCGCACCGAGATCGTAGACGACCCAGGCGAACTCCGTATCGAGGATCTGATCGTTGAAGAGGATATGGCGATCACCGTCAGCAACACGGGGTACATCAAGCGCACCGCCATCACCGAGTACCGAAGCCAGCGCCGGGGCGGTAAGGGGCGGATCGGGATGAGTACGCGCGACGAAGACTTCCTGACCCATCTCTTTGTCGCGTCCACCCATTCCTACATCCTCATTTTCTCCGACCGCGGGCGCGTCTACTGGCTGAAGGTCTACACGATACCGGANGTGGGTCCGAGCGGACGNGGGAAGTCGATCGCGAACCTCGTCTCGATGGAGTCGGGAGAAAAAATTGCGGCGCTCCTCGCCGTGCGTGAGTGGCCGGCAGAGGACGGAGAGCGCTACATCGTCACCGGNACACGACGCGGCATCATNAAGAAGACCGATCTGCGAGCCTTTCGGAACCCGCGGCAGGGCGGGATCATCGCCGTAGGCGTATCCGAGGATGACGCCGTGATCGCGGCCGAGATCACGGATGGCCAAGGCCAGGTGTTCCTGGGCACTCGCGAAGGCAAGGCCATCCGATTCAAGGAGCAGAACGTCCGACCGATGGGGCGCATTGCTCGTGGGGTGCGCGGGATCAACCTGCGGGATCAGGACGAGGTGGTCGCGATGGCCGTTGTACGGCCTGGCGGAACCCTGTTGACGGTGACTGAGAACGGCTACGGCAAGCGGACCGAACTGGATGAATACCGCGTGCAATCAAGAGGTGGACTCGGTATTATTAGCATCCACACATCGGATCGAAATGGCCGTGTGGCAGGCATTGCCTATGTCGAGAACGAGGATGAGCTGATGCTCATCACTCAGCAGGGCAAAGTCCTTCGCATGGATACGAAGGACATCCGGCCGATTGGTCGGGCGACTCAAGGTGTACGCCTGATCGAGATCGACGAACAGGACCTGGTTGTTTCGCTCGCACGGTTGGTGGACGTCGCGAGTGACGACGAGGAGGAGCATTCCGGTCCGGAACCCGCGTCTAAGGCGACCGGCTAGGGAATCACCAGCGTCGGGGGTCGGGAACTTCCGACGCACTAGTGCAAGGGGGGGCGGTTTGATGTCTCGAACTAGAACGACCACGTTTCGACTCGCACTGTTTGCAGCATCGCTGACGCTACTGGTGTCTGCGTGCGGCGGCGCCGGGCCCGAACAGACACTGATTCGGACCTACTTCAATGCATCCAATGTTGGTGACCGTGGCTCGCTTGTCAACATCACGATGTTCCGCTGGAATGCCGACGAAANAGGGACCGTCAGAGGCCCCNCCGTAAACAGNGTGAGTGAAGAGCGCAGCCGACCACTTCGGGTCAAAGAGCTGACCCAGGCCGTGGCTGATGCGCAGACCGAAGAAGAGGCGTTCACGCAAGAGAAAATCGCCTATCAGGACGAGAACTTTGAGGCGATCAACCGCGTCCTCGAAGCCGAGCGCGACGACGAATCCGTGGCCTCGCGTGACGGCGACGTGCAGGAAGCGTGGACCGACTGGCGCAATCGAACAATGGAACATTCAAGATCCGTCGCCGATGCCCAGCAGGCGCTCTCNAATGAGGAGGATACGGCGACGCTGAGCGTCTACAACAACCCCGGCGCGGGTGATCTGTCCCAGTTCGACGGGGAGATCGTCACCAAAGATGTCTCGGTGACCGCCACCGTCGAGCTCAATGGCAACTCGAGCGAGCAAGAGTTGACGGTTACGCTGCAACGGACGATTCTGGCGAATGGCGACGAGCCGATCGAAGGCCGCTGGGTCATCGCCAACGTCAGCTAGCCGGTCCGTCTCGCGCCGATCGCCGGGTGCCGTCTCAGGCCCGATCCTTCGCTTGCGTGGGGTCGGGCCTTTCAATTTGGCGTAGGACCCTGATTTCGATCAGTCCGTGACCGGACCGCTCGACAACTTCCGATTTTGCCGCCGTCTGGCCGCCTCCCACATGCCGGAATCCCCAGCGNCCGAGATGGCGAGTCCCCCGCCGATCCGCACCCGTGTGCTCCAGTTGGTCGGGGCCGCGCCGTTCAGCTTGAACTTCATATAGTTGAACACGACGCTCGGATACAATACCTCTCCGGTGCAGAGACTGGTGGTCTTCCTGATCCTGTTCGCCGTCTGGCTGGTCTTTTCCGGCCATTTCGACGCGCTCCATCTCGCGCTCGGTGTGGCATGNTCCGCGNTTGTCGCCGTGTTCTCCTCGGAACTTCTGCTTCCGCGGACGCTTTCGTCTCGCACCGCCGTCACGACGTGGCGGGTTCTGCGCCACCTGCCGTGGCTGCTCTACCAGATCGTCCTCGCCAACCTGCATGTCGTGTATCTGGTCTGGCGACCGGGTCAGCTGCGCCCACAGATCGTGCAGTTCAAGACCGGTTTGAAGAGCGACCTGGCCAGAGCGGTCCTCGGCAACGCGATCACGCTGACCCCGGGAACCATCACCATGGACATCGTCGACGACGAGTTCACGGTTCATGCGGTCAGCGACCAGGCGGCCAGGAGCCTGCGGAGCGGGGAGATGGCACGGCGAGTCGGGCACGTCTTCCTGGAGCCCGATGTGCTAGCGTCGATGAATATCGTGCCGCATCCTTGACCTGCTGACCGCCCTTACCTATGTCGTCCAGCTTCTTTCTTGGAGCCTCGAGCGTCATTCTGGTCGCGGTGCTGCTGTCGTTGTATCGGGTCGTCCGCGGGCCGAGCATCATCGACCGCATCATCGGCGTCAACGTCATCGGCACGAAGACGATTGCTGTGATCGTGCTGACCGGGCATCTCTTCGACCGCGTGGAGTTTTTTATCGACATCGCGTTACTGTACGCCTTGATCAACTTCATCGGGACACTCGCGCTGTCGAGATACTTCGAGAGCAAGGGCGTGCTCGTGAAGCGTAGCGGGGCTGCGCCATGACCGCCGNGGGGCTGGTTCTGGTTGGTGGGGGGGTGTTCTTCATGCTCACCGGCGCCATCGGGCTGATCCGGTTTCCGGACTTCTACACCCGGATGCATGCGGCGGGAAAGTGCGACACGCTGGGGAGTCTGCTCGTCCTGACCGGTCTCGCCTGGTACGGTGGCTTCGTCCTGGCCAGTGTCAAGCTACTNATCGTGGCCCTTTTCNTCTTTGTCACGAGCCCGACCGCGACTCACGCCNTTGCCAGAGCGGCCAAGCGGAACGACCTCGCCTGGTGGACGCGCGAGGAGAGTCGATGATCTGGCAGCTCGACATCGTCCTGCTCGGCCTGGCGATCATCTGCGCAGTCGCTGCGGTCGGCGTCAGAGATCTCCTGGCCTCGGTGGTCCTCCTGGGGGCCTTCAGTCTGTTCATGTGCCTCCTGTGGATCGAGATGGGCGCGGTCGACGTCGCGTTCACGGAGGCNGCCGTCGGAGCTGGCATCACGACGGTCTTCTTCGTGATCACCGTCTACAAGACGGAACGGGTGAGCAAAGATTGAGATTCCTCCATCTCGTCCTGACCACCGTGATCGGGCTTCTGCTGATCCTGGGGTCGCTGAACATGCCGGACACCGGCGACCCCGGATCGCCACCGGCCACACACGTCTCACCGCGATACATCGAGTCGGGGCTCGAGGAGACGGCGGTGCCGAACATGGTCACGGCCGTGCTCGCCGACTATCGGAGCTTCGACACCCTTGGTGAGGTGACCGTGATCTTCGCCGGCGCCATGGCGGTCCTGTTGATCCTGCGGTCTACACGGGAGGAGGACGAGTCGTGACGCCCGAGCAGCCGGACCTCATCGTCAGGATGGTGTGTCGTGGCCTGGCGCCGTTCATTCAGCTCTTCGGGCTGTATGTCATCATGCACGGCCACAGCAGTCCGGGGGGCGGCTTTCAGGGGGGCGTGATCCTCGCGTCCAGCTTCATCCTGCTGGCCATGGCGGAAGGAAGCGAGACGCTCCGCCGGCGATTGTCNTTGACGGCGCTGANGGGGTTCATGAGCGCCGGGGTGCTCCTGTACGCGGGAATCGGTGTGGTCTGCCTCGTGCTTGGCGCCAACTATCTGGATTACGGTGTGCTCCCGTTCTCGGAGCCGAGGAGCGTCGGGATGCTCGTGATCGAGATCGGCATCGGGATCACGGTTACGGCCGCCATGCTCTCGATCTTCCGAGATCTGCTGACGTTCTAGGCCATGGTCGACGCCGTCTTCGATTTCGTCATCGGGCACTTCAACACCGTCGCCTACATCATCCTGATGATGATCGGCTTCTACGCCATGACCGGGAAAACCAATCTCGTCAAGAAGCTGGTCGGGTTGAACATCTTCCAGTGGTCTATCATCCTGTTCATCGTGTCGCTGTCGGCCAAGCGAGACGCGACGATCCCGATTGTGCTGGCCGGACCTGACCACGTGACCGGACCGGTGCTCGACGCCGCCGACTACGTCAACCCGCTTCCGCACGTGCTCATGTTGACCGCCATCGTTGTGGGGGTGGCCATCACCGGTGTGGCGCTCGCCTTGCTCCTCCGGATCCATCGACAGTACGGCACATTGGAAGAGGATGAGCTGCGGGACCGCGTCCGGGCCTCGGGATGAACGCGCACCAGTCGGTGGTCCCGGTCCTCATTGTCCTCGCGCCGCTTCTGACCTCGTTCATGCTGCCGGTGCTCGGCTGGTGGTATCGACCGGCCGTCTTCCCCCTCGTCCTCACCGCCCTTGCTGTCTCGTGCGGCGCCGCGATCGTCGCCGCGCAAGACGTGGTCATGAACGGTCCGGTGCACTACTACATGGGTGGCTGGGCGCCGCCGTGGGGCATCGAGTTCCGGGTTGACGCCCTCAGCGCGCTGATGCTGCTGTTCCTCACCATCATCACCCTGCTCGTCGGCATCTATTCGAAACAGAGCATCCTGAAGGAGATTCCGTCGAAGGAGGTCCCGTTCTACACCGTCTACCTGTTGCTGGTTGCGGGGCTGGCCGGGCAGGTTGCCACCGCCGACATGTTCAATCTGTACGTGTTCCTCGAGATCACGTCCTTGGCCAGCTACGCCCTCGTCTCAATCGGCGGCGGGGCGGCGGTTGTCTCGGCCTTCCGCTACGTCATCCTCGGCACGGTCGGCGCCGCATTCTATCTNCTCGCGGTCGGCTATCTCTACAGCGTGACCGGGTCTCTCAACATGGCAGACCTGTCTCGGATTCTGCCCGACCTCTACGAATCGACCACGGTGCTCGTCGGCTTCGCCTTCTTCGTCATCGGGATATCGATCAAGATGGCNCTCTTCCCGATGCACACATGGCTGCCGGGCGCGTACTCCAACGCGCCGTCGGCCGTCAGCGCGCTCATCGCGGCCACCACCACCAAGGTTGCAGCCTATGTCCTGGTGCGGGTCATGTTCTTCGTGTTCGAGCCACGGTTCTCCATCGAGATGATTCCGGTGACAACGCTACTGGGCTGGATCGGGGCGGCTGCCATGATTCTGGGTTCGGTGATGGCCATCGCGCAGTCGGACTTCAAGCGCCTGCTCGCCTACTCGTCGGTGGCACAGATCGGCTACATCGTGCTGGGCATCGGCCTGGCCAACACCGCAGGGTTCACCGGTAGCATCCTCCATCTCGTGAACCACGCCTTCATGAAGGGCGGGCTCTTCCTGGTGGCCGGGGCCATCGTCTATCGCACCGGTCTACGCGAAATCCGGGAGTTCCGAAATCTCTCTCGCAAGATGCCCGTGACCGCGGCGACGTTCACGATCTGCGCGTTTGCGATGATCGGGATACCGCCGACCGGCGGCTTCTTCAGCAAGTTCTATTTGATCCTCGGTGCGATCGATGCCGGTAACTGGGTCTTCGTCGGCGTGATCGTCCTCAGCAGCGTCCTGGCGCTCGCCTATCTGGCCAACGTGCTCCGATACATATATTTCCCGAATGACGACGCCACGGGAGGGGGTGGCCGGCAGCCGGTTCCCGAGGCGACACAACGGGACGAGGTCCCCTGGACCATGCTCGGACCGATGCTGGCGGTCACCGCCATTATCGTGTTGCTTGGTATCTTCAACGGCGAAGTGGTGGACCGATTCATCGAGCCGGCCATGCCGGCCGGTCTGGCGAGGTGAACGCGTGACGGCACTCGCTGCGTGGGTCTGCATCGGCGCGCCGCTGGTGGGCGCGGTCGTGACGCCGCTCCTGGCGCGTGTGCATCCCAGGGTCAGAGATACGGGCGCNCTGCTGTGCTCTTTCGTGGCAGCGGGGGCGGCGCTGAGCCTGCTGCCGGAGCTGCTCCACCCGGAACGGTTGCCGGTGGAACATACGATGGGATGGCTCGAACATCCCGTCCGGATNGAGTTCGGCGTGCTGGTCGACCCCCTCAGTATCGTCCTCGCCAATGTCGTGGCGGTGATCAGCTTCGTCATCATGGTCTACTGCGCCGGCTACATGAAGGGCGACCCGGCGCAGNCNCGCTTCTGGATGTGGATGAACGGGTTCATCGGCAGCATGCTGCTGCTGGTCCTGTCGAGCAACCTGCTGTTCCTGTTCATCGGGTGGAAGCTGGTCGGCGTGTGCAGCTACGGCCTGATCGGTTTCTACTACCAGGACCAGCGGAAGTACTGGATCGGGGGGCCACCGCCGACACCCTTCGTGAAGCCGTCCGAGGCGTGTCTCAAAGCGCTCCTCGTCACCGGTGTGGGCGACATGCTCATGCTCGGCGGCATCCTCCTGCTGTACTTCTACGCCGGGACCCTGAACTTCCTGGAGCTCTACGCCACCGCGCCGACCTGGCTGGCCGCGATGGCGGCCTCCCCCGGCATGGTGATCCTGGTCAGCCTGCTGCTGCTGGCGGGACCGCTCGGAAAATCGGCACAATTCCCCTTGCACGAGTGGCTCCCCGAGGCGATGGCCGGACCCGGCCCGGTGTCGGCGCTGATCCACGCCGCGACGATGGTCAAGAGCGGTGTGTATCTGGTGGCCCGCTTGGTCCCGCTGTTCTATTACGGCTACTGGGTGGCAGACATCGGCGAGGCCGCGTGGTTCTTCCATGTCACGGCCTGGATCGGGGCGTTCACAGCGTTCCTCGCCGCCACGCAGGCACTGGTCGCGCTCGAGCTCAAGAAAGTGCTGGCCTACTCGACCGTCAGTCAGATCGGGTACATGCTGCTCGGGCTGGGCGCGGCCGGTCTCGCACCCGGGCTGCTGCTGGATGGCTACACCGCGGGCGTCTTCCATCTCGTCGCCCACGCGCTCTTCAAGGCCTGNCTCTTTCTGTGCGCCGGCACCGTGATAAAGGCCCTGCACTCCTTCTACATGACGGACATGGGGGGGACCCAGCGGCACTTGCCGGCGACCTGGGGCTTCACGCTGGTCGCCGCGCTGTCGCTCATGGGGGTGCCGCCGTTTCCCGGTTTCTGGAGCAAGGATGCGATTCTGCTTGTCACGATCGACGCGAGCCTACCGTTGTTCATGCTGGCGCTCGTCACCGTGGGCGTCACGGCCTGCTACACGGTGCGCTTCTTCGGCCTCGTGTTTCACGGCGAGCCGAGCGCGCATGTTGTCGACACGGTGCGGTCGAGCGGCCACCTCCCCGACGGGGCCCCCTCGATGCGCCTGGCCTCGGGCGTGCTCGCGGTCGCCATCGTGGTCGCCGGGCTCGGCGGCCCGGTGCTTGAACGGGTGCTTCACCACGCGTTCGAGGTGAGCGCGTTCGACGGGGCCATGGCGGCGACGCCCGCAGTCGGGACACCCACGGCCGTAGGCACGACGGCAGACGAGTCCTCCTCGCACGCGCTCGTTCCGATCCTCTCGGTGCTGTTCGTCGTCGCCGGTGCGGCGCCGGCATACCTCCTGTACGTGGGGAGGAGGAGGGACCTGCAGCGCGTGATCGACCGGAGCCCGGTGGCGCGCACCCTGCATATGTTCTTCTGGAACCGGTGGGCGATCGATCGGGTGATCACCCGCGTCTTCGTAACGNGCACCAGNCGTCTCGCTCGGTGGGTCGCCCACGACTGCGAGGCGCACCTTGACGACCTTGTCCACCGGCGGCTGCCGTGGGTGTTCACGGGTCGGCTGCAGCGTNTCGTCGACCGCCTGCGCGCCGACACCGAAGAGCTGGTCTACAACGTGTCGTATGTGCTGATCCTGTTCGGGATGCTGCTGACCTACCTGTTCCTGGGAACGGCNGGCGGCTGAGGTGCCTCACTAGTGCCGGCCATACTGCTGCAGATCCTCCTGATCCCCGCTCTGGCATCGCTGGCCATCTTTCTGACCCGCCGCCGGAGCGGTCAGATGGCCGGGTGGATCGCCGCGATCGCCCTGTTCTACACCACCTGTCTCGCCGTCCTCGTCACGGTCGAGGTCTATCGGGGCAACGTCGTCGTCGAGGAGTATCTGGTCATCTCCCCCGGCATCGGTCTCCGCCTGCTGGCCGACGGGCTCAGCGCTCCGACCTTGGCGGTCATCCTCCTGCTCTGCACCGTCTTGGCGGTCTACTCGATTCGCTACGTGGAGCACCGGGTTGAGATCCTCTACCACTCGGAGGGCAGCCCCGCCCAGGTCGGCTACCACAGGCAGTTCTTCACGTTGCTGCCGTTCTTTCCGGTCGGTTTCATCGGCACGATCCTGAGCACCAATCTAGTCGCCGTCTACTTTTTCCAGGAAGTGCTGACCATCACGCTGTTCTTTCTGATGGCGTTCTTCGGCTACCGAGAACGGGTGCGTGTCGCGTTCGTGAGCCTGTCGTGGGGCATCATCGGGGCGCTGTTCTTCCTGGTGGGGTCACTCGTCGTCTACAGCCAGATCGGCAGTCTCGAGATCGCGGACCTGCACGAAATGGCGGGAACGCCGCTCGTCACCAGCGCCATCGTCCTGTTCGTGATCAGCCTGATGATGAAGCTGGCCGTGGTGCCGTTCCACGTGTGGATGCCATCGGTGCACGCTGAGCANCCGACATGCATCGCGGGGCTGCTCGCCGTCTATGCGAACCTGGCCGTGTATATCCTGATCCGAGTGACGGTGTTGCCGCTGGGAGACGACTTCGCGCGCTTCGGCCCGCCGCTCATGGTCTTGGCGCTGGCGACGATGATCTACGGGTCACTCCTGACACTGGCCCAGACCGACATCAAGCGTCTGGCGGCCTGTTCCACGATCAGCCAGATTGCATACTCGGTCCTCGGTCTGGCCGCGCTGACGATCGCCAGCGTCGAGGGCAGCATGTTCTTCTTTCTGAGCCACATCATGGGAAAGACGGTATTCTTCTCCACCGCGGGCATCGTCGTCTACGTCACGGGTATCCGCGACATGGACGCGCTTGGCGGGCTGGCGAAGAAAATGCCGGTCACGGCGGCCCTGTGGCTCATCGGCGCCATGATGCTGTCGGGGTTTCCACCGTTCAGCAGCTTCACCGCCGAGTGGATCATGTTCACCGGCATCTTCGAGCGTGGCGTGCAAGCCGGCCCGCTCGGTCTCGCAGTCGCGATCGGCGGGGTGACCGCGATCCTGCTGACTGTCGCCTATTCGTTCGGGGCAGCGCGCAAGATCTTCTTCGGACCGCTGAGCCCCGAACTGGCGAACGCGGACCTGCGAGACCCCCCCTGGACGATGACCGTGCCGCTTCTCGTCGTCGCCGGGGTATCGGTCGCCCTCGGACTCTACCCAGGACCGATGATGGATCTGCTCCATTCGGTCATTGGGACCCTGTGACCGGAGCCCAGCCGGGAGCAGGACTCGGGACACGGGCAGGACTTGACCCGCCGACGGGCAGGGGGTCGGGCCCTCGCGTGCGGCTCACGCACACGCGCCGTCGCTAGTGCACGACCGTCGAGAGCNGGTGACCGCATCTCGACGGCGGTGCACTANTTGACCCGCGAGATGACCCNGTTACCGTCAATCACCGCTGCTGGTGTAAGTGTCGGGCGCCCTGTTATGCCAGGGTGAGTTTCGCGTACTTGGCTCGCAGGGTTTTTCGTCCGACGTCGTTGAAGTGCACCGTGAGCTTCATGTCGTCGGTCAACGGCTCGACCGAGAGGATGGTCCCCACCCCAAACGTCACGTGGCGCACGCGCGTGCCCGGACTGACACTGATGACCGACTGGTCCTCGTCTTCGTACGCATAACCGTAGTCCGGTTGAATCTCTGTGTTGGCCTCCGCCCGGCTCCGGCCTCGACGCGCCCGCCCGAACGTCGTGGGCACCCGCGCCGGGGTGGAGAAGACCGGNTGCACCACGTCCACCAGCTCAGATGGGATCTCACTGAGAAAGCGCGAGGGCTCAGAGGCCTGATATTCGCCAAAGACGCGGCGGCGAGCNGCGCTCGTCAGAATGAGACGTGTTTGCGCTCGCGTCATCCCGACATAGCAGAGGCGACGCTCCTCCTCGATCGCCTCGTCGTCGTCGTGCGAGCGCATGTGGGGGAAGAGCCCCTCCTCCATCCCGACCATGAACACGACCGGNAACTCNAGTCCCTTCGCGGCGTGCAGGGTCATCAGCCAGACCCGCGCTTCCGGAGCTCCACTGGCGTTGTCCTCGTCTGTCTCCGAGAGCAGGGCCAGCCGGTCAACGAACCCGGCCAGCGACGGATCCGGGTCGCGTAGCTCGTAGTCGCGCGCGGCCGAGACCAGTTCCATCAGGTTGGCCAGTCGNCCCTCAGCCTCCTCGGTTTCCTGATCTCGAAGATCCNTGAGGTATCCACTCTGGTCGAGCAGCTTGCCCAGCACGTCGGAGACCGGCTCTTGAGTCGCGATGTCGCTGAGGCTTCGAATGAGATCGCGGAAATGTCGGAGCGCGGTCAAGCCACGGGTTGGCAGGAGCTTTTCGTCGAGCGCGCGATCCAGACGCCGCCACAGCGACCCCGCCACTCCAGGGTCTACCCCTGTGCCCGCAAACAGCGGCCCGGCGTCTGGCGCCTGCGGATCCAGTGCCTCGAGGGCGGTCATGACGCCTTTTCCAATGCCGCGGGCAGGCACGTTGATGACCCGTCGGAGGCTGACGTCATCGTCTGGATTCATCAACAGCCGGAGGTAGGACAGAGCGTCTTTGACCTCTTTGCGCTCGTAGAACCGGACGCCGCCGATGATCTTGTATGCCGTCCCCTGTCTGAGCAGGGCGTCTTCCAATGCGCGTGACTGCGCGTTGGTGCGGTACAGCACGCCGANCAGCTCTTCCCCGGCCGCGAGCGCCTCGCCCAGCCGACTGGTGATCCAATCCGCCTCTTCGAGCTCGTCACCTCCGCGGAAGTACCTGAGTGACGATCCGCCGGTGCGGTCGGTCCACAGGCGCTTCTCCTTGCGATTGCGGTTCCGTCGGATGACGGCCGACGCGGCGTCCAAGATGACCTGGGTCGAGCGGTAGTTCTGCTCAAGGCGGACGACGGTGGCCTCGGGGAAGTCCTGCTCGAAGTTCATGATGTTGCGGAGGTCGGCGCCGCGCCATTTGTAGATGGACTGGTCCGGGTCTCCCACGACGCAGAGGTTGCGATGGTGGTCGGCGAGATGCCGAATCAGCGTGTACTGCGGCTGATTCGTGTCCTGGTACTCGTCGACCATGATGAACCGGAACCGCTCGGCGTACCGTCGCTTGACCGGTTCAACGGTGGCGAACAGGTCGACCGTACAAAGCAACAAGTCGTCGAAGTCGAGCGCGTTGGCGTCGCTGAGGGCCCGACGGTATCGCTCGAACACCTTGGCCGCCATCTCGCCCCGAGCGCTCCAGCTCTCATTCCGGAGCGACTCCGGGTCGGTCATCTGGTTCTTTGCCTGGCTGATGATGGACAGCGCCTGCCGGGCCGGCAGCATCTTGTCGTCGATGTTCAAGTCCCGGAGCGCTCGCCGCACGATGGACAACTGGTCCGCCGAGTCATAGATTACGAAGTCGCGGGAGAGGCCAATGGCCGGTCCCTCGCGTCTGAGGAGCCGAGCACAGAAGGAGTGGAACGTTGATACCCAGAGCCGGCTGCAATCGGCGGCCAGGAGNNGCTCCACGCGCTNTCGCATCTCGGCCGCCGCCTTGTTGGTGAAGGTGACGGCCANGACCTGATCCGGTTCGGCGTGTCCATCGCCAACCAGGTAGGCCACGCGAGAGGAGATGACGCGGGTCTTGCCCGACCCGGCTCCGGCCAGAATCAACAGCGGTCCCTCGGTCTGCATGACCGCCGCCCGCTGCTCCGGGTTCAATTCCTCCAGGAAGTCCATACCGGGACGGGCCACGCGGGGGGGCTCGGTCACTCGACCGTGACACTCTTCGCCAAGTTGCGCGGCTGGTCCACATCACAGCCACGCCGGACGGCGATGTGGTACGCGAGCAGNTGCAGTGGCACCACCATCACAATGGGGGTGAGAAGNGGCGGTGAATCGGGAATCGTAATGATGGCATCCCGGGACGGGTCAATGAGGGGGGCAATCTCCTCGTGAGCGGTGTTGGTGACAGCGATGATGGCCCCGCCGCGAGTCTTGACTTGCTGCAGGTTCGACACCATTTTCTCAAACACTGGACCGGCTGGCAGCAGGGCGACCACTGGCATGTCTTCGTCGATGAGAGCGATCGGGCCATGTTTCATTTCTCCGGCCGGATACCCCTCCGCGTGAATGTAGGAAATCTCCTTGAGCTTCAGCGCGCCTTCGAGGGCGATCGGGTAGTTGATGCCACGCCCCAGGTACAGAAAATTGCGATGCGCATGAAAGCGTCGGGCCACGGTCCGAATTACCTCATCGCATCGGAGCGTCTGCTCGAGCAACCGGGGCAGGTGGTTCAGGTCTTCGAGATGGGCCCGCGCGGNGTCGGGGGGCAGCNTCTCTTGCACCTGCGCCAGATACAGCGCCAGCAAGTGGAACGCCACCAGTTGTGACGTGAATGCNTTGGTGGACGCGACGCCGATTTCCGGACCGGCATGGGTGTACACCGTGGCATCGGCTTCACGGGTCGCCATGCTCCCCACCACGTTGCAGATGGCGATGCTGACCGCGCCCTTCCGGTGCGCCTCGCGCAGCGCGGCCAGCGTGTCCGCCGTCTCGCCTGATTGGGTGACGACGACCGCGAGCGTCGCGGCTGTCACGACCGGGTCGCGATAGCGATACTCCGACCCGTAGTCGACCTCTACTGGTACGCCAGTCAACCGCTCGATCACGAACTTGCCGACGAGCGCCGCATGCCAGGATGTGCCGCAGGCCAGCAGGACGATCCGCTCTACCGCACGTAGCCGCTCCTCAGGAATCTCGAGTTCACCGAGGAAGACCTGGCCTGACTCGAGCGACGCACGCCCCAGCACTGTCTCCTGAACCGCCCACGGCTGCTCGAAGATCTCCTTCAACATGAAATGCTTGTAGCCGGCTTTCTCGGCCATCACCGGGTCCCAGGTGATGCGCTGGGTCGTCGTCTGCACCGCGGCGCCGTCGAAGTCGGTGAACTCGACCCCGGCGCGGGTGATGACGGCCACCTCCTGGTCTCCCAGAAAGACGACATTACGGGTATGGCTGAGAATGGCTGGCACATCAGAGGCGACGAAGAATTCCTGATCGCCCAGCCCGACCAAGATCGGCGGTCCGTTGCGCACTGCGACCAGTTTCTGCGGATCGTCGGCGCTGAGCAGCACCAGTCCGAAGAGTCCCTTGACGGCGACCAGTGCGCGTCGTACCGCACACTCGAGCCCGTCGTCGCGCATTTCTCGCTCGACCAGGTGGGCGATCACTTCCGTGTCGGTTTCGGTCTGGAAGAGGTGCCCGTCCGCCTCGAGCTCGTGTTTCAGATCCAGGTAGTTCTCGATGATGCCGTTGTGCACGACCACGATCCGGCCGGTACAATCGCGGTGAGGGTGGGCGTTCTCCTCCGTGGGCCGTCCGTGGGTGGCCCACCGCGTGTGGCCCAGACCGTAGTCGCCGTCCACCGGCTGGGCGGCAATCACTTCCTCCAGACGGGCCAGCTTGCCGGCACTGCGCCGAATCTCGAGCCCGTCGCCCGCGAGGGCAATGCCGGCGGAGTCGTAGCCGCGGTATTCCAGTCGGCGCAGTCCCTCGATCAGGACCGGGACGACCGGCTTGTCTCCGATGTAACCGATGATGCCGCACATAGACGTCGAGCCTGGTGTCCTGAGTCCGCTACGAGTTCTCGTCGTCCCGGCGGCGGCTGGCCCACTCAGTCTTGTTGAGCTGCCGGCTGCGGGCCACGCTGAGGGCGCCGGCTGGGACGTCCTCCGTGATGCAGGAACCGGCTCCGACGTAGGCGCCGTCGCCCACCGAGACCGGCGCCACCAGCTGTGTGCCGCTGCCGATGAAGGCGTTGTGCCCAATCGCGGTCGCGTGCTTGTTCACGCCGTCGTAGTTGCAGGTGATCGTCCCGGCGCCAACGTTGGCGCCGTCGCCCACCGAGGTGTCGCCCAGATACGTTAGATGATTCGCCTTTGATCCTCGGCCCAACGACGTTTTCTTTGTTTCGACGAAGTTGCCGATCTTCGCCTCTGCTCCGACCACCGTACCCTCTCGCAAATGGGCAAACGGCCCCACTCGAGCGCCCTCAGCGATCCGGGTGTGCTGGATGACGCAATGGTTGTTGACCAGCACGTCGTCTGCAAGCGTCGAATCGACGATCCGAACGCCCGCGTGCAATTCACATCGGGCCCCGACGGTCGTCCGACCCTCAAGAAACACACCAGGGTGCATCACCGTATCNGGACCCACGGTGACGTCCACGTCGACGTAGGTCGTGGCGGGGTCTTCGATCGTGACGCCTGCCGCCATCAATTCTTCGTTCTTGGTCTGTCTCACGATCCGTCCGACCTCTGCCAATTCGGNTTGGCTGTTAATGCCGCGNACCTCGTCGGGGTCCGACACCTCNATGGTTTCGACCGGCAACCCGCGGCCCCGGTAGATCGTTACGAGTCCGGGCAGATAGATCTCGTTGACGGCGCCGCCGCGTGGAATCTCTAGGAGGGCGTCAAAGAGCGGATCGAGGTCGAACGCGTAGATCCCGCTGTTGATCTCCTTCAGTTGCCGCTGCGCGTCCGATGCATCTNGCTCCTCGACGATCTCGGCGAGTCGACCCTCGGTCCGCACAATGCGCCCGTATCCGTATGGCCGCGGCACATGCGCCGTCACGACTGTAACCGCGGCTTTGGTTCTTTCATGCGTGGCGACCAAATGCTCGAGCGTGGCGGCTCGCACCAACGGCACGTCGCCGGACAGTACCACCAGCGTGCCGCGCCGTCCTTGCAACATCGGAGCGGCCTGGAGCAACGCGTGACCGGTCCCGAATTGTTTCGATTGCACCACGAATCGGAGCGAAGTGCGGTCGCCCAGGTCCGCCTGCACCTGAGTCGCCTGGTGCCCGACCACGACCCCCGTGATGGCGGGATTCAGCGGCTCCGCCGCCCGAAGGACATGTTCAATCAACGCCAGCCCGGCCAGCCGATGCAGCACTTTGGGCCGCGACGACGCCATCCGGGTGCCTTGCCCGGCCGCCAGAATCAGGACGTGACGTGACATTCCAATTAAGTTTCCGAGCGAGTCGTCCGTCTGGCCGTGTTACTTCGTCGGTCACAGCCCGCCTGGCTGCTCCCTCCTCGCGCCTGGCCAGACGAACGCCTCGCCAGGACACTCTCTGGGCCCAGTGTAATCGATTGGCGGCCGGCGCCGTCAGCTGAGACGCGAGGATCTTACGGGGTCTCGATCGCGTCAAGAAAGGGCTGACTTCCCCGGATTGGGTCGAAATCTGGCTCGTGTTTCGCATTAAGCCGATTTCGTGGATTGAGTGCAATCGCCTTGCTCAAGTGCCGTCCCGCCGTATCCGCGTCAGCGCGTTGGGCATGCGCGAGCGCCAGCATGTAATGNACGTGGTCGTTGCTCGAATCTGTGGCCGCGGCGGTGCGGAGGAGTGCGAGTGCATCGTCGACATCATGACGATTGAGCGCCAAGGTAGCGGCCAGAATTCTTTCGGCGGCGCCCTTCGGTGGCTTTGCTCGTGGACCGGTCGCTCGCTCACACACGGCGATGTACAGACGCGCGCGTTCGTGCAATTCCCGCTCGTCCGGATACAGTTCGAAGAGCTGCCGAAAGGCGGTGGATGCTGCGTCGTAGCGGTGCCGTTGCAGGGCTTTGAGACCCTTCTCGTACAACGCGACCGCTTTGGCATACGCGACCCCGATCTTCACCACCGCCGGCGAACCGGATGGCCGTTTGCGACGGCCGGCCGTCGTGCGTTTCNCNGCGGTGGCGACCTTTGGCCGCTTTGTCCGGGCCGCAGTNTTNGTCGCGGCGGCGCGAGCCGNGGGGCGTCGCTGCTTGGCCATTCNGTCTCCTTCGNTGCCGCNGTCNGGCGGACGATGATTAGATCGACCGGAAACGTTAACAAACNGCNGCAGGTCGGTCAAGGCANCCCCTGTGGCCTGGNCCCAGTNCNNCATGTTTTCGGTCTTTAGACCAATTNATGNCNNNTTATGTAGTTCNGTGTACATGTCNCGCGTGCTAAGGCCNTATTTTTTGGCCATTTCTTTNACGGCAGCGCGCCNAGACCNAGATTTNTTCNGTTGTTTGACCAAATTCATNNTGNAANANNGAGCGNTCTGGCANGGGNACTGCGACAGGAAANGNCTGGAGTGGAGGCCANACCACGCAGGTGTACTCGCCTCGCGGTGACGTGATCGTGCTGATGTGCTCGTTAATAGGTCTAGTGACCAATTCTTCATGGATCTTCGTGAGCTCTCGGCAAATGGTGACTTGACGATCACCCCAGCATTCGCGCGCAATCCGCAACGTGGCGCGGATACGATGCGGCGACTCGAAGAAAATCAGTGTGCGCGTCTCAGCCGCCAGGTCCAGGCACCACTTTTTCCGGTCATTCGACTTCCGCGGAGGGAACCCGACAAAAGTAAAACTGTGCGGAGGCGCACCCGAACC
>PAUN01000029.1 GCA_002712885.1 Acidobacteriota bacterium
GCCGCGTGATCGGTTCGTGCCGCGCCTGCTCGAGTGCTTCATCAAACCGTTTCGACAAAGCGTCGCCCCGCGTCTGCTCATTGCTCACTGACTGCTGAAACAGCGCCTCGCGCCGCGCCGCTTCCTCGGCCAGAATCTGCTGCGCCTGATCCAGCTTGGGCTTGTCCTCACGCTCTGGCTCCTGATGAGCGACAACCCGCTTCAGGCTCGAGTCGACCGTCTGCGTCGTACCGCAACACGGACAGACCACGTCGAACTCCGACAACAACTTGGACATGACGCGTGCCTCAATTCATTCGATCACGCCGCAGTGCACGGCCGGATTGGTATCATAGACCGCATGGGAAGTTCCCGCTACGGCCTCTCGGGGCGTGTCGCCCGCCTCGGTGCGTTCCTCGGTGTCTGCACTCTGGCCGCCACCTTCTCCGCCTGAGGACAATCGATGAACTGTGGGTCAGCGCGCCGTTGGCTGACGGCGAGATGCGCTCGGGACTCACGTGGAGTCAGTTGATCGAGGATGGCCGTTTCGACGTCACGACACCAGAAAGCAACCGGGTGGTCAGACTGGAGGGGCTGGAAGCGCCTTGGTCGCTTGAGTCGGTACTCTACCGGAGGCGCAACGTCATCAACATCCCGTTTGAGCTACAGTCAGGCGGAGAACCTGAACGGGTTCGACTCGTGCTCACGGACCAAGGCAGTCGCCTGACCTGGATGGTACACGACCAAAACGATCACCCGACCACAGATCGAGCCGTCATCGCACTCCCGGTCAACGCGACGTTCCGTCACTCGGGCAGTCGGCACGTCCGGCTGTCGTATCCGGATCTCTCCGGACGCTACGACGTCAGCGACTTGCCAGCCGGCGTGCATCTGGTCGCGGCGCTTTCCGGCATCCAGGAAGGTGACCTGCACGACGCGCCGATGTTTCAGGAGACCGCGGCCGCTGGAGCCGAGGGGGCGATCGAGACGGGAATGGTATCGAGGTTCGACGTGCAGATAACACGATAAACCGATTGATCGCCGGCTATCCTTCTTCTTCGTAGCCTTCTTCTTCGAAGGGGTTGATACGGGTCGACGGTCGGAGCGCCTCTCGATAGTCGTAGATGGGCAGGCCCTCAACGTGCAGCGACAGAGCGCACACGGGCGACTTCTGGTCGATCAGCACCGTGACCGGGCTCCCTTCCACGCCCTCGCGGAAGGCGAGACGACACCCGCACGACAAGTCAGCGTGAACGAACCCCTTCAGCATGAAAGCCCCCTTCGACGGACGATCATACTACAGCGGCCCGACGGGACGTTTGGCGCCCGGCGGGCCGCGGCACCCACCACGTACATGACAACGCCGGCCTCGAAGGACCGGCGCGGTCTGGTCTCTGACCGCATCGCGGTCACGAGGCGACGCCGGTTCGACTACAACAGGTCGGTGATGTCCTTCTCGAAGTCGTCCCGGCTGGCGATGCCGGCGTGCGTGCGACACAGGGCGCCGTCCCGATCAATGAAGAAGGTCATCGGCACGCCCCAAATCGGACCATACGATTCCATGAAATCATCTTGGCCCAACCCGACCAACATCGGGTAGTTGACGTTGTACTGCTCGGAAAATTCCTGGATCTTGTCAGCCGTGTCGTCGATCGACACCCCGACGACAGCCAACCCGTCCACCGCGTACTGCTCGGCGAACTCGACGAACCACGGCACCTCGATTTTGCAGGGACCGCACCAGGTGGCCCAAAAGTTGAGCAGCACCACCTTCCCCTTCAACTCCGTGAACGACACCGCCTCGCCGTTCATATCCTGCAAGGTGAAGTCGAAATTCGCCGGTCGGGCGTCGGTGTCGCACGCCGGGGCCATAGTCCCAGCGATGCTCCCGGCGATCTCCGCCGTGTGGGCGTGGGTGTGGCTCAGTCCAGCCGGTAGGGTCAACAGGGCCAACGCGAAGGCCGCCAAGCCTGCGATCATCCAGCGAAACGTCATGATGGATTTGTTCCTCTCGTCGGTCGACGCCGGCCATTCAAGCGGTACCGGACTACGTCACTGCTACTCGTAGGCTCGCATATAGGCGCCGACTCTGTCCATGGCGGCGTCATCGTCGGCGCTGGCCCCGTCCCCAATCAGCACGTATCCTACATCGTCGGTCGGCCCGAGGTGTCTCCTAAGCTGGTCGTTATTTCGCCGGATGTGGACAAATCCCTGTCTCCGCCGCGACTCGGCCCGTCAACCTCCGGCGTCGGACCGCCCCAGGGCGCGTGCGTGCCGAGACGAACGTGGCCGAGGGTGGGCACACCCCGCCTCCTAGCGCCGCGCGCTCGGCTCGGTCGGACATACTTTGGCTGGGGGCGGCCGTCGGTACGCCTCTTGCTCCTACCACGACCGTCGACCGGACGGGATCCACCGCGTTGCGAGCCCCGTCATACCTACAGTAAGATGGCTTCAATCTGCGCCAGCTCAGTCGGACACGCCGCTGGTTCCTCACGAGGTGAATCATGAGCCGTACCCACCGCGGGCGGTCTGCCCACGGTCCCTTGGCCGTCATCTGCCTCGGAAGTCTGCTGACATTGGGCTGGGCGGCCGAGACGATGGCCCAGTTCAACCCGTATTTTGGCCAGAACCGGGTCAAGTACGACAATTTCGACTGGCACATCTACGAGACGGAGCACTTCGAGATCTTTTACTACCCGGAGCTTGAGCAACATTTAGAGCGGCTGGCGTCATACGCTGAGAGCGCCTACGCCCAGGTCAGCGCCGATCTGACGCACGATCTGGCGACGCGGATTCCGTTGGTCGTGTTCAAGACCCACAGCGAGTTCGAGCAGCAGAATGTCATTCCCGGGGCTGTCTCGGAAGGCGTCGGGGCGTTCGCCGAGCCATTCCGGCGGCGCATCCTCCTCCCCATCGACGAACCACCAGACCAGCTCTACCGCTTGATCACACATGAGCTCACGCACCAGTTCGCGTTCGACATCGTCCCACGGTCGGCGATTCGCCGGGCGATTCCACTCTGGGTGGACGAGGGACTCGCTGATTACATGGCGGGGATCTGGCGCCCCCTCGATTTGATGCAGGTGCGCGATGCCGCTCTGGCCGACATCCTGCCCGAGATGAGCAAGTTCGACGGCTACGGCAATTTCAGCAGCCTCCGCGTGGTCTACAACCTGGGACATGCCGCCTTCGAGTTCATGGAGGAGCGATGGGGCAAGGAGGGCGTGCGCGAATTCCTGTTCTCGTTGCGCAAGACCGCAATTGGCGGTGGCGGCGACATCTACGACGACGCGTTCGACATTCCAGCCGACGAGTTCGACAACGAGTTCGAGGACTACATCCGGGAGCGTTTTCAGGAGTTCCGCGACAAGGAGCGCCCGGACGACTACGGCCGCGACCTCGCGCCGAACCCGCTGGAAACAAATTTCGTCTCGACCGTGTCGATCGAACCATCACCGTCGGGCGATCTGATGGCCGCCTATTCGTTGAACCGCAAGGAGGGCGAACTCGATATCGTGCTGCTCTCCACTTCCACCGGCGAGGTGGTTGCCAACTTGACGGAAGGATTCAACCAGAAGCTGGGCTTCGAGTCCTTCGGCCTTCCGCTCGCTCGATTCAACCAGGTGCCCTGGATGTCCTGGTCACCCATCGACGATCGATTGGGTTACTTCGTGCGCAAGGGTAAGTTCCGGTCGCTGGTGCTGCAGAACATCGTGACCCACGAGGTCGAGCGGCTCATCCCGATGGACATGGTTGACGAACCGGAGTCACCAGACATCTCTCCGAACGGGAGAACGGTGGCCTTCTCCGCTTTACAGGGCGCGGTGGGCGATATCTATCTGCTCGATCTGGACACAGAGGCGGTCACGAACCTCACGGAAGACGGTTTCGCCGACTACGCGCCAACGTTCTCGCCGGACGGGTCGTATCTCGTCTACGTCGCTCGTATCAGCGGCAACAACAAGCTCTTCAAGCTGGACCTCGAAACCAAAGCGAAAACCCAGCTGACGTTTGGCACCGCCACTGACGCGGCGGCCCAGTTTCTCGATTATCACACACTGGCATTTGCGTCGACCGCCGCGGACCCGCTGGCCCCGATCGACCCCACGCAGGCCGCCAACGCCGATATCTACAACATCTGGACCCTCGATCTGGACAACGGCGAGTTGCGGCAATACACGGACACGGCGACCGGCAACGTGTCCACCATCGTGCTGCCCGGAGACGAGGAAGACCGGATCGCCTTCGTCACCTACTTCAAGGGCGAATACGGCATTCACACGTTGGTGCGGGAGGAACCGCTCTACACCGCGTCGGCCACCGACTTTGGGGGCCCCGGCGCAAACATCGACTTCCAGGCGCCACTCACCCACAACGTGATCGCGGCCAACAACAGGCGGAAGGGCCGATTCGACAGGATGTTCCTGGATGGCAGGCCGCCGATCAACATCGGGCTCACGAGCAACGGTGACGTCCTGGGCGGTACCGCCATCTCCTTCACGGACGTGCTGGGCGACACGAGCTTCCAGCTACAGGCCTACTCCATCCAGCAATATCGAACCATCGCCGGGTCCTATTTCAATCTGAGTGGTCGCTTCCAATATGGGGTCCAAGGGTACTCCCAGGAATCATTCTTCTACGGCAACAATGGTTTCTTCGACCCATCCCTGTCGTTCCTCAGCCGCGACGACGCGCAAGCCACCTCGAGCGTCCGCGGCGGCACCGCGTTCGGCATCTATCCCTTCGACCGCTTCCGACGCGTCGAGTTCACGGGCGGCATGTTCCATTCAAAAGAAGAATTCCGGAACGCGGCGCTGGAGCAACAGGCGGTGCAGTTCCAACAGCAACAGTTCGGTACTTCGCTGTTCCGGGATGGCGCACAGATCCCGTTTGGTGTCAGTTTCATCCAGGAAACGACGGTGTTTCGAGAATTTGGTCCGGTCGACGGCAACGCCATGCGGTTCGCCTTTCAGTATGCGCCGTCGATCGGCTCGACCTTCCTCGGCAAGCAAACGCTTGACGCCGACGCCCGCTACTACAAGCGCATCGGCCAAACGGGCGTCCTGGCGCTGCGTGGGCGCTGGTTCAATAGCTTCGGCGATTTCCCAGATTTTCACTTCTTTGGCGGCAACGGCGACATGCGGGGGTTCGAATATCTCGAGTTCATCGGTCACGAGAGCGGCCATGTCAACGCGGAGCTTCGGTTCCCGCTCATTGAGGCGATGCTCACCCCCATCGGCGTGTTGGGAGGAATTCGCGGCACGTTCTTCTTCAACCTCGGCGGAGCCAGTTTGAATAACATCCCGTTCAAGCTGTCCTCTTCAAGCACCGAAATCTTCACCCCCATCGAGGGGTTCGAGAGCCAGGGCTTGGTGCTGCCAGACGGGACCCTGGGCACACAGATCGTTCCGACATTCGGTCCAGAACGTGCCGTCTCTGGGTTCCGCCTGGTCGATAGCCGGGCCGCCTATGGCATCGGGTTGACCACGCTTGTCATCGGCTTTCCCGCTCACTTCGACTGGTCGTGGCGCACGCTGTTCAACAAGGACTGGGAAGACGTGGTGTTCGCGACTCAAGGTGGCAGCGAGGAGTACCGCAAGCCGCGGTTCGACTTCTGGATCGGCTATGACTTCTGAGTCGGACAAGGCTGACATGGCGCCCCACCCCCGGGGGCCCTGCTCGCGGGTGGTGGCGTTGCTCGCCGACTAACTGGAACAACGGCTCTCGGCGCCGCAACACAGTGAACTGACACGCCGCCTCGACAACTGCCAGACCTCCGTCGCGCAGTTGCACACATACCGCTCGACAGTGTCGCTCCTCCGCTCGCTCAAGGAGGAAGACCTCCCGCCGGACCTCCGGCGAACCCTCACCTCAGCGCGTTCCTGGAGCAGAGCGAGAGTCCGCCTTGGGCGTCGCTTCCCCATCTGTGACGCCGAGGCGCGCACCTGCGCGCCTCACGGCCGCGGAGTGGGGCTCTTTGGGGGGTCCCCACGGAGCGGTCGCGTGGGGTTCGGGGCACACCCCGTCTGAAGGAGGTCGCACCCGACTCTGCTTGGACGGGATGGCTGGGGGCTAGAGCTTCTTCAGCTTCATCACGCTGCGGCTCAGGTCGATCGTCACGCGGTAATCCTTCAGCAGACTGTGGCCGACAATGCCACCGATCTGAAAACCGAGCAACGCGCTCGGTCGATGCAGGTTGAGCACGACGACCGAATGGTTGCGAAACAGCAACTGGTCGAAGGCCAGTTTCGTCCCGGGCCGCAGATACGCGTCGTCGTCCCACCCGGACGTCCCGTACACCTTAATCGGCACCCGACGCACGGTCAGCGGTGGCAATAGATTCGCAGTCCCGCGGCTGATGGAGATGACCTCACCGCCCGTGTCGATCACGAAGCTACGTGGGTGATCGTCGTTGACGACACCGCGCACGACGGCGAGGCGGTGCTGCCGCATCGGCAACACGACATCGGCGGGNTCGTCGGGNAGGNCTTTNCCAATGATCAACTGCTGCAGGCCGTAGTCAATAGTCACGGACAGCCCGAGCGCGAGCGGGGAAAATCCTTCTGCCTCTGGGGTGGGAAGCCCGCCGAGCGGTGGACTCTTGATGATAGCCGGCAGATTGCTCACTTCGAACGAACCGAACGCCAGCGAATCGAGTCGACTGGCCTGTAACCCGCGCAGCCCAATTGCTCCGACCCCCGCACTGAGGGTGTTGGTGATCGGCTGCACGCCGAGTGCGCTGGCCACTGGCTGCGACAGTACCGTCTGCTCTGCGCCGGTGTCGATGACGAAGTCCACCGCATCACGGCCGTTGACCCGACCGCGCACGATAATCTTGCCGCGCTCCAGTCGGAATGGAATCGTATGAACCTGTAGAGGCTCGGTGAGGTTGACGGCCGGTCGGTCGCCGAATGACCGCAGGAACTGGACCTCATTTCCGGCCCAATCCGCTTTCTCGGTGTTCGTCGCTGCGGGAAGGAGTGCCACATACCGCTCGTAGGCGTCCGCCGCCTCGGGATAACGGTGCATCTGCCGGTAAATCGAACCTAAGGTGTGATGATACGCTGGCGCGTCGGGTGACGTTTCCAGCGCAGCCTGAACCCAGTCGAGCGCATCCTCGAGCCTTTGCCGCGTCGCGAGACTCCGACCCAGTCCATGGCGTCCGCCCCCCGAATCGGGGTCCAGCGACAGCACGTCTCGATAGACCGCTTCGGCCTCATCGAACAACCCGGACGCCCACAATGCGTCCCCCACGAGCGACATCGCGACGGGATCTTCCGGCGCAAGCCGTCGCAACACCGCTGCTTCATTGAACGACTGCGTGAATTCGGCGACCTGCAGGGTGCTCCGCAGGCTCCCGCTGGTCGCCCGCACGAGCTGCTCGGTCGTCGCCCCCGACTTCGCCAGGGCGTAGGTCCGGATGGCTTCCCAATAGCGCTGGTCACCTTCGAGCAGGTCGCCCAACTGAAGACGAGTCTCGCTGCGCGCGCTGGCAGGGGTCGATTGGGCATCGATGACGATCGGTACGGCCAAGGCGGCGGCCGCCACAAACACCAAAGAACGAGACCCGAATCTCATGTCGCCTCCAGCGGAACCAGTCCGCCGACACCGCCGCTCACGTGACGCCCGAGCAGCAAAGACGCGCCACGGTTCAGCCCCGCAGACGCGAACAACGCCCTCTGTGTACCGGGCAGCCCGGCAGAGTCCGCACACTGCCACTATGCTCCAAAACCTTGCAACAGGGCAAGCTGATCCCCGCCCGCCGGAGCATCGACAGTGTCCCAACGGGCGCACCACCGGCGTGTCCGGCTCCAGAGGAAGAGAAATGATGAAGAGATTCACTCCCGACGATGTCGGGGTGATGCAGACGGACGGAAGTCAGCGGTCGTATTGCTCGATCTCTACCCCGTCGTACATCTCGTCGACCCGCAAGATCTGTTTCTGGCGCTCGTAGGTACCAAGCTCGTAGTCCTCGCTCATGATGAGCGCCTTCACAGGCTTGGTCGGACACACTTCCGCGCACAACCCGCAAAAACTGCACCGTGACAGGTTGAAGTCGAAGAAATCGAGCACCTTGATCTTGTGGCCGGGCTCACGATGTCCACCCAGGAAGATCAACTCGTCAGGGCAGACCTTGGCGCACTGGTCGCAGACGATGCAGGTCTGCGCGCCGGTCTCCGGTTCGACCTGGAGCCTGAGCACCCCTCGAAACCGGGGTGCGACGGGTCGGCGTTCGGCGGGGTATTGGAAGGTGAACGCCGGTTGAGGGGTGTACTTGAGCGTCACCAAGAGGCCCTTGATCAGATCGACCAGAAAGACCATCCGAAAAAACTTCGCCAACTGCTGCACCATTTTCTCCTGGCTACGCCCGGTCCTCGACGAGAATCGGTTCGGTCTGCCCGGACATCAGCACCCGCTCCTTGCGGAGCACGGTGTCCTCCTTGCGAATCTTGTCCTGCAACCGCAAGAGNCCGTAGAGCAACGCCTCGGGGCGGGGCGGACAGCCGGACACGTAGACATCAACCGGCACCACCTTGTCGACGCCCTGAAGGACCGAATAGGTGGGAAATGGACCACCTGCGTTCGAACAGCTCCCCATGGAGATCACCCACTTGGGCTCCGGCATCTGGTCGTAGAGCCGCCTGAGCACCGGCGCCATCTTCTTGGTGACGGTGCCGGCCACGATCATGAGGTCGGCCTGACGCGGCGACGCGCGAAACACTTCCGCGCCGAACCGCGCGATGTCGAACCGGGACGCCGACGTCGCCATCATTTCGATGGCGCAACAGGCTAAACCGAAGCCCATCGGCCAGAGCGACGATTGGCGTGCCCAGTTGAGCACCTTGTCCAGGTTGGTCGTGATGAAGTTGTCTTCGAACCGATGGTCAATCAATCCCATGGGTGTGGTCGCTCGCCTACTTGCCTTCGAACCAGTCTGCGTTGGTTGCGCAGAAGGCCTCCCACTGGTCCGGGACCTCATCATTTTCGAAGATCGCCTCGACCGGACAAGCGGGCACGCACGCGCCGCAGTCGATGCACTCTTCCGGGTGAATGTAGAGCATCGTCTCAGCTTCAAACTCGTCTTCGTCTTTCCGCGGGTGGATGCAGTCCACCGGACACACGTCCACGCAGGCCGTGTCCTTGGTCCCGATACATGGTTCACAAATACTGTACGCCATCAAACTCCTCCGTGTTCATCACCCGCATGATGCGCCGGGCACTGCCGCCGCCTGACCCGGACGCAGCAGCGTCGCCCCGACATCCGGAACGATCTGCCCGGCTGGGCGCCCAAAGAATACCCCGCTGGGGTGTTCGGGTTCAAGGGGCCGGCGTCCCCTACACAATCTTCATACGCCCAGCAAACCCCTCCTCGTATCCGTGGAAGTGCAAGACCGCCGGTTCGGGGTACTTCCAGCAGTAATAGCCTTCACCGTTGTCAAAATCCACCAGCCAGAGCCCCTTGACGTCGAGGCCCAACCCCCGCACCCGATCGGTCCAGACCGCCACCACCCCCTCCAGAGCCTCCACCGTCACGGACCGAGCCGGGTCGGTCGCCGACAGCCGCTGCAAGTCATTCGACAGCTGTGCGGCCTCATTGACGGCCTTCTCCGTCAACGTGCGGATGCTGGGCAGCAACTGCTGCGCCTCGACCAGCGTGAATCGTCTCCCCTCAGGCATCATTCCCCCCTTGTTCATGGGGTGCAGCTTACGAACGCCCTTCGTCTCCAACCAGTGGCACAACTCGACAATCGCGACCACTCCGGCGCCGGTTGATCGGGTCACCGGAATGAGATCGCCAATGTGGTCGGCATGGCCATGAGTCACCAGCACGACCTCGGCCCGATCGATCTGCCTCCACGCCTGGCGACACGCCGGATTGGTAGTCAACCACGGATCAATCACCACCGTCACGCNGCCCGGCGTCTGAAGCACGAAGGTGGCATGCCCCAACCAGGTCATGCGCAACGGCGCGGCCGAGGAACCGATCGTCTGCCGGGGCATTCTATCGGTTTTCCGACCAGNCGCCCGTCTGGCTGCGTTGCTTCGTCGGTCACAGCCCGCCTGGCTGCTCCCTCCTCGCGCCTGGCCAGACGGACGCCTCGTCAGAAAANCCCCTCGGACGTGTNTCAGCACCAGCCCGGGTGCTAACATCGCGGTCATGACGACTCCGGGCTCTCCCAGCACGGCGGCCGCGGTGCCGGCGACCTTTTTCCGTGGGCGCCGGGTTCGGCCAGACGCGGGGCCGGCCGGTGGAAAACCGCGCTGGCTCAAGGTCCGGGCGCCTGGCAGCGAGGGGTACCGACGACTCAAGCGCCTGATGGCGGAGCTGTCCCTGCATACCGTCTGTGAAGAGGCCAACTGTCCGAATATTGGGGAGTGCTGGCACCATGGCACCGCTACCTTCATGATCCTGGGTGGCGTCTGCACGAGGGCCTGCGCCTATTGCAACGTCGAGCACGGACAACCGGGGCCGGTCGACGAGGCGGAACCGACGCGCATCGCCAACGCGGTCAGGACTCTCGACCTTGAGTATGTCGTCATCACCTCCGTGGATCGCGACGACCTCGCGGACGGCGGCGCCTCGGCCTTCGCCCAGACCATCACGGCCACCCGGGCGCTGTCGCCGCACTGTCGCATTGAAACCTTGATTCCCGACTTCAGCGGCCGAGCGGCCTCGCTGGACACCGTGCTCACCGCGGCGCCGGACGTGCTCAACCACAACATCGAAACGGTGGCGCGTCTGTATCGCCAAGCGCGTCCGGGTGGCAAGTACACGCGAGCGCTGGAGTTGCTGCAACGCGCGCACCGGGCCCGTCCTGAGGCTCCGACAAAATCGGGGCTCATGGTCGGCCTGGGAGAAACCTGGGATGAGCTGCTCGAAACGCTGACGGACCTTCGCCAGGTGGAGTGCGACATCCTGACGATCGGNCANTATCTGCGACCCTCACCGGCCCATCTAACCGTCGATCGCTACTATCACCCTGACGAGTTTGCCGCGCTCAAGCAGGAGGCCCTCAAGCTGGGGTTCGGGCACGTGGAGTCCGGTCCGCTCGTGCGCAGCTCGTATCACGCACACGAGCAGACGGAGGCATTCTCCGCCGCTCAGGCCTTGGGCGCCCGCTTGGGGCGATAGACGTGGGTGCTCTGACCGAAGAAGACTTCAGCTGACTCCATCAGTGTTTCAGACAGGGTCGGATGAGGGTGTATGCACAATCGGAGATCGGCGGCGGTCGCTCCCATTTCGATGGCGACGACGCCCTCGGCAATCAGCTCTCCGGCGCCGCTGCCGGCGATGCCCACACCAAGAATTTGTTCCGACTCCGGNTCGATGATCAGTTTCGTGACGCCGGACGGCCGATCGAGGGTCATCGCCCGACCTGAGGCCGCCCATGGAAAACGGGTGACCTGCACTGACCGACCATCAGCCTTGGCCTGCGTCTCGGTCAGGCCGCACCACGCCACCTCAGGGTCCGTGAACACGACGGCGGGAATCGCGCGGGGCTCGAAACCGGCTTTGTGACCCGCAATCGCCTCCACCGCGATGCGCGCCTCGTGACTCGCCTTGTGGGCCAGCATCGGCTCTCCCACCAAGTCCCCCACCGCGAATAGGCTCGACTCGCCGGNGCGGCGTTGTCCATNNACCACCACGAAACCATGCGCGTCCCGCTGTACGGCCGTACGCTCCAACCCCGGAATGTCCGAGTTCGGCACGCGACCGACGGCGACCAACACACGATCGAAATGGTGCTCCGGGTGGTCGACCGCGGCGCCCTCCAATGTCACCCGGACGCCGTCACCGTCATCCGCCAGGCCGACGACGGTCGTCTCCAGCCGCACCGCCTCACAGAGACGGTCCAGTCGCCGCGCCACGACGGACACCAGATCACGGTCGGCGCCCGGCAGCAACCCGGACGTCATCTCCACGACGGTGACCGCGGATCCCAGTGCCGCATACACCGACCCCAACTCGAGCCCGATGTAACCGCCACCGACAACCAGCAGCGACCCCGGAACGCTCGGCAGGTCCAACGCCCGCGTGGAGTCCCACACCCGCTCGCTGTCGAGCGACAGGGCGGTAGGCACGGCCGGGCGCGACCCGGTCGACAGAATCCCGTGGGCAAATGTGAGNTCGACCGGCTCGTCGTCCCCGTCGGTGTCATCCGACCTCGTCACCCGCAGAGACGTCGGACCGAGTANTTCNGCCCGGCCCCGCAGATAGGTGACACCGCGCTGGGTCGACAACTGACCCAACCCACCGGTCAACCGGCCGACCACCCCCTCTTTCCAGGTCCGCAGCCGGTGGAGGTCCAGCNNCGGCTCCCCGAACTCCACGCCCCAGGCGCGCGCCTCGCGGGCCTCCGTCAGAACCTTGGCAACGTGCAGGAGCGCCTTTGACGGCATGCACCCGCGATAGAGACAGACACCGCCGGGGTCGGCAGCCTCGTCGATCAGGGTGACTTGCATCCCCAGGTCCGCGGCCAGAAACGCGGCGGCGTAGCCTCCGGGTCCACCACCAATCACCGCGAGCTGCGTCGAATTCGTCATGTTCCGTGTCCCGTCCCGATTCAGAAGTTCCCCGACCGCACTGTGGCCCCGACCGCTGGGCGACGCGTTCCAACGCGATGACGCCACCGCGGCCGATGTCCCGTCTGGCCTCCGGACCTCCCACGGCGCGTCCCAGCTCCGGCCGTAAGTGTAGCAAGGCCGTTCCTTGCCTTGAGCGGACGCGCCGTTCCATCATGGGAGTATTCCTCGCCGTCGCAGGGTCGGCGGGCCTCTGTCAGGGGGAGTGTGTTCATGCGCAGATTCGGAGCATCCTTCGGCGGCCGGATCGTCGGTCTCTCTCTCGTGACCGGGATCGTCGCCCTTGTGGCCCCCACCGGCGGCATGAAGGTGAGTGCCCGTCAGGACACCANCATGACTCGATTGTTCGCGCCGGTCGAAATCGGCGCCGACGTGTCGGACCTGCCCGCCTCCGAACGGCTGGCACTAGCTCACATCGTGGACGCCGCCCGGGTGATGGACGGTCTCTTCCTCCAACAGGTATGGGCCGGCAACCCGTCCATGTTGCTGTCACTCCTTGGCGATCGGAGCGCGACGGGCGAGGCCCGGCTCGACTTCTTCGTGTTGAACAAGGGGCCTTGGTCACGCATCGAGAACAATCGGAGTTTCGTGCCGGAAGCCCCCGACAAACCAGCCGGCGCCAATTTCTACCCGGCCGACGCGACCCGGGAGGATGTCGCGGCCTGGTTTGATCGGCTGGACGATGCGGCGCGATCGGACGCGACCGGGTTTTTCACAACGGTCCGACGGGNTCTGGACGGCGAATTCATCGCCGTGCCCTACAGCGTGGAGTACCAGGGTCCTCTGGCGATTGCGGCAGAGCACCTCCGCGCGGGTGCCCGCGCCACGACGCAGCCGACACTTCGTCGATACCTCGAGAGTCGCGCGGCGTCGTTCATCTCAAACGACTACTACGACAGTGACGTCGCCTGGATGGAACTCGATGCGTCGATCGAACCGACCATCGGCCCGTATGAGGTCTACGAAGACGAATGGTTCAACTACAAGGCCGCCTTCGAGGCGTTCGTCACTATCCGCGACGCAGCCGCCACGTCAAATTTGACCCGGTTCGGCGACCAGCTCCAGGGGCTGGAAGACACCCTCCCGATCGACCCATCGTTCCGAAACCCATCGCTCGGCGAGCTGGCCCCGATTCGGGTGGTCAACGTCATCTTCACCGCCGGCGAGGCGAACAGCGGGGTGCAGACGGCGGCCTTCAACCTGCCCAACGATGAACGGGTCGTCCGAGAAAAAGGGTCGAAGCGAGTCATGCTGAAGAACGTGCAGGAGGCCAAATTCGAGCGCGTNCTGACGCCCATTTCGCGAGTCGCTCTGTCAGCGGACGAACAGCGTGAGGTGACCTTCGACGCCTTCTTCACCCATATCCTGATGCACGAACTGATGCACGGGCTTGGCCCCAGCACCATCACAGTCGATGGCGCCGAGACCACCGTCCGCCGACAGCTTCGAGAGACCTACAGCACCATCGAAGAGGCCAAGGCGGACGTGTCCGGGCTCTGGGCGCTCCACCAACTCATCGACCGGGGCGTGGTCGACTCATCGCTGGGGCGGAGCATGTATAGCACGTTCCTGGCGTCGACGTTCCGGTCCATCCGGTTCGGCATCAACGAAGCGCACGGACGGGGCGTTGCCATCCAGCTCAACTCGTTTCTCGATGCCGGCGCCGTCACGGTGGACGGCGACGGTCGCTTCGCCGTCGACCATAGCCTGATCCGGGACGCGGTCACTTCGCTGACGGCGGAGTTGATGACCCTGCAGGCGACCGGCGACATCGAGGCCGCGGAGACAATGCTCGCGACCCGCGGCGTGGTCCGCCCCGAGGTGCAACTCGTGCTCGACCGCCTGGGGGGCGTGCCCACCGACATTCAGCCGCGATACGTCACCGCGGTGCAGCTGGCCCGACAGACGCGCTGACGGTTTCCGGGCGGAGCATCCCGCCTGGCGGCGTTGCTTCCTCGGTCACGGACCGCCTATCGGCTTCCTCAGACGAGACGCGCGCGCCCCGCGGCGGCGGAATGAGGCACTCGGGGTCCCCACATAGCCGTCGCGTGGGGTTCTGGGAGCAGCCCCGTCTAAGGTTAGAATAGCGCCTATGTCGCGACCTGAACACCTCGGAGAACTTCGTGCGGCCGTAGCCGCGGGCACGGTGCCGCATCGTACGGTCAAGCTGGAGATGCGTCAGAACTTGATGGATCTGCTGAGGCGTCACGACACGTTGCTCCCTGGCATCGTCGGCTACGAAGACTCGGTCATCCCCCAGATCGCCAATGCCGTGTTGTCGCAGCACAACTTCGTGCTGCTGGGGCTACGCGGCCAGGCCAAGACCCGCATTCTTCGTGGGCTCACGGCCCTGCTGGACGATGTCCTGCCGGTCGTGCCAGGGTGTCAGATCAATGACGATCCGCTCGCGCCAATCTGTCGTGCGTGCCGCACGCGCGTGGCCGATGAGGGGGACGCCCTCCCGGTGGCCTGGCTACCGCGTGAACGTCGATTCATCGAAAAACTGGCGACGCCGGACGTGACCATCGCGGACATGATCGGCGACGTCGACCCGATCAAAGCCGCTCGATCCGGGCTCGAACTGTCCGACGAGCTGACGATGCATTACGGATTGCTCCCGCGGGCCAACCGGTGCCTGTTCGCGGTCAACGAATTGCCGGACCTCGCCGGAAAAATTCAGGTCGGCCTGTTCAACATCCTCCAGGAGGGAGATGTCCAGATCAAGGGCTACCCCATTCGCCTCGCCCTCGACGTGGTGATGACGTTCACCGCGAATCCGGAAGACTACACGGCGCGCGGCAAGATCATTACCCCGTTGAAGGACCGGATCGGCTCGGAGATTCGTACCCACTACCCCCGCACCCGACAGGCCGGTATGGCGATCACGGCCCAGGAATCATGGGTCGCACGCGAGGAGACGACCCCGGCCACCCTCGACACGATCATCCCGCGGTACATCAGTGAACTGGTGGAGGAAGTGGCGTTTGTCGCGCGCAGCCACGCCAAGGTGGATAAGCGCTCGGGCGTGAGCCAGCGTCTGCCAATCAGCTCGCTCGAGAACGTGGTGTCGAATGCCGAGCAGCGGGCGCTCGCAGACGGCGAGACGCTCGCCGTGCCGCGGGTGGCCGACCTGTATGCGGCCCTGCCCGCCATCACGGGTAAGTTCGAGCTTGAGTACGAGGGGGAGCTGCGGGGCGCGGACCGGGTGGCTCGCGACATCATCCGCACAGCCGTCGGTCAGGTATTCGACGGCTGGTTCACCGACGTCGATACCAGCGCCGTCGTGGAGTGGTTCGATCTCGGCGGCACGCTGCAGGTCGGGGACACCATGTCGGCGGCTGATTTGCTCGAACAGACCGCGCCAATCCAGGGCCTGCACGAACTTGCGTCCCATGCCCAGGTCAGCGTGTCCGACCCGGCGCCCACGGTGGCCTCAGCCGTGGAGTTCGTAATTGAGGGTCTGTACGCGCAGAAGAAGATCAGCCGCAGCGACGAGTGGCAGTATCAGGCCACNCCGACGCGGCCCCGCNACAACCCGACCGCGGAACAGCTCTTCGACACCGACGTCCGAATTCCGCGNGGCAAGAAGAAGTACTACAACTGAATGNAATACAAGTACACGCGATACACGGGCGAAGACCTNGAGGACATCGACCTGGAGGAGCTGGTGTCCAAGCTGTCGCGCTTGTTGCTCGCGAGCGGCTTTGGGAGTCCATCGGGTGTCTCAGACGACTCGACGGACGCGACCGACCAGCGTCCGGAGCAGGCCCTACACGACGCCATGCTCGACGCGCTCCTCAACGGGGGCCTCCTCTCGGACGACGCCGTATCGCAGTTGGTCGGCGACGCCGCCGATGCCGACGGCGCGTCGAAGCTGGAGCAGCTCGTCCAGCGCCTCATCGAGCAGATGGCCCAACAGGGCTACATCACACGCCACCCTGACCCGGACGCGGAGCGATCAGGGCAGGGAGCCGGTGATGGAACCCAGACGCCGATGCGCTTCGAGGTCACCGACAAGGGGCTCGATTTTCTCGGCTATCGGGCCCTTCGAGACCTCCTCGGCTCCGTCGGACGCAGCAGCCTTGGCCGGCATGACACACGCGACCTCGCCACCGGGGTCGAGGCAAGCGGTGCCCCCAAACAGTATGCGTTCGGCGACACCCTCAACCTGGACGCGAGCGCGACCATCTTGAACGCCGTCAGGCGGATGGGCCCGGANGCCATCGCCGGCCCCGGTATCGACGTGGAGTATGAGGACCTGATGGTGGCCCAAGGCGAATATCAGAGCGCGTGCGCGACCGTGCTCATGCTCGACTGCAGTCACAGCATGATCCTCTACGGCGAGGACCGCTTCACCCCGGCCAAGCAAGTGGCGCTTGCCCTCGCCAACCTCATCAAGCATCAGTACCCTGGAGACACCTTGCGCGTCGTGCTGTTCCACGATTCTGCCGAAGAGATCCCGCTCCGACAGCTCGCACGCGTGCGGGTCGGACCGCACTACACCAACACGCGGGAGGGTCTCCGGCTGGCGCGCCGGATTCTGGAGCGGCAGCAGCGTGACATGCGCCAGATCGTGATGATCACCGACGGCAAGCCGTCCGCGTTGACGCAACCCGACGGGCAGATCTACCGCAACCCGTTCGGTCTCGACCCGTGGGTCATCTCCGAAACATTCACCGAGGTGGCCAACTGTCGAAAGGCGGGGATCTTGATCAACACGTTCATGCTGGCCCAGGACTACGAACTCGTGAGTTTTGTGAAACGTGTGTCGCAGATCTGCCACGGCAAGGCCTACTTCACGACACCACGCACGCTCGGTAAGTACGTGCTAACGGACTATCTCAACAAGAAAACGAGAACCGTCCATTAGNCAGGCGCGGAATGCTCCCATCCCTCANCCCGATCTTCCCGCTCCCGAACGTGGTGTTGTTCCCGTCTGTCTTTCTTCCCCTTCACATCTTCGAGCCGCGGTATCGTCAGATGCTGTCGGACGCGCTGCAGGGCGACCGGATCATCGGGATGGTGTTGGTCAAACAGCGGCAGCCGCGCGCCGCGGAGCCGGTAGACATCTACCCGGTCGGGTGCGCCGGTCTCATCAGCCACTCCGAAACACTGCCCGATGGCCGTTCCAACATCATCCTGCGGGGAATGCAGCGCTTCCGCGTCGGTTGGGAAGAACACGGCCGCGTGTATCGGCGGGCGCACATCGAACCACTAGCGGAGATCGCCACCGACGCCATCCGTCACGACGTACGCGCCGCCCGGTCCAAACTCGAGGCCCTCCTCCGTGGCCGACTTGAAATGACGGGTGGCGAGGCCATAGTGCCAGGGGACATGCAGGACAACGATCTGATCAACACCCTGGCGCAATATCTCGACCTCGACCCGGTCGAAAAGCAGGCGCTGTTGGAGCGGGACGATATCGCACAACGGTCGCTGGGGTTGATCGAGCTGATCGAGATGCGAGCGATGACGACGCAGCCGCTGGACGGTCTCGGGCTGCAGTAGCAGCCGCGCGTCGTGAAACCCCGTTGCATTCGACGGGCGCGTCATCCCGGCTGACGGCGTTGCGTGTCGGTCAAATGCTGGTCGTAATTTCCTTCCTCGCGCCTTGTCCGCCGGGCGAATCACCCCTCTCGGTGCGACGCGGGGTGTCACGACGCGCGGCAAGCCGCCGAGCAATCTCCTTCATGACCATTTCCCCGTGGAAACGCCCGTTCTCGATAAAGATGAGACCGCTGTGGATACCCGAAATCACCTGTCCGGCCAGGAAGAGGTTGGGCACATTGGTTTCGTAGGTGTCCGGGTCGTGAGCCGGCACCATCGTCTTGGAATCAACCTCGATACCGAAACGCCGGAGCATCGTCGTATCCGGGTGATAGCCGGTCAGCANGAACACCGCATCAGCCGGGAGCGTCCGCCGGCCCGCGGCACCCTCGACCACGACGTCCGTCTCGTGAATCTCAGCCACGCGTGTCTCGAATAGGGCCTCGACGGAGCCTTCCTTGATGCGGTTCTCGATATCCGGACGCACCCAGTACTTGATCCCGCTCCCCAGTTCAGCATGGCGGTGCACCAGCGTAACGTGGCACCCCGCCCGGTAGAGCTCCAAGGCGGCCTCGGCCGCCGAGTTCTTCCCCCCGACGATGACGACCCGTTTCCGATAGTACGGATGCGCTTCCGTGTAGTAGTGCGACACGTGCGGGAGGTCCTCACCCCGCACTCCGAGCATGTTGGGACACTCGTAGGCACCAACCGCCACCACCACCGTCTTCGACACCCGCCGACGCGCCCCCGTGTGCGGATGCCGCGTGTCGACGGCCAGGCGCGGGCGCCCACCCTCGTCCTGCACTGTATGAATCGCCTCGACGTCATGTCCGAGATCGACCGTCAGGTCGTAGGTGTCGACGGCCCGCCGGTAGTATCGAAGGGCCTCGTCCCGTGTCGGCTTCTGGTACGGCGTGACGAACGGGAGCCCCCCGATCTCCAACAGCTCCGGGGTGGTAAAGAACCCCATGTTCGTCGGGAAGTGCAAGATCGAATTGACCACCACCCCGCGTTCGATCACCTCGCAATCGAGTCCAGCCTGCTTGGCGGCGATCGCACTCGCCAGACCGGCGGGACCCGCCCCGACCACAATCACGTCCCGCACCGATGCGGTGCCACTCCGCTGACTCATCGGGCTCGGTACTCCACCTGTACGTCACTGACCAACGCGATCGGCCGGCCCGGCGAGGTAAACATCTCGGTGCCGTCCAGTCGCAGCACTTCCAACTCGATGCCGACGATGCTGATCTCGGTGACATCGTCAGGCACGGTGACCCGGATAGCCTCACCGGCCACGGGGGCGACCGCCTTCATCCCGCCTGGCCCGGCCCCGCCGCCCACGCGGTCAACGAGATCGGCCTCAGAGCGGAACTCGGCGAGCACCAGCGGACGCGTCAGCACCACCTCGGTGGTCGCCACCGCCGTGCTGGCGAGATAACGCGCGTAACCACGCCCCTTGGCCACTTCGTCCTCGGAATAAGTGTGACGACCATGAAGATTGAACGTCACCACCGCCGGACCGCGATGCGCAGGGATCACCACGATGATGCCGTCGGCCACTTCCGTGCCGATAAGCACGTCGCAGTAGGTGCGGCCCGTCTCGACCCCGACACCCAGCACGGAGGGACAGCGCACTTCCGCCGGTTCGATCCGCAGCGATTGCGCTGACGACACGGTCGCCACCCCAAGCATCAGGGCGACGGTCACCACGCTCAACCGGCGTGGGTGGCTATACCAAGTCGTCATCGTTCTCGATCTCCGCGGCACCTCGCAACACCCCGGCGCCACTGCTGCCGGGACGCAGCAGATCCAGAAATTCCATCCGCGTGCGCGCGTCGGTCCGAAAGACCCCGCGCATGGCGCTGGTCATCGCGGTTGAATTCTGCTTTTGGACGCCCCGCATCCGCATGCACAAATGCGACGCTTCAACCACCACGCCCACCCCAAGCGGATTCAACTTGTCGACGATGGTCTCGGCGATCTGGTTTGTGAGCCGCTCCTGCACCTGGAGTCGTCGGCTGAAGACCTCGACAATCCGCGGGAGCTTGCTCAACCCGATGACCTTGTCGCGCGGCAGGTAGGCCACGTGACACCGCCCAAAGAACGGTAGCAGATGATGCTCGCACAGACTGTAGAAATCGATGTCCTTGACGATGACCATCTCGCTGTAGTCGACAGTGAACAACGCGTTGTTGATGACGGCGTCGATGTCCTGCTCGTAGCCACTAGTCAGAAAGCGAAAGGCCTTGGCAACACGTTCGGGTGTCCTGGCGAGACCCTCGCGCGTGGGGTCCTCACCTAATTCCACCAACATCGACCGTACACTCGACTCCATCCGCCCCGCGCCCACCCGGTGGTCGCGGTCGTCGCGATACGCGGCGTCGCCGACGACCGGAAGACACTCCTCAGTACTTGTAGAAGCCATGACCGCTCTTACGTCCCAACCGTCCAGCCAACACCATCCGCTTCAGGAGTGGTGGCGAGGCATAGGCGGGATCTCGAAACTCCTCATACATGATGTTCGTGATGTAGTACGTCGTGTCGAGCCCGACAAAGTCGAGCAAGGTAAAGGGCCCCATCGGGTGACCACACCCCAGGGTCATCGCGGTATCCACATCCTCCACCGTGCCGCAGCCGCTTTCAAAGGCGCGGATCGCACTGAGCAGATACGGAATGAGCAGGCGGTTGACGATGAACCCCGGACGGTCCGGGGCGGTCACCGGTTGCTTGCCGAGCGAGCGCGCAAAGTCGAAGACCCGCTGGTAGGTCTCGTCGGTCGTCGACAACCCCCTGATCACCTCCACCAGGTTCATGATCGGCACCGGGCTGAAGAAGTGCATCCCGGCGAACTTGTCCGGCCGGCGGGTCGCCGCCGCCAACTCTGTAATGCAAACGGAGGACGTATTCGAGCAGAACACCGCGTCGGGACCGACGACCGCCTCGACCTCGGAAAACACCGCCCGCTTGGCGTCCACGTTCTCGACAATCGCCTCGATGATCAGGTCGCACTCAGCCAGCGCGTCCACCGAAGTGGTACCGCTCAGGCGTTCCATGGTGGCGTCTCTGGCTTCGGCTGTCAGTTTATTGCGCGTGACACCATTGTCGAGAAACCGGGCGATACGACCCAATCCCGCGTCAACCGCAGCCTGGTCGACTTCCCGCACGACGGTGCGATAACCCGCTTGGGCACACACCTGGGCGATGCCCGATCCCATCAGCCCGCAGCCCAGAACGCCAACTCTCCGTACTCCCGCCTCGTCCGCCATCATCTTCCTTCCGTCGCGTCACGGGCCGCGGCCACGCCGACCATATTCATCAGGCGGCGCGGGCCGCCGTGACGGTGACCTGTGATCATAGCAAACTGCCTCGTTGTGACATCGGTGGCGACACGGACGGTGGTGCCATGTTGTGCTATGTTGCGCTCCATGTCGGGTAGCGACGAGCGTCGAGACGCGGAGCGGGTCAGGGTGCCCGGCGACCTGCAAGGTGAGGTACTGGTCTACCAGCCGATGACCGTCCGAGAACTCTCGCTCGTCGGCACGGTGATCGAAATGGCTTTCCCCTCCCACCCGAGTCATCCCACAATCTCCGGTTGGCGCTCGGCCCCACGAACGTCGTCGCGAGCGCGCGCGTCGTACACTCGCGCGTGAGCCAGATCGTGGACGGGCGGGTGACCTACCGAGCGGCATCGAGTTCATCGACCCGCCCGACGGGGTCCACGACGCCATCCCCGCGCTGCTCAAGCATCTGCGCACCACACGGAATTGGCACATCCGGCCGCGCCAATGACGCGATGCGGGCCAAGCATGCCGACCAGCGTCCGCACAGACCAGTGTCCGCCACGGTGGCTCGCGGGGGTCCAATCCAGACGCGAATATCGTGTGTGTCTACGATTCGTCGGATAACGAAAGAAGCAGGTCCAGCGCGTCGGAGGGAACCCAGAAGGAGAGGGTTGCGAACGCCCCTGCGCCGCTGAGTTGCAAGGAGTCGACCATCGTCTGCAATGCGGGTCGACCGGTCGTCTGCATCGCGGCGAGCGCCAGGAAGCCACGAAGGACGTCGCGCAGATTCTGACCGGCTTCCTCGTCACGTCCTTCGATGGAGAGCGACCCGCTCAACCCACCGTTGACGCGACCACTGATGGCGAAGGCCGCCACCGCCGGCATCTGTGCCGACACCTCATCTGGTAGGAAGCCGAGGGCGCTGAGATCGCCGAACCGCCCGACCGCCCACGCGTTGCTACCCGTCTCGACCAAGTCGAGCAGCCCCATCATGTTCGAATTCGACGTAATGTCAGACGTCGTCGACCCGCGCACAATCGCTTGCTGCACCGTCGACAGGTCGCCTACCGCGACCAGCCCCGGTTCCATGAACACCATCGCCAGAGAGCCGGCCTCATCGGTGTCGACACTCACCACCCGCTTCCCCTCGTAGATGTCGACGGTCGCGCCGCCGGCACGCACAACGCCCTCGAGACGGGTCGTGTCGAACCGCCCTCGGAACAAGACGAGCCCGGCCAGCCGACCCTCGACGCCGGGGGACAGAAAGGCGAGCATGTGGTCGATATCGTGCTCGATATCGAGTCCGAACTGGCTCTGCAATTCGTTCTGTCCGATGTCGTCCAGAGCGATCTGCCGAATCCGCTCCCGCACATCTGAGAGCATGACCTCGCGAATGTTCGCGTAGGCGACCACGGAGGCATCGGCGGGCACGTAGCGGAACTCAACCGGACCGTCGACGGCCACAGCGAGGGCCGCTTCGCGGTTGACATAGGCGAACAAGCCGGTGCACAGCCCCAGTACGAGGAGTCCACTGGCCCCAAGTACGAAGAGACGGGTCTGACGCGTCATGCAGATTCCAGACAGCCCGTCGACTGTACTCCGAGCGTCCAACGGGCCCTTACCAGAGTATACCGACTATCGGCCAAGAAAGTTCCTGTCTTAACTGGGCCGGCAGGCCCGTATGGGGTGGCGCCCAGTCGTGGACGCGGACGGCCCGTCGGCCGAAGCCTTGGCGAAGGCGGAGTCACTGCTCGAGTACGTATTCCCGGTGCTCAACGAGCCAGGTCGCCAGTCCCAAACCGACAACCAGGATGAGACCGAGTCCGATGACACTGACCGCCATCGATGGCAACACCTCGTTCGCCTGCAAAAGGCTGAGAATCGTCGACACGAGACCCTCTTGCGGCGTGGCGTGCGGCACCAGCCCTTGCAGATAGTAGGACACCGTCAATCGCTTCATGTAGCCGGGCACGACGACCACAATCGGCTCCCAACCGAAGATGAACACCAACCCGGTCAGCAAGGGCCGTTTGAACCACGCCCCGATCAACGCAAACAGCGCGCCATACACCGCCAGCCCGACGGCCAGGAGCGCCAGGTCCGTTACCAGGCTGGGAAAGTTGGACCCGATGTCGCCACCGAGCAGTGGCACGACGAGAAAGAACACCAGCATCACCGACGGCAGCACGACCAGGCCGGTGCTCGCCAGATACGCGAGATACTTACCGAACAGCACCGCCCCCCGCGACACCGGACGGGTGAACAGATACGTGATCGTCTTGTCTTCGACTTCGTCGGCCATCAGGGCCGTGCCGTAGAACACTCCGAGCAACGGCACTGCGAGCCGCAAGTAGAAGCCCCAGATCATCAACCCGAAGATGATCGGCCCGTCCACGGTGATCGGCCGACCATCGACCATCCCCCGGCCCGACACGAGATCCATGGTCACGAGCAGGCGCAGAATCACGGCGACGACGACCGGTCCTCCAACCACGAACGCCATGAACACGGTCCGCCGCGACCAGAGCATCTGACCGAACGACAGATCGTAGATCCGCCACGCTGACGACAAAAAAGCCGGCGCGACGGCGGGTTCGCTGGTCGTCGCAGGAGCCGAAGCACTGGTCGGGGTGGACATCTATCGCCTGTCTCCGGACGGCGCTACTTCACCAGATACTCGAACACCGCCTGCAAGTTCTCATCGGGCGAGCTGACCTCATGCACCTCACCAAGTTCGCCGCTCGCCGCGATCTGAGTGAGCTGCCCGTAGAACGCATCCGGTTTCCCGGTCTCGACGACGACCGCACCCTCTTCAAACGTCAGACTCCGCACTCCGTCGTGTTCGATGAACGCATGGGCCAGACGTCGAGGGTCGTCGGCTCGAATTTTCACGGTATGGGGGTGTTCGTCGATCAAGTCACGAATCTGACGAAAGTTCCCTTCGGCCAGGATGCGGCCGTTGTTGATCAGGATGATGGTAGACGTCATCGACTCGATCTCGTGCAGGATGTGACTCGACACCAGCACGCTCTTGCCCTCACGCCCCCAGCCCTTGATGAGCCGGATCACCTTGCGCCGCGCGATCGGATCCATACCCGCCAGCGGCTCGTCGAGCACGAGCAGTTCGGGGTCGTGCACGACCGCCTGCGCCAGCTTCACCCGCTGGCCCATCCCTTTGCTGTAGGCGCCGATCTTCTTGTCGGCAGCGTCGAGCAAATCAACCGTGTCCAGCGCTCGACGAGCCGCCTCTGTGGCGGCGGTGTCTGACAGACCATTCAACCGGGCCAAGGCCGTGACCCATTGCAGCCCGGTCATCCGCTCGTAGAACGAATCCTGCTCGGGACAGAAGCCGAGGCGACGGTACAAGCCAGGATTACCCCAGATCGGCTGCCCCAGCACCCGTACCGTGCCCTTGCTGGGTTTGAGCTGTCCGGTGATCAGCTTGAGGAACGTCGACTTCCCCGCCCCGTTGGGCCCCAACAACCCGGTCACGCCAGGCCTCACGTCGACGGTGATGTCGTTGAGGCCGATCACCTGCCCGTACCACTTGGACACCCGATCAGCGGCAACCACAGGGACACTCACGTCACCACCTCCATGCCCCGCACACGTCGCTCGAGCACCCACACCGACAGACCGATCAGCAACGCCACCACGACGACCGACAGCAGCCACGGCGACTCGAATCGCGGCTGAAGCCGGAAGATGACATCGCCGATCTGATCCAAGTTCGCGCGAAACGAGAGCCAGGCGAGCGACGAACTGTTGGTGATGCCGTTCACGATGCCAAACACCGCGGCCGTGAACAGTACCACGCCGGCATAGAGCATGGCGGTGTAGCGGGCGCTAGTCGAGAGCGATGACAGCGCCAGCATGGTGAACGCAGACAGCAAAACCTCGACCAGTGCGTACAGCGTGATGGCTGGAAGCAGNAACAGGTTCGCACCGACAAACGCCANGCTGGCGGAGAACATCATCTNCAGGAACAGGAGCATCAGCGCCGGCNCCAGTGTCACCAGGAGCAGAAAGAACAACAAGGTCCCGAGCTTGCCCGCCACATACTCGGCCCGGGTCAACGGCTTCGACAGATAGATCTGGAGCGCGTTCGATCGCCGATCGTTCGCGATCAATCCTGAGCCGACGTAGACCGTGACGAACAGGACAAAGATTTCTTGTATCTCGAAGAACTGCCGAAACGTCTCGACCGACGGCGCCAGCAGGTCCAGGTTCGGAAAATTGGCGGACAGATAGAACATGACGGCGCGGACAAAGAACTGCCCCCACGCGGCCAGCAGCACGAGCCAGAAGAACTTCTTGGTCAGCACTGTCCGAATCCCAGTCGCCGCGATGACCAGCCAAGCGGTCCCAGGCTCTTGGCGGACACCGGCGTAGCGCCGGTAGCTCGGATCGTGGATGGGTGTCATTCCTCTCCGATCGCTTCCGCGAAGACATCTTCGAGAGTGGGCACACTGGGCCGCAAATGCCGCACCTGAACCTGATGCCGCGCCGCGAGGCTGAAGAGATCACGCGGCCCCTGATCGGGTGTCAGCAGCACCCGCAGCAGATCCTCACCCACCCCATGGCACTCCGCCCCCTCTGCCTCGAGGGCCGCGGTGAACGTCTCGACATCACCCTTGATGCGCAGTTCGAAAACCTGACGCCGCAGTCCCTTCAGGTCAGCGATCGATCCCTGCGTGGCCACCGTGCCTTGGTGCATGACGACGACCCGGCCGCATGTCGCCTCAACGTCGGGCAGGAGATGGGACGACAGGATCAGGTTGACGCTCTTACGGGTGGCCAGATCGACGACCAGTTCCAGCATCTCCTCGCGTCCCTTGGGGTCCATGCCGTTGGTCGGCTCATCGAGAAACAGGAGGTCAGGGTCGTGCACCAGCGCCTGCGCGAGCTTGATCCGCTGCTTCATCCCGGTCGAGTAGGTCTCCGTGTTCCGGTAGCGCGCCTCACCCAACCCCACGTAGCAGAGCACCTCGTGCGCGCGCTGCATCGCATCGCTGCGGGGCAGACCGGCGAGCTGACCGCAGTAGGCGACGAAGGATACGGCGTTCATCCCGGGAATGTGTCCGTCAGACTCCGGCATAAAGCCGAGGCGGGCGCGGATACGCTGGGGATGCGCGGCCACATCCATACCGAGCACGTCCATCCGCCCCGCAGTCGGTGTCACGAATCCCAACAGCGCCTTCAACAGGGTGCTCTTACCGGCCCCGTTCGGCCCCAGCAGCCCGACCGCGCCGGGCGGAAAGCTCGCTGACACGTTCCGGAGCGCCTCCTGCGCGCCGAAACGCACGGAGACGTTGTCGAGGCTGGCGACCGGCTGATCTTCAGCTCCGGGGGTCGGCGTCACAAGGGTGCCCCGTCAGTGTCCGTAGCAGCAGACACTAGGGACCCATACGGAGATCGATGCGTGCCGGTTCGACGCCCCGTGGGGGCCGGAAGTACCGCCGTCGGGCCGGACGCCGCATCGACCGAATGTGTCGGGGCGCTCACCACAGGCGGCTACAGGCTGCCTCTCAGGCCGAGTTCGTCGGCCCGCAGACGCATAAAGGCGACCACATTGGTGATGTGGTCATCGAGCGACAGTCCCACCTCTTCGGCGCCCTGCCGCAGGTCATCTCGCGGCACGGCGCGCGCGAACGCCTTGTCCTTCATCCGCTTCTTGACCGACTTGGCCTCGAGGTCCAGCACACTGCGCGACGGCCGCACCAGAGCCGCCGCCGTGACAAAGCCGGCCATCTCGTCACACGCGAACAGCGTGTGCTCCAGCCGCGACTCCCGCGTCACACCGGTGTAGTCCGCGTGCGACAGAATCGCCCGCATTACATACTCAGGGTACCCCTGCGCGCGCAGAATCTCGCAACCGCGGTACGGGTGGTCCTCCCGATCGGGCCAGCGCTCGTAGTCGAAGTCGTGGAGCAGGGCCACAATGCCCCACGCCTCTTCGTCCTCCCCGAAGGATCGCGCGTACCCGCGCACGGCAGCCTCGACCGCAAGCCCATGCTTCAACAGCCGGTCATTGCCGGTGTATTCCGTCAAGAGACTCCAGGCGTGCTCGCGTGAGAGGTTCATACGCCTTTCGTCAGGCTTCGGGTTTCGGGGCTGACTGGGGCCAGTTGTCCTTCGCTGGCGGCGACGATGGCCGCCACCGTCACGTCACCGGTCACGTTGGCCGCTGTCCGCGACATATCCAGGATCCGATCGACCCCGAGGATCAACGCGATTCCTGCCGCCGGCACCCCGATCGCCTCGAGAATGACGACCAGCATCACGACGCCGGCACTGGGTACGGCCGCCGTCCCGATCGAGGCGAGCAACGCCATGAGCACGATAGTCAGTTGCGCCGGCAGGTCAAGCGGGATCCCCAGCGTCTGGGCGATAAAGACGGCCGCCACCGCCTGGTAGAGCCCGGTACCGTCCATGTTGATCGTCGCTCCGAGCGGGAGCACGAACGACGCCACCTCCTCGGACACACCCAGATTCTTCTGGGCGCTCTTCATGGTCACCGGCAGCGTGGCCGCGCTCGACGAAGTGGAAAACGCCACCATCTGGGCCTGGACCATCCCGGGGAAAAACTGGCGCAGCGTCAACGGCGTGAAGAGACGCAGCAATGTCGGGTACACGACGAACATCTGCAACGCGAGCCCAATCAGCACCGCCAGACAGTAGAACCCCAGCGCGCCCAGCAACTGGGGCACGTCGGCCGGCGAATCGCCGGCCACCCGGGTCACGGTATCGGCGATCAGCCCGAACACCCCGATCGGCGCGAACATGATGACGATCTCGACGATCTTGATGATGACGGCATCCAGGCTCTCGAACAGCGCCAGGAGCGGGGCCGCCCGCTCGGGCGGAATCAGCATCAGCCCGACACCAAACAGCATCGCCACGAACACGATGTTCAACATGCGCCGGTTGTCGGACGCCGCCCCGATGATGTTGTCCGGCACCATATCGACGAGAGGCTGTAGCGGTCCCCGCTCGCTGACCGCGGCGGCCATTTCCTCTCGCGACGCCACATCGCCTTGATAGCTCTGTTGCAGAGTCAGCCGGACACTGTCGGGCACCATCCGGCCCGGTTGCATGACATTGACCAGCGTCAGCCCGATGAGGAGCGCAACCAGGGTCGTGGCCAGATAGATCGCGATCGTCTTGCCGCCGATCCGGGACAGTTTGTTCAGGTCGGAGAGCGATGCGATGCCGGTCACGAGCGAGGCCAGGACCAACGGGACAGCGACGAGCAGCAGCAACCGGAAGAAAATGGCGCCGAACGGGGCAATCCAGTCTGCCGTGAACCGGCCCCATCCGGCATAGGCGGCGACGACGCCGTAGCCAAGGCCGACGACGAGGGCGATCAGGATGCGCCAGTGAGCTTCGCGGTACCAGGGCATGTGTGGCTATTTCTATTGATGTGACGGGGCTACGCCCCGAACGGAGGCGACGGTACCACCGGGGTTTCGACACTGTCAACGCAGTGTGGCGGCCCGTTGGATCACCTCCAGCGTCTTGTCCGTCAGTTCGTACGACGACAGATTATCCGGATCGGCGGTCGCCACCGATTCGGCGTCGGACCCCGGTCGGAGGCGCCCTCCCACCTGGTGACACAGGTAGTCGGCCAGCACGAAGTGATACTGCACGCGCCCGTCCGGCTCGCGAGTAATGTGATCGAACAGGTCGATGAGCGGGCCGACCCGGGTGTCGATGCCAATCTCCTCGCGCAGCTCACGCTGCACGGTCTCTCGCAGGGTCTCTCCGACCTGAACGCCCCCGCCGGGGAGGCTCCACCGTCCCTGCAACGGCGGATGTCGACGCTTGATGAGAACCACGCGACCCTCGATGAACACCACACCCCCGACACCGATGACCGGCCGGGAGGGATACTCCCGACTCACGGGGTACTGCCCGTTTCGATCGGAAGGGTCGGTAGCGCCTTCAGGTCCAGCGAGGCCCGCGCACCGGCCCGCAACTGGCGCAACCCGGCGGCGGCGATCATCGCGGCGTTGTCGGTCGAGAGCTGCAGCGTCGGAAACAGGACCGGCAGGTCGCGTGCCTCACCTTCCGACGTCGCCACATCCCGAAGCCGACCATTGGCGGACACGCCGCCGGCGATACCGAGGCTGCGGGCCCCGAACCGCCGTGCCGCCTCGAACGCCCTCTCGACCAAGGCGTCCACCACCGCCCGCTGAAAACTGGCGCAGACGTCGGCCGTCTCCCATTCGTTCAGCGGGCGACCGTGCTCCGCCGCGTGACGCTGCACGTGCCGTGCGACCGCCGTCTTGAGCCCGCTGAAACTGAAATCCAGTCGCCCGGGCGACATCGGAAATCCCGGCGGCTTCACCGTCGGCGCTCCCGGAGCACGGTCGGCGTGGGTCATCCGCGCCACTGGGAACGCGATCGACCGCTCGTCGCCGGCGCGGGCCAACCGGTCGACCGCCGGCCCACCGGGGTAAGGCAACCCGAGCAGTTTCGCGACCTTGTCGAACGCTTCCCCTGCGGCGTCGTCGCGCGTCCGTCCCACGAGCCGGTAGGTGCCCGCCTCCGGCAGGTGGTACAGACTCGTGTGGCCGCCGGAGACGACAAGCACAACACTCGGAAGGGCGAGGTCAGGATGGCAGAGGAAGAGAGACTCGATGTGGCCGGCCAGGTGATTGACCGCCACCAACGGACGGTTGAGCCCGAGCGCCAGCGACTTCGCGAAGGCGACCCCGACAAGTAACGACCCGACCAGTCCGGGGCCCTGGGTCACGGCGATGGCGTCGAGGTCCGTCCACCCGACCCCCGCGTCGGACAACGCGCGCTCGACGACTCCACACAGGTCGCGCAAGTGTTGTCGCGAGGCCAGCTCTGGCACCACGCCGCCCCACTCGCGATGGATCTCGACCTGCGAAGCAATCACGCTCGACCGAATTTCGGGCGCTGGCAGTTCTCGGCCAGCGTCAATCGCGACTGCGGCCGCGGTCTCGTCGCAGGAGGTTTCGATCGCGAGGAGCGTGGTCGGGCTCATGGTGTCCGGCTTCTAGGCCGCGCCGCAGGCCTCACGGAGACTCGCGTCAAACGGCGGCCGACAGATGCCGTGCTCAGTGATGATTCCCGCCACGTATTCCGCCGGGGTCACATCGAACGCCGGGTTCCATACGCTCGCCCCCTCGGGCGTGAGCTGTGTAGATCCCATGTGGGTGATCTCTCTGGCGTCACGCTCTTCGATCGGTATTCCAGACCCGTCCGGGGTCGACAAGTCAATCGTCGACACGGGGGCTGCCACGTAGAACGGTATACCGTGCACGCGCGCGAGTACGGCGACGGTGTACGTGCCGATCTTGTTGGCGACATCCCCATTGGCGGCGATCCGGTCAGCCCCGACCACGACGAGGTCGACCCGCCCCGCCCGCATCAGCGACCCGGACATACCGTCGGTGATGACCGTGGTCTCGATACCGTCGCGCACCAGNTCCCACGCCGTCAATCGTGCCCCCTGCAGGACCGGGCGTGTCTCGTCCGCATACACCGCCACGCGCTTGCCNGCCTCGACGGCGGCTCGCACTACTCCGAGCGCTGAGCCATAGCCCCCCGTGGCCAGAGCCCCGGCATTGCAATGCGTGAGCACACGGGCCTCGGCCGGCACCACCGCGGCCCCGTGCTCGCCTAGCGCCCGACAGTTGGCCACGTCTTCGTCGTGCACGCGGGCCGACTCCGTCTCGATGGTAGCTGTCAGCTCATCCGTGGACTGTCCGGCGAGCATCGCCGCGGCGAACACCCGTTTCATGCGCTCGATGGCCCAGAACAGATTCACCGCGGTCGGCCGGGTCGCCGCCAGCATGTCGCACACCCGATAGAACTCCGTCGCCAGTTGCGTCGTGCCGGTCGCGGTGCTACGGCGCACCGCCAGCGCCACCCCCATCGCCGCCGCGACCCCAATCGCCGGAGCGCCGCGGATCACCATCGTTCGGATCGCCTTGGCCACATCCTTCGCCGTTCGACAGCGGACGTACACCTCGCGGGCCGGCAGCTTCCGCTGGTCGATCATCACCACGTCGCCGTCTTCCCAGTCAATCGTCGGTAGCATGTCTGTGGTCGCCCTCCGCAGCTGTCCATGATAGCGAATGTGGGCGGCTTCGGACTTCGTTTCCNGGCGNTCCGTCCGCGTGGACGGCGTTGCGTCGTCGGTCACAGCCCGCCTGGCTGCTTCCTCCATGCGCCTTGCCACACAAACGGCTTGCCAGGAAACCGCTCCCGACGTTTTCCAGCCCTCCTAGACTAGCTAGAGCAGCATCGAGGCCAAGGCGGCGTTGATCAGCGTGGCGAGGAACCCACCGAGTAAGGCGACGGGACCGAGGCGCGCGAGATCCGCGCGACGAGAAGGGGCGAGTCCGCCGATACCGCCGAGCAGAATGCCGACCGACCCGAAATTGGCGAACCCAGTGAGCGCGAACGTCGCCACCATGCGGGTGTGCTCGCTGACACCGCCGAGATAGGTGTCGTTCAATTTGATGAAGGCCACGAACTCATTGGTCGCCAGTTTCGTGCCGAGCAGATCGGCTACCGCCGGCAGGTCGCTCGACGCCACCCCCAGCAAGGCGGCCACCGGCGCGAACAACCATCCGAAAATCGTGGTCAAACTGAGATTCGCACTCAACAGTCCGAGGCCGTAGTCAATCATCGCAATGAAGGCCAAGAACGCGATCAACATCGCCGCGACGTTGATCGCGAGCCGGGTCCCATCCGAAGCGCCGGACGCCAGCGCATCGATGATGTTGACGTGTTTACGTTCGACGACGATACGTACGTCGCCGACGGTGGCCGGCGTCTCCGTCTCCGGTAGCAGTATCTTGGACAGATACAGGCCGCAGGGCGCCGCCATGACGCTGGTCGTGAGAACGCCGACCGGGTCGGCGCCCAGGCTGATGTAGATCGCCATGACGCTACCGGCAATCGTGGCTAGTCCCCCCGTCATCAGCGCCAACAACTCTGACTGCGTCATGCCGGCGATGTAGGGTCGAATGACAATCGGCGCCTCGGTCACGCCCAAGAACACGTTGGCCGCCGCCGCCAGGCTCTCGGCGCCGCTGGTCCCCATCACGCGCGACATCACGCGAGCCATCAACTTCACGGCCACCTGCAGCACGCCCAGGTGATAGAGCACCGTGAAGACCGACGACATGAAGATGAGAATGGGCAGCGAGGCGAACGCCAGGACCATCCCGTTTTGAAACTGCTCCCCCATCTGCTGCGGGTCGGCCAGTACCCCGAACACGAACCGCGACCCAGCATTGGTGAACTCGAGAAATTGCGTCGCGACAGCGGCCACCGCGGCGAAGAACTGGTAGCCGGGTCGAACCCCACCGACCTCGACCTTCAGGATGAAGACCGCGAGTCCGATCTGCAGTGCCAATCCGCTCGCCACTAGACGCGGATTCACAGCACGGATCCGGGCCGAGCAGGCGCCGGCGACGGCCAGAAACGCGACGACGCCGGCCAGCGCGCGCACGCGGGGGTCGAGCACCTCCTGCAGCCACAGGGCCCCCGTCCCGAGCAGAGCGGCCCCGGCCGCGAGCGCCAGACGCAGGCGCCAGTCCGCTGCTCCCGACGACTCGGTCTCTGTAGTGGTCATGACGACGGGGAGATCATACGCGGGTCAGGCATAGACCGGTGGGTCCGCCGACCGGCCGCCGGATATGATAGGAACGACATTGGGACTATGAGCAACGCCCCGACCCCAGAGCCGCTCGATTCTGCCCGAGTTGCCCATCTCATCGCCTTTGCCTGGACGTGCGCGGCGGCGGTTCGCGCCGTGGCGCTGTATCCGGCCGGGCACCCGGCGGTTGAGTCGGTCCTCAAGCGGCTGGTGGACACGGTCGCCACCATCACGGCGGCTGAACCCCTCCGCGCGACGGTCCTGCCAAAACAGCTGCTCATCAACGGCCGCGCGCCCGCCTTGGTGCGCGCCGGATCATGAATGTGAATCTCACTGATGCCGACCTGGCGCTGATCGTCGCCAGCGTAGTCATGGCGCTCGCCCTGGTGCGGCTGTCCCTCGCTGCGTCGCGCGCAGATCCGACGGCGCCGGACCGCCTGGTGGCGGAGTTGCGGCTCGCGCAGTTCGCCGCTCTGATGCTGGTGTTGACGGCCGGCGTGTATGTCGGATTTACCCTCGCGCACGGCTCCAGCCAGGGGAGTGGCATCGACGTGGCCCTCGCCGTCGGATTTCTGGTGCTCGCCTCGCTGGCGGTCACGCAGGAACCGGGTGCCGCGCTCACGATGCTGGCGCTGGGGTTTGCCGGTCACGCGGCCGTCGACCTGCTCCATGGAGCCGGTGCACTGCCCTCGGACGCCCTGCCGAACTGGTACTCGACGGCCTGCGCGATATACGACGTCGGCATCGCGGGAGTATGCTATCTGCCGATGGTGCGCCGGCCGTAACGGACCGCCGTCCGTGTGGTCTGGCCGCCACCGCGCCGAGAAGCAACGCCGCCGGGCAGGATACCCCGCTCGGGATTCATTGCGCGAACCACTGTTGCAGGACACTAGGACCACGACCATGCCAGACGCCGGCAACAAGACGCTCCTCAACATCGCCCACGCACGCCTCGTCGTGCATCAAGCCGGACAGGTACGGGCCTGTCTCGAGGCACTGAATGACGGGCAGATCTGGTGGCGCCCGAACGAGGGCTCGAACAGTGTCGGCAACCTGGTGCTCCACATCAGCGGCTCGACGCGATGGTATATCGGCCACGGCATCGGTGGCAGCGGCTTCGTCCGAGACCGCGATGCCGAGTTCGCCGAACAGGGGCCACTGCAGAAGGAGGCGCTGTTCGCACACCTCGACTTTGCCATCACGGAAGCGGACCGGGTGCTCTCCGAGTTCGACCCGGCTCGCTGGCAGGAGACGACCGACCGGGTCGGCAAGCCCATGACCTACGGCGAGCTGATTCTCAACCAAGTCCTCCACTTCACGGCCCACGCCGGACAGATCGTGTTCGCGACGAAGCTCATCCAGGACGGGCTCATCCACGATGTGTGGAAGTCGACGCCGATGAGCTAGGGCCCGGCCGACGCCAGTGTCTGCCCCGGCCCCCGGATCCTTCGAAACGCGCGTGCTCCACGTCGTGCGTCGCATTCCGCGCGGTCGGGTGGCCACCTACGGAGACGTCGCGACGATGGCTGGGCGCCCCCGCGCGTGGCGTGCCGTCGGCACGATCNTGGCGNNCCTGTCGGCACGATCATGCGNACCTGCCGATCGCCCAGCGTGCCGTGCCACCGNGTGGTCGCGGCAGGCGGCCGGCTGGGCGGCTACAGCGACCCGCTCCGCAAACGACNGTTGCTCCNGGACGAAGGCGTCGTGGTCGGACCCACCACCCTNCCCCAGTTCGCCGCTATCCGCTGGACCACGCTGGACACGAGTATCCTGAACCCGTGATTCCCTGCGAATCACGGGTTCNGGACACTAGCTGACAGCTTCGCCCTGGGATCANTGGAATTGCCACGCCGGGTCATGNCCAACGGCGAGACGCTGGCGTCGGGCACCTACGACGTGCGGGTCGCGGTCGATTCGGCGACCCCGGAGGCGCCCGGACAACTGCCGGTGCTGGAACGGTGGGTCGAATTTCGGCAGGGCGACGGAGTGCGCGGCCGCGAGGTGGTAAGCATCATCCCGAATAACGAGATTGAAGACGTGGCAAAGACCGCGCCGCCGGCGAGCGGCATGTCACGGGTTGAACTGCTCAAGGGGAACGACTATCTGCGCGTCTGGTCGAACCAGAACAACACCCACTACATCATCCATCTGGTCGTCGGCTAGCAGCCCGTGGCACAAGCCCTGCGTGGCACCAACGCCGGGTGCTGTCGGCGCGCCGGGTGACCGGAGGAGTCCAGTCTACCCTCTCTCTACCGCCATNACATCGAACTGCTCGTGATGGAGGAGTGCATCCGAGCGCAGGGTAATCCGCTTGTCGAGGGTTCGCTCGATTTCTTTCAGCACCCCGCGCTCTTCGGCCTTGAGCGCGCGTGCGACATCCGGGTTGACCCGCAGTTGCACGTGGTGACCGTTCAGGTCGCCACTGATTTTTCGCAGTTCCGACAGAATCTCGAAACAGATGGTTGAGGTGGATTTCACGACCGCGCTCCCCGAGCAGTACGGACACGGNTCGGTCAGCTGTCGCTCGAGGCTCTGCTTGACCCGCTTGCGGGTCGTAATGATGAGGCCAAACTCAGTGACCTGCACCGCCTTCGAGGGCGATCGGTCCCGCCGAATCTGCTGCTCGAACGCCTGATACACGCTCTGCCGGTTCTTGCGTTCCTCCATGTCGATGAAGTCGAGCACGATAATGCCGCCCAGGTCGCGCAACCGAACCTGGCGGACGATCTCGGTGACCGCCTCGAGGTTCGTCTTGACGATCGTATCCTCGAGACGACCGGTCCGCTTCCCCACGTAACGTCCAGTGTTGACGTCGATGGCCACGAGTGCCTCGGTCTGGTTGATGACGATGTAGCCGCCCGACTTCAGCCATACCTTGCTGCGCAGCCCCTTGTCGATNTCGGCCTGCACGCCGTATTCCTCGAAAATCGGGAAGTTCTTGTCGTAGCGGTGTACGCGCGACACGAGATCCGGCATGATCCGCTCGACCAGCTTGACCGCCTTCTGGTGCTCCCGGNCATCGTCGATGCGGATGNCCGAAAAATCGTTGGTCAGCAGGTCGCGCAGCAGCTTGGCGACCAGGCTCTCCTCGCGGTGAATGCACGTCGGNGCCCGTCGGTTCTCACCCTTCTTCAGCGTCTCCGTCCACAACTCGTGGAAATACGTCAGATCGCTAATGATGTCTTCCTCGGGCCGGTCGGCCGCCGCAGTGCGAATGATCACGCCACCGGGCATNTGGTGCTTGGTGCGGAAGTCGCGCACAATGCGCCGCAGCCGGCCACGCTGTTCTCGCGACGCAATCTTGCGCGACACGCCGATGTGGTCGACCGTGGGCATGAAGACCAGGAAGCGGCCCGGAATTGAGACGTGCGACGTGATGCGGGCGCCCTTCGTGCCGAGCGGCTCCTTGACGACCTGNACCACGATTTCCTGCCCTGCCGTCAGCAGCTTGTCGATCGGCAGGTCCGACTGGTTGCGATCACGACCCCGGCCACGCCCGCGGCCGGCTCTTGAGCCTGAGTTCGTGGGGTCACTCTGTGGTGCGGCCGCCCCGTTCTTGTTATCTGACTCCTCGCCGTCNCCCTCGTCGTCGTCGTCGATGCCATCCATCGACGCGAGCGGATCGATGACATCCGCCACGTAGAGGAAACCGTCGCGCTCGAGACCGAGGTTGACGAAGGCGGCCTGCATCCCCGGCAGGACCTTCGACACACGCCCTTTATAGATGTTGCCGGCAGCGCCGAGCGCCTGGTCGCGTTCGACAAAGATTTCGACGACTTCGTCGTCCTCGAGAATGGCGGCCATCGTTTCGTGACCGCTCGTGGAGATGATCATCTCCTTGTTCATCGGTGCAGCTCCAGTTTCGGGCAGGCGGTCCAGCCGCGACCCCACGTAAGCCACCCGCCCGTACCCGGCCACTTCGCACGCCACCGGCGTACGGGAGTGTCAACGGTAAGGTGGGGCCCAAGCGAGTGCGCATTGCAGTCTCGACCGCTCCGGTGCCGAACGCGACGCCCACAACTTGGCGTCGCGCCACGGCGTTTGTGTCAATGTCCATGGCCGGTGCTGAGGGTCTGTCCCTCACACCCACCACAACAAGCCTCAATTCGTAAACCTACGCATCCTCACATTGAGGACGAGTCCGAATGCCGCCAACGAGGCGATGATGGACGTACCGCCAGCGCTCATCAACGGCAACGTGAGCCCCTTCACCGGCGCGAGTCCCGCCGACATGGCAATGTTGTAAATCACTTGGAACGCGAACCCGGACATGACCCCGACCACCAGGAACGTGCCAATGCGGTCCTTCGCNAAGCGGGCGGCCTCGATCCCCCGCAGGATCACGAACAGATACAACCCGAGCGTGACCACCACGCCCAGGAACCCTTGCTCTTCAGCGAGCACCGAGAAGATGAAGTCGTTGTGCGCCACGGGAAGAAAGTTGTACTGGCCCTGGGTGCCGCCCAGAAACCCCTTGCCAAGCGGACCACCGGACCCAACCGTGATCTTCGCTTGAATCTGCTGGTAGCCGGCCCCCCGTGGATCCTGTTCAGGGTCCAGGAAGCTCGAAAGCCGCTGCTTCTGGTAGTCCTCCAATGCGTACGTCCAGGCCACCGGCGCNNTCAAGATAGCGAGCACCACGAGTACGGCGACATAGCGAAGCCGCAATCCGGCGAACACGAGAATNCCGAAGGCCACGGGNAGGAGCGTCACCGCGGCACCGAGNTCGGGTTGCTGGGAAATTAGGAGGAACGGCGCGCCGACGATGAGCGCCGTCCACCCCCACCCGGCGACCGTCTGGGGCCCGCGGCGTCGACCGGCAAACAGCGTCGCCAGCGCCAGCGCCACCACGATCCGGGCGAACTCGGATGGCTGCAGGTTGAACACCTCGAGACCGATCCAGCGCCGGGCGCCCCCGTCGACCACACCGAACAGCAGCACGTAGCTCAGGAGCGCGAGCAGACCCAGGAACATCGTCAGCCAGGCGTCCGCCAACCACCGGTAGTCCACCGACAGCATGATGGCCAATCCCACCAACCCCAGCCCCAGGGCGAGCAACTGCGTCNACACCTCGGAGCCGGCAGACCCGGTGGTCGGATCGTAGGTCGTGCTGTAAATCATCGTCACGCCGATCGCGCACAGCGCCCCAATGGCCAGCAGCAGCAGCCAGTCGATGTGCCGGTAGAGTCGTCGTTCCAGCATGATCGACTAGTTCCCGGTCGCGGCGACCGCGGTCACCAGCGGGACCGCCTGCGGCGTGGCTGGCAACGGCAGCACCGGTAGCGGACGCCCTTCCTGCTTCGCGAAGTAGGTCTCCATCACGTGCTTCGCAATGGGCGCGCTCAGCGAACCATGTTCATTGTGTTCGCCGAACACGACGCCGGCGATCTCCGGGGCGTGCGCGGGCGCCGCGAAGACAAACCATCCATGGTCGAAAAACTCGGGGTCCGTCTCGCCGATCGCCGCCCGCCCATTCAACGAGATGACCTGGGCGGTCCCGGTCTTCCCGATGACATCCCGGCCCTCGATCCGACCACGACCACCGGTGCCTTGCCCGTTCACGACCCGCCAGAGTCCATCCGTCACGACACGCAGGGTCTCCGGCNAAAGCTGCACCTGCGAACGANNCCCGGGGGGCTGGGCCGGGACCCATCCGTCGCCGTCGTTCACCGCTTTNAGTAGATGCGGCGTCACCCGGGTGCCCCCGTTCACCACCGTCGCCATCATGACGGCGAGTGAGAGCGGCGTCACACCGACGGCCCCCTGTCCGATCGCGACCGAAATCGTTTCGCCCGGATACCACGGCTCGCCCCGCGCCTCGCGTTTCCANGCGGTGGAGGGCACCAGTCCTTGCACTTCGTGGGGGAGATCAATGCCGCTCATCACGCCCAGCCCGAGCGCGGTGGCCCACTTGTGAATCTGGTCCACTTCCATCTTCTGACCCAGCGTGTAGAAATAGGTATTGCACGACCGCTCGAGCGCCTCGCGCATGTCGACGCTCCCGTGTGTCCCCCAGCACTGGTAGAACCGCCCATAGAAGGTCCCGCCACCGTTGCACGTCACGCGCTCATCGGCGTCCACCACACCCTCCTCCAGCGCGGCCACCGCCATGGCGATCTTGAAGGTCGACCCCGGAGAGTATCGCCCCTGCAGGGCGCGGTTGTTCAACGGCCGGCGAGTATCGTCATTGAGACCGGTCCAGGTCGCGCTATCAATGCCCATGGCAAAGGCATTGGGATCGTAGGCGGGCAGGCTCACCAACGACAGGATCTCGCCTGACCGCGGGTCCAGCACCACGGCGGCCCCGTCGAAACCGGCCACTTTGAACGCCGCCTCGGCCGCCTCTTGCAGGTCGTAGTCTAGGGTCAACTTGAGCTGTCGGCCTTCGGCCGGCGCAGTTTCACCCATGGTGTCGACCTCACGACCGATGGCGTCGACCACCACCTGGCGCGCACCATCCTTCCCCNTCAGCAGCGCATTGTAGGTGCTTTCGATCCCGGACTTTCCCACCACGGCGCCACTGCGCACCCCGTCGAACTCGGCGCTCGCCAGCTGCGCATCGCTGACCTCTCCGACGTAGCCGAACAGATGCGCCGCCACCTCGGCCGCCGGGTAGTAACGGGCCGGCAACTCCTGCACGAAGAGTCCAGGCATCTCGAGCGCGTGGGCGGCGACCGCCGACACCTGTCCGATAGTCGCGTCCCGGATCAGCACGATCGGTTGATAGGCCGGGGCTCGACGACTCCGGTCCACCACGGATTGCAACGCGGCCCCCGGCACTCCGGCCACTTCCGAGAGCAACGCGATGGTGCTGTCGAGATCGTCCACNTGCTCCCGGACAAGCGAGATATTCAGCGAGTTCCGATTCTCGACCAGCACCCGCCCGTCACGGTCGAAGACCATCCCGCGCCGTGCGCGCAGCCCNAGGGTTCGCTGGTGGTTGTTTTCGGCCAGTTGGTGATACTTGTCGTGTTGCACGACCTGCAGACGCCAGAACCCAACCGCGAGCGCCGCGAACGCCAGAACGACCGCGGTCCGCAACAGGACCAGCGGGAGCGTCATGTTGTCGCGACGGTCGTCTCCGTGTGTCTCGAGTTCGCTTCTCATCACCGACTCAATGACTCATCACCACTTGTCCCACCAACCGATCACCCCCCGAAACGTCGCGTCAGGCGCCGCCGGCGCAGGCGCCGTCGGGTGAGCGCCGCCGGAGCGGCCGCCAGCACCGTCGCGAACCCACCCCCGACCACCGCGTTCGCCGCGGCCTGTGNCACCCCACCGCCGTACGACGTGATGGTCCCGTTGTCCGACAGCAGGCTATAGAACCCGACAAAGCACCCGGCGTGCACGAGTGACGCGAACAGGACCACCAGCGCCTGGTACCACGGTCGCGACACATTGAACTGCACGGCGAAGGCCCCGACCGCATAGCCCACCAGCGTCTTGGCCAGGCCGCCGACGCCAATCACCCCACCAGACAGTGCGTCCTGCAACAACCCGCCGACGGTCCCGACCCAGAGCCCACCAACCGGCCCGCTGGAAATCGCAACCAGCACCACCACCACCAGCACGAGGTCGACCGGCACGCCGGCTCCGGCCAGATCCGGCGCCACGGTCGTCTGCAGCACGAGAGCCACGGCCAGGGTCAGGCCCGCCCACGTCGTTTTCATTCGCCACCGGCCGCCGTCNTCGACGCGGCGGCATCCGGCACAATCACCAGCACGTCCTCCAAATCGCTGAACGCCACGTTCGGTCGGACACGAATGGCCTTGTAGAGCCCAGACCCGCGCCCCACCTCTTCCACTTCCCCGACCTCAAACCCCTTCGGGTAGATGCCATCGGCGCCCGAGGTCACCACCCTGTCGCCCACCCGGACATCGTCGAGGTTCGACACATATTCCATGCGGAGAAGGCCCTCGGCAACGTCGCCCATGACAGTGCCAGCCACGCGCGTGCGCTCGATCAACACGCCGGCGGCGGCACTTCGGTCGACCAGCAGCTGCACTTTGGCCGCACGTGGACCCGGGTCACTGAGCACCCGGCCCACCACCCCTTCCGGCGAGACGACAGCCGAATCGCGACGCACGCCGTCACGGGTGCCGCGATCGATGGTGACGGTTTTGAAATAGGGCGTCGCATCTCCCGCAATCACCCGGGCACTGACCGTCGAGTACACGACATCGTTCCGGAAGGCCAGCAACTCTTCCAGGCCCCGAACGCGCTGCGCGATCGCGCGTTCCTGCTGCAGNCGCAATTGCAACTGGGCCACGTCCCGGCGAAGCGCCGTGTTCTCGGCCTCCACGGACACCAGNCCCACATAGCCGTCCCANAGGTCGGTCACCCCGCCCGTGGCCCGNGCCACGCCCCGCTGCACTTCCGAAAACAGACCGAACGTCACGCCTTCGAACAGTCGCACCCCTGACGGGGCGTTGACCTGCAACGAGATCAACACGATGTGGCCGAGAACCACGGCCACCAACAGCACGCGCGTGCGACGGCGAATGTCAGTCAATCGAGATTTTTCGCAGTAAACCGAACTCAGACAACATCTGTCCGGCGCCCAACACAACCGACGACAACGGATCGTCCGCCATCGCGACAGGTAAGCCCGTCTCTTCCCGCAACCGCTTGTCCAGGTTCTTCAGTAGCGAGCCACCGCCGGTCAGCACGATGCCGCGGTCGACAATGTCAGCCGACAGCTCGGGTGGCGTGCGCTCAAGCGCGACCCGAACCGCGTCCACGATCACGTTCACCGTCTCGGCCAAGGCCTCGCGAATCTCTTCATCGCTGACCGTGATCGTCTTGGGCACACCTTCAATCAGGTGGCGCCCCTTGAGCTCCATCGTGATCCGCTCGTCGAGANCGTAGGCGGAGCCCACCCGCATCTTGACGTTCTCGGACGTGCGCTCGCCGATCAGTAGGTTGTACGTCTTTTTGATATACGAGATGATCGCCTCATCCATCTCGTTCCCGGCCACACGCACCGCCTTGCTGTAGACGATGCCCGCGAGCGAGATGACCGCAATGTCGGTGGTGCCCCCCCCGACGTCGACGATCATGTTGCCCGACGGTTCGGTAATGGGCATGCCGGCGCCGATCGCCGCCGCCATCGCCTCCTCGACCAGAAACACCTCACTGGCTTTGGCGCGATACGCGCTGTCCTTCACGGCGCGTTTCTCCACCTGCGTGATTTCCGACGGCACCCCGATCACGATCCGCGGGCGCACCCAGACCGTACGGTTGTGAGCCTTCTTGATGAAATAGGTGAGCATCTTCTCCGTGATTTCGAAGTCGGCGATCACCCCATCCTTCATCGGCTTGATNGCGACGATGTTGCCCGGTGTGCGCCCCAGCATCTCCTTCGCCTCACGCCCGACGGCCTCGATATGACCGTTGACCTTGTTGATGGCCACGATCGACGGTTCGTTGACGATGATCCCTTTCCCACGCGCGTAGACGCACGTATTGGCAGTACCGAGATCGATGGCCAGATCACTGGAAAACAACGCGAACAACGAACGGACGCCCAACAAAAACCATCCTCCCCGCCACCGGCAACTCGCGCAGTTCGTGGCCTACGCCACCGCCTGCGCCAGTTGGGTGCCGTCTTTCCCATGCGCCTTCACCCAGTACATCGCGTCATCGGCCGCCTGCAGCAGATGATCGACCGTGGGTACCAGATCCGGCAATGTCGCCACGCCGGCTGACGCGGTCAGCCGACAGTTCAATCCTTCCTGCACCAAGAATCCGTGCGCCGCGATGCGCGCCCGGACGCGATCGGCCACCACCATGGCGCCGTCGCTGTCGGTATCCGGCAGCACCACCGCNAACTCGTCGCCCCCGAACCGAGCCACGACGTCGGTCTCACGTGCGCAGTCTCGAATAACCGCGCCAGCCTCGACGAGGGCGCGGCTGCCATACAGATGCCCCCGCGTGTCGTTGATCTCCTTGAAACCATCGAGGTCGATGAACAACAACGACAGGGGCTGCCTCGTGCGAACCGCCCGCTTGCCTTCGCGACGGAGCACCTCGGACAGATACCGCGAGTTAAAGAGCTGTGTCAGGTCGTCAGTGACCGTCAGCGCCTGCGCCCGTTGCATCCGAATCGCATTGTCCAGCGCGATGGCGGCNGGCTCGAACAAGGTCGAGAGGGCCTCGCAGACCCGGGGTGACAACGCCGGCACGCGCGTTGACGTGACGCAGTCGGTTCCGACCAGTGCTCCGACCGTGCGCCCGCGACACCGCAGCGGGAACGCAATGGCGGCCACCCTCGGCGCGGGCCGCCCACGCCGCTCCTCGCCCAGGTCCCGCGACCCCGCCTCCTCTCCCGACCGCATCACCTGCGCCCCCAGGGCACAGACCACCGACTCGAGTTCGACAGGCACATGGGAGGTCGCCAACAGGGACGGTGACCCGACCGCATCCGGACCGACCACCGCCCATTGCGGCGCCGGCAGCCACGATGCGGCGCGGCCCACCAGGGCGTCGGCGACCGGCATCGGCTCNAGCGGCGCCGCGACGTGACGGGCAATCTGGGTGAACATCGGGACCCGGCCCAGGAACTGCAGCAGCGGCATCTCCGCCTGACGCCATCGGGCCGCAAGGTCNCCAGGCGCGGCGAGCGCGATCTGATGGGCAACGTCGACCGGGTTCAGGGGGGTCGTCAGGTGGGTCGCGAAACCNATGTCGCGAGAGCGCTCGGTGACCGCTACGGCCGGATCGGCCGAGTAAGACACAACCGGCATCCCGCCGGCGATCGTCCGGAGGCGACGCCAGTTCGGCCGCCGCCCGGGCGCCAGCTCCCAGAACACGGCGCCCACCGCGCCAACGCGGGTAGGGACCAGTCCCGCCGACACTTCTTGTTGCGATCGACAGACGACCCGATACCGCTTGAGCCGCCGCAGCGGCGCCACGTGGGTTTCGACGTCTGAGGTGGAATAGTGGAAAACTGCGAGCGTCAGGCCTGAGCGGGGCACATTGTCGCGTCGGTGTGCCGTCCTGCTGTGCCCCCGTTCCGGCATACTAAGTCGCCCTGTTTGCAATCTCGGCGGTGTGGCACCGCCGAGACATCCCGCAGCAGGGTAGGCGAGCCCCCGCGCACGCGGGGTCGAATACTGCCCGGTTCTCTCCTTGACCGTGCTGGACGGAACGGGCGTCTTGTTNCCTTCGGTGCTACACCGCAATTGCGAACGGGACCGCTTANAATTTTGTTTCTGTCAGTTCCCCTAAGTCCTTCAGTCTCTGCAAATATAACATATTTAGCGGTCNNGACAGCACCAAAGTAGTGCATTCCGAGAGCCAACTGAGCCCATCCGGCCGTCCCAAACCCGGCATCCGGCGCCAGGTGGCCCGGGTCTCTCCTGATATCGGGCAGAATTCCGATCGGATTTGCCGCGACGGACTGCCGAGACCGACACGGCACGGCGCCGTCCGGTTGCTGCCAGACCTCGNGCTAGGTAAAATACAGTGTTGAGCTGGTTGACGCGGCCGGTGCCGGGCACCCGCCCGCCCGGCAGATGACTATGGGACTGACGGCATCGACCGCCACGCGCGGGTGGCGATGCCGCACGAGCGCAGCCGGATGAACGCCGTGCTGCTCACAGGAGTCGACGAACGATGACGATGCTCGACCGCATGCGTCAGCACAAAGGCTGGCTAAAGTGGAGCCTGGCGGCGGCCGGTTTCGCTCTCCTGATCCTGGGGTTCCCCCTCATTCAGCCGGAGGCGGAGCTGACCGGCGGTATGACCGACGTGCTCGCGCAGGTCGGGGACGAGGAAATTACCGTCGGCGAATTCCGGAGCATCTATCTGCAACAGCTCCAGAGCTACCAGACGCAATCCGGTGGCGAGATCACGTCCGAGATTCTGCAGTCGATGGGCATCGACCGTCAGTTGCTGCAGCAGATGATCGACGAATATGCGGCCCTGGCTGAGGCGGAGCGACTTGGCTTCACCGTGACGGACGCAGAGATTCGCGAGCGGATCTTGTCGTTGCCCGCGTTCCAGCAAAACGGCCAATTCGTGGGCGAGGAGGCGTACTTGCAGTTGCTGCGGGTCCAGCAGCCGCCCACCGAGGCGGCGCAGTTCGAGGAGAACGTGCGGCGGTCGCTGACGCTCGAGCGGCTGCAGGNGGCGGTCACCAACTGGATCACCATCAGCGACGACGACCTGCAGCAGGAGTACGTGAACCGCAANGAGCAGGTCCGGGTGAGCGCGATTTCGTTCCGAGCCGACGATTTTCGTGAAGGCCTCGAGGCGAACGACGAAGACGTCGCGGCCTTGTATGAGCAGGACGCGATGGCGTACCTCGTGCCGGAAAAGCGTCGTCTGCGTTTCGTGCTCATCGACGTCCCGGCCCTCAAGGCGTCGTTCACGCCCAGCGACCTCGACATCCAGTCGTATTACGACAACAACCTCGACCGCTACAGCGAACCCNCCACGCTGCGAGCGAGCCACATCCTCTTGCGAAACAGCGACGATGACGCCGCGGCGGTACAGGCGCGCGCGGAAGCGATTGTGNCCGAGGCCCGGGCCGGCGCGGACTTTGCGGCGCTCGCCCAGGAGCACTCTGAGGACGTAGCCACCAAAGCCCTGGGCGGCGACCTGGGCGAGATCACACCCGGACAATTGACGCCGGAGGTCGAGAACGCCGCCTTTGCGCTCGAGCAGGGCGAGATCAGCGACCCGGTGACCAGCTTGATCGGCGTCCACGTCATCATGGCGACGGAGAAGACCGGCGGGGTGTCGCAGTCACTGGCGGAGGTACGGGCGAGCATCGTCGACTTGCTGAAACAAGAGAGCGCCGACGCCCGCGCGCGGGCGCTGGCCGACGCCATGGCGCTGGAGATTACCACCGCCGCGGACCTGGACACCGCCGCCAGCCGCCGCGGTCTCGAGCCGCAGGAAAGCGCTTTCGCCGCGCCGGGTGAGCCGATTCTGGGGCTCGGGTTCTCCTCTGAGGTCACCGCCCAGGCGTTTCAGCTCGCCGAGGGTCAGGTGGCCGGCCCNATCCAAACCCCGACCGGTCCGGCGTTCGTCACCGTCACCGGTATTCAGGACCCGTATGTGCCGCCACTCGAAGAAATCGAAACCCGCTTGCGCGACGATGTCATCCGTCGCAAGGCGTTCGTCGCGGCGCAGGCACGGGCCGCCGAGGTCGTGACCCTCCTCGAACCGACGGCAGATGATGAGTTCGAACCGGCCGCCCAGGAGGCCGGTCTCGACGTGAACACCAGCGACCTGTTGACCCGGGGCACCGCGATTCCAGGTGTCGGACTCAATGCCGCCGTGGAGGCGGCCGCCTTCGCGCTCCCGGTTGGTGAGACGAGCGCGCCCATCCTCACCGGCAACACGGCGGTCGTGCTGCGTGTGCTCGAGCGCCAGGAGGCGTCTGACGAGGGCTTCGAGACCGCCCGTGAAACCCTCCGCGGCCAGCTCATCTCCGAACGNCAGAACCAGTTTTTCTCGGCCTATATGGAAAAGGCCAAGACCAAGCTGTTGATTGACATCAACATGGCCGCCTTCGCCCAAGCCGTGGTCTAGGTTCCCCGGGGCGGGAGCCCGCCGGGCGGCGGGAGCGGGCATCTCGGTCCGTGAACCGGTCGACGAGCCGAATTCTCCACACCTTGGCCCACAGGGCGCTTGGCGCGGGCTAGCCGANTGCATGGTCCCAGCGCACCGGGGAAAAGCGAGCGCGGAGTTGGTCCCAGATCCGGCGCTAAAGCTCCGCGCCCGCGCACGGTCCTCGCCGGCGGCCGCAGCAGCACCCTGGTTCGTCTCCGACGGTTCGGAGACCGAAACGCCCGCTCCCGCCGCCCACCCCGGTGGCAACAGCACCTGACCAGACAGACGCCTCCCCGCTGAACCGGTTTCCTGGCGAGGCGTTCGTCTGGCCAGGCGCGACGAGGGAGCATGCAGGCGGCATGTGACCGAGCAAGGCACACCGCCAGACGGACGCCTCGCCAAGAAACGTCAGGGAGTAAACACGCTTGGCATTAGCGCCAGCGCCTCGCCAGTCCGGAACAACTGGATGGGCGCCGCGACCGCCTCCAGCACCGCGGGCGACACGGGCAACCACCCCAGTCGGGCCACGGCCTGGGTCACGGTGAATCCTTCGTTGAGCAGCTCGAACAGACTCTTCGGCCGGGGATAGACCACCAGCTCGACCTCTTCATCGGCGTCAATGCCAACATGTTCCTTCGCTAGCGCGATGGCGCGACTCAGCCCGCCCAGTTCGTCCACCAGGCCTCGCTCCTTCGCCTGTCGGCCGGTCCAGACCCGCCCCTGCGCCAACTCGTGAATGACATCGCGCGTGGTGCCTCGTCCGTCGGCCGCCTTCGTCACAAACTGCTCGTAGATGGCATCGATGTGTTCCTGCATCTTGTCCCGCTCGTCGTCCGAGAACGATCTGATCGGGGAGTAAATCTCGGCGAAACGCCCCTGGCTCACCGGCTCGATGTTGATCCCGACCTTCTCGTACGTGCCCCCGGTCGTGATCTTGCCGGCCACGACACCGATGGACCCGGTCAACGTCGCCGGCTGGGCCACGATCGCGTCAGCCCCCATGGCGATGTAGTAGCCNCCGGACGCCCCGAGGTCGGACATGGACGCGATGACCGGTTTGTCTTTCTTCGCCAGCATCACCTCGCGCCAGATCACGTCTGAGGCGACGGCCGACCCACCGGGACTGTCGATACGCAGCACGATGGCGCGCACCGCATCGTTGTTGCGTGCGGCGCGGATGGCCGCCACCAGCGTGTCCGACCCCAGCACTTCGCCGCCGGTCAGACCGATCCCGCCACTGCCCGAATTGATCGTGCCCACCGCATAGATCAGGGCAATGCCCCGTCCTCGGTTNAGGCCGACCGACTGGAGCCCGATCTGTCGATAATCGCGGTCGGCGATGACGCGCCAGTTCACCTCGTCGAACGGCGCCTGCTGCTTTACCTCGTCCGCATACACCAACGCGTCCACCAGACCCGCGGCCAGCGCATCATCCGGCAGGAACGGACCCTCGTCGACCAAGCGACGAACCTCGTCCTTCGTCTTGCCGCGACCGTCAGCGATGCCGTCGATGATTTGCTCGTACAGGTCACGGTTGAGCGACTCCGCCATCTCGCGATGGGCCGGCGTCATCGTCGTTTCCGTGTACACGTTCGCGGCCGTCTTNAAGTCGCCCGAGTTGAGCATGTCGGCTTGCGCCCCGACCTTGTCNAGGGCGCCGCGGAAGAACATCTCGTAGCTCGCCACGCCCACCAGGTCCAACGGGCTCCCCGGCATCAGGAACACCTTGTCGGCCGCCGACGCCAGGTAATACTCCTGCGTCCCGCCATACTCNAGGAACGCGACAATCGGCTTGCCAGACTNGCGATAGTCGAGCACCGCGTCCCGTATCTCCTGNGCCTTCCCCCACAGCGGTTGGGGGCCCGACGGCATCAGGATCACGCCGCGGATCCGATCATCGACTTTCGCCTTGCGCAAGCTGTCGACGACAGACCGNACCGTTGGCACATCACCCACCAACGACGTCAGCAACGGATTGGTCTGACGCTCTGACAGCCCGCCCGACACCCGTAGCGTCAGTACGGAATTGGAGGACACCGTTGGCGCGCTCGAGACCATGAAATACATGGCGAACAAGCCGGTCATCGACGTGACCACCGCNAGCAGCAAGAACACGACGATGAACCGAACACCGCGGTTGGTACTCACGGNTTGCCTCCTACCGCGCCGAGCTTGTCGACGCCTAAATCATTGCGAATACGGCCCTTATTGGCGCGAGATCCGGAGAGAAGCCCCACGGCACCGAGGAACGACGGCAACAGAAGGGGCATACCTGAGTATACGTGACCCATCGCGGGCGGTTCGTGACCACGCCACCCTCTGGTGTCGACGCCACCGTCTTGGGTATACTGCGCGCTCGGCTGATCGGCCGAGTCTCCCTCACTGCGGAAGTGGCGGAATTGGCAGACGCGCAGGCCTCAGGAGCCTGTGAGACTTAGTCTCATGGGGGTTCAAGTCCCCCCTTCCGCACCACCACTCAAGCCCGTAACGACGGGCATCAATCAACATTTCCGTCGGGAATTTGCCGGTCCAGCGATAGGGCTGCGAATTGGCCGATGTGCGACGAATGTGCGACAGATTCCTCGCCCGATGCCTGCTGTTGGCCGTGTCGAGGGCCGGCTCGTTATAGTCGGCCACGCACTTCATGGCCCTGAGTCCCGGCATACGCCTTGGGCACTACGATGTCACGTCCCTCGGTTGGAGAACACTGCGATGTAGTCGAACCGTTCCATCGTAAACTGGCCGCAGCTCTCGAAGTGCGACCGAGGTCCCGAGGCCCGGTCAGCCCGCACGCCGATCAAGTCCCCGTGTGCGTCCCGAATGGAGTAAACTGTCTGCACACTGCTTTTCTGAGATCTGCGCCCTGCGTCCTGCCGGGCCGGAAGCCCCAGTCCTCACCTAAGCCTTACTGAATTGGCGAAGCGTGTCAGTGCACGCTCCGCTGCCGCGAAGTCGGCACCAGTCGGACGCCGTCAGACCGGGGACAGAGTGCCTGTCCACCACCAGTCAGCCTAGCTGGAGCGCATTCTCCCGGTCCGGCGATTTCTCGTGTTGGCCACTTTCTCCTGGCGAACTGGCACTCGCTGACCGCCGGATGGCGTCGCCCTGACCGAGACTCTCACAAGTGTGTGAGCGGTCGAGATCGACAGAGGTTCCTTGGGCGTGACCCCGGAGGGAGACGACCTCGATGAGAGCGGGGACACGAGACCAGCGATCGTTCGTGCATGGGGGCAAGATTGTCGTCTTGGCGTCGAATGGACGGGCGGACCCGTCTGAGACGGCCTGCCCCGCGATGACGACCGAGGACCTAGCGATAACCTATATGACACTCAGGGACGCCACCATCACCGAACATCACCCGGACTACCTCGCGCCACCACAGAAGCTGAGGGCATCCGCGGTCGTTTATTGCGAGGGCAATTTCGGCGGCATCGACGGCAAGACCGCGAACGGACTGGTACGCCACTCGGAGAAATACGAGATCCTGTCGGTCATCGACAGTGAGAAGGCGGGGCTCGACGCCGGCGTGGTGCTCGGCGACGGCGCAACGGGTATCCCCGTGCTGCGTGACCTTGCCGACGCGCTGGCGCACGCGCCGGCCACACCGGACTACTTTATCGTCGGAATCGCGCCGGCAACCGGCCTGTTGTCGGCACACGAGCGCGCGCTGGTTCTCCACGCGATGGAACTCGGGATGAGCATCGTGAACGGACTGCACGAATTCCTGGGCGATGATCCGGAGTTCCTGGCGATGAGCGTGGCGAGGAACGTGACGATCCTCGACGTGCGAAAACCTCGCGCCACAAAGGACCTGCGAATCTTCAGCGGTCGCATCGCCGAAGTGACCTGCCCCCGCATCGCGGTGCTGGGCACCGACTGCGCCATCGGGAAGCGCACCACGGCCACCATCTTGACCCGCGCCCTGAATGCTCGCGGCATAAAGGCTGTCTTTGTCGGTACCGGCCAGACCGGGCTGATCCAGGGCGCGCGCTACGGCGTCGCACTGGATGCCATCCCGTCGCAGTTCTGCTCGGGCGAACTCGAGGCCAGCATCGTCGAGGCGTTCGAGACTGAGGCACCGGATGTGATCATCGTCGAAGGCCAGGGCGCGCTGAGTCATCCCGCCTACTCGACGTCGAGCCTCATCCTCCGCGGCAGCCACCCGCACGGCGTTGTGTTGCAGCATGCCCCCGGACGGGCCCATCGCTGCGACTATGAACTGATGCCGATGCCGACACCCGCCACTGAGATCAATCTCATCCAGGCCTTCGCGGACACGACGGTCATTGGCCTCGCGATCAATCACGAGCACATGACGGACACCGAGGTCACCGCGGCCATCTTCCGGTACGAGCGCGAGCTGGGCATCCCGGCCACCGATCCGTTGAGCCGGTCGCCCGAGCGGCTGGCCGACATGGTGTGCGCGGCCTTCCCGCAACTCAAGGAGACCCTGACGGCCGGCGTGCGATGAGCACACCGCGACTCGAGATCGACCTCGACAAGATTCGCCACAATACCCATACCCTGGTCGGACGTTTGGCCGAGCGGGGCATCTCGGTCACCGGCGTCACGAAGGCCACCCTCGGCTCACCCGCGATCGCCGATGCCCTACTCACTGGCGGTGTGCGCGCACTGGGCGATTCGCGCATCGAAAACATCGAGACCATGCGCCGCGCGGGGGTCCAGGCCACGATGATTCTTCTGCGCACCCCGATACCCAGCCAGGCAGCCCAGGTTGTCGCGCACGCGGATGTGAGCTTCAACACCGAGCTCGCGGTCGTCAGCGCGCTCTCGTCTGCCGCGGGAGCGGTACGGCGCACGCACGGGGTCGTGCTGATGGTCGAGTTGGGTGATCTTCGGGAGGGCATCATGCCCGCCGACCTCGAGCACGCGGCGCGTCGGACGCTTTACTTTCCGCATGTGGTATTAAGAGGTATTGGCACGAACCTCGCTTGCCGTAGCGGCGTGTCACCCGACGCCCGGAACATGTCCGAGCTGACTGCCCTCGCCGAGGCGCTCGAGACGGCGCTCGGCGTGACGATCGACATCGTCTCTGGCGGGAACTCCTCCAACCTCGATTGGGCCCTCGGCGCTGGCGACACCGGACGGGTCAACGACCTCCGGCTGGGTGAATCGATTCTGCTGGGTCGTGAGCCGCTGCATCGCCAACCAATCGACGGATTGCATACCGACGCCATAACCCTGGTCGCCGAGGCGATTGAGTCGAAGGTCAAGCCGTCGCAACCGTGGGGGGTGATCGCCGAAACGGCGTTTGGGAATCAGCCGCCGCCTCGAGACCGAGGCGACATCTCGCAGGTGATCTTCGCCCTCGGGCGTCAAGACACGGACCCAGACGGACTCCGCCCGCCTCCAGGCCTCACAGTTCTCGGTTCCAGCAGCGACCATCTCATTGTGGACTCCGGCCACGAACGGATCCGGGCAGGCGACGAAATCTCGTTCCAACTCAACTACAGCGCGCTGGTTCGAGCCATGACCTCGCCCTTCGTTGCCAAGGTGGTGACGACGCTCGGAGGGCGGGCCATGTCACAGGCTACACACGTAATACAGGGTTAAGAATGACTACTCAGTGCCCGAACTTCAACCACAACCGCACAAACCCATCCGTAGGCTTCTGTCCCACTTGCGGCAAGGTCGTCAACCAGCAACTCTCAGTCAGGCAGTGCAGCGAACACGCGCATGGCGACGCACGTAGACGCCGAACCAGGTTCTGCGTTGATTGCGGCGAACAACTCATCGACTCCTAGCAGCCCGTGCGCCTGCGCCGCGCACCGATCACCCAGGAAGGCATTGTCAAGTTAACGCTAACTCGGCTGAGCGACCCCCAAGATGATGCGCTCGAGTCCCGACGTGAACCCGGTATGTTGGGGAGCGTTCAGTCTGATTCTGCTGAACTTGACAATACCTGTCCAGGGGGTCTGGGGGGGACCGCCATACGTTGATGGGTCCAGCCATTTTCAAATTCCAAACACGTCTGACACCGGTCCGGGCCCATCTGCGCGCGGTATGATACCCCCTCATGACGGCCGATAGGCCGGCTCTCTTGCGCCAGGAATCGGACGTGTCTCATCGGCTTTGGCGATTGGCAGCGGGCGCGCTGTTCAGCATCGGGTTGCTGTGGCTGGCTGCACGTGGCGTGTCCTGGGCCGAGGTGGCGGTCGCACTGGGGTCGGCACGGTGGAACCTGATCGCGGCGGCTGTGGTCTGCGTCGTCTTGGCGACGGCGCTACGTGCATGGTGCTGGCGGCGTCTCCTGGTCGCTACAAGGGTCCCCGTCACGTTCGTCCGGGCGTGGAAGATCCTCCTAATAGGGCAGTTTCTGAACATCTGCGTGCCGGCCCGGGCCGGTGACGTCGCCCGCGTGTACCTCATGGGCGACGCCAGCAGCATGTCGAAAACCGGCGCGGCGACCAGTCTGGTCGTCGAGAAGTTCTTCGACGCGACGACGCTTCTGTTGCTGCTGGGCTCGGTCTCGCTGCTTGCAGAGACGCCGACAGCGCTCGCCAACGTCGGTCACGGAGTGGCTGTGGCGGCGGTGCTCCTGCCGCTCGCCGTCGTCGCCCTGGCGTATCGCGGCACCAGGTTGGTCCGGTTTCTCGAACGGCGCGCCCGCGGCACGAACGGCTGGGTTGTCCGGCTCGCCCGATACGGAGAGACAATCGTCGAGAGCCTCAGCGTCATCCGCCGCTGGCCAGAGCTTGTCCTTTTGCAAGCTGGCTATTTGGGAGTCTGGCTCGCGCTGGCCGGGGTGAACTATGCGGTCCTGCGCGCCCTGAACGTAGATACCGACGTACCGGTCCTTGCGTCATTCGTCGTGATGGTCGTGCTGCAGTTGGGTACATCCGTGCCGTCGACGCCCGGCAAGATCGGCGTCTTCCAATACCTGGCCGTGCTTGCGCTGGCGCCCTTCGGCGTCGCACGGGAGGCGGCGCTCACCTACGGCGTGCTCCTGCACGTGGTGGGGTTCGGGCCCGTCATCCTACTTGGCGGATTCTGGTCGTGGGCCGGTCTGGCTGCGAAGCGCCGAGGTTAGCGCCGTCGATCGTGCTAAGGTCGAGGCACACACGCGCGGCGAATCGAGTATCGCAGACTTGTCGGATGAGAAAGCCCTCAGGGTGATCGTTGCCGGCCGACTTCAGTGTGTTCGCTGATGCGGAGACGGTCGACATCGAACAACCGAAGCTGTTGCGCAGGCCGAAGCGCCACGAGGAGAGTAGCTTGACGATGTTC
>PAUN01000030.1 GCA_002712885.1 Acidobacteriota bacterium
TCGGTGATCGTGCCGAGACAGGACGGGGTGTTGTTAGGCGTGGCGTTGGCGACGATCGCGGCGACTCTCGTCGCGGTGTCGTCGTTTGCCGGTCTCGACGAGACCGTCTCGCGAGGATTGCTCGCCATCGACGGGTTCGCGGCGTTCTTCAAAGTCATCGTGTTGCTGTCTGCGGCCCTCACGGCCTTGATGTCGGCACCGTATCTGCGGGTGGAAGGCCTCAAAGCTGGTGAGTACTACTTCCTGATTCTCTGCGCCACCCTCGGCATGATGTTCATGGCGAGCGGGCTTGAACTCATCACGCTATTCATCGGACTCGAGACGATGGCGTTGTCGTTCTACGTGCTGGCCGGGTATCTCAAGCCGAATCCCCGTTCGAATGAGGCGGCCGTTAAATATTTTCTGCTGGGCGCGTTCTCGCTCGGCATCCTGCTCTACGGGATGTCGCTGCTCTACGGCGCGACCGGCACTACCAGTTTGGCAGGAATCGCGACGGCGCTGAGCGGGCAGGAGACGAGCGCCGTGCTGGTGCTTGCGGTGATTCTGGTCGGCGCCGGGATGGGGTTCAAGATCGCGGCGGTGCCGTTCCACATGTGGGCGCCTGACGTGTACGAGGGGGCGCCGACCCCGGTCACCGCCTTTCTGTCGGTCGGTTCCAAGGCGGCTTCGTTCGCGATGCTCCTTCGGATCTTCGTGGAAGGACTACCGGCACTCGGTGAGGAGTGGAAGACGTTGTTCTGGGGGCTGGCCGTGATCACCATGACCGTGGGGAACATCGCCGCGCTGACCCAGAGCAATCTGAAACGGATGCTCGCGTATTCGTCGATTGCCCACGCCGGCTATCTGTTGATCGGTGTCGTCGTTGGCACTGAACGTGGCGTGGCGTCGATGCTCGTGTATCTCGGCGTCTACCTGTTCATGCAACTCGGTGCCTTCGCTATCGTGACCGCGATGCGTCGTAGCGACATCATCGGCGACGAGTTGAAGGATTTGACCGGTCTGTTTAAGCGGAGTCCGGTTGTTGGGTTCGCGATGTTGTGTTTCATGCTCTCGCTTGGCGGCATTCCTCCGACCGCCGGCTTTATGGGCAAGCTGTGGCTCTTCGGTGCCGCGATCGACGCTGGAGAGATCTGGCTGGTGGTGATCGCCGTGCTGAACAGCGCGATCTCAGCCTACTACTACCTTCGAGTAGTCGTTTTCATGTGGATCAATGAAGATGAACCTGCGGGGTCGCCGATCGCGATCGGTCCCGCGATGGCCGTTGCCCTTGGCGTCGCGTTGTTGGGCACGGTGGTCCTGGGGCTGTATCCCCAGGCCCTGTTTTCGCACGCCCAGGCGGCGGCGAGCACCCTCGAAGGTCTCTCCTCAAGCATCGCCATCCGCTAGGTTTTCCTGGTGAGGCGTCCGCCTGGCGGCGTTGCTTCGTCGGTCACATGCCGTCCGTATGTTCCCTCCTTGCGCCTTGCCAGCCGAACGCTGCCTCCCTTAGACGGGCGGGCCTGCGCCCAGAACCCCCCGCGGAGCGTCCGTATGGGATTCGGGGCGAAGCCCCGTCTGAAAAGGGAGACGAGCTGGGAGGCCGTGCTGCGAAGGGCGGGGACCGTGCGCGGGCGCGGAGTTTCACCGCCGGGTCTGGGGTCAGCCACGCGCCACTTTCTCCCGGTGTTGGGATCAGGCAGTCCATAGCCCGCGCGGAGCGCCGCGAGGGCCAGGTGAGGAGGGCTACGCTCGTCGACCGGTTCGCGGCTCGAGATGCCCGCTCACGCCGCACGAGCGCGGCGCAACGCCGTCCAGGCGGGATGCCTCGCCTGTGACACTGTCTAGACTTTCGTGCGACAGGACACTAGCTGGGTCGAGATGCGTCGATCTGGCTCAGCGAGTCCTGTATCAACGCATCGTTGTCTTCCGCTGTCAGGTTTTTCTTGATCAGCTTGGAGGCGACGCTCAAAGACAGGTCGACGACTTCGTGGCGGACCTGCTGGACCGCCCGGGCGGTTTCCTGCTGAATCTGCCGTTCGGCGGCCTGGACCATCGCTGCCGCCTCTGCCTTGGCTTTCTGGTGCAGGTCTTCCCGGACGACCTCCGCCGCCGCTCGGCTCTTAGCGACGATCGACTGCCCCTCGGCCCGCGCCTCAGCGATGAGTTCCGCTGATTTCTCTTGCAGTTGGGTCAGTTCCTGCTGGGCGGCGTCAGCGTCGTCCAACGACTTCCGAATGGTGGCTTGTCGCTCGTCAAGCGCCTTCAGTAGCGGCGCCCAGGCGAACTTCGCCAGCAGGCCGAGCAGGATCAGAAAGGTGAGGATGGTCCAGATGAAGAGCCCGGGATCGGGCTGGACCAACGGATTATCCATAGGGCGCTCCCTCTATTCGCGTGACGGTATCGAGAGGTCTCTGCGTGCCCAAGTTACTTCAGGAGGACGACGGCGAAGATGAACACCTCGGCCAGAATCGCCACGCCTTCCAGGAGAAAGAGCGGGAGGTTGACGGCCCCGGTTATTTCCGCGGCGGCAGACGGCTGACGAGCGATGCTCTCGGCGGCAGCAGCCGCGAACTTGCCGATACCGAGACCCGCGCCGATCACCACCAACCCGAGACCAAGCGCTACGCCCGCGATGTAATACAGATCCATTCCGCTAACCTCCGTGTGTGTGTCGTTACCAAGAAGCCGAAACTAGTGATGCACGTTGATGGCCATGCCGATGAAGACCGACGTGAGCAGGGTAAACACGTAGGCCTGGACCATGACGACGATGATTTCGAGCGCGGAAATACCGACCGCAAGTGGGAGGACCAGTGTGAACCCGACCCCGATGCCCACGGCGGCGCTCGCGAATATCTCCGCAAAGAGAAAGACGAGGGACAGAATCGACAGAATGGCGATATGCCCGCCGGTCATGTTCGCGGCCAGCCGCATCGTCAGCGCGAACGGCTTGACGAACATGCCCATGAGCTCAATCGGGATGAGGAGGGCATACACCGGTTTGGCCAAACCGGATGGCACCAGATTCTTCCAGTGCTTGATGAACCCATGAGCCATCGTGCCGGCGATCATGATGGAGAAGAACGTGATCGTGGCCAGCGCGGCGGTGACGTTGTAGTTGGCGGTGGCGGTGGTCCCGCCGTGCAGCACACTGTTAATCAGCGATTCCGACTCGGGTGAGTTCCCCAGCACGAACCGGTCGACCATGCCGAGCGTCTCGAACATTGGGATCAGGCCGACGACATTGCACGCCAAGATGAAGACGAACAGGGTCAACATGAGCGGCGTCCAGGTGTTCACGAATTTGGCGCCGACATTGGGGAGCACGATCGAGTCTCGGATCGACTGGACGAGCCACTCCAGACCGTTCATGAAACCGGTGGCGATGCGTCGTTCCTGCTTCAGATACGCGCGGGTGGCCATCGTAATGACCAGAAAGAGGAAGCCGGACACGAGCCACATCATCATCACATGCTTGGTCACCGAGAAGTCGATGCCCGCGATGTGCGGCAGGTGGACGATGGGGTGATCCAACGAACTGTTCGACACATGATCGATGATCACTTCACCAGCGTTGAAGCCTTCTTCCGCGCCGTGTGCGGCTTCGGCGGCATGCTCTCCGGCCTGCTGTGCGGTCATGATGCGGAACCGGGCGCCGGGCTAGTTGACGGTGACGGAGGCGCCGGTTTGGTTGAACAACGTCTTGAAATACACCGCTTCAATGATCTGAAGGGCGACGAAATACACAGTAAAACTGATGATGAACGGAAATGGGTCACTTGTCACAAACGCAATCACCACAGACACGTATGCCGCGTAGAACACCATCTTCGCCAGGAACGCGATTGTCATCCTGGTAGTCAACGCGCTCAGAGCCGTGCGGGTTGTCCGTTCCACCATGACGATAGTGCCGATGCCGACCATGAGAGGCGCGGCCATGCCCATGAATGCCGCCGCGGCGGTTCCGGGGGCCACCAGAGCCGTGAACAGGCCACACGTGGCCATACACACTGCTACAAGTACTCCCGAGAGCTTCATTTCTTCCAGACCGTCTTCGCCAGTTCGTAGAACCCGACCACAACACCCAGCAACATGCCGGCGAGCAGGAACCACGGCGACGAGGTCGCAGCCCACCGATCTATCAGATATCCCAGCCCGCCTAGGACGCCGATTGCGCCGATCAGCGTGTACCCGGCCGATGCCGCCGGTCCGGCCCGGCGGACGTTTTCCTGCAAGACCTGAAATGATCGTGCGAGAAAATGGTCGTTCGGATCGGGCATGCAACGAACCGACTCTGGCACGCCCGATTCCAGGGTGCCTCAATGACCGGAAAATCCCCGCCGACAGGATCGATTCCACACTCACACAGAGGCCATTTCAAGCGATCTTGAAACACACGATCATAGCAGGCCGAGCACGCCGCTGGCAACAGAGCGGTGAGTAGAGACGGGAGGTCGAACAGCGTATGTCTGTCGCATCCGGAGGCGCGTCCTGCGCCAGAACATCGCGCGGCTCATGAACCGCTACGGCGCCCCGTTTTCCGGGGCGATCCCGGGGCCGTCCACCCTGCTGGACGATCCGGACCCCGTGGTCGCGGTTCGACCCGATGGCAGGGTGCGTCGGTCGAAAGCCGCCTTGCAGGCACAGGGCCCTCGTAGTCGTCACTGGCTGGACCGATGGGACACCGCGCGAAGTAATGAGTAGTCGGTGCGGACCCGCGTCGGGTTCGCCGGCTGGTGGGGGTGCGATGATGACGGCCCACGGAGCAACTCATGTTGGTCACGTGCGTAAGACCAACGAAGACCACGTGCTGGTGGATCTCGATCTCGGTCTATTTCTGGTGGCTGATGGCATGGGCGGTCACACCGCCGGTGAGGTGGCGTCGCGGGTGACGGTGGACACCATCCACGCGTTTATCGCCCGTAGTCAGGATGGCGGCAAGTGCACCTGCCGTTCGGTATCGACCCGGACGCCAACGGGGCGCTGTTGTCCGGGGGCGGGCCGCTGATCAAACCGCTCGCCGTTCGTGAGCTGACCAACCTGCCCTGAATCTGTCGTCCGCTCAGGTCCGCGCGCGCGGCGGTGGCGTGGACAATTCTGGATGCCCGCCGTGTCGCGCGGCTCCGGAGATTCCAGGCTCCTACACCGCGACACGGTAACGACCGGGCTTGACGACGAGATCGTTCCGGGCCGGCGGGATATCAATACTGGGCTACCGTGACAATGGCGCGGAAGACGTCTTCCGTTTGGGGGAGGATCGCGTCTTCGAGATCAGGGTGATAGGCAACCGGGCAATCCTGCGCGCCGACCCGCTTGACCGGAGCGTCGAGTTGGTCGAATAGGTCATCAGCGATGCGCGCCACTACCTCCGCGCCGAACCCACACGTCAGCTGGTCCTCGTGGGCGACCACGACGCGGCTGGTTTCAGCGACCGCGGAGGCGATGGCTGACCAGTCGAAGGGCGCCAGGGTGCGCAGGTCCAATACCTTGACGCTGATGCCCTGTTGGGCAACCCGCTCCGCGGCGAGCAGGGTCTTGTGGACAAGCGCACCCCAGGTGATGACCACGACGTCGCTGCCTTCACGGCACACGCGTGCGCGGCCGAACGGCACCTGGTGATCGGGTCCCGGATACGCAGCCTTGCTGTGGAGTTGGCGGTAGAGGTGTTTGGGCTCCAGAAAGAGCACCGGGTCGTCGCACCGAATCGCGGTGCGCAATAGACCAGCCGCGTCTGCGGCGTTGGACGGATAGGCGATACGGATACCAGGGCAGTGGGCGAAGATGCTCTCGCCGGACTGGCTATGGTACAGCGACCCGCCACGCAGGTAGCCCCCGATTGGAGCCCTGATGATGAGCGGACAGGAGAACGCGTTGTTCGACCGGTACCGCAGCATCGTCAGCTCGTCGCGGATCTGCATCATGGCGGGCCAGATGTAGTCGAAGAACTGGATCTCGACAATTGGCTTGACACCCCGGATGGCCATGCCGATGGCCCGCCCGACAATATTGGCCTCGGCGAGTGGGGAATTGAACACCCGCCCTCGTCCAAAAGCGCGCTGCAAGCCTAGTGTGGCTTTGAACACGCCCCCCTTGCCCTTGACGGACGAGAGTGCCTCGGCCCGGCTGCAGTCGGCGACATCTTCACCGAATGCCACCAGGAGGGGGTTTCTCGCCATCTCGTCGTGCAGCGTACGGTTGATGGCGGCCACCATCGTGATCGGATCCCCTTCGGGCGTGCCAGCGACGTCGAACGCCTCCGATGTCGGATCGACATCGGGTGAGTACACAAAATGCCGCGCCGTGGTCCGATCGGGCGGCGTCGCCGCTAGCGCTCGGTCGGCGGCGTCCTGAACTTCGCTGTCCACGTCGCTCGCAATCCGGGCCAGCGCGTCGTCGTCGGCGATCTGTTCCCCACGCAACAGGTTCGCGAAATGGACGAGTGGGTCACGGTTTCGTTCGTCGGTCCGCTCCTCCTCGCTCTTATACATCCCCTCGTCGTCCGACAACGAATGGGAGTAGAGGCGAACGACGCTCGCCCTGACTAGCGCCGGCCCGCGGCCGCCGCGGGCGTACGCCAACGCACGGCGCATGGCGGCGTAACTCTGCAGGGCATCCGTTCCATCGGTCTCGATCACCTCAAGCCCTGGGAACGACGACACCAATCGCGCGATGTTGCCGCCCGGCGTTTGAATCTCGACCGGAACGGAGATGGCATACCCGTTGTCCTCGATGAGGTAGACGACTGGCAGTCGTCTGGTGCACGCAGTGTTGAGCGACTCCCAGAACTCGCCTTCGCTGGTCGCTCCATCTCCCAGCGAGACGAACACGACTTCGTCGTCGGATCCGCCGGCGCCCGGAAATTGGGAGACCTCGGCGCATCCGATCGCGTGCAGACACTGCGTGGCGACTGCGCTCGAGGGGGACACCAGATTCAGCGTCGGGTCGCTCCAGTGGGCTGGCATTTGTCGTCCGCCAGAGCCCGGGTCACTCTCGGCACCAACGGCTGCGAGCAGCATGTCATGTGCCGTGACCCCGATGGCCAGACAGAGCGCCCGATCCCTGTAATAGGGGAAGAACCAGTCACGTCCCGGTTCGAGCTGCATCCCGGCGGCGACCTGGATTGCCTCGTGTCCTGCCGCGCTAATCTGGAAGAAGCTCTTGCTCTGGTTGTTGAATTGGATTTCCTTGTCGTCCAGTCGACGCGACAGTAGCATCGTCCGATACAGCCGGAGCAGTTCGTCGCGCGACAGTCCCTCGTGCAGCTGTGGGGGCGGCGCGGTGTTCGTGCCGCTGGAGACCATCGAACTCTTCATGATGGTGGGGTCCCGCGAGTCTTCAGTTTTCTCCACGGTCGGGGTGTGGCCCGCATGACTGGCAAATTATATCACCGTGGTCACCCGTAACCAGTTCATCCTGTAAATCTTGTAAGTCTTTGTATTTAAAAGGTTAAATAGACATGCCTGCACTCTACCCGCCTGGTGGCTCTGTGATCGGATGGAGCGAACTCGAACTCGAGAAAGTCACCGAACTGATCTCTCGAAAGCTGGTGGCTGGGGATCGCCAGATGATCGCGCAGGTCTATCTGAAGCGGGGCGCCCTGGTGCCGTTGCACCGGCACGAGAGCGAGCAAATGACGTACGTGCTCGATGGGGTGTTGAAAGTGCGGGTGGCCGGCGAGGAGGTGATCGTGCGAGACGGTGAGGTCGTTCGGATTCCCAGTGGGGTTGCGCATCAGGCAGAGGCGCTGACTGATACGTTTGAACTTGATCTGTTCAGTCCCATCCGCGAGGAGTGGCTCGACCCGGACATGACCTGATCTTCCGCCAAGTCGGCCCGGGCGAGTGGTGCAGTCCTGTCTCAGGAGGCGCAACGCCCCTTCTACGTGATCAATGCACGGGTCCGTCCCAGTCGCCTCCACCGCCGCGATACACGTTGAACTTCTTTCGCAAACGGCCCATCTTCCACCGTAGGTATCGGTACTTGATCTCCGCCATGACACCGAATCGACCGAACTGGCCAAGGCCAGCGCCCCGTCCGCCACGTTTCAGGTAGAGGTAGCCCATGATCAGGCCGCCGAGGTGAGCCATGTGTGCCACCCCACCGGCCGTGTCGCTGAGCGAGGAAAAGAAGACGAAACCGCCGATAATCAGAACGAAGTATTTGGCCGGGATCGGGATCGGAAACGGGAACATGTAAAGAGGACGGGTCGGGTAGTAGATGGCGAACGCCATCAGGAGCCCGTACACCGCGCCGGAGGCGCCAATCGTCGGCGTCACGTACGTCCGTTCACCGAATACCGATGGTATGAGCGACGCCGCGAGCATCGCCACGCCGGCCCCCGTTCCGGTGACAAAGTAGTACCGCAGGAAAAATTTCGAACCCCAGAGACGTTCCAGTTCCGTGCCGAACATCCACAGCGCCAGCATGTTGAACAGGATGTGCGTGAACCCGCCGTGTAGAAACAGATACGTGAACGGTTGCCAGAGCCACAAGCGGCCGAATACGGTCGCCGGCGTCAACCCAAAGAACTGAACCAGCACGGGCGCGATCTGCATCGCCACGAAGGTCCCGACATTGGCCCAGATCAGCATCTTCACGATCGGCGTGACCGCGCCGGGGCCGAAAGAGGACAGGGTCGAGGAGGGTGCGTATCTGCGCATGGCGTATGACATCTGGGGGGATCGCCATCGTACCACGACGGTGGGATTCGGGGCGTAGCCCCATCGGTGGGAAGCCGGCCGCGGGGAGGTCGAGGCGCAGCCCCGTCTGAGTACTAGTGTCGGAGGCGACGGACGATCAGGGTCGCCGCGGTCTTGAACTCGGCGAGTCGCAACAGGCCGGCCATGCCGGCCAGCACAGCGACCCCCACGGCAATCTCCAGGCCGACCATCACGGCGAGTCTCACGAATCCTGGATCGGGCCAGAGGGCCGTGAGCCAGATGTGCGCGGTCCACAGGGCGAAGCCCATGACCGCGGCGGCGACCGCGATCTTGGCGAGACAGGTTGCAAGCGCGGCGCCGTCGAGTCCGCCGAGTCTCGGTCTGAGCAGGACGAGCAGCACGGTCGCGTTCGCGACAGCGGCGATGGACGTGCCAAGCGCCAGGCCCTGATACCCCAGAATCCTGACCAGGGTGAGATTCAATACGATGTTGAGGGCTATCGATCCGACGCTGACATAGGCGGGAGTGAGGCTCGTGCCCAGCGCATAAAAGGTGGGCACGGCCAAACGCACCGTCGAGTAGCCGACGATGCCGGGCGCGTAGCATGCGAGAGCGACCGCCGTCGCGCGTGTGTCCAGCGGCGTGAATTCTCCGCGCTCGAAGATCAGGCGGACGATCGGTTCCGCCAGGACGATCAAGCCGACCGTCGCGGGTATCGTCAGAACCAGCATCAGCCGCAGGCCCTGTGAGACGGTCCGGCGCAGCGCAGCAGTCTCGGCGCGGGCCGCCTGACGCGAGAGCACGGGCAGTGCGGCCGTGGCAATAGACACTCCAAGCACGCCGACCGGGAGATACATCAGTCGAAACCCGAAGGTTAGCCAGGTGACTGCGCCGGTGCCTTGGCTCGTTGCCAGAAACGTGTTGACCAGCACGTTGACCTGCACGGCTGCGCCCGCCACTGTGCCGGGACCCATCAGCCCCAGAATCGTCCGGACCCCGCGGTCCGCCAGGTCGAGTGCCGGTCGGTATCGAAAGCCTTCTCGGTGTAATGCCCAGTACTGCAGAGCGATTTGACCGAGTCCGCCGACGACCACGCCAAACGCGATCGCCATGATCGGCTCGAGATTGAACCGCGGCATGACCGGGACGAGGAGGAACGCACTCGCGATGAGGCTGACGTTGAACATCGCGGGGGACAAGGCCGGTACGAAAAATCGGCGGAGCGAGTTCAGCATCCCCATGCAGGCAACGGCCACCGCTACCAGCATCAGGAACGGCAGCATGACCCTGGTCAGAGAGATGGTCAACTCGAGCTTGCCCGGGACGTTGGCGAAGTCCCGAGCGAATAGCCGGGTAAGCGGCTCCGCGAAGAGGATGCCCGCCATCACCAGGACCCCGGTGATGACGATCAGAGCCGTGATGAGGTAGCGCCCGAGCTGCCAGGCGGCGTCGCGACCTTCTTCTGTCAGACGCCGCGTGAACGTCGGTATGAACGCGGCACTCATCGTGCCTTCGGCGAAGAGGTCACGTGCGAGGTTCGGAACGCGAAGGGCGACGTAGAACGCGTCCGTCGCGTTGCCCGCGCCGAACATGAAGGCCAGCACCTGATCTCGCACCAGACCCAGCACCCGGCTGGTCATGGTCGCCAGACCGACGACGGCGGCCGAGCGGGCAAGCCCGCTCGGGGGCGCCTCGGATGCCGGTGGGTCAGGTGGGGGGAGCGTCGCGGGTGCGCTCGGCACGGGGGGATTCATTCGTGCTGGAGCAGCGTACCATAGGACTCACGTAAAGAAGACCGTTGCGACTCCCGGTGTCGGCCATTTTACGTTGTGGCGCTCGCGGGGTTGTAATGCGTGCAGTTGTTGAACCGGCGTCGCCGGCGATCGGGGAGGGCGCGGTCGACGACCCCTGTATCACGTGACGACCACACACCAGACGGAGACCCAGAACGACTTCGGTCTGCTGGTGGATACCTATCAGATCGAGATCCTGCGGCGTCTGACGGGTGATGCTGAGACGGCCCCACGATCTGTTTCAGGATACGTTTCTACGCGCGTTCAAGGCGTTCTCCCGGTTGCGGTCGAATCCGAACCACCGAGCCTGGCTGTATCGCATTGCCACGAATCGGTTCCTCAACCATCGTCGCAGCGGGCGGCACGGAGTCGAGGTTCCGCTCGCCGTGGAAATTCGGAACCGGGCACCTTCGCCGGCGGCGATCCACGAGCGTGCGACGGTCGCGGACACACTGCGTCAGGCGATCGCGTGACTGCCGAAGCGTCAGCGTGCCGCGTTCATTCAGCGACAGTTGCACGGGTTCAACTATAAAGAGGTTAGTGCGGTGCTCGGCTGTACGGAGACGGTGGCGCGCGCCAACGTGTATCAGGCAGTGCGACGTCTGCGCCGGGAACTGGTGGCGGTCCGGAGGACGACATGACCTGTAATGAGTTTGCCCACCGTGTGGATGACCTACTGGCCGGAGACGGCACCGCGCGCACGACGGCGGCGCTGGGGCGACACGCCGACAGCTGTTGCGCGTGCAACAAAGAATGGCAGCGAGTCGACCTGATTCGGCGGGCGCTGTCGGGCGCCGGCACTGCCGACGAGCCTGGCGCTACTGACGTGCGTAGGGCCAGAGAGCGGCTACGCACCGCGCTCGACCGGGCGGNGCATCCGCCGATTCGGTTCGGAAAAGTGACGACACCGGTGGGTTCGGTGTTCATCGGTCTGACCGAGCACGGGGTCTGCGACTTGACCTTCGGACAGGCATCGGAGCACGACTACCGAGCCGCGCTACTGCGACGCGCGCCCGAGGTGTGGCGGGACGACGTTGCTCTGATGCCGGTGGCCGAGCAGCTGGCGGCCTACTTCGCGCGGAGGTTGACCCGGTTTACGATGCCACTGGATCTGCGTCAGGTGACGCCGTTTACCGCCCGTGTGCTGCGTGAAACCCGAAAAGTTCGCTTCGGCCGCCTAACCAGCTACGGGGCGCTGGCCGATCGTCTCGGATCTCCGGGCGCGAGTCGGGCCGTTGGGGGGGCGCTGGGGCGCAATCCGGTCCCGATCATCGTGCCCTGTCATCGGGTCCTCGCGCAGGGCGGACGGCTTGGCGGATTNACCGGCGGTCTGACGACCAAACGGCTCCTGCTGCGAGTCGAGGGCCATCAGTTTCCCGAGNCCCCGCCGGAGCTGTTCTAGTACTCAGACGGGGGGCTGCGCCCCGAACCCCACGCGACCGCACCGTGGGGACTCCGAGTGCCCCACTCCGCGTCCGCGAGGCGCGCATGTGCGTGCCTAAGCTCATCGAGCGAGTGAGCGGTTTCCCGGCCAGGCGTTCGTGTGGCAAGGCGCAAGGAGGGAACAGCCAGGCGGGCTGTGACCGACGAAGCAACGCTGTCCATGCGGACGCCTNGCCGGGAAACCTACCGTCGACGTATGGTTGTGGTTGGGACTGCGACGGCCGCCGGCGCTGTCGTCGTGCTGCCGAACGCTCCGGTTTGGANACCGATGGTCTCTCGACTCGGGTCGGAACTGTCCATTGGCAGCCCAGGTCGAGAGGCCGGCACGCTGCCGAAGGTCGGCAAGTCCACCGCTTCCGGTTCTTCCTCATCATCCCCGTCATCGGATTGCCGCAGCAATTGTTGGGGCTATTCCAACTGCTCCTGCTGCGCGNCGGTCGCTGTGAACGGTGTACGACCACGTCGACCGTTGTTCGGACTACGGCCACTGGTTGGACTCACCCGCGGCGGAGCCGGCCTGGACCCTCGGACGGCGGCCACTTNCCGCGTCGCGCAGCAGTGTGCGAAGGGCGCGCGCTTCNGGCACGTCGACGAGTTCCAGCGTCACNATCTGGTNGGCCNGTCCGTNCGCGTCAATGATCGCGGTATTGCCGACACGGCCCCAGTCCGAGAGGATTGCCTTGATCGACACCTGCTGCGCTCGNATCGTGACCCGGCCGTTCTGGAGGGACAACTCGAGGTCGTCCGCGGCGACGNTCGGCCCCGCGAAGGTCAATATGACGNAGANCGTTGNGAGNCGAATCACGATCTCCGTGAAGGACACCTTCGACATCACGTCAAGCGTACGACTCTCGATCTCGGAACACACACGGAGNCAATGGTTTTTCGGTGTCTCCGTCAAGCCGTCACGTGCTCAGAGGTACTCCGGCCGTTGAGCCCGGTGGTGTTCGATCNCCAAGGTGAGGATGTCCGGAAGTTGTANTCTGGGCGCGTAACCGANCAGGTTCTGCACCTTGGTCAGGTCCGGGACGCGTCGGGGCATGTCCTCGAAGCCGCTCTCATACGCCTCGTCGTAGGGGANGGTCACGATTTCAGAATTGCTCCCGGCCAGCCTCTTGACGAGGGTCGCCAGTTCCCGAATCGTCGTTTCGTGGTTGTTGCCCAAGTTGAAGACCTCGCCCACGGCTTTCGGCTCTGCGGTCAGAGCGATGATTCCGCGGACGACGTCGCCCACGAAGCCAAAGCTTCGAGACTGTGTCCCGGGGCCAAAGACCGTGATCGGTTCGCCCGCCACGGCCTGGCGAACGAAGTTGGGAATCACCATGCCGTAGCGGTCCGTTTGCCCTGGGCCGACGGTGTTGAACAGGCGGAGAATGATGACNGGCAGCCGCCGTTCTTTCCAGTAGGCGAGGGCGAGAAATTCGTCGATTGCCTTGCTGCACGCATACGCCCATCGGTGCTGGTGAGTCGCACCAAGCACCAGGTCCGNATCTTCGCGGAACGGAATCGCGGTGCTCTTGCCATACACCTCAGACGTTGACGCGATCACCACCAGTTTGCGCTTCTTGGCGGCATGCTTGAGCACCACCTCCGTGCCGGTGACGTTGGTTTCAATGGTGTGGACCGGCGCTTCGACAATCAGCCGTACGCCGACCGCGGCAGCCAGATGAAAGACCACGTCACAGCGGTCGATCTGCTCGGAGAGCATCGGCTCGTTGGTGATGGTGTCGATCGCATAGTCGAACCGCGAGTGAGTCTTGAGCGGTTCGATGTTGTCGATCGACCCGGTGGAGAGGTTGTCCAGAACGAACACCTCGTGACCGACATCGAGTAGGGCACGGGCGAGGTGCGAGCCGATGAAGCCGGCTCCGCCGGTGATCAGTGTTCTCATGGTGTGGAATNCGTGAACTGGCTCACGTGGCGAACCGGAAGTTGATGATGTCGCCGTCTCGGACTTCATAGGTCTTGCCTTCGAGCCGGACCTCCCCGTGCTCGCGGCACGCGGGGTAGGAGCCGTTACGAGTGGTCAGTGCCTCGTATGACACAACTTCGGCACGGATGAACCCCCGAGCGATATCGCTGTGAATTTCGCCGGCCGCATTCTGAGCCGACGTTTCTTGAGGGATGGACCACGCGCGGCACTCGTCCTCGCCGACGGTGAAGAAAGAGATGTAGCCGAGCAGACGATAGCTCGCGCGGATCACCCGGGCGAGACCGGAGTCAGCCAACCCGAGGTCCTCCAGAAACGCTGCGCAGTCTTCCGGTGGCAGCTCCGCGATCTCCAGCTCGATCTTCGCGCATACCGGCACGGTCTCGGTGGCGGCGCCGGACAGCGCCTCGGTCAGTTCGGCTCGCTCGATCGCGCCGGCTGGGTCCGCGACGTCAGACTCGTCCAGATTAAGGACGACGAGCAGCGGTTTCGCCGATAGAAAGCTGAATCCTCTCAGACGCTTGGTGTTCTCCGGGTCCAGACGCAGTGCTCGCAGCGGCTGTCCGTCTTCCAGGGTAGCCCGGCATCGCTCGATGACTCGCGCCTCCTCGTCCAGTTCGCGACTTTTCCCCTTCTTGAGGTCCTGCNGGATCCGCTCCAGCCGTCGTTCTGCGACCACGAGGTCGGCCAAAATCAGCTCATCTTCCATGCGACGCAGATCTCGAGCCGGGTCGACATCCCCGTCGGCGTGTGGCACACGCTCGTCGTGGAACAGTCGGAGCACATGCAGCAGCGCGTCGGCGTTACGAAAACCAGACACGTCGAGCAGGGCTTTCGCTCCCCCGTGGCCGGCGAACTCGGTCAGTTCCACAGTGGCCGGAACGTGCCGCTTTGGTTTGAACAGTGCGGTCAACCGGTCCAGACGAGGATCTGGCACTCGGGCCACGCCGACCTGCGGTGCCAAGCGCCCGCCGGGCTGACCGCCGTTCTCTCCGGACTGGCTCAGCAGACGCAGCAACGTGGTCTTGCCGGTTGACGGCAGACCGATCAGCCCTGCTCGAAGCATCGTGTGCGGTCCGTGGCGACGTTCAGAAACGGCGTGGGCATGGGCGTTTTTCGTGTAGTGCCACGCGGACGTGTGTAAGAGGAGCGAAAGTTAAACGGAAGTCGTTGATCCAGCTGAATTTGGCTGTTGACACTAGACTGGCCGCCTTCTACTATCGCAGTGGATTTTATTGGACTTAAGTGGAGTAAATAGGGTGTTACGCGGAAATTTCGCAGCCAAGATCGATGAGAAGGGACGTCTGAAGATCCCAACCTTGTTTCGCACCACGATTGAAGACCGATACGGAACCCAGCTTTTCGTTACGAGTTTGACCGGCGAACTCGTGCGCATCTATCCGCTCCAGGTCTGGACCGAGATCGAAGAGAAGCTTGCGAAGGTCCCGAGCACTCTCCCCGCTCGCGGCAAGTTCCTGGACCGCGTCAACTATTTCGGACAACCAGGCGAGTTCGACAAGCAAGGTCGGGTGTCGATTCACGGGCGGCTTCGCGAGTCGGCGGCCATGTCCGGCGACGTTGATGTGTTTGGTCAATACGACTATCTCGACGTGTGGAACCACGACCGCTTCGTGAACCGTCTTGACGGGGATCCGTTCACCGACGACGACGCTCGGGCGCTCTCCGAGTTTGGTATCTGACCACGATGATTCTACACGAGCCGGTGCTGCCGGGGGAGACCATCGAGCAGTTGGGGCCGGCCGGACGTGCGCTCATGGTTGATTGCACCGTCGGCACCGGGGGTCACACGGAGGCGCTCTTCCAAGCCGGTGCCACGCGGGTCCTCGGCTTCGATCGAGACGCGGAGGTGTTGTCTCTGGCGCGGGAGCGGCTGTCGCCTTGGCTCGATCGGTTGGAGCTGGTGCACGGCGACTACCGAGCATTTGGTCAGGCCCTTGATGAACGCGGGATAGACCGTATCGACGGGGCGCTGGCCGATTTGGGTCACTCGACCGTCCAACTCGAGACGGACGGACGCGGCTTCAGCTTCCGTCTCGACGCCCCCCTTGATATGCGCATGGATCGCAGTCAGGGACAGACCCTGGCGGAGATGCTCGACGAGGTCACCCCTGAGGCGCTGGCCGACGTGATCTACGAATACGGGGAGGAGCGTCATTCTCGGCGTATCGCGCGCCGCATCATCTGGGCGCGCGACGCCGGGGAGCTGACGACAACGACCCAGCTCGCGACCGCAGTGCGCCGGTCGATCCGATACCGGGGACGCACCCGCATCGACCCGGCCACCCGGACGTTCCAGGCCTTGCGCATTTGGGTAAATCGTGAGCTGGACGGCCTTGATGTCTTTCTGCGGTCGTTGGCGAGTCGCCTTGCGGCCGGTGCCCGTATGGTGATTATCAGCTTTCACTCACTGGAAGACCGGATCGTGAAGCACACCCTGCGGGAACTGGAACAGGGCGGAGGGGTCGACCTGCGCGTCCTGACCCGGAGGCCGGTCCGGCCAGGTCCGGATGAGGTGTCGCGCAACCCACGCGCGAGGTCCGCGCGTTTGCGAGCGGCTGAGAGGCTGGCATGAGCAGGCTCCATCTTGATTACGACATCAAGCGCGACATCCGAAACATTTCCATCGTACGGGAGGTCGACAAGACCCGACGACGCCAACTGTGGCGCTCGCTGGCTATCGGCGTCGGCCTGGTGGTCGTGTTGTTGTTCTCGGCCTGGCAGCACTTCGAACTGCTTCGCCACGGGTACGCCATCGAGCAGATGGAGCGGGAACGGAACGAGGAGTTCGAAACAAACCGGCACTTGCGCCTGGAAATCGAAACGCTGCGATCGCCTCGGCGGATCGAGCGGATCGCGACCGCGGATCTAAACCTCGTGGCCCCGACTCCCGCCGACTCGCATGTCATCGAGCGGATCACACCGACCCCGCCGCCCGACCGTTCCGTGCGGGCATCGCGAGACGCGAGCGCGGGGGTCGGGGCCCGTCCGTAGCTGACCGAGACGAACTATGGTGCCGCCTTCTTCTTCCCCCGACCGCTGGCGCGAAGTCATCCGGTGGCGCGTGCTCGTCACGGCGAGCCTGATGCTGCTGTGGGGTCTGGCGATCGAGGGGAGGCTCGTCCATCTGCAGGTGTTTCGTCACGCCGATCTCGTGGAGCGCGCGGCGCGGCAACAGTCACGTTCTATCGACACTCATCCCAAGCGAGGAGAGATTCTCGACCGGGAGGGCCGCGTGCTCGCCTACAGCGTAGATGCCGACACCGTGGTCTCGGTGCCGGTGGAGGTGGACGATCCCGTCGAGGCCACGCGGCAGCTGTGCGACGTGCTCGAGTGCGACGAGGCGCAACGCGATCGGCTTCAGACTCGCCTGGGCGAAGATCGGTTGTTCGCCTACGTACAGCGTCGCGTGTCTATCGACGCCTCCCGAAGAATCCGAGCCCTGGACCTCGAAGGCATCGGGCTCATTAAGGAGAGTCGCCGCTTCTATCCGAACAAGGAACTGGCCGCGCATCTGCTCGGCTACGTCGGGACCGACAACACCGGTCTGCACGGACTCGAGGCGAGGTACGACGAAGAGGTGCGTGGGCGCCCGGGGCGTGTGCTCGTGCAGACGGACGCCCACAATCGCGCGTTCAGTCGGGTCGAGAGTCCGCCGACCGCCGGTGTCTCACTCGAGCTCACCATCGACAAGTTCATTCAATACATCGCCGAGCGCGAGCTGCGTGCCGCCGTACTCGAGCATGACGCCGCCGCGGGCAGCGTCATCGTAATGGATCCGTCGACCGGCGAGATTCTGGCGCTTGCCAACGAACCCACGTTCAACCCCAACAGTTTCTCGGGCTCAACGCCTGACGCTCGCTGGAACCGTGCCACCCAGGGCGTCTATGAACCGGGTTCCACCCTCAAGATCGTGACCGCCGCGGCCGCTCTAGAGGAGCGGCTCTTCGAACCGCAGCAGACCATCGATACTAGCCCAGGCGTGATTCGGTTCGGGTCGCATCGCATCACGGACATGGGCCGCAACTATGGCGCGCTCTCTTTCGAGGACGTCATCGTCAAGTCGAGCAACGTCGGAGCGAGCAAGATTGGCATCACGCTCGGACCTGAGCGGCTCGGACGCTACGTGACGCGATTCGGCTTTGGACAGACCGCGTCTCGCGACTTTGCCGGCCAGAGTCGTGGAAACGTGCACCGCGACTGGTCGCGACTTCGGGATGCCGACCTCGCCACCACGTCGATCGGCTACGGCATTTCCGTTACGCCGCTGCAGATGGCCGCGGCGATGAGCGCCATCGCCAATGGCGGTGAACTCGTCGAGCCCCGCTTGGTCCGTGCGCAAATCAGCGGAGCTCAGCGACTCGAGGTGGCTCCGCATGTGGTCCGCCGCGCGGTCAGCAGGGAGACCGCGTCGACGCTCACACGCATCCTTGAGGACGTCGTATCAAGAGGGACTGCCCGGAGCGCCCAGCTCGAGGGCTACACGGTCGCCGGCAAGACCGGAACGTCGGAGAAAATCATCGACGGGCGGTACGCCGAGACGGGCCACAACGTCGCGTCCTTCGTGGGATTCGTGCCGTCGACGCGCCCCGCCCTGACCGTTCTCGTCGTGATCGATGATGTGGTGCGATTCGGCGGGGCGGTGGCAGGGCCAGTGTTTCAGCGCATCGCCGAGGCGTCGCTACGTCATCTGGGCGTGCCCCCGAACGTCGATGCGCCGTCGCCGGTTCTGGTGGCTGCGGATGGGGTGTCCGGTACGCGTGTGCGTTCCGCCTCGCTACGTCTGCCGACCCTGACCGCTGGAAACCAGCCGCCTGGGGCCGCTGGTCGGATGCCGGATCTTCAGGGTCTTAGCGCTCGGTCGGCGTTTGGGGTGGTGACCCAGATCGGTCTCACCGCAGAAGCGCACGGTCGAGGCTTTGTCACGGCGCAGACGCCCCCGCCTGGCGCCGTCGTCGCCAGAGGGCAACGGGTCACGCTCCAGTTCGACCGCGTTCCCGCTGCCGCTATACGGGTGGCCCCATGACGGTCGGCGACCTGTTGCCGCGTCTGTCCGGCGTAGCGCCAACGCCAGAGGCGCCGGTGACGGCCCCCGCCGTGCGGGACCAGTTGGTGACCGCCATCGCGCATGACTCGAGAGATGTCGTCCGCGGGACAATTTTCGTGGCGGTGAGGGGACAGCGGTTCGATGGTGCCCGTTTTGCCTCGGATGCGGCCACTCGGGGCGCGGTGCTCGTCGTCGCGGCGTCGATGCGCCCGGATGACGCGCGAGTACCGTGGCTGAGGGTGCCAGATGCCCGGGTGGCGCTGGCCGAGCTGGCCGCCGCGTTCTACGGAGACCCGAGCGGGGATCTCACCGTGGTGGGGGTCACCGGGACCAACGGGAAGACGACCACGACCTACTTACTCTCGGCCATCTTCGATGCGGCTGGGTGGCCGTGCGGCCGGATAGGGTCGGTTGGGTACCATACCGGACGTCGGGAGAAAGTGGCCGAGCGCACGACGCCGGAGGCGCCGGCGATACAGGCGCTGTTGCGCGAGATGGTCGACAACGGGCGAACCACGTGTGCCATCGAGGTGTCGTCGCACGCGCTTGCCATGCGACGTGTGGACCAGATTCAATTCGCCGCCGCGGTGTTCTCGAATCTGACCCGGGACCATCTCGACTTCCACCCTGACATGCAGGACTACTTCGCCACAAAGCGGCGGTTGTTCGACATGCGGCGGCCAGGTGCGCCGGCCGTCCTGAACCTCGACGATCCCTATGGCGTCGACCTGGCGGGCACGGTCGATCACTCGATGACCTATGCGATCGACTCGGCCGCGGACGTGACTCCCGAGCACCTTGAGATGACGCTATCCGGGTCGTTCATGGACGTGTGCACGCCCCGTGGACGTCTCCGGATTCGGTCTGGTCTGCCGGGGAGACTCAATGTCTACAACATCCTCGCGGCGGTGGCGGCGGCAGTGGCCCTGGACGTGCCGTTCCCGGCGATCGAGCGGGGGGTAGCCGGGCTGGACGGGGTGCCTGGACGATTCGAGGTCGTCTCCACCCGGGATGACGACGTGATCGTCATCGTTGATTTTGCCCATACCGACGATGCGCTCCGAGCGGTGCTGACGGCCGTTCGCGCCCTGAGTCCTCACCGCGTCATCAGCGTCTTCGGGTGCGGCGGCGATCGGGACGCCGCCAAGCGACCATTGATGGGTGCCGTTGCGGACAGACTCAGCGACCTGGTGGTGGTGACTTCGGACAACCCGCGGTCGGAGGACCCGGACGCCATCATCGCGGAGATTCGACTCGGAATGGAGTCGCCCGCGGACGCTGACCAGCTCCGTCATAGGGGCATCGCGGACCGAGCCGCGGCGATCGAGTACGCGGTGCGGCAGGCCGAGCCGGGAGACGCCGTCGTCATCGCGGGCAAGGGGCACGAGAGCCACCAGCTGATCGGTGACGAGCGCCGGCCGTTCGACGACAGACGCGTAGCGCATGGGGCGCTTGGTCGAAGACGAGCCGATATCGGGTGGGCCTGATCGGGACGGGGGAGCCGACGGAGGAGACCGGCACGGATATTGGTTCAGGACATGGACGAACGACTCCCCCTCACGCTTGGGACCCTCGCACGCGCGGTCGACGGCCGGCTGTGTGCGGGTGAGCCCTCGGTCGTGGTCCGGGGGCTGTCGATTGACTCGCGGTCGCTCAACGCGGGCGACTTGTTCGTTGCCATTCAGGGCGATCGGTTCGATGGGCACACCTTCGTCGCCGACGCCCTCGCGCGTGGAGCCATGGGCGCGCTCGTGAGTGACGAGACTGCGCTGGGACCGTCTCCTGCCGTCGGGCTGGTGGTGGGGGACACGCTACGCGCACTTCAGATGGCGAGCCGCTATGTCCGTCGGGCGTCGGGTGCCACGGTCGTCGCCATCACCGGCAGTGCGGGGAAGACGACGACCAAAGAACTGACGGCGGCTGCCCTGACGTCGAGCTACAAGGTGTTTCGGAGTCGTGGCAACTTGAACAACCACATCGGTCTTCCCCTCTCACTGCTTGAGTTGCGAGCCCGGCCAGAGATTGCGGTCGTGGAGTTCGGGATGAACGCGCCCGGAGAAATCAGTCGCCTGATAACGCTGGCCGAGCCGGAGTTGCGGGTTTGGACGAATGTGGCGGAGGTGCATTCGGCGTTCTTCCCGTCGATCGAAGCCATCGCGGACGCCAAGGCGGAGATCCTCGACGGAGCCACGGCCGAGACTGTCGTGGTGGCGAACGCCGATGACGCGCGGGTGATGGCTCGCCTCGCCGGTGTGCCGGCGCGTGTGGCCACGTTCGGGATGGGCGGGGACGCGGACGTCACCGCGACAGAAGTCGAGGAGCGCGGGCTCGATGGCACCCGGGCGTTGGTACGGACACCGGTCGGNCCGGCGCGGGTCACGACACCGCTCGTTGGACGGCGCAACCTGGCCAACGTGTTGGCCGCGATGACCGTGGCTATTCAATTGCGGGTCCCCCTGGCGGCGGCGGCTGAGCGAGTGGCCAGGGTTGAGGCGCCACCCGGGCGAGGGCAGATTCATCGGTTATCGAACGGCGTGGTCGTAGTCGACGATTCGTACAACGCCAATCCGACNGCGGTGAACACCGCGGTGCTGACACTCGCGCGCGACCGGCGTGAGGGACGTCGAGTTGCGGTGTTGGGAGAGATGCTGGAGTTGGGCCGTCGAGCCACCCCGCTGCATGTGGAGACGGGACGCGTAGTCGCGGCCGCCGGCGTGGGGCTGCTCGTGACGGTCGGCGGCGAGCCGGCGCGCGCGCTCGGACAGGCCGCCATCGAGGCGGGTCTCGGCTCGGAGGACGTGCTGCACTGTGAGGATAGCGAAAGCGCGGCGACTCGGTTGGGCCCCTTGGTGCGGGCAGGGGATCTGGTGCTGGTCAAGGGGTCACGCGGCGTACGGACCGAAACGGTTGTGGCCCGACTCGTGGAGGAGTGGACCTGATGCTCTTCCACCTGCTGTATCCGCCGGTCAACGTGGTTCAGTACATCACGTTCCGGACGGCAGCCGCCGGGTCGACCGCGTTTCTGATCAGCCTGCTGATGGGACCCTGGATGATCCGCACACTGCGCGAGTTTCAGATCGGGCAAGTGGTGCGAGACGAGCTCTCTGAGACCCACCAATTGAAGGCGGGTACGCCGACGATGGGCGGGCTGCTCATTCTGGCGGCGGCGCTCGTGCCGACCCTCCTGTGGGGCGATCTGACCAACACGTATGTATGGGTCGCGATGTTGTCGACCGCGGCGTTTGGGTTNGTGGGATTCCTGGATGACTACCTGAAGATCGGGCGCAAGAACCATCACGGTCTGCGGCCGCGGTACAAGTTGGNCGGGCAGGGAGTGGTCGGCGTGGCGGTTGGTCTCGCGTTGTTGTGGTTGAACGGTCAAGGGCTGTACAGCACGGAGCTGTTCTTTCCGTTCTTGAAGTGGCTCACCCCGGATCTGGGGTGGCTCTATGTTCCCTTCGCCGTGTTGCTGCTGGCCGCGTCCTCGAACGCGGTCAATTTGACCGATGGGCTCGACGGGCTCGCGATCACCATCTTCACCGTGGCTGCCGCCGCCCTCACCGCGCTGGCGTACGTCACCGGACACGCCATCTTCGCGGACTACCTGCTGCTGGCCCATGTAGCGCCGGCGGCCGAGTTGACCATCTTCGGCGGCGCCCTCGTCGGTGCCGGGCTCGGTTTTCTCTGGTACAACTCCTATCCCGCTGAGCTGTTCATGGGGGATGTCGGGTCATTGGCCTTGGGCGGTGCCCTCGGCACGNTGGCGCTCCTCATCAAGCAGGAACTCCTGCTGCCGGTCGTTGGCGCCGTGTTCGCCATCGAGCTTCTCTCTGTAGTCATCCAGGTCGGTTCATTCAAGCTCACCGGACGACGGGTGTTTCGGATGGCGCCGCTGCATCATCACTGCGAACTCATCGGGTGGAGCGAGCCCAAGGTGATCAGCCGTTTCTTGATCCTGGCGGTGGTGTTCGCCTGTTTCAGTCTCGCGACCTTGAAACTGCGATGATCGAATTTTCCGTGCGTGGGGCGAATGTCGTGGTGGTGGGTGCCGCTCGCAGTGGTGTCGGCGCCGCGCGGCTGCTGGCTGGGCGCGGCGCGCACGTCACGCTGACAGAACAACGCCGCGAAGTTGCCGCCGAGGTTCGGCGCCTGACGGACGACGGCGTCGAATTGGAACTGGGCCGCCACGACCCAGAAACGATGACGCGCGCTGACCTCGTCGTGCTCAGTCCCGGGGTACCCCCGACGCTGGCGGTGCTGGATGTGGCTCGGAATCACGGCGCGCCCGTCATCAGTGAGATCGAGCTGGCGTCGCGATGGCTGCGCGGCCGGATCGTGGCGGTCACCGGCACGAAGGGCAAGTCGACAACGACGGTGCTGCTTGGGCGGATGCTGGAGGCAGGGGGGCGGTCGGCGTTGATCGGCGGTAATGTCGGCACGGCGCTGAGCACGCAGGTCGAACACTCGACACCGGACGCGATCCATGTGGTCGAGGTCTCCAGTTTTCAGCTCGAGCTCACCACGACCTTCCGACCCTGGATTTCAGTGTTCTTGAATCTGCATGCCGACCATCTTGATCGCCACGATCGGCCGGAAGCATATGCGGCGGCCAAGGCTCGAATTTTTGCCAATCAGGGTCCGTCGGACACGCTGGTGGTCAACGCCGACGACCCGGACGTGTTGAGTCTGACTCGCGGGAGCCGTGCGTCGCGTGTGGCGTACGCGGTCACGGCTCCGCTCGAGGATGGGGTCGTCGTGGACGGCGACGTCATCGTACGCCGTACCCCGAACGGCGCCGAGCCGCTGGTGCCGCTCTCGGCGGTGCACCTGCTCGGGGACCACCTGCTCAGCGACGTCGTCGCGGCGACCGCTGTCGCTCACCGGNTCGGCGTCTCAGCCGGGGCGATGACCGNGGCCGTNGACCGTTTTCCCGGGCTCGAACATGCGCTCGAGCCCGTAGGCGAGGTGGCCGGCGTGCGCTTTATCAACGATTCCAAGGCCACGAATGTCGAGGCGGCCAGACGAGCGTTGGAAAGCTGCGGGCGCCAGCTCGTCGTCATCATGGGTGGCCGATTCAAGGGGGGAGACCTGGGCGCGTTGGCGCCGCTGCTCGCGTCGCGGGCTGATGCTGTGGTCGTGCTCGGCGAAGCGCGCGACCGAATTCTGGACGCCTACGGCGCGGTGGTGCGGGTCGTCGAGGTTGAGTCGCTCAGAGACGCGGTGTCTGTGGCCTACGGGCTTGCGTCCCACGGCGGCACGGTCTTGCTGGCGCCCGCGTGCGCCAGCCTGGATATGTTCGAGGACTATGCCGAACGCGGCAGGTTGTTCAAGCAGGCGGTTGGTCGTCTGCGGGAGGACGTGAGGACGCGCGCGCGAACGAGCTGACCAGTTCTGGGCGTCGAGGCGCGGAGGGCCCCGACACCCGGAACGGCCATCGTGTTGTCGCACGGGTCTTGCAGGACACGCGTGAGCAGTGAGCAGTCATCAGTTGGGTGGCGGCGGTGAAGAGTCGGCCGCTGGGAACGCAGNCTGACTCGGTCTGCGAGGTTGATGTCTTTACCCCGCGCCTGGCTGATGACTGCTGACTGCTCACGCGTCTGGTCCGAATCGGGTCGCAACCAGTGTGTCGGGTCGACGCGGCCCGACCTTTAGTGTCGCGTCGGCCCGGTCGGTCGACGTCGGGTTTCCAGGTCGCGCGCGAGCGCCGACCACACGTATGGGCGTCGCAGGTTTTCGAGTATGGCCAGAACGCTGAAGTCAGACAAGTTCTTGTTTCTGGCCACACTCCTCCTGGTTTGTGTCAGCGTCGTGATGGTGTACAGCGCCTCGGCATTCTTGGCCGTGGACAGGTATCAGCAGCCGCCGTACTACTTCTTGTTCAAACAGGTCACCTGGGCCGCGATCGGACTCTGCGTGCTGAGCGTAGCCATGCGGACCGACTACCGCATCTTGAAACAGCCGATGGTGATCTGGACGGCGCTGGGTGTGTGCACGGTCGCCCTCGTGCTGGTCTTCTTCTTCCCGGTGGTCAATGGGACCCGACGATGGTTTTCGCTGGGGGGTATCGGCGTGCAGCCGTCGGAGCTTGCCAAGGTCGCGGTGATCATTTACACCGCGTCACTGCTCGAGCGTCGAATGGACGCGATCGATCGCGTTGCCTACGCGTTGGGGCCGATCGTCCTGGTCACCGGGGTGATCTGCGGTCTGATCGTGCTGGAGCCGGACTTTGGGACGGCGTTCACGGTGCTCACCATCGTTGGCGTGATGGTCTTCGCCGCCGGTCTTCATTATCGCTATGTGATCGGGCTGGTGCTCGTGATGGCGCCGCTCTTGTTCGTGGTGCTGGCCAGTGCCGAGTACCGGCGCCGGAGAATTCTGGCTTTTCTCGACCCCTACGCAGACCCACTCGGCGACGGCTTTCAGATCATCCAGTCACAGATTGCCGTCGGCACCGGTGGCTTGTTCGGCCAGGGGTTGATGGCCGGCGTGCAGAAGTTGTTCTTTCTTCCGGCTCCACACACCGATTTCATCTACGCCGTGATCGCCGAGGAGACTGGCCTGCTGGGCGCATCGGCCATCCTCGCCTGCTTCGGCGTCATCGTCTGGCGCGGCTTGCGGGTGACCGCGGCGGCGCCCGACCGGTTCGGGTCGTTTCTTGCCCTGGGACTCACCATGATGGTGGCGTTTCAAGCGTTCGTAAATATCAGCGTCGTGCTGGGGATGATGCCAACCAAGGGGATCCCGCTGCCGTTCGTCAGTTCCGGCGGGTCGTCATTGTTAATCAGTCTCCTCGGCATGGGCATCCTGCTGAACGTGTCAGAGCACGCCTCGGCGGACGTATGAGCCCGAACCGATGCAGCCACCACGTCGGCGAGCCAGATGACCGATCGACCACCCTGTGTCCTGTTGTGCGGCGCGGGTACCGGAGGACATCTCTACCCCGGCATCGCGGTGGCACAGGAACTTCGCCGGCGCTACCCGGCCGCGCGCGTCGTGTTTGCCGGCACCGGCCGGGCCCTGGAAACGAGGGCGGTGGGACGCGAGGGCTTCGACCACGAACGAGTGCGCAGCGCTGGGCTCAAGGGGAAGTCGGCCGGCGCTCTGTTTCGCGGTCTCGGGCTGCTACCGGTGAGCGTCTGGGATGCGTGGCGCGTACTGTCGCGGGTGAGGCCGGATCTGGTCATCGGCCTGGGTGGGTACTCAGCGGGGGCGGTCGTGCTGATGGCGGCGTGTCGTCGGACGCCGACGCTGGTACTCGAGCAGAACGCGTTGCCTGGCCTGACGAATCGGCTGCTGGCTCGAGTCGTGACGGCGGCGGCGGTCTCGCACGAAGTGGCGCTCGCGTATTTCCGCGGGAAGGCCTTTGTCAGCGGCAATCCGGTGCGAGTCGGTTTCACCGCGGCGACATCAGGACCGAGTGCCCGGACCCGCGTGCATCTGCTGGTTATAGGGGGGTCGCAGGGCGCCCACGCCATCAATGTGGCCATGATGGGCGCCGCGCGAGCGTTTGCCGCAGAGGCCGACAGGCTCGCCGTGACACATCAGACCGGCGAACGGGATTGCCCGGACGTTCGGCGGACCTACGACGAGGCTGGGTTGGTGGCGCGAGTCGAGCCGTTCTTTCCGGAGATGGTCGAGCTGATGGGTGATGCCGACATCGTCGTCTGCCGGGCGGGCGCGACCACGCTGGCCGAGCTCGCCGCCGTCGGGCGTCCGGCGGTGCTGGTGCCGTTGCCCGGTTCGGCCGACGGTCACCAGCGTGTGAACGCCGAAGTGGCGGCGCGCGATGGGGCGGCAGAACTGTTGCTGCAGCAGGAGTTGACCGGTGAGATCTTGGTGGAGCGAGTGCTCGCACTCGTGCGAGACGAGGCGCGTCGTCACCGTATGGCTGCCGCCGCTCGGTCGCTGGCGCGGCCAGACGCGGCCAGCCTCGTTGTTGACCGCGTCGAACAGCTCACACGGTGGTGATCGACAGGGCGACCAGAGCTGGTATGGACCATGGTCAGTCGATGGCGCGACCGGAAGAGCACGGCCTGCCTCCGAACGTGCGCCGGGTGCACTTCGTGGGTGTGGGTGGCGTCGGAATGAGCGGTATCGCCGTGATGATGAGCGCGCTCGGATACGAGGTCACTGGTTCCGACTTGGCGGCGTCAGGGGTGACGACGGGTCTGCAGGAGCGTGGAGTCGAAGTGCACATCGGCCATGACGCGCGGTGGGTCGGTCAGGCGGACGCGGTCGTGGTCTCGGCCGCTATTCCTGACGAGAACCCGGAGCTTCGTGAGGCGCGTCTTCGCCGGCTGCCAGTGCTGTGTCGCGGCGCGATGCTGGCAGGCCTCACCCGGTCCCGGTCCACCATCGCCGTTACGGGGACCCACGGCAAGAGCACGACATCCTCGATGGTGGCTGTGATGCTCGCCGAGTGCGGGCTTGACCCGTCCGCTCTGATTGGGGCGCGGGTTGGGGCATTCGGCAGCAATGCTCGCGTCGGGCAGGGACGCCACTTCGTCGTAGAGGCGGACGAGAGCGAGCGTTCATTGCTGGAGCTGACGCCCCATGTTGCCGTCGTGACCAACCTCGAAGAGGAGCACCTCGACCACTACGGTAACTTTGACGAACTTTCGAACACCGTCGTCGACTTTGCCAACCGCGTCATTCCGACCGGGGCGGTCGTGCTGTGTGCCGACGACGCCGCGCTGGCCGGATTGCGCGGCCGGGTCGATCGGCGCGTGGTGACATACGGTCTGGGGGGCGACGCCGACATCATGGGCGACGATGTTATCTGCGGCGCGACCGGCTCTCGTTGTCAGGTGCGCGACACTCGCGAGGGGACCGTCCGGGTCACGCCACTGACGGTCGCGGTGGCCGGTCGGCACAACCTCCTCAACGCGGTGGCCGCGTTCGCCGTTGGCTTGGAGGTGGGACTCGAACCGCATCGGGTGGCGACCGCGTTGGCCGCGTTTGCGGGCATCGACCGTCGGTTCCAACTGAAGGGGGAGACCGGTGGGGTTCGCGTGGTCGACGACTACGGGCACCACCCGACCGAGATTGCGGCGGTAATAGCGACCGCCCGCGCGCAAGGTCCGCGCCGTCTCATCGCCGTTTTCCAGCCCCACCGGTATTCGCGGACATCTCGGCTGCTTCGGGACTTCGCACGGGCCCTCGCGGTCGCCGACATCGTGGTGCTCACAGCGATCTTTCCGGCCGGAGAGGAACCTGTCCCGGGGGTCACGGCTGAGCACCTGGCCGAGGTTCTGCGCGAGATCAGCGCGGATCCTGTTCACTGCGTAGCGACTCTAGCCGAAGCGGTGCCGCTACTGACCCGGCTCGTCCGGGCCGGGGATCTCGTCCTGACACTGGGGGCGGGGTCGATCGGTGGCCTGGGGGACCGACTGGTGTCAGCCCTTCGTCAGGCCCCACCATCGCTGGCCGAGGCCGGGAGCCCGGAGACCGCATGACCGTCCATACTCAGACGGACAAACGTTTCCGGCGGTCACAGCATCCGACCCGACGGCCCAGGCGCGCCATCCGGCGGTGGTGGCGCATCGCGCGTGGCGTGAGCGTCGCAGTCGGGATGGCCTTCGGGGGTTATCAGGCCGCGGTTCTCCTGATGGTTGCATCGTTCCTGTCGGTCGATGCCATCGTGGTTCGTGGACTCGACCAGCTGTCGGAGGGTGAAGTGCTGGCGCTCGTGGCCGGGCTTCGCGGCGAGAACATCTTGACGGTCGACCTCGACCTACACCGAGGGCGGCTCGTGGCGTCGCCCTGGCTACGCGACGGGACCCTCAGGCGCATTCTGCCGTCGACGATCGAAGTGCAGGTGACGGAGCGCGCCCCGGTGGCGCTCGCGCGTCTGGGCGAGCGGCTCTATCTCGTCGACGACGACGGGACGGTCATCGACGAGTATGGGCCGCGTTTTGCCCGATTTGATCTGCCCATCGTCGAGGGGTTGGCGATACCTGGACCCGATGGACGCGCGGTCGATAGGAGTCGCATGGCGCTGGCGACTCGTTTACTGAGCCAGCTCTCCGAGCGGCCGGACGTACTCGATTCGATCTCGGAAATTGACGTGACCGATCCCTACGACGCTGTGGTGTTGCTGAACGACGACTGGGTCTTGCTGCATCTGGGGGGCGACCACTTTCTCAAGCGGCTGCGGTCGTACGCCGAACTCGGCCCGACGCTGCGGGAGCGGGTGCCGAATATCGACTACGTTGATCTGCGTTTCGACCAGCGCGTATACGTGGGACCGGCCGGTGAACCCCGAGGGGTGGGCACACAGCGACTGGAGCAAGCGGTTCGGGAACCGGACGTCAACGAGTGACATGTATTCGCAATTCGCAGACCAAGTTTCGGGCCAGGCGCCCGGCCGGTCAGGCGCGACAAGAGAGCACCGCGGTCGGCCCGTCCGAGGCATGCAGGTGAGATGCCGCGGCGTGTATCGGACGACCGAGACGGCACGCCGGGGCAGTGTGCTAATGACTCGGACATGGCATCGGATTGAGCGGGACGTGGCGGCACATCGCCGCGGACGGAGGACGCGTGGGACGTAAGGAACAGTATCTCGTCAGTCTTGATGTGGGTACGTCCAAAATGGCGGCCATTGTGGCCGAGGCAACCGAGGACGGGGGGGTCGACATCATTGGTATCGGGGTCGCCGAGGCCCAAGGAATCCGTCGCGGCGTCGTCGTGAACCTGGAGGCAGCCGTGGAATCGATCAAGCAGGCGATCGAGGAGGCTGAGTTGACGGCCGGAGTCGAGATCGACTCCGTGCATCTGGGCTTGTCGGGGGCGCATCTGAAGGCGTTCAACAGTCGAGGCGTGGTGGCCGTGGTTGGGAGGAACCGAGAGATCACGCGGGAAGACGTCCGACGGGCCATTGACGCCGCCAAAGGTGTGGCATTGCCCACGGGCCGCGAGATTCTGCATGTTCTGCCCCAGGACTTCGTCGTCGACGACCAGGAAGGGATCGGCGCGCCGGTCGGCATGACTGGGACGCGTCTCGAGGTCAATGTCCACGTCGTGACTGGTAGTAAGTCGTCCACCCAGAACATCGTGTCTTGTGTGAATCGAGCTGGGGTTGCGGTAGTCGACACCGTCATCGAGCAACTGGCGGCCAGTGAGTCGGTACTGACGCCCGACGAGCGGGAACTGGGGGTCGCGCTGGTCGATATCGGCGGCGGCACGACGAACTTGGCGATTTTCGAACGGGGCAGCCTCTGGCACACCGGAGTCGTCACCATGGGCGGTGTTCACTTTACCAACGACATCGCGGTCGGGCTGCGCACCCCGATTCCCGACGCGGAAAAGACCAAGCGACGCAGCGGATGCGCGTTGTCCTCTCTGGTGGGTGAAGACGAAACGATCGAGGTGGCCAGCGTCGGTGGCCGCCAGCCTCGGGTCATGTCGCGCCGCATTCTGTCTGAGATCCTCCAGCCACGGGCCGAGGAGATATTCCACGCGATCTGGGATGAAATCCGGCGCGCGGGCTACGAGCGCTCACTGCACGCGGGCATCGTGCTGTGCGGTGGCGGCGCGCTGTTGGACGGAATGGCGGAGATCGCCGAGCAGATCTTTGATTTACCAATACGACGCGGCTGCCCGGTCGATGTCGGCGGGCTCACCGACCATGTGAACAGTCCGTCGTTCGCGACGGGGGTGGGGCTGGTGAAGTACGCCAATCGTAATCAGCTCCAGGAGTTTGATCGGCGGGGGGTTGGGGCGGCTGCCCTGGGCAATCTGGCGGGACGGTTTCGTGGGTTGTTCAAGGATTTTTTCTAAGTCGGCTCCCATGTAACCGGGAGCTAGTGCACTGTGCAATGGATCGAACAAGGAGGGTAGATGGAGCCTTCAGCGTTGACTGACCGAGCCGATGACCCGCGAGTGCGTCTCGCCGCCGAACCGCATGACAATCCCCGATTGACGATCGAGGACACTGTGCATATGGGCGCTCGCATTAAGGTTGTGGGTGTTGGGGGCGGCGGCAGCAACGCCGTCAATCGGATGGTGCGCTCCGGCCTCGGTGGGGTCGAGTACATCGTAGCCAATACCGACGCCCAGGCGTTGAGTCATTGTGCGGCGCCGTTGTGTCTTCAACTCGGAGGCAAACTCACTAAGGGGCTCGGCGCCGGCGCCGACCCGAACATCGGTCGAGAGGCGGCGCTCGAAGACACCGACCAGATCATCTCCGCGCTCGACGGCGCCGACATGGTGTTCGTCACCACCGGGCTGGGTGGGGGGACCGGCACCGGCGCGACCCCGGTCATCGCGAACCTCGCCAGCGAACTTGGCGCGCTCACGGTGGCGGTTGTGACCAAGCCGTTCGTGTTTGAGGGACAGCGCCGCGCTAAACAGGCCGAGCGCGGGCTCGAGGAGTTGCGTGAGGCGGTTGATACGGTCATCACGATCCCGAACGAACGGCTGTTGGCCATGACGGACCGGTCCACCACGCTATCGGACGCCTTCGCGTTGGCCGACGATGTCCTGCGGCAGGCGATCCAAGGCATCTCGGACCTCATTCTGGTTCCCGGACTGATCAATCTCGACTTCGCCGACGTGACAACCATCATGTCTGGCATGGGGTTTGCCATCATGGGCACAGGTGTCGGCTTCGGAGATACCAAGGCCGTCGACGCCGCGACGCAGGCCATCTCGAGCCCCTTGCTCGAGGATGCCTCCGTCGACGGGGCCCGCGGGGTCATTATCAATGTTACCGGCGGCACCGACCTCTCGCTGATCGAAGTGAGCGAGGCGACGTCCATCATCCACGCCGCCGCACACGAGGACGCCAACATCATCTTCGGCGCCGTTGTCGACCCGGCCATGGATGGTCAGGTCAAGATCACCGTCATCGCGACCGGGTTCGACCGCGAAGGCGCCGAGCCGGGCGAGGAGCGCGCCACGGCGAACACGCCGGTCGACCTCCAGCGATATGCGTCCTGGCAGCAGGAGGACCCTCAGAGGGAGGCTGCCGGAGGCGGCGCCCGGTTCACTGTTTCGCGTCGTTCGCTGATCGAGTTACCGATACCCGAGCCGGCTGGGACCGACCATGCCGGCGACGCGCTACTCGACCTCGACGGCGGCGAGACGTCCGAATTCGATGTGCCCGCGTTTCTGCGACAGCGCGCGGAGTAGACACCCCCGGCGGGTCATTCGGGTTCTAGCCGGTCATGTGGAGCGGTGCTGGTCGGCTAAAGCGGCCAGCAGCGCGGCACGCAAGGCGTCTGGTGTCTGTGTCTCGCCGGTCGGTCTGAGCAACGTGAAGTTTCGGCGCTCGCCGTTGACGACGTACTGCTTGGCCGACAGACTCACGCTAGGGCGCTTGTCGCCCCGCCCCTCCCAGACCGTGAATCCGAGCAGCTTCAGGCCCTCCAATGCTCCCGCCGTGAAGTGCAATTCGATGTCAGCCAGTTTCCCCGCCGGTACGCCGCGGTCTGCTGGCAAGATTCTCACCGCGACCAGTTCGTCCAATTGAGTCATCTGTGCACCCCCGTGACTACGCTGGTTGAGCGGCTCAGGTTGAATCAGGTCGATGGGCCGTATCACTCGGGGACGCAAGCCTCTGGCCACACGCAAAAAGCGTGACCTGAACATCAGTCAAGATGTTCTCAGTAAGTTAGTTACGTATTTTTCAGCTGTGGGTTTGTTTCGGTGGGAATTGTCGAGGATGACAACCAATGGTTCCGCGGGGGGAACCGGGGGTTCTATCCGGTCGATGCCCGCATCACGCTGCACTAGTCCCTTGCATCCGTAGTTCGCTGCCCAAGGCCCGAGCGCGGCGCCCGGCTGTCAAGGCGCGACGAGGGAGCCAATTGGTTACGTGTGACCGAGGAGCAACGCAGACCAGGTGGGATGCCCAGACGGGACTGATGTTACGAATTACGGGTGCGGGGGACTAAGGTGCGTCAACCGTCGTGGCGGCCGCCGGCTTCGCGCTGGGATCGTGGTACAGGATTCGTTTGCAACTGTCACACTGAATCAGCTCGGTGTTCAGCAAGACCTGGTTGAAGATCTGAGGACGCAGTCGCACGTTGCAGAGTGTGCACAGTCCGTTGCGAGCCTCGACCACCGCGATGCCCTGCCGCTGCCTGGAAATACGTTCGAACAGCGCCTGGGCCTGGGCGCCTATAGTCTCGGTCAGTGTGGTCCGTTCGCCGGCGGTAATGGCGAGCGTCCGTTCCAGTTCGCCGCGTTCGGTCTGGAGGGCCGCTTTCGTCTGTTCGATGTCAGCGCGACTCGCCGCGAGCGCGGCGTTGGCGGCAGTCACCGCGGCAGTGAGGTCGTCGAGTTCTAACATGTGTTCGAGGATGGTGTTCTCGTGGTCCTGCACGGCGGCGTCGGCGGTGGCGATCTCATGTTGCATCGCCGTGTACTCCTTGTTGGTCTTGACAGCCATGAGCTGCTCTCTGAACCTGGACAATCGTGTTTGCACGGCCCCCAGCCTCTTTTCGACCGCCGCACGCTCGCTTTTCTTGTCGCTCAGACGGGCGTTGGCGTCGTCGACAGCCGCCGCACCGGCGGTCAACTGGACGTCGAGGGCCTCGATACGCGAGGGGATCGTTTCGACGACGCGTGTCGCGTCGGACGCCGCGTTGTCGAGCTGTTGCAATTGGATCAACCGTTCGAGGTCTGGGAACATCGTGAGTCAGGTCTCCACAGGTTCAGGCCCAGAGGGGGGACGCGAACAAAAAAAACCCCGCCGGTTGGCGGGGTATGAGTAAGTCGGCGAAATGTCCACCGCGCCAGCCGGGAACGCAGGTCAGCCATTCGGCGAGCCGGCCTGCCGGCCGGTTGCGCTCCTGTGCGCCCGCGTATCTGGCGGGGCCGGAACGCGATCCGGTCTGCGCGTACGGTGTCCATCTCGACTCGTGTCATGTGGTGGGCCCACCAGGATTCGAACCTGGGACCGACCGGTTATGAGCCGGCGGCTCTGACCGCTGAGCTATGGGCCCGGTCAACAGCAGCTTCACGTTCGTAACCGCCGATCCGCTCCGTCTGGCGGTGTTGCTCGTCACAGTCGCATACCGCCGGTATGCTCCCTCCTCGTCAAATTTACGTGCCCTCAAGGAACGCGCGTAGGCGACGGCTGCGCGACGGGTGGCGGAGCTTGCGTAGCGCTTTGGCTTCGATCTGACGAATGCGTTCGCGGGTGACCGCGAAGTTCTGTCCCACCTCTTCGAGCGTGTGTTCGCTCCCGTCGCCCACGCCGAACCGCATCTTGATCACTTTCTCTTCGCGCGGCGTCAACGTGCGGAGCACGTTCTCTGTCTGCTCCTTGAGGTTGAGATTGATCACGGCGTCCGCTGGCGAGACCTCGTTGCGATCTTCGATGAAATCTCCGAGATGGCTGTCTTCCTCTTCTCCGATCGGTGTTTCGAGCGAGATCGGTTCCTGGGCGATCTTCAGGACCTTCCGGACTTTGGCCACTGGGATGTCCATCCGTTGCGCAATTTCCTCTGACGTTGGCTCGCGTCCAAATTCCTGGACGAGCGCGCGGGAGGTACGAATCAGCTTGTTGATGGTCTCGATCATGTGGACCGGAATACGTATCGTGCGCGCTTGATCGGCGATGGCGCGCGTGATCGCCTGCCTGATCCACCAGGTGGCGTAGGTCGAGAACTTGTAGCCGCGGCGATATTCGAACTTGTCTACCGCCTTCATCAAACCGATGTTGCCTTCCTGAATCAGGTCGAGGAATTGCAAGCCGCGGTTGGTGTATTTCTTCGCGATCGAGACGACGAGACGGAGGTTGGCTTCGACCAGTTCCTTTTTGGCAAGTTCGGCCAGCATCTCGCCGCGCATGATGGTATACAGCGTCCGCTCCAGTGACGGCGCTGGTTGCTCGAGTTCCTCGGCGCGGGCCCGAATCTCTGCCCGCAACTCCCGCTGACGCCGAGTAATGCGACGCTTGTCCTCCTCTTTGACCTTGCGTCGCGTCTTGAGTTTTAACTGGCGGTCGAGGCGGTCGATCTCTCGCTGCCGACCCTGCACCCCCTCGGCCGCGGCCTTGACTTCGTCGATGAGGCGACGTTTGACCGGTTCCGTGAACGCGATCGCGCGGATCAGGCGCGACAGCTTGGCCTGGGCCCTCAGCAGGTTCCGGTAGTTCCGCCGGTAGCGCTTCTTTTCCCGTTTCGGAATCGTCCCGACCTTCTTCTCACGTCGGATTACATCCAGGCGCGTCTTGCGGATCACCTCGATGTGCGCCATGACATCGCGGGCTCTCCGATTGATCCGATCGTCGGTCATCTCGTCGTCGTGAAAGAGGACAAGCTCTCGGATGGTGCGCTCTCCGGCCTTGAGTTGCGCACCCATCCGGACGACCGCCCTGGAGATCGTGGGCATGCGCGAGATGGCCTTGATGATCGACAGCTTGCCCCGCTCGATCCGCTTCGCGATGGTCACCTCGCCCTCGCGGGTCAGGAGCGGGACGGTTCCCATCTCCCTCAGATACATCCGCACGGGGTCGTTGGTCTTGTCGATCGCGCTCGGGGTCAGGTCCAGCTCGACGTCGTCCGAGCCCTCGCCCCGCCGGTTGAGCAGTTTGTCTTCGCGGTATTTCTGTTCGGAATCGACGACGTCGATGCCGTGATTGCCAAACGTCGTGAACAGCTCGTCTAATTCGTCGGATTTGGTGATTTCCCCCGGGAGGAGCTCGTTCACCTCGTCATAGAGCAGGTACCCCTTTTCTTTGCCGATCTGGATGAGTTGCCGTACTTCGTCGTATTTTTCTTCGAGCGACAAGAGCGTTCCTCCTCGGCGGACCGCCCGCCGGACCCTTGGTGGGCCGACGGCGCCGGACACATCCTGTGGTCACGATCGCAGTGATTCGAGCTTGGTCAACAGTTCTTGTTTCTTGTGTAAGAGCAGGTCGATTTCGGCAAGCGCCGACGGGGTGCCCAGATGCTGGCACCGGTCAATCTCGTGCTGCAACATCTCGCGTTGCCGCTCGCATCCGAGCTGTCTCAGCGCTTTTCCACAATCAGAGGCCGAGGCGGCGGCGCGCTCAGCCAATCCGACGCGCGCCATCCAGCCTGCCTCCTCTCTACTGAGACGTTCGCGCAGCGTGTCGAGGACGGTTTCGGCCGGCCACTCGACCAGAGAGCGCGCCGTGCTCAGGATCGGCCCCGTCGTCAAACCCGCGAGGTCCTCATCGCTGAGCGCCCCGATTGCCTCCAAGGCGGCCTGTGTGTCCCGCACAAGCGCCCAGATCAGCCCCTTTTCGGCCGTTTTCACCGTCCGACTGGTCGCGACTCGTGGGTCGTCGAACGTGGTGCGGCGCTGCGCTGCCGCTTTACGAATCTCGGTACGGACGACATCTTCGAGCACCCCGGCCCGGTGCGCAAGCCGGTCGGCGAAGAGGTCCCGGGACGGCGCATCAGGGATCCGAGCTGCCACCTGGAGCATGCGGTTCAGGAACTCCCGGCGGTGATCACCTCGAGTCAGGTCACGCTCAGCCGCCTCCCGATCTAACAAGTATTCCAGATATGGCTGGGAATTGCGTAGCTTTTCCACATAATAAGTCCCGCCGTGTGTCCGAATACAAGTGTCGGGGTCTTCGCCCTCGTCCAGTACCGCCACGTTGACCTGCATGCCTCCCGCGAGCAGCAGCTCGCCTGAGCGCGCGGCGGCGGCGGCGCCGGCCGGGTCCGGATCGAAGCTCACGATCACCTTTGACGCGAATCGCTTGAGCAAACGCATCTGCTGTTCGTTGACAGCCGTGCCACAGGACGCCACCGCCGTCGTGACCCCCGCCTGCAGTGCCTGTGCCAGATCGAAGTAGCCCTCGACGAGGACGGCGTAGCCCGCCTTGCGGATGGCGGACTTCGACAGGTGCAGGCCATACAGTGTCCGAGACTTTGAATAGATCGCGGTTTCCGGTGAATTCAAGTACTTCGGCTGTTGGTCGTGCTGCAGCGCTCGCGCGCCGAAGGCGACCACGGAGCCCGTGTCACGCGGGATCGGGATCATGAGGCGGTTGCGGAAGCGGTCGACCAGCGGTCGGCCCTCGCGCGCGGCAGCCAGACCACTACGCGCGAGCACCGCGTCCGAGTAGCCGCGTCCCCGCAAATGGGTAATGAGGCTGTCGCCATTCGGCGGCGCGAATCCCAATCCGAGTCGAGCGGCGGTCTCCTCCGTTACCCCGCGCGCATCGAGATGCTCCCGGGCTTGGCGGCCACTGCTGTCTGCCAAACGCTCCTTGAAGAACTCGGCCGCGGCCTCGTGCACGGTGAGTAGCGCCTCTCGTTCGGCGTCGGCCGCTGCATCCTGCTCCGTTTCAGGTTCCGGGACCGGGACGCCGAAACGTTGGGCCAGTTGACGGACCGCGTCCTGGAATCCGAGCTTCTCCTGCAGTTCCACGAATTTGAGCACGTCACCGCCGACGTCACAGCCGAAACAGTGGAAGAAACCCTTGTCCCCATGGACGTGGAACGACGGTGTCTTCTCCGAGTGGAACGGACACAGCCCCTTGAAGCTCGAGCCGGACCTCTTGAGGGGGACGTAGTCCTGCACCACCTGCACGATGTCGACCTGCGCCTTCAGGTCATCGATGAACGATTGTGGAAACAGACCCATGTTGGGGAGTCGATCAATCCTTCAATTCCGCGAGGGTCACGCCGGTACCGCCATCCTCTGGCGCCGCCGGTGCGAACCGGCAGACGAGCGGATGCGCGCTGAGAAACTCCGCGATCGCTCGCCGAAGCTGTCCGGTACCGTGGCCATGGATGAAACGCACGACACGCAATTCACCCATCAGGACTTGGTCAAGATGTTTCCCGGCGCGATCCAGCGCGTCGTCCACGCGACAACCAATCAGATTGAGCTCGTCCAACGGGCCGACCGGATCGCTGACCTGAATCTTGACTCGGTTGTGGGGTTGAGCCTGGGTCGGGCGTGTGCCGCAGACCGCCAGCGACCGAATCGGGACGCGCACCCGTTTCCCCCGCACTTCCACCTCCGCCTCCGTCCCGTGCATGGAGCGGACCTCGCCTTCAACTCCGAGTGTGGCCACGTGGACTCGAGATCCCAGCGACACCGGCGGGCGGTCGGTTCGATCGGGCGCGGCCGCAACCGGGTCCGGCGTCCGGAAGCGCCGAGCCACGGTATCGAGTGCCGCTTGCGCGGACGATCTCAGCTCACCGCTGTCGCCGGTGGACAGAGGTGGTTCCCGCCTGGCGGCTTTGTTCGCCGCGACCCGTTCGAGGGCGGCGGACCGTTCCCGCAACGACACCACGATTTGGTCGATTTCGTCTCGGGCGTGTCGCACGCGCCCGTCGAGGGAGTCGTTGCGACTGGCACGGCTGCTTCGCTCGCGGCGATCGATGTCGGCCTCTCGGGCCTTCAAGCGGGTCATCCGCTCCGCCAACTCGTCCTGGCGGCGGTCGAGGTCGTGCGCCATGTCGTCGAGCCGACGGCGGTCGTCGTCGAGCTGGGCAAGGTGGTCGGCCAGCTGCGACTCACGGGCGCTTCGTAACGCGCCGGCGGCGCCGATGATGTCTGGGGCCAGACCCAGCCGGCCAGCGATTTCCAGGGCCAGGCTGCGTCCGGCCGAACCGTAGACCAGACGATAGGTCGGCGCGAATGTCTCGGGATCGAACCCGAACGCCGCACAGCGGACGCCCTCGGTGGTGGCGGCATACGACTTGAGCGCGTCGTCGTGGGTCGTGACGATCACATGCGCACCACGGTGTCGAAAATGGTCCACCACCGCACGCCCCAGCGCGCCCCCCTCGACCGGGTCGGTGCCGGCTCCGACTTCGTCCAGCAGGATCAGTCCGGGGATGGAGAGTCGCCGGTCCATCTCCACGATGTTCGTGACGTGTCCTGAGAAGGTGCTGAGGTTGGCGGCGATCGATTGTTCATCGCCGATGTCAGCGAACACGGACCGGAACACGGGCACTCGAGAACCGGCGGCGGCGGGTATGTGTAGGCCGGCTTGCGCCATCAGCGACAGCAGCCCGGCCGTCTTCAGAGCTACTGTTTTTCCGCCCGTGTTTGGTCCGGTAATGACGAGCGCCCGGGTGGGCGGCGTCATGATGATGTCCACCGGCACCGGCTCGATGTGGTCGTCGGCTTCGGTCGCGCTCCCGAGTCGGCTGGTGACGGCTACCATCAGCAGCGGATGCCTCGCATCGTGGAGTTCCAGGGTGTGGTCGTCGCCGATGACCGGCTCCACGCCGCCGACGATTCCCGCGAACGATGCCCGTGCTTGCAGCACGTCGAGGTCCGTCGCGACCGTGAGTGTGCGACGCAAGTCAGCGGCCCGCCGTCGAAACATCGTCGATAGCGCCAGCAACACGCGCCGGACTTCCTCGCGCTGCTGTTCGTCCAGCGCGACGATCTCATTGTTGATGTCGACCGTACTTAACGGTTCTAAAAAAAGGCTGGCGCCGCTCGACGAGGTGCCGTGCACGATGCCGGGGATGGCGGTGCGGTGTTCGGATCGCACAACGAGTACGAAACGCCCGTTGCGTTCGCTCACCACCTGTTCCTGCAGATACCGCGAGGTCTCGCGGCCACGCAGATACGCTTCCAGATTGCCTCGCAGGCGGTTGCGCTGTTTACGAAGGCGACCCCGAATCGTCTTCAACTCCGGACTCGCGTCGTCCGTCAGGTCGCCGGATGCGTCAACTTTCTTGCGCACATCCGCGCACTCACGATTCCAATTCGCGGAGCCGCCGACAATCGCCGACAGGGCGGGGTACGGTCCATTGGTGGCGGTGGTCACCGCCCGGCAGACCCGCTCGACCGACCCCAAGAAGGCGACGAGGCTCACGAGTTGCGTCGGTTCCAGCGGTTGTGCCTCGATCGCCAGCGCATCCAGGGTCTTTCGCAGATTCTGGGGGGCTTCGAGGGGGACCGGGCCGTTCGCGGCCGCGAACCGCGCTGCCTCTGTGGTGTGCGCCAGCGCGGTCCGTACCGCTCGCGGGTCAGTCAGCGGCCGCAGCCGATGCAGCGCCTCCGCTCCGAGCGGTGTCAAGGCACAACTCACCAGTGCTTCCACGATTCGGTCGAACTCGAGGGTGGTGAAGGTTCCTGTGTGCATCGAACTCGGCGAATGCCGGGCAACGGCAATCAAGCGGCAGCACCACCCGGTTTGGCGACGCGCAACCGGTGCGTGGCCGGCATGGGCACGGCGCTGGCACAAACCGGTCGAATGGGTCCGCCGGTCCGTCCATCGGGGTCGGACTGGCCCGGATGCTGAGTTGAAATTCGAGCGACCTCACGCATGCAGCTTCTTCTCACGGATCACCAGCGGGTCGATCTCTGATGAGCGCCATGCGCGGAGTCGAACTTCACAAATTACCACGGTCCTGTCATGCCGCTCAAGTGCCTCACCGGTTCGCAGCCCGTAGTAAGAGTCCCGCTGCAGTCGACCGACGCTGAATCCGACCGGTCTGTGTTGGTCATCGGTCGAGTACCGTCGGTATGTTCCCTCTTCACGCCCTGTTCGACCGTCTAGGCGCCGCTCTCGGTGCGACGCAGGATCTTCGCCACGGGCTGCTAGGCATGGTTGATCCGGCTCGCCATCGCTGCCGCCCCGAATCCGTTGTCGATGTTGACCACCGCGACCCCCGTCGCGCAGCTGTTCAGCATGGACAGCAACGCGGCGACACCGCCGAAGGCCGCGCCGTAGCCGACGCTGGTCGGGACGGCGATGACCGGCGTCGAAATGAGTCCGCCGACCACGCTCGCAAGCGCCCCGTCCATGCCCGCGACGACGATGACGACCCGGGCCTGTTCCAATTGCGCCCGCTCGGCCAGTAGACGGTGCAGACCAGCCACACCGACATCGTCCAACCGCTCAACCCGGTTGCCCATGACGTCGGCGGTCACCGCTGCCTCGTCGGCAACTGGGTGGTCGGCGGTGCCGGCTGACGCAATGAGGATGGTGCCATGCCCGGTCGGTTCTGACCCGGTGGTGTGGCTGATGTGGCTAATGATGCGCGCGCTCTCATGAAACTGCGCCCCAGGCACGCGATCGCGGACGACCACGTAGGCCTCGGCGTCGGTCCTCGTGACCAACAAGCGGTGCCCGGCCGCGACGATCGTCTCCGCGATTCGAGCGATCTGGTCCGGCGTCTTGCCCTGACCGAACACGACCTCAGGGAACCCCTGTCTGATAGCTCGGTGGTGGTCAACGCGTGCGACGCCCACGTCCTCGAACGGCGCCGCCCGTATGGCGTCGGCCAATCTGGTCTGGGCGGTGTCTACCGTCAACGCGCCGGTTCGCACGTCTTCCAGGAGTGCCTTGATTCGTTCCGGTTTCATGCCGCGATGCGTGGCGTTGGGCCCTGAGGACACGACGGTTCGTCCCGTCGGTTTCATCGGCGCCGGGTATCTGATCTATCTTACACAGGCTGGCGGTCCGGCCGGGTGTTTCGATCTTCGCCGGATTGGCTGCGATCTGGGTATTGGCTACATTGTAGATGTCACCGTCGAGCGGATGACGTCGGCGGTATTCACCAGCCACAACCGCCTGGGGCCGCGGAGACGGTCCGGTCGCCGCGCGGCGGCGCCATGAACGAGAACAGAGACGATGACGACGCAGGCAAGCGCAGCCGCCGGGCTCGAGGGGGTCGTCGCGACATCCTCCAAGCTTTGCTACCTCGACGGACAACGCGGCGTGCTGGCATATTGTGGGCACGATATTCACGATCTCGCGCGACAGGCCACCTTCGAGGAGGTCTGCTACCTGCTGTGGCATCGCCGCTTGCCCACCCGGGCCGAATTGGGTGACCTTCAGACCGAGTTCGCGCGGGCCAGACCCCTCCCGACCGCCGTCGTCCGCATGATGCGATCACTGCCGTCCGGGCACGCGATGGACGCCGTGCGGACGCTGGTGTCCGCGCTGGCACACCATGATCCGGATGTCGGAGACGATTCGCCGGCCGCCTCACTCCGCAAGTCGGTGCGTCTGACCGCGCAAGTCGGCACCCTCGTCGCGACCCTCGGCCGGCTCTCGGCTGGAGGTGGTCAGATTGATCCGGACCCGGTGCTCGGCCATGCCGCGAACTTCTTATATATGCTGACCGGAGACCGTCCCGGTGCCCTCGCCAGTCGCGCCTTCGATGTCGCCTTGACGCTGCACGCCGACCACGAGCTGAACGCCTCGACCTTTGCCGCCAGAGTGGCCGCGGCCACCCTCACCGATCTGCACTCCACCGTGGTGGCCGGCGTCGCCACGCTGAAAGGACCGTTGCATGGCGGCGCCAACGCCGAGGTGATGAAGATGCTGTCGGCCATTGGCGAGGATGCCGACGACGAGCGGGTGGATACGACAATTCGCGGGATGTTGGCCCGCAAGCAGAAGGTGGCTGGGTTTGGACACCGGGTGTACCGGACTGAGGACCCACGCGCCACCCACCTACGCCAGATGTCCCGTGACCTTGGCGAGCAGGCTGGTAACCGTCGCTGGTTCGAGATGTCCCAACGCATCGAGGCGGTGATGCAGGAGGATACCGGGATACACGCAAACGTCGATTTCTATTCGGCGTCGACGTACCATGCCCTCGGCATCGCGGTCGAGCTATTCACACCGATCTTCGTAGTCAGTCGCGTCGCGGGGTGGACGGCGCACGTGCTTGAGCAGTACGCCAACAATCGTCTGATCAGACCCCGTGCGGAATACACCGGGCCCGAGTATCCTCAGACATTCGTCCCACTAGCCCAGCGCTAGATTTCCCTGTTTTCCTGCCGAGGTGCCCGTCTGGACGGCGTTGCTTCCTCGGTCACAGCCCGCCTGGCTGCTCCTTCGTCGCGCCTTGCTAGCCGAACCCCTCGCCAGGAAAACCCTCAGCGACGCGTGTGGACCTGGTTCGTCGACCGGTTTGCGGATCGAGATGCACGCGGCACGATCCATACCGGCGCGCGTGGCCAGCCCCGGCCGGTCTGAAGACCGGCGTCGATGGATGTTTTCTCAGAAGGAAGTCCGCCCAGGGCGCATACGTGCGCGGCTCGCGGACGCGGAGTGGGGCTCTCGGGTCCCCGCGCAGAGTTCGCGTGGGGTGCGGGGCGTAGCCCCGTCCAAGTAACAGCCGAGGTCGCGGACTATAATGATGGTCCTGCATGGACCAACGGTACATTCGGAATTTTTCCATCATCGCGCACATTGATCACGGGAAGTCGACACTCGCAGACCGGTTTCTTGAGATCACCGGCGCCCTCCAGGCACGGGAGATGGAGGCGCAGGTGCTCGACTCGATGGACCTGGAGCGCGAGCGCGGCATCACGATCAAGGCGCATTCCGTGAGGCTGACTTACACCCCGGAGGGCGGCGTGCCGCACGTGCTGAACCTGATCGACACGCCAGGGCACGTCGATTTCTCGTACGAAGTGACCCGGGCGCTGACCGCCTGTGAGGGCGCCCTGCTGCTGGTGGACGCCTCGCAGGGGGTCGAGGCACAAACCGTCGCGAACGCCTATCTCGCTGTCGACCAGAATCTCGAAATCATTCCAGTTGTCAACAAGGTCGATCTGCCGGGTGCCCAGCCCGACGAAACGATGCGCCAAATCGAAGAGATCGTCGGTCTTGACACGGCCGACGCCATCCTGGCCAGTGCCAAGGCGGGACGGGGCACTCGCGAAGTGCTCGATGCGGTGGTCAGTCGCGTTCCCGCTCCCGACGGGGACCCTGACGCGCCGCTGAAGGCGCTGATTTTCGACTCCTGGTACGACTCATATCGCGGGGTCACGATGTTGGTTCGCGTCCTCGACGGTGCGGTCCGGCCCAAGATGAAAATACGGTTGATGGCCCGGGGACTGGACTATGAGGTCGAGCAGGTCGGGGTGTTTTCACCCAAACCGGTGATCATCCCGGAGTTGAGCGTCGGCGAAGTCGGCTTCGTGATCGCCGGCATCAAGACGGTAAGCGACGCCAAGATCGGTGACACGCTCACCGAGACGTCGCGCCAGACCGGCACCCCGTGCACCGGCTTTACCGAGATGAAGCCGATGGTGTTTGCGGGGCTCTATCCCGTCGAGGGACACCAGTACGCCGAGCTTCGAGAGGCGCTCGAGAAGCTGCAATTGAACGACGCGTCGTTCTTCTTCGAGCCAGAGACGTCGGCCGCGCTCGGATTCGGCTTCCGCTGCGGGTTTCTTGGGTTGCTCCACATGGAGATCACCCAGGAGCGACTCGAGCGTGAGTACAACATGGACCTCGTGACCACGGCGCCCGGTGTGCTGTATCGGGTGACCACCACTGACGGTGCAACGTTCGAGGTCGACAGCCCCGCGAAACTTCCTGACGTGGGACGGATCGCGACGCTCGAGGAACCAGTGATCACGGCGATGATCTTGACCCCGGCCAACCATGTCGGCGCGATCTTGCAGCTGTGCCAGGACAAGCGGGGAGTGCAGAAGGGACTCGAGTATCTCGCCTCGAATCGCGTGATGATCACCTACGAGCTGCCTTTCAACGAGGTGGTGCTTGATTTCTACGATAAGTTGAAGACACTGTCGCGCGGCTATGCGTCACTCGACTACCATGTCACCGGTTACTGGACGTCGCCGTTGGTCAAACTCGATCTGCTGGTGAACGAGGAGCCGGTCGATGCGCTGTCGATCATCGTGCACAAGGAGTCGGCGTATCTGCGTGGCCGGTCGCTGGCGGTCAAGCTGCGGAAGCTGATTCCGCGGCAGATGTTCGACGTGGCGATTCAGGCGACTGTCGGGGGCCGTATCATCGCGCGCGAGTCGGTCAAGGCGATGCGAAAGAACGTCCTGGCCAAGTGCTACGGTGGTGATATCAGCCGAAAAAGGAAACTTCTGGAAAAACAAAAAGAAGGGAAGCGCCGTATGAAGCGAGTCGGCCGCGTCGAGATTCCCCAAGAGGCGTTTCTGGCCGTCCTGACTGTGGATGACGACTGAGTCCGTCCCATGTCCTTTCGGAAGTCGACGTCTCGGGAGTACTTCGAATCGATCGTCATCGCGGTGATCCTCGCGTTGTTCGTGCGGACGTGGGTCGTTCAGGCCTTCAAGATCCCCACCGGGTCGATGGAGCAGAACCTGCTGATCGGTGATCACCTGCTGGTCAACAAGTTCGTTCATGCCCCGACCGGCTCCGCCGCCGAGCGGCGGCTGCTGCCAGTGACGGACGTGCGGCGGGGAGACGTGCTCGTGTTCAAGTATCCGGAGGAGCCGGAGCGCGATTTCATCAAGCGGGTTATCGGTTTGCCGGGGGAGACCGTCGAACTGCGGCGGTCTCGTCTGTTCATCGACGGTGAGCCCGTCGACGAACCCTATCTCGATTTGATGCGGCCGGANGGACAGGTGCCCTACGACATGCGNGGTACGTTCGGTCCGCAGAGNGTNCCTNCCGNTCACCTGTTCATGATGGGCGACAACCGTGGCGATTCACAGGACAGTCGGTATTGGGGTGCGCTCCCCATCGAGTATGTCAAGGGGCGGGCCTTCGTGATGTATTGGTCCTACGAATCGGAGAGCGAGTTCTATCGCGACGTCGGGGTGGGGGCGACGCTACGCCGTCTGACGGCGGGGGTCATGCACTTCTTCACGCGTACCCGCTGGGAGCGGATCCTCATGGCGGTGCCATGACGCCGATTCTGATGCGAGGGTGCAGGACGCCAACGTTCAGGAGGACATCGCGATGATGCGCGCGGCAGTGAAGTTCGGGATCGCGTCGCTGCTCCTTTATGTGGCATAGCACGTCGGGCCGGTCTATGTGGTCCACCGTCAACTCCAGACGGACGTGGTGCAGGCGACCCTTGNTCGCGGGTCGGAAGAGGAACTGCTCACCGCAGTCCTCGCGGTGGCGAACNGGGTCGGTGCCCAGATCGACAGCGACGACATACAGGTTCACAAAGACGACACGTATACGTATCTGCGTCTNACCTACACGGAGCCGCTCCAACTGCTGCCGAGCGTCAACCGACCCGTGGACGTTCACGATCAACGCTCAGGGGCTGGCTATCACGCCACAGCTAGGGAACGGACTATCACTGTGAGGCCGAGACGGGCCGCGTTCGGCGGGACGCACGTTGCGACTCGCACGTTGATGCCATACGAGTGANAATTTCGCTTCGTCCGACGGCCAACGGGGTCGTGATTCCGGTGCGGGTTATGCCACATGCACCCCATACGCGGATTTCCGAGACCCGGGCGGGGAGATTGGTCGTGCGTCTTTCGGCTGCGCCGGTCGATGGCGCGGTNAATCTCGCGCTGGTGAAACTGCTGGCGAAAGCGCTTGGGGTGCCGTCCGGCATGGTCCGCATCGCCGCGGGCGCGCGACAGCGGAACAAGAGCGTGCNGGTCGAGGACGTGTCGCCCTCGGTCCTCATTGGTCAGCTACGCACGCTGCTCGAGTCGACGCGACGGGGCGCTCAAGCCGACGAGCCTGGGGCAGCCGCCGTGTCACGCAGCGTCGCTTCCCGTTGCTGATGTTCCTCGAGTTGGTCGTGGAGTGCGCCTACTTCCTGTCGCGTACGGTCCGCCTCGCGGACTGCCTTCTCGAAGTCGNCGGCCGCTTCGCTNAGAAAATTCGCGNCCTCCGCCCGGTCGAATCCCCGTAGGGCCACGCCGAACTGCACCCGCCGCAAGTCCAGTGGTGCTAGCCTCATCGTCTGTCTCCACCGGGGTAGTCCAGCGCTCCACCCTCGCTCGACGGACTATCCACCCCGTGCGCCGGTTNGTTTCCGCCCGGAGCCTCGCCGCGGCCGCCAGAATTGTTNNTTCTGTACTGTCGGTACGTTGCCACGGGGCCCTGCAGTGTCCTCAGCCCGGGCTGACCCCCGGCGAGGCCACAGGTCGGGGCCTAGGTCCGAACACGGCGGTACCGACTCTGATCATGGTCGCCCCTTCTTCGATGGCGACCTCGAGGTCGTGGCTCATACCCATCGAGAGCTGGTCGAGCCGNAGGTCTCGTCCGGCGGTGGTCGCGAACTCGTCGCGCAGNCGCCGGAGCCGGCGAAAGAANGGGCGAGCCTGTTCGGGATCGTCCGACCAGGGAGGGAGCACCATGAGGCCGCGGAGAGCGACGGATTNGCAAGACACGGCGGCGTCGACGATGCGGCGGACTTCCGCNTCAGGNGCGCCATGTTTCGTGGACTCACCGGCAAGGTCGACTTGGACGAGGACGTTGAGCGAACGGTGNAGGTCGGTGGCCACCCGGTCGAGCCGGCGCAGCAGGGCGACGCTGTCGACTGAGTGAATCCAGTCGAACGTCTCGGCCGCCGCGCGGGCCTTGTTCGACTGCAGATGCCCGATNAGATGCCAGGCGATGCCACGCCCGACCGTGGCGGCTCGCTTGCGCGCGGCTTCCTGGACCTTGNTTTCCCCCAGTTCGAGGAGTCCGGCCGAGACGGCGGCTTCCACATGGTCGACACCGAAACGCTTCGACACCGCCACCAGCCGGATATCCGCCGGCGCTCGGCCGCTGCCGGCAGCGGCGNCGGCGACCCGGGCGGTGAGGGTGGTGAGGTTTGCGGCGAGGTGTCGGGCAAGGTCCATGGCGGCGGCGCGGCCGATTACCGTCCCAGGGCTTCGAGGCGGCGTCCGGCGTCCTCCACGAACTCGCCGTCCGGCGACGCTCCGAGGTAGCGGGTCAACGATCGGGTGGCGGCCGCGGCGTCCCCGGCGACGTCCCGGGCCCGGCCCAGCCAGTAGTGGGCGTCGACGAGCGTGGCGTCCGCCGCCAGCGCGGCATCGAACTGTCTCACCGCGTCATCGACATTGCCTGATTTNAGGAACGCTTCGCCTCGGGCCAAGGCGTCTTGCGCTCGCGCCCGGGTCGCCTCGAGCGAGCGGATCGTGATNCGGTTGGCCTCTCCACGCGCGGCGGCCGCGTCTTTNGGGCGATTCTGNCTNGAAAAAACATCCGCCAGCCCGTAGTAGGCGGCGGCGTAGTCGGATCGGATGTCGAGCGCGCCACGAAACGCGGCCACCGCATCGTCGAATCGACCCTCGCGAGTGTGGGCCACCCCGATGTTGAAATAACAATCGACACACGACGGCATCACTGTTAGGGCCGCTTCGAAATGGGCGATCGCTTGCTCGATGTTGCCCGATCGGTTGGCTTGGACTCCGGACGCGAACGCCGCCGCCGCCGCTCGGTCGTCTCTTGGCGCACGCAACCAGGGAGCAGCGGCGCGTCCCGCTTCCAGAACGAAATGGACGTCGGCTGCGCCCCCGGCATGCACCAGGACGCGAAAAATCTGACTGCCGAGGTCGTCCGTGTCAGCGCTCACGCGGTAGTGGCCTGGCGGAAGATCCGTCTGCTCGAAGCGGCCGTACTCGTCCGTCGTCGCGTCGTGGCGGGCCGTGGTGAGGCCGAGAGCGACGACTGTCACCGCGACCNCGGGCACCGGCTCTCCCGCGGGCGTGGTGACGACGCCTCGTACTGCGCCGCTATTCTGGGCGTGAGCGCTCAGAGCCGATGAGACCAAGAGCGCGCACACGACCAGCAGTTCCCCCGGCGTGTGTGAACCGTATGGCATAGTGCCAGTCTACATGCCTTTTTCGGTCAGAAACTGCTCCACATCGGCAATCTCGCGGACGATCGGGGATGGTGGGAGCGAGGCCAGAAAGCGCCGGCCGTAGCCTTTGGTGAGCATCCGGGAGTCGAGGATCGACAGCACACCACGGTCCTGACGGTGCCGAATCAAGCGACCGATGCCCTGAAGGAGGGTGAGGATGGCCATAGGCACCTGGTAGTCNGCGAACGGGCTGCCGCCGTCCCGAGCAATGGCGTCCATGCGGGCCGCGGTGATCGGGTCGCCGGGCGGNGTGAACGGCAACTTGTCGATAATCACGCAGCTCAGCGTGTCGCCGGCGACGTCGACGCCCTGCCAAAAGCTCGACGTGGCCAGGAGTACCGCGTGCGGGGTCGCACGGAAATTGCGCAAGAGCACCGACCGCGGGGCCGTGCCTTGCACCAGCAAGGGAAACTGGCTGTTCGGTGCGATCAGGCGGTGGACCTGGTGCAGATTCGCGTAGCTCGTGAACAAGACGAAGGCGCGGCCACGTGTGGCCTCCAGCAGGGCGGTGATGCGCTCAGCCGCGGCTCGACTGAATTCTTCGGCGCGGGGGTCTGGCATGCCTGCGGGCAGATACAGCACGGTCTGATTCGCGTAGTCGAACTCTGAGGCGAGCCGGAGCTCGGCCGCGTCGAGAACGCCGAGCCGCGACCGCTGATACTCGAACGACCCGTCCACCGCGAGGGTGGCCGACGTCAGCACCGTCGCCTGCATCCGGTCGAGCAGCAGCTCTCGAATGATCGACGAGACGTCGACCGGCGACGCCCGCAGGAACAGGCCGCGTCCTCGCCGCTCGAGGAAATACACAAAACCGACATCTGACGTNTCGAGCACNAAGTCAATCTCGTCGCTCAGTTCGCGCGCGCGACGTCCCAAAGCACGGAGGTCTTCGGAGAGGTCCGCGAGCGGGCCGAGCGTCTCTTCGAGCGCTCGGACGGAGCTGGCCANCTGTCGGCCCGGCTCTATCACCGGAGCCAGCAGGTCGCCGTCGAGGCGCGTGCGGTCGGCCGGTGGGAGATGTGTCTGGACGGCGGCGAAGAANTGCCCGCTCAGTCGTTCGATCCGGTCGAGTCCGGCCCGGGTGCGGTCTGCGAGGTCGGGTGAGTCACCCGGGTCTCGGTCGAGATACCGCCTCGCGTCGTCGACCAGTCGTTCGAGCCGGTAGGTGCTGACCGACACGCCAAAATACTGCGTCGCGACATCCTCCAGTTGGTGTGCCTCATCAATNACCGCGTAGTGGCAGGCCGGAATGACCTCGCCATAGGCTGACTGTCGCACTGCGGCGTCGGCGCACAGCAGGTGGTGGTTCACGATTACAAGGTCGGATTCGGCCGCCTTCCGGCGCATCCGCGTCACGAAGCACTCGTCGTATTGTGGGCAATCTGTCCCGACACAGTTTTCGGATGTGGCTGAGATCTCACTCCAGAATGGGAGGTCGTCCGGCAGGTCTTCGATCTCAGTGCGGTCGCCCGTGTCGGTCTGCCGCGCCCATTCGGCGATGTCCTCGACATACCCTTCGTCTGTCGCGGTGCGCAGGTCGTCACCGGTGCGATAGGCGTCGAACCGATGGAGGCACAGATAGTTGCCACGCCCCTTCATGTAGGTGGCCGTGAAGTCCACCNCCAGTGCCCCGCGGAGGGCCGGCAGATCCTTGTAGAAGATCTGATCCTGGAGCTGTTTGGTCCCGGTGGAGAGGAGGACCCGGTGTCCGCTGAGGATGGCCGGCACCAGATAGGCCAGCGTCTTGCCGATTCCGGTTCCAGCCTCGGCCAGCAGGACGCCCCCGCTTTCGAACACCTCGGCCACGCCGACCGCCATTTCGCNTTGAGAGTCGCGTGCTTCGAACGCCGGCANCGCATCAACCAGTGCGCCGTTGGCCGCGAACGCCGCGTCGACCCGCTCCGCGAGTGACAAGCCCGCTGCTCTGGACTCGTCGTTGTGCTCCGTGCTGTCCATGTGGGTGTGAAGTTCGGCCGCCGGTGAGAGGCTGCTAGTGTCCGGCGACGTCTGGATACAGCGGAAACCGGTCGCACATGGTCTGAACTTCGGACCGGACCATGGTCCCCACTGCCTCGTCTTCCGGGTCGGCCAGGACCCGGGCGATGAAGTCGGCGATCTGGTCCATTTCCGGTTCGGCCATCCCGCGCGTCGTGATGGCCGGGGTGCCGATCCGGATCCCACTGGCCACCATCGGCGGGTTCTCGTCGAATGGGATGGCGTTCTTGTTGACGGTGATCCCGGCCGTGCCCAGTGCCGCCTCCGCCACCTTGCCGGTGATGCCTTTCGAGAACACGTCGACGAGCAGGAGGTGATTGTCCGTGCCGCCGCTGACCAGTCGGAAGCCGGCGTCGGCGAGCGCTGTCCCGAGCCGCGCGGCATTGGCCACCGTCTGTCGCTGATAGTCGCCAAACGCCGGTTCCGCCGCCTCTTTGAAACAGACCGCTTTGGCCGCGATCACGTGCATGAGTGGNCCCCCCTGGACACCGGGNAACAACGCTCGATTGACCGCTTTGGCGTGCGTCTCGCGGCAGAGCACGAGACCCCCGCGTGGGCCGCGCAAGGTCTTGTGGGTCGTGGTCGTCACGATGTCGGAGTGTGGGATCGGACTCGGATGGACCCCAGTTGCCACGAGACCGGCGATGTGCGCCATGTCCGTCACCATCACAGCGTCCACCTCGTCTGCTANCCGGCGGATGCGGGCGAAGTCGATGATTCGTGGATAGGCGCTGGCACCGACCATGAGCATCTTCGGTGTGTGTTCCCGCGCCAGTCGTTCCAGTTCGTCGTAGTCGATGCGCTGGTCATCGCGGCGCACGCCATACGGCACGATGGTGTAGAGCTGGCCTGAGAAATTGAGNGGGTGGCCGTGCGTGAGGTGACCACCGTGCGCCAGGTCCATCCCGAGTACCGTGTCGCCGGCGCTAATGAGCGCGAAATAGGCGGCCATGTTCGCTTGTGCGCCGGAATGNGGCTGCACGTTCGCATGGTCGGCGCCGAACAGGGCGAGAGCCCGTTGAATCGCTAGCGACTCGGCGATGTCGACGAACTCACAGCCGCCGTAGTACCGCCGTCCTGGATACCCCTCCGCGTACTTGTTGGTCAGCACCGAACCGGCGGCTTCCAGGACTGCCTGGCTCACGAAGTTCTCCGAGGCGATCAACTCGAGGCCGGAGTTCTGTCGGGTCGTCTCGTCACGGAGCACGCCGGCGATGGCNGCGTCCGATTCGCTGAGGGTCCGCTGGCGGATGCTCACCGGACTATCGGTGATCGGGGGCATGGGGTCCTTTCGCAAAAACGAAAATTGGAGGAGTGCGGTCGTCGCGCGCGGGGCGACAATCACCACGAATTCTACTATAGGCGGAGGGCCTAATTCGGGCCGATCGGGCGGCCCGTCCCACGTGCTATAGTGCCGAATATGGTCGAAAATCTCTCTTTTCCGTCGTCGCCCGTGGACGGGTTCGCGGAGGCGTTTCCCGGTTCTCGTAAAGTGATGGTCGCCGGTGACCGGGTTCGGGTGCCATTACGCGAGATCGCGTTGTCAGGCGGCGAGGCGCCGGTCCGGGTGTATGACACCAGCGGACCGCACGGTGGTGATGTGCGGAAGGGATTGGCCCCGCTGCGCGAGTCGTGGATTGCCGGCCGAGGGGGGANAGCGGAACACCCGCGCCAGCCGCGGGATGGGCAGGCGGCAGGCTTCCCGTCGCTCGGTTCGCGTGCAGTTCGGCGCGGCACGGGTGGCGTGACGCAGTTGCACCACGCGCGCCGCGGCGTCGTGACCGAGGAAATGGAGTTCGTGGCGCTACGGGAAGGTTTCGAGCCGGAATTCGTCCGAGACGAGGTGGCGCGCGGCCGGGCGATCATNCCGGCCAATATCAACCACCCTGAGCTCGAGCCGATGGTGATCGGCCGGAATTTCCTCGTCAAGATCAATGCGAACATCGGGAACTCCGCCGTGTCGTCCTCGATCGAGGAGGAGGTCGAGAAACTGCGCTGGTCTACGCTGTGGGGCGCCGACACCGTGATGGACCTGTCGACGGGGCCGAACATTCATGAGACGCGAGAGTGGATCATTCGCAACTCCCCGGTGCCGATCGGCACGGTGCCGATCTATCAGGCACTCGAGAAAGTCGATGGCCGCCCGGAGGAGTTGACCTGGGAGTTGTATCGCGACACGTTGATCGAGCAGGCCGAGCAGGGGGTCGACTATTTCACGGTGCACGCGGGAGTTCTGCTGCGCTACATTCCCATGACGGCGCGTCGTATCACNGGCATTGTCTCTCGCGGTGGCTCCATCATGGCCAAGTGGTGCCTCGAACACCACCAGGAGAACTTCACCTACACCCACTTCCGCGAGATTTGCGAGATCATGCAGGCGTACGACGTCTCGTTCTCGCTGGGTGACGGTCTGCGTCCGGGGTCGATCGCTGATGCCAACGACGAGGCCCAGTTCGCGGAGTTAAGAACCCAGGGCGAACTTAACCGTATCGCCTGGGAATACGACGTCCAAGTGATGAACGAAGGGCCCGGCCATGTCCCGCTGCATCTGATCAAGGAGAACATGGAAAACCAGCTGGAATGGTGCGACGAAGCGCCGTTCTACACCTTGGGGCCTCTGACGACCGACATNGCCCCGGGGTACGANCACATCACCTCGGCCATCGGCGCGGCGACGATCGGGTCGTACGGGACGGCNATGCTCTGCTACGTCACCCCGAAAGAGCATCTTGGGCTACCCAACCGCGACGACGTGAAGGCCGGCGTCATCGCCTACAANATCGCGGCGCATGCGGCCGACCTTGCAAAAGGCCACCCNCGAGCGCAGGCCTGGGACGATGCCNTCTCNAAGGCACGGTTCGACTTCCGCTGGGAGGANCAGTTCAACNTGGCGNTCGACCCCCAGACGGCCCGTGCCTATCACGACGAAACGCTGCCGGCCGACGGGGCCAAGGTGGCGCACTTCTGTTCCATGTGCGGCCCCAAGTTCTGCAGCATGGAGTTGACGCAGCAAGTACGGGACTATGCCGCCGGGCAGGGCGTGAGCGAGACCGAGGCGGTGCGGGTCGGGATGGAGGAAAAATCGGTAGAGTTCCGCCAGGAGCGGAAACTCTACGTGACCGCTGCCGCGGAGGAGCCCGTCAACGCCGGGTCTGGCCCGGAGGCGCCGGGACAATCTGGATGACGGTCCTGAATCGGGCCGGCTCGGCGCCGGTTGGATTCAGGTAGCCCTCCGAGCCGTTCCAGGTGTAGTCCTTCACGGTCACCCCGGGTGGGAACGCCATCTCGTCCTCCCGGAAACGGCCGACCTCGAACATGTGCGTGGCGGGCCCGTCGAACACGCGATCACCCCGCTCATCGAGAATGACCGCATAGTAGCGGACCATTTCTTCGAAGCTTGAGTTGGTGCCAAACAGATAGTACCGCTGGCTCCGACCCGCCTCGTACGACGTGAGGAACTGAGCGTTCGGGTAAATCGGAAAGCCGAGCGTCGCTTCCGTCGGCACGTTCTGGGCCGAGGCGACCGAGGCTCGAGCCGGCGTGGGTGTCGCGGGTCGTTCCCGCGCGGGTTCGCTGGCCCCTGGGCTCTGGTTTCCTGGTTGGGGAAACGGACGCGGCACCGGTTGACGCTGCTGCGGCTCGGCGGCGGCCAGCCCCGCTACCGCCAGCGCCGCAATCACACAACCAGCCACAAAGCGACGCATGCACATCGGGCCATTATGCTGGCCCGATCACACACACGCAAGTCATCACGGGTGACCATGATCTTCAGGTCTTGATGGACGCGCGCCAGTAGTCGAGCAGATCCGAGAGCGTGTCTGCGAGGGGAATGTTCGGCTGCCAGCCGACGTCCCGCTTGATTCGGGAGGGGTTGCCAAGCAGCAGCGGACAGTCGCTCGGCCGCATCCGGCTGGAGTCCTGTCGAACCGTCACGGCTACCGACGCGCACGAGAGCAGGCCGTCCAGCACCTCTCCGGTCCGATACGCGGTGCCGGTGCAGACGTTGTAGGGCGTCGCGGAGGCGCCGCCCGCCATCAAGAGCTGGTAGGCGTGCACCGTGTCCCGCACGTCGGTCAGATCCCGTCTGGATTCGAGGTTCCCGACCGACAGGATCGGAGGGATCTGTCCTGCCTCGATGCGGGCGATCTGGTGGGCAAAACTCGACGCCGCGAAAGAGAGCGCCTGGCCCGGGCCAACATGCGTGAACGAGCGGCTGACCAGTACCGCCATGCCATCCTGCCGGGCGGCCGCGAGCCCGACGAGCTCCTGGGCCAGCTTGCTGAGACCGTAGGGACTCACCGGGCCAAGTGGGTCAGCTTCGTCGATCGCCGTGCCCGAGGGTTTGTATACAAGCGCCGATCCCGGTATGAGCGTGCGAGCGTCAGGCGCGTGGTCACTTAGCGCCGCCAGCAGATGTTGCGTGCCCAACACGTTCGTGCGTAGTGTCGCGTAGGTGTTGGACCATGAGTCGCCGACGCTGGCCGCGCCAGCACAGTGATACACCTGGGTGGGTTGGGTGTGGGTGATCGCCCGGGCGACCGCCCGCGCATCCAGCAGATCCACCTCGCTCCAGTGGACCCGGTTGTCCCCAGGAGTCAAGCGGGGCGGGGAACTCGACNTGGAAGATCGCGCCGGCACTGGCGGGCCGCCGCCACGCGATGAGCGTCGACGAGCCCCGGGTGCGGTCCAGCAGTGTGAGCAGATGGCTGCCGACGAAGCCGGCGGCCCCGGTGACAAGGATCGTCTCTGACACTANTACTCAAACGGGGCTACGCCCCGAACCCTACGTGGCCACTGCGCAGGGACCCCGAGAGCCCCGCTCCGTGACCGCGGNGCGCGCATTGTCGCGCGCCCTGGTTTTTTTCTGCATCCTCTTGGTTTCCTGTGCCCGTGATTCCCNACATGCCNCGCCAGGGGGATCGCGCCTGAAGGCGTTGTTCCGAGGCTACAAATGCCCAATTTGTTCCCGTGTGACGCCGGTTCAGGCGCGCGCCGCGCTACCGAGGTCTGCAGTGAACGATGGCGANACCACTAGCTCTGGGTCTNCNGCGTGCCGTACTGACGCTGGTAGTACTCACGGAAGGCGGGGTCGGCTTCTTTGATTGGCCGCCACCACCACTCGTTGTCCCGATACCAGGCCACCGTGGCTCGCAACCCAATGTCGAACACGTGGCGCGGCCGCCAGCCCAACGCCTGCAATTTCTTTGTGTCGAGCGAGTAGCGGCGGTCGTGACCCGGGCGGTCCTCGACCGGGGTGATCAGCGAGGTCGGCCGCTCGAGCTCCGCCAGGATCCGGTGAGTCAGGTCGATATTCTCGACCTCGTTGCCGCCCCCGATGTTGTACACCTCTCCGTTGCCGCCTTTCTCGATCAACAGGTCGACTGCACGACAATGGTCTTCCACGTGGAGCCAGTCCCTGACGTTCCGCCCGTCACCATACAGCGGCACCGGTAGATGGTCGATGGCATTGGTTACGAACAGNGGAATGACCTTCTCAGGAAACTGTCGAGGTCCATAGTTGTTCGACGCCCGGGTAATGATGACCGGGACGCCATGCGTGGCCCAGTAGCTGTAGGCCAACCGGTCCGCGCCCGCCTTGCTCGCCGCGTACGGATTGCGTGGCTTGATTTCGTCGGCCTCGGTGCTAGAACCGCTCTCGACGCTGCCATACACCTCGTCGGTGGAGATCTGGACAAATCGGCGGAGTNTGGCCGCCTTGCGGGCGGCGTCGAGCAGCACGAAGCTGCCATACACGTCGGTGTTGATGAACGCGCCCGCATCCTGCAGCGAACGGTCGACGTGGGTCTCGGCCGCGAAGTGCACGACAATGTCCGATTCCTGGACCAATGGGCCGGCCAGCGCCGGGTCGGCCACGTCGCCCTGGACGAACCGATGACGCGGGTTGTCGACGACGTCGCGGAGGTTTTCCAGGCGACCCGCGTAGGTCAGTTTGTCNAGGGTCGTGATCCGCCACTCGGGGTGGGCGGCCAGCGCATGCAGNACGAAGTTGCTGCCGATGAAGCCGGCCCCACCGGTGACGAGCACCTCCACGGTGGGTCTTACCATCGGATACCGACCTCGGAGTTGTCACCAAGCATGAAGCGGTACGCGGACGGCTTGACCGGTTCCCGTATGATCCGCACGTTGCGACCAATCAGGCTGTCGATCACACGGTTCGACAGGTCGCTGAGGACGCTGTCTTCCAGTACGATGCTGTGCTCAATCTCCGAGGCTCGCACCACGACATTGTTCATGATTGACGTGAACGGACCGACATACGCGTGTTCGATTCTGGCGTTCGCCCCAATGATGACCGGTCCCCGGACGACCGAGTCGATGATCTCCGCGCCGGCGTCAANCACCACCTTGCCTTCCACCCGCGAGTCGGCGTCGACGGAGCCCTCGATCCGCCGATCGAGCGTGTCAAGAATCAGCCGGTTCGCTTCGAGCATGTCATCCAGCTTGCCGGTGTCCTTCCACCAGCCCTCGACCAGATGCGGTCTGACGACGCAGCCTCGGTCGATCAAGTGCTGAATCGCGTCGGTGATCTCGAGTTCGTTCCGCCCGCTGGGCTCGATCGACCTGGCCGANTCGAAGATCTCGGGACCGAACATGTAGACGCCGACCAGAGCCAGATCGCTCTTCGGCTCCTTCGGCTTCTCGACGAGTCGGGTTACGCTCCCGTCGGNGAGNTCCGCGACCCCGAACATCTGGGGGTCCGGCACGCGCGTGAGCAGGATCTGCGCCGCCGGTCGAGTCCGGACGAATTCCTCGACGAACGGTGTGATCCCCTTGTTCAGCAGGTTGTCGCCCAGATACATGANGAACGGTTCGTGACCGATGAACGACTCGCTGATCAGCACGGCGTGCGCCAACCCCCGAGGGGCGTCCTGCTCGATATACGTCACCGTGACGTCCCACCGCGACCCATTACCGACCGCGGCGCGAATCTCTTCGTGCGTATCGCCGACGACGATGCCGATGTCCCTGACGCCGGCGGCGGCCAACGCCTCGATGCCGTAGAACAGCACCGGCTTGTTGGCGACTGGCACCAACTGCTTCGCACGAGTGTAGGTGAGCGGACGGAGCCGACTGCCCTTGCCACCGCTCAAGACGAGACCCTTCATCGCAGCTCACCTGCTCCGGTTCCCACGCCGAACGCTCCGAGCATGTTGGAGAACCTGCCGAGGCCGGCCAGCGTGAACGAGAGATTGAAACGGCGGTCCCGGGGCACCCGCACCCGAGCCCCGAGCCCTTCGAGATTGTACGATTGGTATTCGAACGCGACGCCGCAGCATTGTGCGTTGTAATACCAGACGATTCGCTGTTGGAGATGCCGCCCACCGAGAATGTCGTAGTTGAACTGATAGACCCCGCCTATACGGTCGTCCGGCGTCTTCAGGTTCGTGAACGAGTTGAGGTAATGGTCGAGGTTGCCGCGGATGTCGAACCCTGACAGCCCCTCGACAAAGCGTCGCTGGCTCCAGCCCGTGACTGATTGCAGCCAACCGCCGATTTCGATATTGGCATCGGCGCCTATGGTGCGAAACGCCCAGAACTGCGTGTCGTACTCGGCCCGAAACGTGCCGGATAGCAGGCTGGTCGGGTTGGCCCGCGCCGTAATGGCCACTGGGGAAAAATTGGTCGGGGCCGAGCTCTGACCCTGGAAACTGGTTCGAAATTGCCGGTCGAACTGGGCCGCATTCTCATCCGTGTAGTAGCTCTGCTCGAGGGTCACGGTGAGAATTTCCTGCGCAACCGACGCTTCGCCGCCTTCGGCCCGTCTGGCATAGAGGCGGTTGTTGAGTGCGTAGCGGATCTGGGTGACGTTGCCGACGATCGAATCCGTACCCTCGAGCTGGACGATCTGATCGAAGTTGTCGATGGCGGTGACTCGCTGCACACTGAGCTGTGGCTCGATGACGTGTTTCATCCGCTCCGAGTAGCCACTGCCGGGCGTGTCCCAGACCTTGACGAACACTGGACCGGTGATCAGGGCTTGCATGTCGATGAACGAGCGTCCGATTCCGGTGTCGACCTGACTTCCGGTCTCGTCGATACTCTCGGCCCAGTAGGTTTGTCGCCAGGCCACCGACGAGTTCACCGTCAGGAACGGCCACTTGGTGAACGGCACCCGAACCAGTGGGCTGACGTCGATGCGATTCAACCCCGAATTGACTTCCTCCTCGCCGAAGCGTGACCGACGCAATAAGTTGGCGTACTCGGTTTCGAAGCCAAAGTACACCGGCGAGCCGAGCAGCGAGCGCTCCGACTGGTTGAACGAGACGCGTGGCCCGGAGCCGTACAGGCTGGCATCCTCCGCCCCGAAGAACGTCTCAGCGACGTCTCCGGTGCCGCTGAGAGTGTAGGCGCCCCACGACCCGGTGACGTTGCCGCCGTAGCTTCGCGAACTGTTCGACGCTTCGAACACGTTGGTCTGGTACGTCTGTTGCACCGTGATGTCGGAAAAGTAGTCGACCTGTCCCCGGGCCGTGATGGCATCGGAGATGCGGTGCTGTGCGTTGCCGCGCAGGTTGTAGCTGCGTCTTTCCGGGAATGTCGATTCCCCGGTGCCGGGGCCGAACTGGTCGGTGACGCTGATCTGGCGTTCGTTCAGGAAGTATGTCTCCGCGTTTCCCTGAGACCCTGGGCCCGCCACGTAGCGATATTCGCCGCCGAACCCTTGTCCGGTCGAGGTAAACAGGTCGTGAAATATCGTGGCGTCGTGGCTCCGGTTGATGGCCCAGAAAAACGCGTTACTGATCGAATTGCCCCGGATCGTCGACGCCCCGTAAGTCGGCATCAGGATGCCGGTGGCGCGGTCATCCGCCTGAATCGGGTAATACAGCGCCGGGAGGTAGAACAGCGGCACGCCTTTGACTCGTAGCACGGCGCTGCGCAGCATGGCGTACTGGTCGAGGTTGATCGTGACCGAGCTCGCCCTGACCTCCCAGCGAGGCGTCGGTTGCACGCACGACGTGAAACCACCTCGCGTGAGTTTGTAGGTTCGGGGGCCGGTCTTCTCCATGATTTCGCCCCAGAACAGCATTTCCGGTTCCGAGGTGCCGAACATGCTCGGCACGACATCCTCCACCAGGACGGTCGAGCCCCGCGCTTCGAAGAACGTGCCGGTATTGTCGTCGATGTTGAATTCGGCCCGCTCGGCCGCTACTCGGCCGCCACCCGACGAGAACACCACGTTGCCCGTCGCGACCAGTCGTGACTCGTCGGTGTACAGGTCCACCTGGTCCGCGTAGAACTCCCAGTTCTCATCGCCGGAACCTCCACTCAATTCGACGTTTTCGGTCCATCGGATGTGAGTCCCGTCCTGCGAGAACACCATGCTGCGTTGGTCGTCGATGGAAGCCGGTACTTGGGCGTGGGCCGACCCGGCCGCCACGACGATGGCGAGACAGTAAAGCAGGATAGGGCGAGTCATCCAACAGGCGGGAGACTATCGCTGGGGGTCGGTCTGACCCTCCGCGTAGGATCGCACAAGGGTATCACGGGGGATCGCGCCGCTCACCCGCTCCCCTGCTTCCGAGTGCCGCCACGCGCCTCTGCTGTCGCGAGCAGCTGGCCAACCAGGAAGATCGACCCGGTGACACAGACGGTGTCCGCGTGTCGCCAGGCGGCGGTGACCGCCTGCCACGGGTTCGGCTCCATCGTGACGGGTGCCGCTCCGCCGAGCCGTCGGGTGCGGGCCGCGAGCTCGTGCGCGGGCATCGCCCGCGGGGTCTCGGGCGTCGTGCAGACAATATGGGTCGCGCAGAGGAGCAGCGCCCTGGCCATCCCGTCCGTGTCTTTGTCACGCATCGCGCCGATGACGAGGGGAAGTCCCTCCGGGTAGGTCTCGCGCAAGAACGCGGCGAGGGTGGTGGCTGCGGCCGGGTTGTGGGCCGCGTCGAACAGGACGGCGCCCTCGGCGCCTACACGGACCACGTCGAGGCGCCCCGGCCACTCGACACCGGCCAGTCCGCGCACGACCGCATCGGTCGTGACCGGGAGGCCGACATCCGCCAACTCCTCCAACAGCCGTACCGCACCGATCGCGTTCGGCACCTGGTGCGCGCCGGCGAGCCCGAGCCGGAACGAGGGGTAGGTCTGTCGAGGCGTTGTGAGTCGGAGCTCCGTCGTGAATCGATCGCGGTTGACGACCGTCTCGATTCCCGCCGAGGCGCGCACAAGACGTGCGCCGTGTACGCGGCAGGTCTTGGCAAATACCGCGACCAGTTCGGGCCGTGTTTCTGTCGTCACCACCACCATGCCGGGCTTGATCACCCCGGCCTTTTCCGCCGCGATCAACTCGAGCGTGTCGCCGAGGTACTCCTGGTGTTCCAATCCGATGGCGGTGATGGCGCCGGCGACCGGTGTCACGACATTGGTGGCATCGAACCGTCCACCCAGACCGACTTCCAGCAGTGCCACGTCAACCGCCTGTCGGCGAAACCAGGACAACGCGATCGCCGTCGTCGCCTCGAAGAACGTGGCTGGTTGCGCCAACGTCCCGTCGGCGACGAGTGCGTCGACCCGCTCCTGGACTTCCGCAGCCTCGTGGCCGAGATCCTGCTCTGTGATGGGGGTCCCGTTCACAACGAACCGCTCGGCCAGTGTGCGCAGGTGCGGTGAGGTGTAGCGGCCAACGCGGTAGCCTGCGGCGCGGAGGGCGGCGTCCGTCATCGCCACCACTGAGCCCTTGCCGTTGGTGCCCGCCACGATGATGCTGGGGAAGGACGACGCCGGGTCGCCCATCGAGGCGGTCATTCGCCCTATGGTGGCGAGCCCCGGCTTGATACCGAAGCGCTGTAGCGACGCCAACGCGCGCAAGGGGTCCATCAGCGACGTTCCGGTGTGTCAGTCGAGCGACAGGTCGAGCGAGGGGGGGCGTTCCGTTCGAGTCGCGTCGCCGACAACCGGCGTCTCGACCGGTCCCGCGAGGGGTTTCCGGATGACAGACGACGCGTCGAGGAAACGTAGCAGCCGCGCCAGTGTGGACGTGAGCTCGCGTCGGTCGACGACCATGTCGACCATGCCGTGCTCGAGCAGAGACTCGCTCCGTTGAAATCCGCGGGGAGGGTGCCCGCCAACGCGTTCGATCACTCGTGGTCCGACGAATCCGATCCGCGCGCCCGGTTCCGCGATGGTGACGTCGGCCAGCATCGCCAGGCTCGCCGCGACCGCACCGGTGGTCGGGTCGGTGAGCACCGTCACGTACGGCACCCGGGCGCGGTCGAGGCGCCCTAGCGCCGCACTCACTTTTGCCATCTGCACGAGTGAAAGTGTGCCCTCCATCATTCGGGCGCCCGAAGATGCGCAGATGATGAGCAGGGGGCGACGATACTGGAGTGCCCTTTCTGCCGCGCGGGTGATCTTCTCGGCCCCGACGACACCCAAACTTCCGCCCATGAAGCCGAATTCCATCGCGGCCGCTTCCACGACCAGTCCGTCGATGGCGCCCGTCGCGGTGATGACCGCGTCGCGCAATCCGGTGGTCGCTTCGGCTGCCTCCAGCCGGGTTGGATAGGGCGTCCGATCCGTGAATTTGAGCGGGTCGGTGGATGTCAGGCCGGCGTCGTGTTCCGTCCAAAGACCGTCGTCGAGGAGCGTCCGCAGTCGCGCGGCGCCGTCCAGTCGTAGGTGATGCCCACAGGAAGGGCAGACGCGCAGGTTCGTGGCCGGGTCTCGGTCGCGCAGGGTCCGGGAGCACCCTGGGCAGGTCGCCCACAAGCCCGACGCCCCGGTCTTGGTGTGATCAGTGCTCACCGCTTTTTTGAACCAGGCCATCAGCGCGGCACATAGTAGCGGGTGCCCTGACCGATGAGGCGCACCTGTTTCAATAGGTCCTCGATGGCGGAGTCGCCCCACTCGAGGTCGACGTGCGACGTTTCGACGACCAGCAACGGCGTCGAGCTGTAGTGAAAGAAGAAGTGGGTGTAGGCCTCATTCAACTCGCGAAGATAGTCCGGCTCGGGCGGGACATCGCCGTTTTCGCGGTACTCGCGGTCACGCGCGCCGACACGCCGCTGCAGGGCGTCGGTCGGGACCTGGAGATAGACCACCAAGTCAGGGGCCACGACGTCGGCGGCGAGGAGATCGAAGAGACGCTGATAGATGAACAGTTCGTTGTCGTCCAGGTTGAGATAGGCGTAGATCTTGTCCTTGTCGAAGAGATAGTCGGAGACGACCTGTTGGGCGAAGAGGCTGGATTGCCGCAATTCGACCTGCTGTCGATGGCGTCGCAGCAACGAGAACAGTTGAGCCTGGAACGCGGCGCCGGGCCTCCCGGCCGCGAAATCAGCCAGGAACGGGTTGTCCGTCTCGTCACGAACCACGGTGGCCTCGAGGCGGGCGCCCAGCTTCCGACACAGCGTGGTTTTCCCGACGCCGATCGGGCCTTCGATCGCGATATGGCGGAACTCCAACCTGGTGCGAGTATACCAGTCCGCGGGGTCGGTCATCGTCGCCCGAGGTCGCCGGTCGGTGGTGGACCGCGTGCTATCATGCGCCGACGTCAACCGACGTTCCAGCCGATCTTCATGACTTCAGCTCGGTCCACCGGTGCGGTGCTCGTCCTGCTCGCCGGACTCACTGTGGTGGGATGCTCGGCCACCCCACCGCCGGTGGTTCCAGACACACCGTTCCTGGTGTCCTACGAGCAAAAGCTGGCGTGGATTCTACAGCTTGAAGATCAGCGTCTGCTTCAGGATCCGTCGTTGCCGACCGCTGAACCTCCGCAGACGTCTCCGGCCGGGCCCCTTGCGCCCGAGCCCGGGTCCACTGCGGCTCAGGAGGCGCCGGGTGGGGCTCGTATTCCGCCCATACCGATGACGCCGTCTGACGTGCCGGACCTGGGTCGTTTGGCCAGGGACGAGAGCGCGGCGGTCCGACGGCGGGCGGTGGTGGCTATCGGGCGGGTCGGACTGGCCAGCGGAGTCGAGACCCTGGTCGGCGCATTGTCTGACGACCAGATGGAAGTGCGGGAGATGGCCGCGTTTGGGCTGGGCCTGATCGGCGAGCCGACGTCGTCTGAGCCATTGGTGAGCGCGCTGCTCGACGTCGAGCCCGTTGTGCAGGGCCGCGCCGCGGAGGCGCTGGCTCGGCTCGGTGCGACGCACGCCGTGGATGCGATCCAGGCAATGGTCGCAAGACATGTCACCGAAGCCTACGATGTCGATCCGGAGGAGCTCGGCTATCCGCTGACTCCCCGTATCGAAGCATTCCGGTCCGGTCTGTACGCACTGGCCTCGCTTGGGGCGTATGAGGCGCTGGCCGCCACCGTGCTGACGGAGGAAGAGGAACCGATCCTCTGGTGGTGGCCGGTCGCACACGCGCTCGGGCACGCGGGGGACCCGCGCGCGGTGGGTCCGTTGAGCACCCTGGCCGGTATTCAAGGCAGTATTGGGGTCGCCATCGCGGCGCGGGGCTTGGGCGCTCTTCGTGAGCCCGCCGCGCTGCCTGCGCTCTTCGAGTTGCTCGATCCGCGCCGTCGCGACGCCCGGGTGGTTATCAGCGCGGTGCGCGCGTTGGCCGAACTGGGCGACGTCAACGCGGCTCCCGCGCTTCGTCGGATGTTACGAGCGCCCGACCTCGATCACGCGCTGCTCCTCGAACTGGTCGAGGCCCTGGCCGCGATCGGGGCGATCGAGTCGACGGACGTCATGATCGAGTTGTTGACGCACTCGTCGCCCCGGTTGCGGGGAGCCGCGCTGCGGGGTCTGGCTCGACTTGATCCCGGCCTGTTTCTCCTGGCGTTGTCCGGCTTGCCGCCCGACCCGCGATGGGAAGTGCGAGCCGACCTGGCCACGGCGTTCGCTCTGATTGAACCGGTGGTGGCGGCATTCCGGCTCACCATGCTGCTAGAAGATGAGGACCGGCGGGTGGTCCCGGCTGTCTTGCGCTCGCTGGTCGACGTGCGGGCCCCCAACGCGCAGGAAGTCCTGTTGGCCCACCTGTCGGACCCGGATGTGGTGGTTCGCAAGACGGCGGCGCTGTTACTGGGAGACGTTGCGGCAAGCCAGGCGATCGACCCGCTCACTCTCGCGTATCGAGAGGGGGCCACGGACCCGTCCTATCTCGCACGGGCCGCGGCCATCGACAGTCTGGCCCGGATTGGCGGACCCGCCGCCGTCGACGTGATTCGCGCGGCGTTGGATGACGCGGACTGGGCCGTCCGGGTGCGAGCGGTGGAGCATCTCGAAGCGCTCGACGAGCTAGCCGATGCCGAGATGGCCATCCGTCCGGCGCCATCGCGATTTCCGCTTGAGGCCTATCGCACGCCGGAACTGATTACGCCGTCCGTCTCACCTCACGTGTTCATCGATACCGACCGTGGGACCATCCAGTTCGAGCTGGCCGTCAATGATGCCCCGCTCACGGCCGACAACTTCATGCGGCTGGCCCGTTCGGGGTACTACAACGGCTTGTTGGTCCACCGGGTTGTACCGAACTACGTCGTCCAGGCGGGCGACCCGCGTAGTGACAGCGAAGGCGGGCCCGGTTATACCATTCGCGACGAGCTGAGTCCGATGCCGTATCTGCGCGGCACAGTGGGGATGGCGCTCGACTGGGCGGATACTGGCGGCAGCCAGTTTTTTATCACGACGACGCCGCAGCCGCAATTGGATGGCCGCTATCCGGCGTTTGGGCGTGTCATCAGCGGGATGGACATCGTCGATCAGCTCCAGCCGGGCGATGTCATCAGGCAAATTCGGGTCTGGGACGGCACGACACCGCCGGAATAGCGGTGACGCTGTACAAGAAAAAAGGGGGCGATCGGAATCGCCCCCTCTTTCTTGAAGTCGGGAACTGCTCAGCGCTTCTTCGCGCCCTTTTTCGCTGCGGCTTTCTTAACAGCTTTCTTGACGGTCTTCTTCACCGCCTTCTTGGCTGCGGCCTTCTTTACGGCCGGTTTCCTCGCGGCCGCCTTTTTCTTGACCGCCTTCTTCGCCTTCTTCGCTGCTGCCTTCTTCGCCATTCATCCTCCTTGGCACGCGGTGCTCAGCGATATTACCTGCGTCCGACGTCACAACAGGTGGGCTGAGCGTTCCACCCTCATACCAGATGATGTAGATTATGGATGAGAAAATAGACGTGTCAAGCACAAACTTACGAGAATGTCAAAACGTGTGCCTGACTTTCGCCACTGAATTGGACTATCGGTCGGACGTGCCCGTTCCAGTAGGGTCCCTTGTCACGCTGGTGCGGGTTTCCTGTTTGTCGGTGTGACGCTCGATAGCCAGCGCGATGAGCCGGTCCAGCATTTCCCCGTAGGCGACGCCGCTCGCCGACCACATCTTGGCAAACATGCTGATGGTGGTGAAGCCGGGGTGGGTGTTGATCTCGTTCAGAAAGAGCCGTCCGTCATCGCGCCCGAGGAGGAAGTCCACTCGCGCCATGCCGGCGCCGTCAATCGCTTGGAACGCGGCGACGGCCATTCGCCGAATCGTATCGGTTTGGTCGGGGTCCAACGACGCCGGGATTGTCGTGACCGACCGGTCGTCGAGATACTTTGCCTCGTAGTCGTAGAATTCACGCGACGTGACGATCTCTCCCGGAACCGAGGCTTCTGGCGCATCGTTGCCGAGCACGCCGCACTCGATCTCGCGGCACGGCGTGACCGCCTCCTCTACCACGATCTTTCGGTCGAATTGCGCCGCGAGGTCGAGTGCGTCCGCCAACCCACAGGGCTCGGCGACCCGCGAAATACCCACGCTCGACCCGAGGTTGGCCGGCTTGACGAACATCGGGAAGCGCAGTTGTTGCTCGAGGCGATCTATGGTGGCCGAGCGGTCGGCGCGCCACGTCTGCCGCAAGATGACCTGGTGTTTCACGACCGGGAGCCCGCGGGCCGCAAACAGTTCTTTCATCACGGCCTTGTCCATCCCGACGGCCGCGGCGAGGACGCCGGCTCCGACATACGGGATGTTGGCCAACTCCAGCAATCCCTGCAGGGTTCCATCTTCGCCGTAGGGGCCGTGCACGATCGGGAACATCACATCCAGACCAAGCCCGTTGACGATGGCGTCACCGGTATGATCGGCCCCGGCGTGACCTGGTTCTACGCGTTCGATCGTCAGCAAGGTCTCGTCGCTTGGATGCGCGACCACGTGGACCTCTCGAATCGAGCGGTTGGTGCGAGCCTGGTCGAGCCGGGGCTGCAGGATCGTGTCGGCGGCCGATGCGATCGTGGGTGGGCGTTCCGCCAGGGTCCAGCGGCCGTCTTGCCCGATTTTGACCGCGACTGGCTCGTATCGTTCGCGGTCGAGGTGGGCAAAGACCGCGGCCGCCGAGGCCAGAGACACCTCATGCTCGCTTGAGCGACCACCGTACACGACGCCGACACGCAGACGCTTCACTGGACGTGAGCCACCATATTTGATCGTAGAGGGAACGCGGCTGACCGGTCGCATCCCGACGCTGTGTAGTATACGGCAGTGTCCGAACGTTGCATTTTCCAGGTCAGGCATCGCGACCGAACCGCGCGAGCGGGGGAGTTGGAGACCCCGCACGGCCGTGTGCAAACCCCCGCGTTCGCCCCGGTGGGCACGCGGGGTGCGGTCAAGGCGGTGACCCACCGGGATCTCCTTAGTCTCGGGGCCGAGATGATTCTGGCCAATACCTACCACCTGCACTTGCGTCCCGGTGCGCCGCTCGTCGGGCGGGCCGGCGGGCTGCATCGGTTCATCGGCTGGGACCGGCCGATCCTGACCGACAGTGGCGGCTATCAGGTGTTCAGCCTTGGGGATCGCCGCCGGATCGACGAGGACGGCGTGTCGTTTCGGTCGCACCTGGATGGCAGCCTGCAGCGCTTGACCCCCGAGAGCGCCTCTGACATTCAGGCCCAGCTTGGCTCAGACATCGCCATGGTGTTCGACGAATGCGCTAGTTACCCGGTCTCGGAGGCGGACGCCCGGGACTCGATGGAGCGGACGCTGCGATGGGCTCGTCGGGGACGCCGACGGTTCCTCGACACCGGCGAGCATCCGTCGAGTTTGGAGGGCGAGGTCACGAACGCCGGTCAGGCGCAGTTCGGCATCGTGCAGGGGGGGGTATACAAGGCGCTGCGCGACGAGAGCGCCCGTGAGACGGTCTCGATCGGGTTCGACGGGTTCGCGATCGGTGGTTTGAGCGTCGGTGAACCGACTGAAGTGATGTATGACGTCGTCGAGCATACGACCCCGATGCTCCCGGACAACCGTGTTCGGTACTTAATGGGCACTGGGATGCCGGATGACCTGGTCGAGTGCGTGGCTCGAGGCATCGACCTGTTCGACTGCGTGCTACCCACCCGCAATGCCAGGAATGGGCAGCTCCTGACGCAACATGGGCCGATATCGATCAAGCAAGCGCAGTTCGCCGAAGACCATCGCCCGCCGGATCCGGAGTGCGCGTGCTATACGTGCCGCCGATTTTCGCGGGCGTACCTTCGGTATTTATTCGTGACTGGGGAAATGACCGCAAGCACCCTTAACACACTGCATAACATACACTTCTACCTTGACACGATGCGACGAATAAGAGAGGCTATCGTGTTAGGCTCGTTCGATACGTTCAGGCAACGATTTCACGAGACGTTCTCTCGCCGACCTCGAGCGTAGGCCGGAATATTCAGGATTGCGATGGTTTTTGGTTTGCCTGCGGTGTTCGCCATGGCTCCCCCTACTCAGGGCGCGACCGGTTCGGTATGGGTGCAGTTCCTACCGTTCGCCCTGATTCTCGCTATCTTCTACTTCATCATTCTGAGGCCGATGAGACAGCGGCAGAAGAAGGTGACGGAGTTCCGCGATGCCCTGAAGGTTGGCGACAAGGTCGTCACCACCAGCGGCATCTATGGCAGCATCACCAAGCTGAATGACCGCTCGGTGCAATTGCAGATCGCTGACAAGGTACGTGTTGAAATGTCCCGCGGAGCGGTGGGGGGCTTTCAGGGCGAAGAGCCCGTCGTGCAGGACTCCGGTTCGATGTAGCGACGCCGACATCCGGTGATTTAGGTGTAGCGAGCAATGGCCAAGAACTTACGCTGGAAGCTGCTGACGATCGTCGCGGTGGTCGTGGCCGCCGTGTTCGCCGTGTATCCACCAGAGGATCAGATCCGGCTGGGGCTCGACTTGCGCGGTGGCGTCCACATGGTCCTTCAGGTACAGACCGACGATGCGCTGGTGGTCGAGTCGGAGACCAGCGCTGAACAACTGAGCGAGCAGGCCGGTCTGAGTGGGATTTCCCTCGCGTCCTCCGCCGCGGTGTCCCCCACGGAAATCCGGGTCGAGGGAGTGCCGGCCGACCGTGATCAGGAGTTCCGGACTATCGCCGAGGAAGTGTTGGGCGTCCTCTACACCCGCGAATCACAACCCAATGGCGCCTACACATTCCGCATGCAGCCGGGCGTCGAACGCGCCCGTCGCGACGAATCTGTCCGGCAGGCGTTGCAGACCATCGCGCGCCGCGTCGACGAGTTGGGAGTCGCAGAGCCGGTAGTCACCCCGTACGGCGGCGCGGGCGGAGAGCAGATCCTCGTGCAGTTACCCGGGGTGGAGGATGTCGCCGGCGCCAAGGAGATCATTCGGTCGACCGGGCTCCTGGAGCTGAAATTGGTGGAAGAGGGTCCCGCGCCCACCCGGGAGTTCCTGCTACAGGCCCGCAACGGTGTCGTGCCGGCGGACATGGAGGTGCTCACCGGTCTGGATGAGTCTCTCGGAGGTGTCGACGGGTCACAGGTCTTTTACCTGGTTCGCCGTGTGGCGCCCGTGACCGGGCGCGATTTGCGCAACGCCCGTCCCACGATCGACGAATTCAATCAGCCGGCCATCAGTTTTTCGTTCAATCGGGAGGGTGCTCGCAAGTTCGGAAACTTCACCGGTGCGAGCATTGGGCGGAATCTGGCCATCATCATGGACGGCGAGGTGTACTCGGCACCCACGATCCAGTCACGAATCTCCGACGAGGGGCGGATCACCGGCAACTTCACCACCGACGAGGCCGCAGACCTGGCGCTGATCCTGCGCTCCGGTGCGCTGCCCGCCTCGCTCACGTATCTCGAAGAGCGCACTATCGGTCCGCAACTGGGCGCCGATTCGATCCGTGCAGGTGTGACAGCGTCGTTGGCGGGGTTGAGTGCGGTGGCACTCTTCATGCTGGCGTACTACCGGCTGTCAGGGATCAATGCCGTCCTGGCGGTGGCGCTCAACCTGTTGATTCTGCTGGCGTGCATGTCGTATGTCGGGGCGGTGCTGACTCTGCCAGGTATCGCCGGCTTCATCCTGACGATCGGTATAGGGGTCGATTCGAACGTGCTGATCTTCGAGCGGATCAAGGAAGAACTGGTGTCCGCTCGTGGCGTGCGTGCGGCCGTGTCGTCCGGGTTCGACCGGGTCTTCCTGACTATTGTCGACACCCACATCGCGTCGCTGATCGCGGCGGCCTTCCTGTTTCAATTCGGTTCCGGGCCGATCCAGGGATTTGCGACCACCCTGTTCTTCGGGCTCGTGTCCAACGTGTTCACCGCCGTGTTTGTGTCGCGGACATTGTTCGAGGCCGTGCTGACACGCCGTCGAGAAGCGACGCTGAGCATCTAATCCAGTTTCTGTGCCTTTCGTGTTGACGCCCCGTAATCACTAGGACGCAAGACGCCCGCATGGCCATTTTCGAGAACCCCAATTTCGACTTCCTCAAGTGGCGCTGGCCAGCGGTGGGCCTGTCCCTGTTCATCATCGCGGCCGGAGCGATTTTGATGACGATTCGGGGAGGACCGGCGCTCGGCATCGATTTCTCCGGTGGCACGATCCTCCTTGTCGAGTTCGACGTTCCGGTGACCGAGGACGCCGTGCGCGGCGCGATACGCGACAGCGTGGATGAGAGCGTGGTTCAGCTCGCTGGAGAGGCGAGCGACAACACGGTCATGATCCGCTTGCCTCAAGGGGGGACCGAAGAGGGCACGAGTCTGGAGGACGGGGCGACCGCCGTCGAGGCCGCGCTTCGCCAGAGTGGCATCGGCGAACCGACGGTGCTACAGCGCGATCTGGTCGGCCCCGTCATCGGCGAGGAGTTGAAGCAGCGCGGGGTCTCCGCTTTCGGCTTCGCGATGCTGGGTATCCTGATCTACATCGGCTTCCGGTTCCGGTTCAGCTTCGCAGCCGGCGCGATCATCGCAGTCGCGCACGACATTCTCATCACCTTGGCGATGCTCACGTTCTTCGGGTACGACCTCTCGCTCAACGTCGTGGCGGCGATGCTCACGATTACGGGGTACTCGGTGAACGACTCCATCGTGGTGTTCGACCGGGTGCGCGAGAACCTCCGTAAGATGCGCCGCGAGTCCTTCGACACGTTGGTCAACACCAGTATCAATCAGACGCTGAGCCGCACCATCATCACCTCCGGCACGACGGCGTTCGCCGCTTTGGCTTTGTTTGTGGCCGGCGGCGAGGTGCTGCGTGGCTTTGCGTTCACGATACTCGTCGGCGTGGTCAGCGGCACCTATTCGACCATCTTTATCGCCGCCGCCGCCGCCATTGTCATCAGCGAGCGCCGGGCGGCACGACGGTCGAAGCACGTGTCGGGCGGAGACCGGGCGGCGTCGAACCCGAAGCGTCGGGCCAAGAAGGCCCGGGCTCGCGTCCGCGCGTAGTCCGTGCCCGGCGGGGCGGTGTCGTCGGTGAATGGCCGGGGCCAGGACCCTCCGCGGATACCGATTCGATGAGTGCCAAGAAAATGAGGCGTGTGGCTGAGAGTCAGGTGGTTGTTCGGCCCCAGTCGGTGTCGCCCGCGGCAGACCTCGTGTGACCCTCCTTCAGGCCGCGGTGCTCGGGGTCGTCCAGGGACTGACCGAGTTTCTCCCCGTCTCCAGTTCGGCCCACCTGATTGTGGTCCGCGACCTGTTCGGGTGGGATTCGGGTGCGGCTGAGATTCCATTCGATGTCGTCTGTCATCTCGGCACGGTGCTCGCCGTGCTGGTGTATTTCCGAGACGATGTCTCCGCTCTGGTCGCGGCCGCTCCCCAGATGGTCATGGGCCACCCAGGACAGACCGCGCGTCTGGGACGCCTGATCGTCATCGCGACCGTTCCGCTGGCGCTGACCGGATGGTTCTTCGCCGATGTCATCGGACGGCTGCGGACCCCGGCGGTCGCGGCGGCCGCACTCTCGGTTGGTGCGGTCGCGATGATTCTGGCCGAGCGCATGGGGTCGCAACGTCGCGCCAGCGCGTCGTTGTCCGCGGCAGAGGCAGCGGGGCTGGGACTGGCGCAGGCGGCCGCGCTCGTGCCCGGAGTGTCACGGTCCGGGGCGGTCATGACGGTCGCGTTGTGGACTGGGCTTCGGCGCGAGGAGGGGGCGCGTTTTGCCTTTCTCATCGGTATCCCGGCGATTCTTGGCGCCGGCGCCAGAACCGCGTGGACGCTCGGGTCCACCGGGTTGGCCGAGTACACGATGGTGTTGCTGGTGGGGTTTGCCGTCTCCGGTGTGGTCGGCTACCTCGCGGTGGCCGGATTGCTGCGATATCTGGCCAGTCACAGCCTTGCCCCGTTCGCACTTTACCGTTTGGCTGTCGCCGCGGCGCTGGGGATCTGGCTTGTCGTCTAGTGTCCTGTAACCGTGATTCGTGACATGGCGCCGTCGCGCCCCGGCCGCCACGGGCGCGATAGAGCGAGCGCATCCGGTGTGCGTGACCGCAGTCCACGCACCGAGACGGGACACTGGCAGTCGGCGTTGTGAAACGCCTCGTTTGCACCGACAGCGACGATTTGTCCGGCCGACAAGGCGGGGCGAGGGAGAATACGGCAGTAGTTCGACCGAGCAGTCACGATGTGAACCGGGAGAAAACGCCCGGCGCAGCGGGACCAACACGGGCTGCGAGCCCGGCCAGGATGCTCTATGCAGTGGATCCGACGCAGCTTTATCGCAGGGTGCTTTGTCATGGTGCCCCTCATCATCAGCGTGGCGGCGCTGGTGTGGGCGTTCCGGCTGATCGACGGCGTCATGGCACCGCTGTACACTCAGCTCCTGGGGCAGGAGGTGCCTGGGTTGGGGTTGGCCACGGCACTGCTGGTCGTGCTTGTGGTCGGGGCGCTGGCGACGAATGTGTTCGGTAAGCGGATGCTGCAGCGTGGCGAGTCGTATCTACTTAAACTGCCGGTGTTTCGGGCCGTATACGCACCGGTGAAACAGCTGGTGGCGGCGTTTTCGCCGGAGAACGAGCTCGCGTTCAAGCGGGTGGTCCTGGTAGATGACCCGGCGACCGGGTTTGTGCTCGGGTTCTTGACGAAGGAATTCACGATCGATCGGGGTCGCGGGGCCGAGCCGGTGCTGGCCGTCTATGTGCCGACAAATCATCTCTATCTGGGCGACGTCCGGATTTTTCCCAAAAGTCGGGTGACTTATCCGGCGTTGACCGTTCAGGAAGGGGTCCGCGTTTTCTTGACGGGCGGAATGGCGGTGCGCCAGGTGCTCAAAGCGGTGCGGAGCGACACGGAGAGCCCGTCAGAGAGCCCGTCAGAGCCCCCGGCCGCGATGCAGGATGCCGCCGGCGCGCGCAGCTTGACAGGGGCGGACCGCGACTGTTAGCTTGTCGGGTTTCTGATCGTCGTGTGGGCCGTGCCGGTGATGCACCCGGACCGGCGCAACGCGCGCAGGCGGGGGAATGACGGCATACAGCCGTCCCGCCGATGTAGGACTCGAATCAGGGAGACACAAGGGGCGGAATGGACAATCCACTGTATTTGGCCTTTGGGCTGGCCGCACCGGTTGCGGCTGCAATCTTCGCGTTTGTGCTGGCCAAGGGTATCAATCGTCGCGACGCAGGCACCGAGCGTATGCAGCAGATTGCCGCGCTCATCAGAAGCGGGGCGATGGCGTTCTTAAAGACGGAGTACACCGTGCTGGCGGGGTTCGTCGGCGTCATGTTCGTCGTCCTCGTGGTGTTTCTGCCTGGCGATTCCCTGCTGGTCGGCGTCAGCTTCCTGGTGGGCGCATTGCTCTCTGGCACGGCCGGTTGGATCGGTATGCGCACGGCAACCAGCGCCGCGGTGCGAACCACTGCCGCGGCGCGGACGAGCCTGGCTGGCGCGCTACAGGTGGCATTCTCGAGTGGCGCAGTTATGGGCCTCACCGTCGTCGCCCTTGGCACGCTCGGAATCGCGCTGCTCTACTTCCTGTATGGCGGGTTGAGCGGTGACGGTCCGGCGGCGATCGATGCGCTCTTCGGGCTGACGTTCGGCGCGTCGTCGATTGCGCTGTTTGCGCGCGTTGGCGGCGGCATCTTTACGAAGGCGGCCGACGTGGCAGGTGACCTCTCCGGCAAGGTCGAGGCCGGTATCCCTGAGGATGATCCGCGAAATCCAGCCACCATCGCTGACAGTGTCGGCGACAATGTGGGTGACGTCGCTGGGATGGGGGCGGACCTCTTTGAGTCGTACGTCGGCAGCATCATCGCGTCGATTGCGCTCGCGTGGGCGTTGACGGCCGCGACCGCCGACACCCTCTGGGGGGTCGATAGCGCCTCGTTCGCCGCGATGCAGGCGGACCTGGCCGTGTTCCCCCTGTTGCTGGCTGGGCTCGGTATCTTCGCGTCGATTCTCGGGACGTTCACGGTCCGGACCGACGACGAGAATCAGGTGCAGAGCGCGCTGCTGCGAGGACTCATGGTGGCGTCAGCCATTGTCATGGTTGGAGCGGCCGCTCTCATTCAGGTGACGGCGGTGCCGTGGGCGGTCCTGGGATGCGTCGTGGTGGGCGTCCTCTCAGGCGTGATCATCGGGAAGATCACCGAGTACTACACCGGCAAGGACAAGCCGCCGGCTGCACACATCGCTGAGCAATCGAAGACCGGACCGGCCACCAACATCATCGCTGGGTTGGGGGTTGGCATGATGTCGTGCGGCTATCCGGTGCTGGTCATTTGTGCGGCCATCTTCTTTAGTTACGAGTTGGGCGAACTCTACGGGATTGCGATTGCCGCGGTCGGCATGTTGTCCACGCTTGGTATCAGTCTGGGTGTCGACGCCTACGGCCCAGTGGCGGACAACGCCGGCGGTATCGCTGAGATGAGCAAGTGTGAGCCCTTCGTGCGTGACCGGACTGATGCGCTCGACGCGGTGGGCAACACCACGGCGGCCATGGGGAAGGGCTTTGCGATCGGCTCGGCAGCGTTGACCGCGCTGGCACTATTTTCGACGTTCCAGGCGGAAGCCGCCGCAGCGGTGGAGGCGGCAGGCGGCCAGGCCAGTTTCGCCCCAAGGCTGTTGTCGCTGGAATTGACCAACCCCAACGTGCTGATCGGGATGTTCATTGGCGGGATGCTGCCATTCATCTTCTCGGCGATGACGATGAACGCCGTCGGGCGTTCGGCCAACGAGATGATCGAGGAGGTGCGGCGTCAGTTCAAGTCCATTCCCGGATTACTTGAGGGTACGGCCGAGCCGGACTCGGCACGCTGCGTCGAGATTTCGACCCGTTCAGCCATCAGGGAGATGATCCTGCCGGGGCTGCTGGCGGTGCTCGCACCGGTGTTGACCGGCTTTCTGCTCGGGGTCTCCGGGTTGGGCGGCCTCCTGGCCGGGGCGCTGGTCACCGGGGTGCTAATGGCACTGATGATGGCGAACGCGGGCGGCGTCTGGGACAACGCCAAGAAGCTGATCGAAGAAGGGCACCACGGCGGCAAGGGCTCAGAGCCTCACAAGGCCGCGGTCATCGGCGACACCGTCGGAGACCCCTTCAAGGACACCTCGGGTCCGAGTCTCAACATTCTGATCAAGCTCATGACGATTGTCTCGGTCATTTTTGTGCCGCTGATCGTTGCGTGGATGCAGTAATCGCGAAACCGGTGTCGAACGATCACGAGCGAGAAGTTGTCCGGAAGAGTGAGGCCTTGAGCGGGTTGCGAGCCCTCGCGGGAACTCGCTGGCGCGACGCGCAGTTGCGTTGACAGCGCTTGGGGGTCTGCATATAATCGACGCTCTCATTGAGGCGCCGGCAGCCCTGTAGCGGGGTTGAGGAGGTACATGTGGCAGGTCAGATGTTTGGTGAAATCTCGAGCCCGACGATCAAGATCGGCGCGCAAAAATGGTACACGGTACCCGTGTCCATTCTCGCGCACGTCGTGGGAATCGGAGCGATCGTCATCGTACCGTTGCTGGCCGCCGACGCGCTGCCCAACGTGCCATCGATGATGGCGTTCATGGCCGCACCACCACCACCGCCACCACCACCGCCACCTCCGCCGCCGCCGGCGGCGGCGACGGCGGCACCCGCGCCCGTCTTGGATGTGAATCCGAATGCGGCCCCGATCGAGGCTCCGGCCGAGATCGCGCCGGAGACCGGTTTCGACCTCAGCAACGTGCAGGGGGTCGAAGGTGGGATCGTCGGCGGGGTTGTCGGCGGTGTCGTCGGAGGCCTGCTCGCGGCCCCGCCGCCGCCGCCACCGCCACCACCACCCCCGACGGAGCCTGTGCGAGTCGGCGGGAACGTCAGTCCGCCGACGAAAACAAAGGACGTGGCTCCGATCTATCCGGCGGTCGCGCAATCAGCGCGGGTGTCTGGTGTCGTCATTCTCGAAGCTGTGATCGGGGTCGACGGCCGTGTGACGGACGTGAAGGTCCTGCGAGAGGTTGCATTGCTTAGCGACGCGGCGATCGCGGCGGTCAGACAGTGGGAGTACACGCCGACGATGCTCAACGGGTCGCCGGTGCCGGTCATCATGACGGTGACCGTGAACTTCACGTTGCGTTAGGCAATTGGGTACGAACCAAGAAACTGTGGGGCGGCCCGCACCGGCAGCCGGTGTGTCGTGGCTCGACGAACTGGGGCGTTGGAATTAGGTAGGAGGCACAATGGATCTAGTCACAATGTGGGTAGAGATGGGCATTCCGGTCAAGTCGCTCATGATCATCTTGGCGTTCATGTCCATGTGGTCGGTGGGCGTCTTCTTCGAGCGGCTGTTTACGTTCACACAGGCCGGAAAACAGTCCAAGCTCTTCGCGCCGCAGGCGGCGAAGCATCTCAAGGACGGCCGTCTCAAAGACGCGATCGCGGTGTCGCAGTCGAAGAACTACAAGTACAGCCACCTCGGCAAAGTCGTGTTGGCCGGCTTGCAGGAGTATCAGTTTCAGAGCGAATCCGGTGTCGCGTTGGGGCGTGACGATGTGATCGACTCCGTACGTCGGGCCATTCAACGTGCGAGTGCGTTGACCGCGGCCGACCTGAAGAAAGGTATGGGAGCGCTGGCCACCATCGGCGCCACCGCCGTGTTCGTCGGGTTGCTTGCAACCACTCTGGGCGTCATCAACGCGTTCCAGGGTATCGCTGCTTCCGGGTCGGGTGGTCTGGGGTCGGTGTCGAAGGGTATCTCCGAGGCGCTCGTCGGGACCGCGGTCGGACTGTTCGTGGCCATTCCCGCCGTCTGGTTCTACAACTACCTCACGTCGCGCATCGAGTTCTTCAGCGTCGAGATGGACAACTCGTCGTCCGAGCTCGTCGACTACTTCATCAAGAAGTCGGACTAGGCCGGACCAAGTAATGAGTGACGGCCTGGACGCACGACCAGCGTCAGGCCGTCACTGCCAGCCCAGACGAGCCGAGGAGGCATTTCTATGGGAATGAGCGTTGGTGAAAAGTCTGGCGGGATGAATTCGGAGATCAACATCACTCCGCTCGCGGATGTGATGCTGGTGCTGCTCATCATCGTCATGCTGATCGCTCCCCTGTTGCAGCAGGGCGTCGATCTCACACTGCCAGAGGCGGCGAACACGACAGACAAGCCTGAGAATGACGGCCAGACAACGCTGGCTGTGACCGCTGACGGCCGTTTCTTCGTCGAGAACCAGGAGTCGTCTGAGGTCGACTTGTTGAACAACATACAGGCGGCCCTGGACAGTAAGTTGGAGCGCGTGCTACTGATCAAGGCTGACCAGGATGCGCAATACGCCAGCGTGATGTCTGTCCTTGATCGGTTGCAGCGAGCTGGTATCGAAGATATCGCACTGATCACCGAGCGCGCAGTTGGCAGTGGTGGTGGTGGCGCCGGAGCGGGGGGGGACTAGCCGATGAGCAAGAAACATCGCGAGGTCGATGAGATCGTCCGCGCCGAAGCCCCACACTCCAACGCGGAGATCAACATCACGCCGTTTATCGATGTATTGCTAGTGCTGATCGTGATCTTCCTGGCCGCATTGCCACTGTCACAGCGTGGTCTCGACATCAATCTGCCGCTGGAGACCCAGGGTGCGCAGCAGGCGGCCCCTGATGCGAGTCAGATCGTGCTGCAGTACACGGCCGACCGGGTGATTACGATCAATCAGCAGCCGGTGGCTATTCAGCAGCTCGAGGAGCGCTTGCGCGACATCTTCGCGCAACGTCGAGAGAAGACGATGTTCATCGCTGGTGCCGGTAATCTTCGGTATGGCGAGATCATCGAGGTGATCGATGCCGCGAAGGGTGCGGGGATCACCAAGGTGGGTATCGTGACCGAGCAGATGCGGCGAGCGGGCGGCGCCTCCGCTCTGTAGGGTTGCGGGGTCGTTCGGACACTGATTGGAACCGGCGCGGCATTTCTTGCCGCGCCGGTTCTTTTTTGTACACCGGAACCTCATTGAGTCGAGGGCCAGCCTGCGCGCCAGCGCTACTATGTTCTGCACGCTCAGCGTGCACCCCCCCCTGGTTGTTTGACTCCAGAGGGGTTCGCGGTATGGGGGGAGTTCTCTGTTGCAGAGGGACCGAGGTCTCCTGAGCCGGTTTCCTGGGAGGGGGACGAGCTGTCGAGAATCGAGGCAATTGGACCTGTCGTTGCCGTCTTGTCAGGCCGTGTGACAGCGCCGCCGGACCGGCGGCTGGCGACCGACCGTCTCTACGCTCCGATGGAGCGGCACACACACGTGCGAATACCTCTACACTGCGCAAGCGGTGCAGTGCCTGCCGCCGTACAAAGAAAAACCGGAGCCGCCCGGAATGGGTGGAACCGGTTGTGTCCATGGAGTGTTGACCGGAGCGTGGTACTAGCGTCCTGTCTCACGTCGATCTTGACAGGCGTCCAGACGGGGCGTCCCGCCTGCACGGCGTTGCGCCTCGCTCGAATATTGCTGCCGATATGCCCCGCTCGCCGCGTCTCGNCAGCNGGGCGCGCCGCGCACCGGGGTCGCTAGATTGACGTGAGACAGGACACTAGTTGGCCCCGCCGCCCCTCTGAATCTTNATCAGCTCTTCGGCCCGCTCGCGCAGTACATCCGCCTCTTCGATGAGGGCCTCGCGTTCATCCAGATCGTCGGTCAGGTTCCCCTGCATCCGGAGCAGGATGTTCTTGTAGGTCAGGGCNTCGGNGTAGTCGGCGTTCAGGTTGAGCGCCAAGTCGAGTTGCTCGAGGCCGAGCATGACGTACTCCATTTCCTCCTCGTCGGAGATCTGGAAGTCGCGGAACGCCTTCTGCCAGTAGAAGTTGCCGATGGTGTAGTAGGCCTCCGGGTTGTCCGGTTCGAGCNCGGCGCGCCGACCCAGCGCTTCGATCGTCCGCTCGAACTCTTCGTTGCGATCGTAGAAACCAGCGATCCGCATGTGCACGANGGGGTCGTCGGCCCGCAGATCCTGCACCCGAGTCAGCACCTCTTCAGCTTCTTCAAACAGGCCCGAGTCCTCATAGAGCTTGGAGAGCACGAAATAGTTGTCNGGGTTNGNCGGGTCGCTCTCAATCATCATCTGCAGGACCGGCTCAGATTTAGCGGGCGCATTCGCTTTGTCGGGGCCGAACGCCGCCACGAGGTACTGCATCGAGAGCTTGCGCANCTCGACGTTGGNCTCGGTGTCCACTGATGTGATGTAGTGGTCGATGGCCATNTCGAGCATCTCNTCGTTCTCCCGCTCGCCGCGCAGCGACGGTCGATACTGCTGGTCGTAGCTGTTGGCCAGGTAGAAATGCGCTACGGTCAGGCTCGGGTCGTTGTCGAGGACCTCGGTGTACAGCTCGACGGCGTGGGGATAGTCGGATCGCTGGTACGCGATGTTGGCGTCTTTGAACGTCCTGATGGCCTGGAGTTGGTCGATGTACTGGCACGACGTCAGCGGAAGGCTCACCATGACGATAAGCGCGAGTCTCGTTCCGAACGATCGAGTATGCATTGACGGTCCCCTTGATTTCACTGTTTCAAGATGTCCCCCCTCGACAGACACGGTGGCCGGAATCGAATCGGCGACGGTGCTGGGGCACTGCCGGCCGCAGCATTTTCCGCTGCCTAGCACTGGCGACCCTTCGATGAGGAGGCATCAGTATAGTGAAGCGAAAAAGACCAAGTCAAGCGACTCGTGATGGAGGCAATCAGCTTTCTTTGTGACCGATTTCCGACCATCCTATGGGCGGGCGGCTCTGAGGGCGCGCTCCGGTTCGAAAACTGGCAGACGTTGCGTATTCTCGGCTCGATCGATCTCGACGTTGTTCTGTAAAATGTTACNAATAAGAGNTTTGCGATGATCAGTTTTGAAAAGCTGGCCGATAAGGCCCGCGTGTCGAATCCGAACGCCGACANAGACCTGCTGCGTCGGGCCTACGACTTTTCGGCGGCCGAGCACGCGGGCCAGAAACGGCGGTCTGGCGAGCCCTACGTGANGCATCCCCTCGAGGTCGCCGCGGTGGTGGCTGACATGCGGCTCGATGACGTGGCGATCGCGGCCGGGTTGCTCCACGACGTNATCGAAGACACATTGACCTCGATCGAGCGTGTNGAGGAACTCTTCGGGGCCGAGGTGGCGCACGTCGTCGAAGGCGTCACCAANATCAGCGCGATCCCGTTTTCGTCCCGCGAGGAGAGGCANGCGGAGAGTTTTCGCAAGATGCTGCTCGCCATGGTGGACGACATCCGGGTGATTCTGGTGAAGCTGGCCGACCGCCTGCACAACATGCGGACGCTGGACCACATGCCGGAGGATCGTCGGCTCATCATTGCGCAGGAGACGCTCGANATCTACGCGCCGATCGCCCATCGACTCGGCATGAAGAAGATCAAGAACGAGCTCCAGGATCTGGCTTTCAAACATCTCGACCCGATGGCCTACGAGACGACGCGGGCGTGGGTGGAACGCCGTCGGCGGACCACGCAGCGAACGGTGAAACGGCTGCGGGACACGTTGGAGCGAACGCTGAGGGACGCGCAGATTNCNTTTACTGTCATCGAGTCACGCATGAAGCGGCTCTACGGCATCCATGAGAAGATCAAGCGTCAACGGATTTCCTTCGAACAGGTCTACGACCTCATTGCGCTCCGCGTCATCACGACATCCGTCTCCGACTGCTACGCGACCCTCGGCACCATCCACCAGACCTGGTCGCCAGTGCCCGGCCGGTTCAAGGATTTCATCGCGATGCCACGCGCGAACGGGTATCAGTCGTTGCACACGTCGGTGGTCAGTCCCCAGGGCATCCCGTTCGAAGTGCAGATCCGAACCGAGAAAATGCACGCGGTCGCCGAGGAGGGCATCGCCGCGCACTGGAAATACAAGGAGGGACGGATCGGCGTCAAGCCGGACGAGCAGCATTTCACCTGGCTACGCCAGNTGCTCGAGTGGCAGCAGGAGGTGCGTGACCCCNGCGAGTTCATCAGCAACCTGAAAGTCGACCTGTACCCAGACGAGGTGTACACGTTTACGCCGAAGGGAGAGGTGAAGGCGCTGCCTCGCGGCGCGACACCGGTCGATTTTGCCTACAGCGTGCACACCGATGTCGGTCACCAGTGCGTTGGAGCGCGGGTCAACGGTCGCATGGTGCCGGTTCGGACCCGGCTGCAGAACGGCGACATCGTCGAGGTGGTGACCGCCCCCGGCCACACCCCAAGCCGCGACTGGCTGAATATCGTCGTGACGTCTCGGGCGCGCAACCGGATCAAGCACTTCATCCACGCCGAGGAGCAGGTCCGCGCCATCGAGCTGGGTCGCAAGCTGTTCGACAAAGAGCTGCGCCGGTTCGACATCAGACCCCAATCGGTGAAGGAACCCGACGCCGTGGCGCGGGTGGCCGGAGAGCTCGGGGCGAAGAGTGCAGACGACCTGTTCGCGGCCGTTGGCTATGGCAAGGTGCCGGCTCGGTCAGTCTTGGCCAAGCTGGTACCGAAGGAGCTCGAAGAGAAGCCGGGCACCCCGTCGGTCGGTACCGTCGTTCGTCGGATGCTGCAGCGGAGCGAGGAGAAGGTCAAGGTCAGCGGATTTGACGATCTGCTGGTGTTCCGCGCTCGTTGTTGTAATCCCATTCGTGGCGAGAAGATCGTCGGCTACGTCACACGGGGCAAGGGGGTCTCGGTGCACGCGGCGCGGTGCCCCAACGTGCTCAACCTGCTCTACGATCCGGAACGACGGATCGAGGTGGTCTGGGAGAAGGGCACGGCCGAGTCCGGGTTCGTCGTGCTGTTGGGGATCCAGGTGGAGGACCGACGCGGCATTCTCGCCGAGGTGACCTCCAAGATCGCCGGCCTCAAGACCGACGTCTTGAAGGTTGAAGCGAGCAGCGGCGAATACCACGGNCGCATCAGCGTAACGGTGGATATCGAGAATCTGAAACACCTCCAGCGGATCATCAAAGTCATCCGGGGAGTGCCGGGGGTGCTCGAGGTGGAGCGACTGATGCGGTGAACGACCCAGCCGAGAATCGGTCAGGCNAGGTACGCGATGGCGTCTATTTCGACGCTGACGCCTTTCGGTAACGCCGCTACCTGGACGGTCGCTCTGGTCGGGGCCGGGGCGGCGAAATAGCTCCCGTAGACATCGTTGACCAACGCGAAGTCTGTCAAATCCGNNAGAAAGATGGTGGTGCGCACCACGTGCTCGTAGCTGGCGCCCGCCGCCTTCAAGATGGCGCCGAGACTTTGCATGACTCGATGGGTCTGGGCGGNGACATCGCNGTCGACGACCTGTCCCGATTCGGGGTCCAGTGGGATTTGACCGGAAATGAACAGGAACCCACCGGCGCGGATGGCCTGCGAGTAGGGGCCGATCGCCGCCGGTGCACCGCGGCTGCTGACGACGTCGCGCATGGTTTTCGGCGCGATCTGCTATGCCGCCTTGACGACTTTATTCGAACGAAGACACCGCGTGCACACGCGAATCCGTTTCACGCCGCCGTTAATGAGCGCCTTTACCCGCTGGATGTTGGCTTCAAATCGTCNGGGTGTCACGTTGTGCGCGTGGCTCACATTTCGCCCGACTACCGGGCCCTTCCCGCAAATATCGCAGCGCTTGGCCATGGTCCATACCTAAATTGGTGCCTCTTGANGGGTCGATCTTGTCCCACTCAAACGTTTAACTATAACAGACGACAACCCGAGCGACAGGTGTGATGCGTGATCAAGGGATGATCACGGACGAACCCGGTGCCGGGGCGCCGGCGCCGTTCTCGATGGCTTCGGTGGCGTCGGCCTGCGGAGCCGGCTGCATGAGGCGGCCCACCAGGTCGAGATAGGCCCGATGGCCTCCGTCGAGCGCGGCTCGGGCCTTGTCCGCCGCGCGCTCGACACGCCGCAGCACCTCCACGAGGTCGCGCTCGCTTGCCACTGGCCGGTGGCCTTCCTGCCCTTCGAGCAGCGGCTTCAGTTCTCGTGACAGGCGCTCGGCGTGCAGCGACGATGGCCGATGTTCNTAGATGATGCCTTTGCTGGCGGTCTCGTAGGTGGCCGCCAACGCCTGCGCTGTCTCACGGATGACGTCGTCGTCCACCGGTAGTTCGCCGGTCTCGGCGAGTTGATGCAGGGTNCCTTGCACGAGGAAAAATANTTGATACTGGNNTTCGCTCAACCCNGCGATCATCGGCAGCACGAACCGGGCGTCACGCTCCTGTTGACGCTGGAGCGCAGCCGGAGGGTGGGTCTTGGCTGACACCAGATATCCGCAATCCGGTGGACACTGAATCTCCGTCAGCCGCTTGGTGCCGCAGCAGACGGCACAGATCTGGTGCCCCAGGGCCGGGCAGGCGCGCCGCGCTCGGCGTTGTCCACAGAGAGGGCAGGTACTGGCGCTCATGTTCGTGTTGAGGGCTCAGCTTGGCATACCCCCAATCGCGTCGTCAATGGTGCCCCCGGCGTGCGTCGACGGCCGGTCGGATGTCATCGGTCGTCGGTTTTCGTGCCACCACTGCGATGTTCGTCGGCCCGGCCTCGAATCGCGGCGCCCTTGGCCAGGTGACCACTTTGGAGTACGGCCTGTTACAAGAANGGCTGAAACTTAACGCCGCCTCTCGTCGTCTAAGTTAGTGAAATCNGAATTCGATGACGCCGTTGAGTGGCGCGCTGGACAGGTTAAAGCATTGTAGATGAATANGATAGCACGGGGTCGNGAGGACGGGCGAGACCCCTGAGGGCCATTCGCAACCCTCCGGCTCGCCCCCTTCCTTCGTTTGATCCCAACTCGGCTCGCTTCGTTTTTCTCGACGNTTTCGGACTTCGCCGTCCGATCAGTGTCCTGATATCTAACTTGCTNGTGGAGACTATCGTAATCCGTCCTTCGANCCGACACGATCCCGAGCGTGCAACTCAGTAGGTCGGACGAGAGGAAGCCGTATCATGACCACCCTGACCCATGGAATGACGAAAGACCGGTATCAAGAATTGCGTCGCATTCTCGAGGAGCGCCGCGACGAGATGGCCGGTGAGGTGAAGGACAAGATTCGTCTCGCCCGAACCGAAGGCGGACAGACGTCGACGCGCCGGGTTGCCGACATNACCGAGAACTCGGAAGCGGACATTCAAGATGACATCGAGTTCGCGCTCATCCAGATGAAGGCGGAGACCCTGACAAGAATNTCTGCCGCGCTGGCCCGGCTCGAGGAGGGGACGTACGGCTATTGTTTCGAGTGTGGTGACGAGATCGCGGAACAGCGGCTCCGCGCGCTGCCGTTCGCGGCNCGGTGCAAGGATTGCGAGGAGGNANGCGAGAACGAGCGGAANCGCGAGCGCGTGCTCGAGTCTCGCAGCAAAGCGGTCTCTCTGTTCGGGACGCCGTCGATTTGAGCCATCGTCATCAGCGGTGCGCATGACGGTGGTTGACGCGCCGCACTCACNCCGTTCAGGGTACACTCCACTCATGCGGTCCCGTCCCCATCGGGGCGGGGCCACCTTCGCCACATATCTCGGCTAGGAGAATCGCACGATGACCGATGAGCGAGAACTCCTCGACAATGAGGACACTGTCGCGGAGCGCCCGGTCTCGATCCCACCCGAGTTGCCGGTCCTACCGTTACGCGACACAGTACTGTTTCCGAACTCCTTCATGCCGCTGGCGGTGGCTCGCGAGAGTTCCGTTCGGCTGATTGAAGAAGCGATCGCCGACGACCGCCTTGTCGGGGTCTTCACCCAACTCGAGCCGGGGACCGAGGATCCGACCCAGGATGACCTGTATCCGATCGGGACGGCGACGCACATTCACAAGATGTTCAAGCTGCCCGACGGGACATTGCGTCTCATCGTGCAGGGGCAAGTGCGCCTACAACTGGACGAGGTGCTCGAGACCCAGCCGTACATCAAGGCACGCGTGCACCAGGCCGATGAACTGACGAGCGACGACGATAATCTCGAGATCGATGCGCTGCAGCGCAACATCAAGAACAACTTCCAGCAAGTGGTCTCGCTCTCACCGCTTCTGTCAGACGACCTCCAGGCGTTGGCGGGCAATATTACCGAGCCCGGGAAGCTCGCCGATTTTATTGCCTCTGGCCTGACCACCATCCAGACGTCGACTAAACAGGACGTGCTGGGCACGCTTGATGTGCGTGAGCGGATGGAGACGCTGAACCGTACGCTGATNAAAGAGCTTGAGGTGCTGGAATTGGGCTCGAAAATCCAGTCTGAGGTCCAGTCGGAAGTCGGGAAGAGCCAGCGCGAGTATCTGCTCCGCGAGCAGATGAAGGCGATTCAGAAGGAGTTGGGCGAGACCGACGATCAGGCGAAGGAGATTGAGGAGCTTCGCGAGAAGATCGAAGCGGTGGGAATGCCCGAGTCGGTCCAGAAGGAGGCACTCCGNGAGCTCGACCGACTGTCGCGGATGCCGGTGGCCGCCGCCGAATACACGGTGTCGCGTACCTATCTGGACTGGCTGGTCGCACTGCCATGGGATGTCCGGACGGAGGAGGTCATCGATNTGCCGCGCAANAAGCAGGTGCTTGATGACGACCACTCGGGGCTGGAGAAGGCGAAGGATCGAATTCTCGAATACCTCGCGGTCCGGAAGCTGAATCCAGACGTGAAGGGGCCGATACTGTGTTTTGTTGGCCCGCCCGGAGTCGGCAAGACGTCGCTGGCGAAATCCATTGCTCGCTCGCTCGAGCGCAAGTTTGTGCGGGTCTCGTTGGGTGGGATGCGCGACGAAGCAGAGATTCGCGGGCACCGGCGGACGTACATCGGGGCGCTTCCCGGGCAGGTCATTCAGGGGCTCCGTCGGGCCGAGTCGAAGAACCCGGTGTTCATCCTGGATGAAATCGACAAACTGGGCGCCGATTTTCGCGGCGACCCGGCCTCGGCCTTGCTCGAGGTGCTCGATCCGGAACAGAACAGCACCTTCCGTGACCACTACTTGGATGTGCCGTTCGATCTGTCTGAGGTGCTGTTCATCACGACGGCCAATGTACTCGACCCGATCGCCCCGCCACTGCGCGACCGTATGGAAGTGTTGGAACTGGCTGGCTACACCGAGGACGAGAAGCTGCAGATCGCCACCGAGCATCTGGTCGCGCGGCAGGTCGAGAACCACGGCCTGACGGCGGAGAAGATAACCTTCACAGACGACGCGCTGCGGGCCGTCATCCGGGGGTACACCCGCGAGGCGGGGGTCCGAAACCTGGAGCGAGAAATCGGTGCCCTGTGCCGGAAGGTGGCGCGTCGGCATGCCGAAGGGGCGGATCAGCCGGTCTCCATCGCACGGGAGACGGTTGCCGAGCTGTTGGGCGTGCCGCGCTTCGAGGACGAAGAGGTCGCCGAGCGCACGAAGAACCCGGGTGTGGCGCTCGGGCTGGCATGGACGCCGGCCGGTGGAGAGGTGTTGTTCGTCGAGGNNACCCGGATGCCGGGCAAGGGTTCGTTGACGCTTACCGGTCATTTGGGCGATGTGATGAAGGAGTCGGCTCGCGCCGCCCTATCCTGGTTTCGCGGGCAGACGGCCACCTACGGGGTCGATGCCGAGTTTTACCAGAATGCCGAGTTGCACGTCCATGTGCCGTCAGGCGCCATCCCGAAGGACGGTCCGTCCGCCGGCGTCACGATGGCCACGGCGCTGGCGTCTGAGCTGACGGGACGTCCGGTGCGCGGCGACGTGGCGATGACGGGGGAGATCACGCTGTCGGGCCATGTCCTGCCGGTGGGGGGGATCAAGGAGAAGGTGTTGGCGGCTCGCCGGCATGGCGTGTTCGACATTATTCTGCCGAAACAGAACGAGAAGCACGTCATCGAGGATCTCAGCGAGGAACTGCGCCGGGATTTGAAGCTCCACTTCGTGTCGACGATTGCCGAGGTGCTGGAGTTGGCGTTGCAGCCCGCCGCCGCTCGCCCGACCTCCGATGTCGCCGACCCGGCCGCCCACGTGCACGGCACTGTCCAGTAGTTTCCAGAGACCGCGGTGGGTTTTCGGACCCGCCGCCACAGAGTCCCGACGTCTCGGAGCTGAGCGCGACGCACGTGAAGCTCGTCTATTCTTCTCGTTATTCGCTCGACATCGGGCCCCACGTCTTCCTCACCGAGAAATATCGGCGTATCCACAAACGCCTGACAGCCGCGGCGCATCCAAANCTGGACGGGGTCATCGAGCCGGAAGCGGCGACGTGGGACCANCTCGCGCTGGTTCACAGTGAGGCGTATCTCCACAAGGTCCGCACGTGCACGCTGTCGGCCGACGAGCTCGTTCAGCTGGAGCTGCCGCTCACGGACGGTGTGGTCGAAGGATTCCGCCTTATGACCGGAGGCACGCTGACGGCGGCCCGCCGCGCGCTCGTCGACGGTCTGTGTGGACACATCGGCGGGGGNTTTCACCACGCGTTCGCGAGTCACGGCGAAGGGTTCTGCCTGTTCAACGATGTGGCGGTCTCGGCCCGGGCCCTCCAGCTGGAGCGGGTCGTGTCGCGGGTCGCGGTCATTGACCTCGATGTGCACCACGGCAATGGCACGGCGCTGATCTGTGGCCGCGACGAGTCAGTGTTCACGTTCTCGATGCACGACCGGCACAACTACCCCGTCTACAAGCCACGCAGTTCCCTCGATGTGGGTCTACCGGCCGGTACGACGGATCAGGGCTATCTTCGCCATCTGCGTCAGTCGCTGCCGCAAGTGCTCGCGCATCAGCCAGACCTGGTCTTCTACCTGGCCGGCGCCGACCCGTACGAAGACGACCAGTTGGGACACACCAAACTGACCAAGGAAGGGTTGAGGGAACGGGACCGTGACGTGCTCAGCGCTGTTCGCGGCGCGGNGGTGCCCGTGGTCATCGTACTCGCCGGCGGTTACGCACGACAGCTCGCCGACACTGTCGACATCCACGCTGCCACCCTCGACGTTGCTCTGGCCGACGGCTGACCGGGACCAGTCAGCCGTCACCGCTGTATCGACGGTACCCACGCGGTCGTCCGACCACCAATGGTGAGGTGCTCGACCGGCCTGCCGCGAACGCTCGCCGTAGCGTTCCGGCCCCACCGCTGGTGAAAGAGCCAACCCCGAGGAAAGCGCGACTTGTCGGCGTTGGCTCGCACGGCGGTTTGAATCACTTGCTTCAGCCTTGTGCGGAGTCGTTNCGACTCGGCCAGCGAGAGCGTGTTCGCCCGTCGGCGAGGGTCGACACCCGCCTGATACAACGCTTCATCGGCAATCCAGTTACCTACGCCGGCCGCGAATGACTGGTCCAGAAGCAACGACTTGATCACCGCGGACCGTGTCGTCAGCAGTTCGGCAAAGCGTGCCGGGGACGGCAGATCGAGGAGCGGGTCGAAGCCGAGCGCATTGATCGGCGGCTCGGTTGCCGGGTCCTCTTTCAACCGGATGCGCCCCAGGCGGCGTTTGTTGGTGAGCGCCAGCTCNCCACCGTCATCCAGGATCAAGCGGATCTTCGTGAATCGAGGTGGCCAGATATCCGCTTCCGACGCTCGGCTCGACGCCAGCGATATCGGCGCCTCGTTCCGTGTCCGCACGTCGCCGGTCATCCCCAGATGGAAACAGGGCCAGGGCCGGCGGTCGAGTTCCAGCCAGAAATGNTTGCCGCGACGGTGGGCGCCNAGCACGGTGCNACCGGCCANCGCCCNCCGGACTCTCGCGNCGGNAACCCCCTCGAACACGATGGGGTCTNNCGCACAGGAGACCGTGACGATGGTNCGGCCCACCNCGANACGTTCGGCGAGTCGACGAGCCCGTTCAACNTCGGGGAGTTCCGGCATGGCGGAGACGTCANCGGGTCAGAGTAGGGTCAACCCCAGCGCGGTCTTCATGTCCGGGGTCCCGCCGGTCTGTACGAGCTGGTGCGCTTCGGCGACCGAGAACACCTTCGTCTCGATGTCTTCGTCCGCGTCCGGTGCCGCGGCGTGGTCCGGGACCCGCAGGTCGGTGAGTTTGAAGAACACCATCAGTTCGTCGCAGTAGCCGGGCGTCGGGTGGAAGGCGCCGAGACGGTCGANCTGCGCGGGTATGTGCCCGATTTCCTCGTGACACTCGCGCGTGGCGGCCCCTTCTGGTGTCTCACCGGGGTCGACACTGCCGGCTGGGAGCTCCCAGATCCAACCGTCGATCGCGTAGCGGTATTGGCGTACCAGAAAGATGTGTTCCGGGTCTGGCATCGGCAGGAGCACGACGGACGTGGGGTGGCGAATCACGTCCATCACCGCCTCAGGGCCGTGGGGGAGACGTACGCGGTCTGACTCGACGGTGAAGACCCTGCCCTCGAAGACCGTGTTGCGGCTGATGGTTCGCTGACTCACGCAATTCCCTTGCCGGCGCGTTTTAATCATCCTTGTCGCGCCGGGCTCTCAGGTNGTCCAGCACCAGCTGGAGGTCGTCTGGCACGTCGGCGCGGAACTCGACCCGGCGACCGTCTCGCGGATGCACGAACGCCAACCGATAGGCATGCAGGAAGGGGCGCTCCAGCGTCGCGAGTATGCGGTGGTCAGCGGCTAGATGTCGGCGGAGCCCTCCGTAGACAGCGTCGCCCACNACGGGGTGGCCGATGCTGTTGAGGTGCACCCGAATCTGGTGTTGACGACCGGTGGNGATGGCGATGGTGGCGAGGGTCAGCCCGCGAAATCGTTCCGTGCCGGTGANCCGGGTCACCGCCGTGCGGGCCCGTCGCGCGCGGGTGGACATTTTCTGCCGATTGGACGGGTCTCGGCCGAGAGGGGCATCGATGCGGCGTCCCGTGTTCAACAGACCCCAGACCAGCGCCACGTATTCCTTTTCAACTTCGCGGTCGGCGAACTGTCGGGACAGNTCCGCGTGGGCCGCGTCGTGCTTCGCCACGACCATCGCGCCGGAAGTGCCGCGATCCAAGCGGTGGACAATGCCCGGGCGTTGCTCGCCGCCGATGCCGCTCAGGCCGGCGACGTGATGCAGTAGCGCGTTGACCAGTGTGCCGCTCTCGTGTCCGGCGGCCGGATGCACCACCATGCCGGGCGGTTTGTTCACGACGACCAGATCCGCGTCGTCATGAAGAATGGTCAGCGGCAGCGCCTCGGCCGTCGGTGTGGCGGGCACGGCCGCGGGGATCTCGAGTTCGACGACGTCGCCGGGGTGGACGGTATGGCTGGCCCGTACCGACTTCCGGTTCAGGCGCACATGACGGGTGCGAATCAGCCGTTGAATCTGAGAGCGCGAGCGCTCCGGCAGTACCGCCGTGATGTAGTGGTCGAGCCGGATCCCGTCGTACTCGTCGGTGACGTCGAGCCGCTCCAGCGTGTCCTGGGCCGCGTCACCGGGAGGCATCGACATCGGGGGTGTATCGTGTCACGCGGCTCGCTTCTGGTGGCGTCGGGACGTGGCGTCGCCTTCCGGCGCTTTCCGGCCTAGCAGAATCAGCATGCCGATACTGATCGGCACGATCAAGCCGGAGAGGACCTGCGAGGTTGAAATGGTGTCGAACAGCATGCCACGCGGGTCGCCACGATAGAACTCGATGATGATTCGAGCCGTCGGATACAGCAGTAGGTACGTCCAGAAGGTGCGCCCTGGGAATTGCCGCCAGCGGCGCTCACCGAACAGCAGCGCGGCCAGCACGAGCAGCTCGGCGACCGCTTCGTAGATTTGGGTTGGGTGCAACGCGATCTCGAGTGGGGTGCCCACGTTGGCGGCGGCCAGCGTGCTCGTGAAGGTGATGGCCCATGGCACGTCGGTCGGGCTACCGTAGCAGCAACCGGCCAGCAGACACCCCATGCGGCCGATGCCGTGACCCAGCGCGATGCCGGGGGCAAAGAGGTCGCAGGTCGTCCAGAGAGGGAGACCGTGCCGGCGGATGTACCACCAGGCGACTGGGACGCCCAGGAGCAGCCCGCCGTAGAAGACGCCGCCCGATTTGAGCAGGACCATGAACTGAGCCGGGTCGCTCGTGAACCGGTCGATGTCCAAGAGGAACAGCATCAGCTTGGCGCCGACCAGCGCGCTGATGATGACAAAGATGCCCAGGTCCATCACGCGCTGCCCGTTCAGGCCGGCGCGGTCGGCTCGCCGCAGCGCGAACTGGAGCCCCACGATGTAAGCCGTGGCCAGCAGCACGCCGTAGCTATAGATGCTGACGGGACCGAGTTCAAACAGCAGTGGATACATCGGCGCGGGTCACCACGAGCATGTCAAGAATTAGGAGGCCGGCCCCCACCGTGATGGATGAGTCGGCCACATTGAACGCCCAGAAGTGGTGCGTCCGCCAATACACATCGACAAAGTCCACCACGTAGCCCACCGACGCACGGTCGATGAGATTCCCGGCCGCGCCGCCCAGAATCAGGGCCAGGCCAACTCGGGTCAGTGTCTCACGCGGACCGACTTGCCAGGCGTAGGCAAGGATCGCCGCCAACGCCACCACCGCAATACCGGTCATGAGCAACTGCTTGTTCGCGAGGTTGGCCGAATTCAGAAATCCAAACGCGGCGCCGGTATTGTGGACGTGCACGAGGTTCAGCCACCCCGGTATCACCTCGATCGAATCGTACAACGTGATCGACGCCTTGACCATCTGCTTGGTCAGCTGATCGAGCGCCAAGATGGTGGCGCTGATCGTTACCATCACGCGGCGGGTGATGAGGCCGGGCGCATCCTCGATCTCGATCGCTGGCGGCAAGATGTTCGCGCTGTCGGAATCGGTAGTCATTGCGGCGTCGAGGTCAGGCGACCGGACTGACGGCGTCGGCTAGGGCATCGGCACAACGGGTACAGACTTCCGTGTTCTCGCTGTCACGGCCGTCAGCCGTTTCCGGGCATACCCAGCGCCAGCAGCGAGGACACTTGGCCGCATTCGGTCGGCCTACCTCGATCCGGGCGGATCCTTCCGGGTCCTGATACTGGAAGAGCGTGTCGTTATCTGCCTCAGGGGGTGTTCCCTTCGTCAGGGTGACCGCCGACGTGATGAAGAGCGTCGGCAGCTCTTCTTGGTAACGCTCAAGCAGCGTCGCCAGCTCACCGTTTGCGGTCAGATGCACGACCGCCTCCAGTGACGTGCCGACCACCTTGTTCTGGCGCAGTGTCTCCAGTTCGCTGTTGACGGCGTCGCGCACACGCAGCAGCCGGTCCCACCGGTCGATCAGCTCCGCGTCGACGAGTGACTCCAGCCCGGTCGGGAAGTCGGCCAGATGCACACTGTCGGCGTCGGCGCCTGGCAGGCTCCGCCAGAGTTCGTCGGCGGTCATCGGCAAGATCGGCGCAATCAGACGGGTCAGGCCGTCGACGATCGTGTGAATGGCGGTCTGAGCCGACCGACGCGCGTCCGACCCCGGACCGAACGTATACAGCCGGTCCTTGGAGATGTCTACGTAGAACGCGCTGAGGTCTACGGTCAGGTAGTTGTTCAGTGCGTGCACTGTAGACTGAAATTCATACCGGTCGTATCCCCGCAGCACGCGCGTTGCGACTTCACCGTAACGGGCCAGCGCGTAGCGGTCGACGTCCTGCAGCGCGTCGCGTGGCAGCGCGTCGGTGGCCGGATCGAAGTCGTACAGGTTCGCCACCAGAATGCGGAGCGTGTTACGGATTTTCCGGTAGGCTTCGATGACCCGGGCGAGAATCTCTGAGCCGATCCGCACCTCCTCACGGTAGTCGACCATGGCGACCCACAACCGGAGCACGTCCGCGCCGCTTTGGTTGATGATCGCTTGCGGCTCGACCGTGTTGCCGGCCGACTTCGACATCTTGCGTCCGGCCTTGTCCACCACGAATCCATTGGTGATGACCTGCCGGTATGGCGCGGCGTTGCGGGTGCCCAGTCCGATGAGCAGCGAACTATGGAACCACCCGCGGTACTGGTCGCTTCCCTCCAGATAGACCGTGAAGGGCCACTCCAGCTCCGGGTGCTCGCCGAGGATCGCTTCGTGACTCGAACCCGAGTCGAACCAGACGTCGAGGATGTCGCGCTCACGCTCGAACTCGGTGCCGTCGCACTCCGGGCACCGAAGGTCGTCGGGGAGAAACTCGGAGAGGTCACGTTCGTACCAGGCGTCGGCGCCGTGGGCTGCGAACACCGTGGCCGCGCGGTCGACCAAACCGGTCGTCAAGATCGCTTCACGGCACCCGGTGCAGTAGACGGCCGGAATCGGCACGCCCCATGACCGCTGGCGTGAGATGCACCAGTCCGGTCGGTTGGCCAGCATGTTGTGGATGCGCTCTTCGCCCCAGGGGGGAAACCACTCCACCTGCTTGATCGCCGCCAGCGCCCGACCCCGGAGGTCGTCGGTATCCATCGCGATGAACCACTGCCAGGTGGCCAGAAAAATCACCGGATGATGGCACCGCCAGCAGTGCGGGTAGGAGTGGTCGACCGTCTCGCGGTGCCAGAGCCGACCGGCGGCGGCCAGGGCAGCTTCTACCTTCGGGTTCGCGTCGAAGACCTTCTCGCCACCTACCACGCCGACGTCGTCATCGAATCGGCCGGATGGTCCGATTGGGGCATATACGTCGAGCCCGTATCGCATCCCGGTGGTGTAGTCGTCGGCGCCATGCCCCGGTGCTGTGTGGACCGCTCCGGTGCCTTGTTCGAGGGTCACGTAGTCTGCCAATACCCCGACCGAATCGCGGTCGTACAGCGGGTGCCTGAACCGCAGCCCCTCCAGGGCGCGTCCCTTCAGGGTGACCAGCTTCCGGCTGAAGTCACGACCGACGGCGCCGGCGACGGTACTCGCCAGCTGTTCGGCCACGATGACCGCGGTGCCGTCTACGTCATAGACTCCGTAGTCGAAACCCGGTTGAAACGCGACCGCCAGGTTCGAGGGAATCGTCCAAGGCGTCGTCGTCCAGATGAGCACCGACACCGGACGGTCGCCCAACGCCTGAGCTCGTTCGACCAGCTGTGGCACGCTCTCCGATCGGAGCTGGAATTCGACGTAGATGGACGGGGATGTGTGGTCCGCGTACTCAACCTCGGCTTCCGCGAGCGCGGTCCGACAGCGCAGGCACCAGTGGACCGGCTTCTTACCCTTGTACACTGTGCCCTGCTCGACGAAGCGCCCCAGCACGCGGACGATGGCGGCCTGATAGTCGGGCGTCATCGTGAGATACGGGCGGTCCCAATCGCCCAGCACGCCGAGACGTCGGAAGTCGGCCGTTTGCAGGGCCACGAACTTCTCCGCATACTCCGCGCAGGCGCGCCGAAAGTCCGCCACGCTCATCTCACGCTTCTTCTTGCCTAGCTTCTTTTCGACCTGTAGCTCGATCGGCAATCCGTGGCAGTCGAATCCAGGCACATAGGGCGCATCGAAGCCGGCCATCGTCTTCGACTTGACGATGATGTCCTTCAAGACCTTGTTCAGCGCGTGGCCGATATGGATCGGTCCGTTGACGTAGGGCGGTCCGTCGTGGAGGACGAACGACTTGGCGCCGGCTCGCAACTCTCGGATGCGTTCGTACAGCCCCATCTCGTTCCACCGCGCGATGATGGCTGGCTCCGCAGCTTGGAGGTTCGCCTTCATTGGAAAGGCGGTGCGCGGCAGGTTGAGGGTTGTCTTCCAGTCAGGCATTGGCATACACGCCAGGCGGCATCAAAACACTCATTGTAGCGCCTATTGCGTGCTGGCTCTGTCGAGGTCGGCCTGTCGCGCGCGGGCGCGGCGCACGACACGGGCCGGCGCGTCGCAGGCTTGCAACAGCGCCACGGCATTCCGCGAGACGGCGGGTCCTTCGCGCAGGCGATAGTCGAACGACAGCCCGTCTGAGCGGACGGTATCGGTGAAGTGATAGGCGGCGCAATGCCGACCCAACAGCCGGACCAGCTCGCGGTCGTGGGTCGCGGCCACGACGACGCGTGCCCCGGGGGCGGCGCGGTCGACCTGTTCCGGGCGCTCGAGCAGTTCCCTCAGCACTGCTTCCGCGGTGGCGACCCGTTCGGTCGTGCTGGTGCGCCGGAACAGCTCGTCGAATAGGAAGAGCCGCGGCGCTGGTCTTCACAGAGACCGACGATCGCGAGCACCGCATCCATCTCGTCCTTAGTAATAACTGGTGCCTGAGACCAGGTCGTCGCCCCTCCCGATCACGCTGTGAATCGTGAAGACCGGCGCCTCGTACGCGGACGCTAGGCCGGTGTTGAGCGTTTGCGCCAGCACGGCATTCACACCAAGGGTTCGCAAGAAGGTCGACTTGCCGGACATGTTCGACCCCGTCACCAGCACGCCGGCGGGTGGCATGAGCGCAAGCGAGTTCGGGAACGGAGCGTCCAGCAGTCGATGCCGCAAGTCCCTTAGAGCCAACTGGGCACTGGATTCGAGCACCGGCCGGGTCCAGCCGCTAGTGCCGGCCAGATGCGACGCGATGCTGATCGCGGCGTCGACCGTACCGACGGTCGCAATCGTTCGGAGCAGCGCTGGGCCATTGCCCGGATCTCTCTTGCGGCGAAGTACAGCACGCTTACGTCGAGCAGCAGCATGAGGTTGGCCGCCTCGAACAACCCGTTGGTGAGATTGTCCGACAGCATCGGGGCGTGGCTCACCCACCGCACCATCCGTCGGAGCCGTTGCTGGCTGGACACATCGTCCGTGAGCGTCGGACCTAGCGGCGATAGGTCGCTGGTGACCATCGGTTGCAGTGCGGTGGCTGTAGCGAGCAAGGGGCCGAGTTGTCGAAACGGGCGGAGCAGCGGACCGAGACGTGGGGCTTGGACATAGCGAAGCGTCACGTTGGCCAGGAGCGCGAGAATCACCATGCCGGTGGCCGGTGTGGCCAGACGGTGGCCAGCGCGAGTGCCAGTGGCACGACCGGAGGCAGCAGGGGAAACACTACGTCCCACGGCTTGGGCTCGATTACGCCAGGTTGGGCGAGCCACCACAGGTCACCCGAGTGTCCCCGTAACCGGGTGAGGGAGAACTGAATCCTGTGGCGCTCGGTCTTATCCGCGGTGACCCTGGTCTCCGTGCGGTCGAGTTTCTCGAACACCGCATCGAGGTCGAGGTCACTCGCCGTCCGCTCGTCCAGTTCGTCCCGGCCGGCATGGTCCGGTGATACAGCGCGACCGCGGCGAGGTTCCGTTCCTGGGTCGAGCCCCGTCCCCACTCCNACCGGAAATGTCTGAGCAGCGTGCGCCGCCGACGGCGGTCCGACACCACTAGCCAGATGACTAGCAGTACGACGAGACCNCGGGGACGANCAGAGGCGCCATCTGTGTAGTCTGGACACTACCAGAGCGGCANGCATCGACTATCAAGACCGGTGTGACGGCCCCGTNCCCTTCGAAGGAGACAGGCCCGGCGGCGTTCAGCACCGGCACGTATAATCGCACCGTGTCCAGCCAGGCCCTTCCACTCCACGGCGTCCTACCCTTGCCCCGAGAGGCCGTGCTCGACAACGGTCTGCAGGTGCGCATCGTGGAGTCTCATACGGCCTCGCTGGTGTCGGTGTGGTGCTGGTACCGGGTGGGGTCGAAAGACGAACCCCCCGGCCTGACGAGGGCGTCGCATTAGGTCGAGCACATGAACTTCAAGGGGACGGCCGGCATACCGGCCGACGACTTCAAGCAGTTCATCGACAACGACCGCACACTGTCGGGGCTGGTCGACGCGGTGACCGTCGAGGCGGTCGCCGACGCCGCGCGGCGAACACTCCGTCCTGAACAGGCCGCGATCGTCATCGCCGGCCCCTACGAGGAGTCGTGACCACCACCAAGGCTGTCTTTTTCGACGTCGACTTCACGCTGATTCATCCGGGCCCCACCTTCGACGCCGAAGGCTACCGGATGTTTTGCCACCGGCACGGACTGGCGGTTGATATTGCTCGGTTCGACGACGCGGTCGCGGCGGCCTCCCGCGAACTTGAGGTGGGCGCGGACGCGAGATATCGAGCGGAGCTGTTCGTACGTTTCGGTCGACGAGTCATCGAGGAGATGGGTGGGCGGGGCGCCGGCCTCGAGGCCTGCGCTAAGGAAATCTACGACGAGTGGGCTGTCTGTCGCCACTTTTCGTTGTACGCCGACGTCAAGCCGGCGCTACGACAGCTCCACGCCACCGGGCTCCGTCTCGGACTGATCTCCAACACCCACCGGTGTCTCGATGCCTTTCAGAGCCATTTCGACCTCGACGCGCTGATTGCCGGCGCGGTGTCCTCCTCGGACCACGGTTATATGAAACCGCACCCCAGCATCTTCGAGGCGGCGCTGCGTGAGTTGGGCGTGGCCGCCGCCGACGCGATGATGGTGGGAGACAGCCTCAGCCACGATGTGGCCGGCGCGCGGGACCTGGGGATGCAAGCCGTCCTACTGGACCGGTCCGGCCAGGAGCGGGCCGATCCGCACGGCGTAGCTGTCATCACCACCCTGGCCGAACTCCCCGCCGTTGTCGCGTCGCGTCAAGTCTAACGGGCTACCCAGACGCCCGAAGGGGGCCTTCTGAGAAAACGTACGTAGCCGCCGGTCTTCAGATCGGCCGGGAGGGTGTTGTACGGACGACGACACCCAGGGCGGATTCCCGGCGAGGTGTGCGTCTGGCCAGGCGCGAGGAGGAAGCAGCCAGGCGGGCTGTGACCGACGAGGCAACGCCGTCAGACGGACAGCTTGCCGGAAACCGGAGCTAGCCTGGCGGCCAGGTCATATTGCGGCCCGCCAGCAGGTGCAGGTGTATGTGAAACACCGTCTGTCCGGCGCCGCGATTGCAGTTGAACACGGTGCGGTAGCCGTCCTGCGCGTGTCCATGTTCCTTCGCGATTCTCGCGGCCGTGGCGATGAGCGTGCCGACGAGGGTCTCGTCACCATCCTGCAAGTCGTTCAACGTGGAGATGTGCCGGCGGGGAATGACCAAGACATGGAACGGTGCCTGGGCAGAGATGTCTTCGAAAGCCAGCACTTGATCGTCCTCGTGCACGATCGTCGCCGGCACGTCCCCGTTGGCAATTTTGCAAAACAGACAGTCGTCGGCCACGAGCGCGCTCTCCTCGGTTCTGCGAGCGCCGAGTCTATCACTGGCGCGGTCGCGTGGCCCTGACGCGTCCGTCGCGGACGTTCCATTGTGCACGGCTACGGTCCGGCGCCACGCCGCATCACTACCGCCCGCGGGATGCCTTGCAGGTCAGGACGAATCTCTACGACCTCTAGAGCCGCGCCCCCAGCGATGTCGCGGACCGACTGGCTTTGACCCACGCCGATCTCCATCACGAACCAGGCACCGCCACGTAAACGAGCGGAGGCGACGGGCAGGAGTGTGCGGGCCGGGTCCAGCCCATCTCTGCCTCCGCTCAGAGCCGACCGTGGCTCGTGTCGTGCCACCTCGGGCGCCAGTGCCGCGAGGTCGGTGTCCGGTATGTAGGGCGGGTTCGAGACAACCAGGTCGTAGGGACCCGGCGCTCCGTCGAGGAATCGTGTTTCGTGGAACGCGACCCGGTCGCTCACCCCGTGCCGGGCCGCGTTGCCCAGGGCCACCGCCAGCGCTTCCGGCGAAATGTCGGTGGCCACCACTCGAGCGTGCACCATCTCTGTGGCGAGGGCCACCGCCAAACATCCGGAGCCGGTACCAACGTCGGCGATCACCCACGGTCTACCGGGGTCTGCCAGTCGGGCCAGCGCGATCTCGACGAGTAGCTCGGTCTCCGGTCGGGGGATGAGGACATCCGGGGTGACGACCATATCCAGGCCCCAGAACTCTCGGACCCCGGTGATGAGAGCCACTGGCTCTCGCCGACTTCGTCGGTCGATGAGCGGGCCGACCAGGGCGTCCATCCCGCCGGCGGTGTCCGGTGCCTGGTCTCGCAGTCGCGACAACCACTGCGCGCGGGTCCACCCGAGCGCGTGCCGCGCCAGGATTTCCACATCGAACGAAGCGTCCCGCCCGTCGATGCCGGCGACCCTCAGCCGTTGACAGGCGGCCGACACCCAGCCCTGGAGTGTGGCCATGTGCGGTGCGGACGTCCGCGTCAAGCGCCCGGGTCCGCCTCGACATCCTTGAGCAGTTCGGCGCGGAAGTGGGCGGTGAGCGTTTCGCCCATCTCCGTCAAATCGCCGTTGAGCATCTCCGTCAGGCGGTGGGTGGTGAACCCGATCCGATGGTCGGTTATCCGGTTCTGCGGGAAGTTGTAGGTCCGGATTTTTTCGGACCGCTCGCCGGTGCCCACCTGGCTCTTGCGGTCCTGGGCGATCGCGTCGTGTTGCCGCTGCATTTCCAACTCATAGAGTCTGGCGCGCAGCACCTTCATCGCCTTCGCCTTGTTCTTGATCTGCGACTTTTCGTCCTGCTGGGAAACCACCAGACCGCTCGGCAGGTGCGTGATACGCACGGCCGAGTAGGTCGTGTTGACGCTTTGGCCACCGGGTCCGCTCGAGCAGAAGGTATCGATGCGCAGGTCCTTGTCTTCGATCGCGATGTCGACCTCTTCCGCTTCGGGGAGAATGGCGACGGTTGCGGTCGAGGTATGAATACGGCCGCTGGCCTCGGTGGCCGGTACCCGCTGTACTCGGTGGACGCCGCTCTCGTACTTCAGCTGGCTATAGACGTGTCGGCCTTCGATCATTGCGATGACTTCCTTGATGGAACCGACGCCGGTTTCACTGGTGGACATGACATCCACCTTCCACCCTTGTCGTTCCGCGAATCGGGTATACATCCGGAACAGATCGCCCGCGAAGAGCCCCGCTTCGTCCCCGCCGGTCCCGGCCCGAATTTCNAGCATGACGTTTTTCTCGTCATGCGGGTCTTTCGGCACCATCAAGATCGTGACGTCGGTAAGCAGCGCGTCACGGGTCTCGGTCAGCGAGGCCAGCTCTTGTTCGGCGAGTTCCCGCATCTCGGCGTCGTTGCCGTCCGCGAGTTCCTGGGCCTGGGCGATCTCGTTGACCACCGCTTTGTATTCGCGGAACTTGTCCACGATAGGCTGGATGTCGAAGAGTGCCTTCGAGTGCTCACGATACCGGTTTTGATCGGCCTGCACTGAGGGGTCGCTCACAAGCGCCATTAGCTCGTCGTACCGGGTGTCGATGTTTTGCAGCTTGTCGAGCATCGTCTGTCTTTACTTGGTCGNGGCTGCGCCCCGAACCCCACGCGACCGCTCCGCGGGGACCCCNAGCGTCCCACTCCCTGGCCGCAGGGCGGGCATTATCGCGCGCCCTGGCGTTGTTTAGCCGCCGGAGACCGGTGGCAGAAACGCGACCTCGTCGCCGTCGGCNACCGGCGCGTCCATTCGCGAATACTCTTCATTGACGGCGACCGAGATGGAGCCTTCATAATTTCCCAACTCGGCGAACTCGCTGACCATCGTCTCCCACACCGTCCGCGCCGTGGCGCCCAGGGGCGCTCGGCGCGCCAGCTCTCCCGTGCCGACAATGTCCTTCAGCCTGGCGAACAGCCGGACGTTCACACGGATGCTGCTCACCGGTTCACTCACTAGCCACTCGTATCGCGTCCTGCCGGGCGGTGTCGTCGTCAGGGTCGGCGGTGGCCCCTTCGATCCAGACGTCGCCCCCTTCAAAGAACTCGTGTTTCCAGATTGGCACGATCTGCTTCACCCGCTCGATGATGTAGCGGCAGGCGGCGAAAGCATCGGCGCGATGTGGAGAAGCGGCGGCGATCATGACGCTCGCTTCACCGATCTGTAATGTGCCCAATCGGTGATGCAACGCCACGCGCACGTTCCAATGATCCGCCGTTTCAGTCCCGATCCGATCGAACGCTCGAAGCGCTAGCGGCTCGTATCCCTCGTACTCCAGGCGCAACACGCGTCGGCCAGCGTTTTCGTTTCGCACGACCCCGACGAACGAGGTGATGCCGCCGGGGCCGACGGCGGTGTCCGGCGGGGTGCTGGCGACCGCGTGAATGAGCGCTTCGAGGTTCAACGTGTCGGTCGTGACCGCATACGGCGCCGTCTGCATGACTGTTCCATTGTCGTTCATTTGTTCCAGAAATGATCGAGTGGACCGTGCCCACGACCCAGTGGGTGGGCATGTCTGATGGCTCCCTCGATGTAGCGTTTCGCTGAGGCAACCGCGTCCCTGAGGGACGCGCCCTGCGCCAGACGGGCGGTGATGGCGGCCGCGAAGGTGCAACCGGTGCCATGGGTGGCGCGGCTTTTCAGTTTGGGACCGCGAAGCTCGTCGAGCGTGTGGCCATCGTCGAACAGGTCCACCGCGTCGGGGCCGTCTGCATCACCGCCGGTGAGCACGACGGCGCCAACGCCCATCTCCCGTAGGCGGGCGGCAGCTTCGACCGCCTGTTGCCGCGTCGCGATGTGCCGCCCGGTCAGGATCTCTGCCTCACGCCGATTCGGGGTGACGAGACAGGCGCGCGGCAGCAGGCGAGCACGGACGATCGAGACGGCCTCCTTCTCCAGTAGCCGGTCCCCGCTGGTGGAGACCAGTACCGGATCGACCACCAATGGGATGTCCGGACATGCCTCGATCCGGTCGCACACGGCGGCCACGATGGCGCGTGTCGCGAGCATGCCGGTCTTGATGGCCACGACGTCGAAGTCCTCCATGACGGTAGCGATCTGCGTCGCGACGATGGCAGCGCTCACCGATCCGACGGTCGTGACGCCGACCGTGTTCTGGGCCGTCACCGCAGTCACGGCACACACGCCGTGCACGTCATGCGCCGCGAACGTCTTCAGGTCGGCTTGGATACCAGCGCCGCCGCCGGAGTCGCTGCCGGCAATCGTGAGCGCGGTCCGCATGGGGAACACAGCCTGGTGTCCCCTCAGCGCGTGGTCTGGACCTGCCGCGCGGTGGCCGGTTCGAGGCCGAACACCAGCAGGAACTGGTAGGTCAGGAATGTTTCGTGAGAGAGGAGACTCAGCCCGGCCGCCTGGGCGTCGCGGATGACGTTCTTCGCTTCCACGCGACGTTCCATCTCCGGTCCCGGACCGCCACCGTCCCGCGTGAAGTCGACGATGCCCAGACGTCCTTGGGGTTTGAGAGCGGCCGCCACATTCGTGAGCAACGAGACCGGGTCCTCCACCTCGGCATACACGTCGACAATCAAGACTGCGTCGAGATCGGCCGGCAGTCTCGGATCTTCCGCGGTGCCCAGCACATTGACTACGTTGTCCAAGCCCTCATGGCTGACCCGATACGCGATGGCATCGAGCATCGGTTGCTGGATGTCTTCGGCGAACACGAGCCCGTTGGGACCGACCCGCCTGGCGAGTCGCACGGTGAACCAACCCGCGGCCGCGCCGACATCGGCCACCACCGACCCGTCGGCGATGTTCAGCACATCCATGATCTCGTTCGGCCTCTGCCACATGTCGCGGTCCGGAGCCTCGAGAATGCCGATGTCGTCAGGCGGAAACAGGCGTGCGTGCGGCTGGTCTTGCGCCATCGCAGGGCCGGGGGGGCTCAACGTCGTCAGGAGGACCAGCAGAGCCGCCACGACGCTGAGAGAGGTTCGCGCCGGCACGTGTCTCGGCATCATCAGCCTGTTACGAGGTGCGGTCATGGTGCCCGAGACCTTCACAGGGCAACCGTGCGGGTTCACCCAAGTCCGGTAACGACGGCCGACCGAACCCCTGCTTGGCCGCCAGCACATCGAGCGCCATGGAGGCGAGATCTTCAATCGCGAGCAGCTCGAACGGCATGGGGGCCGCCGGGACCAGCCATTTCAGATAGGCGCCGCAGCCGCCGCACAGCTCAGCCCGTTGCGGTTCGCCCGGGTCAGTCTTCACGGCGGTGAGCTCGTCGGCGCCGCAATAGGTGCAGCCCGGCCGGTTGCGATGCCAGCCGAGGCCGCAAAACGAGCAGCGCAGCCGCTCGGCTCCGTCGGTCGCTTCGCCAAATGCCGGCCAGGAGCCGCACGCGGGGCAATACCCGTGGGGCCAGTCCGCGAGCGCGCCGGTGACCGCCGGGTGTGGTTCGCCGCCCTTTGGCGCGAATACCGCCTGCTGTGCGATGTGAGCCGCCGGTCCGACCGCGAGCTCCGCCGCGAGCCACAGCACGTCGGGTGCGATGCTCTCGTGCATCGCCTTCATACGGATCGCATTGTGGTCTCGATCGAATGACGCGACCAGCAGCGAACCCAGCTCGATGCGACCGGCGTCGAGACAGGCCCGCACGTGACGCGCCACCTCTCCGGCCCTCCCGGCCGCAAGGTCGTCGCAGGCATGGAGCACCAAAGGGCCAAGGAGTTCGACCGGGAGCGCGAGTACCTCGCCCCGTAGCACCGGCGTCGCCGCACGCAGCTTGGTCGCCGCCAGTGCCGGTTCCAAGGTGATGTCTGCAATTTCTGTCGCGCCCAGCCGTCGCACCGCGTCAATGGTTCGGGTGACCATCGAGCGCTGCATGGCAATGGCGGGTGCGAGGTCAGGCCGGGAAGCGGCCAGATCGGTCCACCGGGCCTGGGCCTGATCGAGCAGCGGGTCTGAAGGGGTACTCATCAGTGTGGTCTGGCGCCTCGTCCTGATGGCGATTGCGTACTCTGCGTATTGTAGAACAGCCAACGGCGCCCGCTTGAGGCGGGGGGCCGCGCTCGATATAATTCACATAGGGCTCCGTTCCGGAGCCGTGGGAGATCGCAATCAGATGTCTGAAGTCATCACCGTGACCGAGACCGCGGCAACCAAGATCACCGATCTGATGCTGGACGAGAAGAAATCGGAAGCTGGTCTTCGGGTGTTCGTGCAGGGGGGCGGCTGCTCCGGTTTTCAGTATGGTCTGATGATCGAAGAGGGTGCCGGCGATCCGGAGGCCGATCAGGTCTTCGAATCGAACGGCGTGCGGTTGTATGTTGATCCGATCAGCTTGCGGTATCTGTCTGGTGCCCAGGTCGATTTCGTCGACAATCTGACTGGTGGCGGATTTACCATCAAGAACCCGAACGCTAAGTCCACCTGCGGGTGCGGCTCCTCGTTCGACGTCTGACGTTTCTCGGCCGGCGCCTGGTGGTATGGACACCCAATCCGCCTACCTTGAACGTCTGCGCCCTCGCGGTGGCAAGCGCTCCAGTAAGCGCGAGTTGATCGTCAGCGTCTTTCTCGGGCAGGACGGGCACCTCAGCGCGGACGATCTGGTCGACCTGATGCGTCAGGGAGACCAAAAGATCAGTCGCGCGACGGTGTATCGGACCCTTCAATGGATGGTCGATGCCGGCATCGCTCGGAAGGTCGACTTCGGGGAGGGCCGGTTCCGCTTCGAGCACTCCTGCCGGCACCCGCGACATTTTCATCTCATATGTGAGTCCTGCAACGGGTCATCTGAGTTTCTCAGTTCCGATATCGAGCTCCTGCTCGAAGAGATTGCGGCCGCTCGTGGCTTTCAGGCCCGCCAGAGCGTGCTGCAAATCCATGGGACCTGCGAGGACTGCCGAGAGGGACGGCAGGACACCCCGACCGGGGCCACCACGGAGTTGTTGTTTGCGCGTGACGCGCTACGCATGGCGATTGCCACCGAGCGGAGCGGCCTCGATTTCTATTCGCGTGGCGCGGAATTGGTGCAGGATACCCGGGCGCGCCAGGTGTTCAAGCGTCTGTCCGGCGAAGAGACGGACCACCTGGGGACGCTCGAGGCACGCTACCAGGAGCTGCTGTCGGAGGACCCCGACCTCGAGTCCTACCCGACGTTTCTGTTCTTCAAGGGGGCGGCCAGCGGGTTGTTCGCCTCCGGGGCCGAGGAACTGGGCGGCGTCGTTGACGACCGTGAAGCGCTGATGATCGGCATCCGGTGTGAGCGCGCATCCCACCAATTCTTCAAGCGGTACGGCCAGCGGTTCGAAGACTCTGAGGGGAAGCGGATCTTTCTGGAGTTTGCCGACGAGGAGCGGGAGCACCTCGAACTGCTGATCCGCGAGTATCGTGCGTTGGTCGCCCGTCAGACCAAGCCCACCCACCGCGCGACCGCACCCAACCCCGAAGCCAGCTAGCACGGTACGTGTCCCCTTACTCCGGTTTTCGTGCCACAACCTGCGCGACCGCGGCTGGTTTCGCACGCTCCTCGTTGTGGCACAATTCCCAATCGGCAAACACACCATGCAACTCGAGCGGTTGCAGGAGAAAGTCCGGCGAGCGTGGACCGGTGCCGTGGAGGAGTTGCCCGACCGTGAACGTCTCGTAAATGACGAATCCGCCGGGTCGCACGGCAGCGCGCAGCGCCGGCCAGATCGTTCGCTGCAGGTAGTTCGTGCAGATGATCAGATCGAACCGTTGGGGCGGTAACTGCATGACTTCGAGGTCGTCGACCCACAGTGCCGCGTGGCGCAAGAGGCCCGTTTTCGCTCGGCGAACTCGGGAGAGGTCGCGATCAACGCCGAACACTCGGAACCCCAACTCCGCGGCAAGTTTGGCATGACGACCGGCCCCCATCGCCAGGTCCAGCAGGTCTCGTCGGTTGCCCACTTGCTTGCGCACGATCGGCAGCCACCGCACGACGACGGGCGACGGGGGCTGAGCCACGTGTGGACGCGCCGCTGATATGATCAAGGGCCCATGTCCGCTGCGCTGATCACCGCGTCGATCCTCTCGCTTGTCGGTCTCGTCGTTAGCTTTGCGCTCGGCTACCTGGTGGCCGCGCCCGACGACGTGCTCGCTCACGCCACGCTCGCCATCTTTGTCACGCTCATCACCCTGCTCGGACACTCGATGACCATGTTCTATCTCATCGGTAAGGTCAAAGCCATCAAGGACGCGGTCATCGAGGGCGGGCTTGAAACCGACGCCGTGGCACGGGTGTCCGCCCTTCGCGGGCCCGTGTTCAAGCTGGCCTCGATGGCGATGGGGTTGACCATGCTGACCGCGATCCTGGGAGGCGGCGTCGACACCAGAGTGATTCCATCCGGTGTTCACGCGCTCCTCGCCATCATGGCCGTCGCCGCCAACTTCCTCGCGTTGCGGGCCATCGTGGATGCCCTGTCCGCATCGGGCAAGATTGTTGACGAGGTAAATCGCGACCTTGGCGTCTGAGTTTCACTCACCGGTGTTCTCCAAGATCCTTCTTTTCGACATCGACGGCACCTTGCTGCTCTCTGGCCGGGCCGGATACCGCGCGCTGACCCGCGCGTTCGAGGACCTGTTCGGGGTAGCACGCGGGTTCGACCATGTTCCGGTGGCCGGGATGACTGATGACCTCATCCTGACGGACGCCCTCGCCCGGGCCGGTGTGACCGCGGACGGCGAGGCCCGTGCGCGGTTCCATCGGCGCTATTGTGAACTGTTCGCCGACGAAATTCACTTCCCGGGACCTCGCAAGGGTCTGATGCCCGGGGTGTCCGCCCTGTTGGAGCGACTCAGTCACCTCGACCAGATCCGCTGCGGTCTTGTCACCGGGAATTTCGCCGAACCGGCGCAGATCAAGCTTCGGCATTTCGATCTGTGGCACTTCTTCCATTTCGGCGCCTACGGGGACGACGCGCCCGTGCGGGACGCGCTGGTCCCGATTGCGGTCGAGCGAGCCGGGCGTGACGGGGTGCGGGTGCACGCCGCCGCTGACGTGGTCGTCATCGGCGACACCCCGCTCGACGTCCAGTGCGCGGCGGCGGCCGGGGCGCGTTCCATCGCCGTGGCCACCGGGAGCTATGAAGAAGACGCGCTCCGTCAGGCCGACGCGCACGCGGTCCTGCCCGACTTCAGTGACACAGACGCCGTCGTGGAACTGTTGCTTGCCGGATCGTGACAGTGACCGCGGGAGGATGAGACCGCCTGCTCATTCCTGCCGACTCTCCAGATCGACCATCTGGAGTCCCCCCTTCGGCCAGACGGTCAAACAACGGCTGCGTATCCATGGCCGGGTCGGGATGCACGGTTGCAGCCTCGACCGCCGGAATGTCCGGTCCGACGTCGTTCCGTAGAAAGTAGGCGTTGCCCCACGCATCCAGGGAGCTGCCGCCATCGTCTCCGTCGTCCGCACCACACCTAAGCCGACCTTTCTCGCTCAGCGCCTTGATTGAGCGGGAGTGACCCGAACGACCTGACCGCCGGAGGCGTGCTCGAGCAGCAGGTAGAGCTCGCCAGTCGGGCCGATCTCAACGTCTCTGATCCGTGCCACGTTCTCGATCAGGATCTCGCGCTCGAGTAGCTGACCATCCTTGATTCGCAACCGGATGAGGTCCGCTGCCTTTAGCGAGCCGACCAGCAGATCCCCGCGCCAGGCGGCAAAAGCGTCACCCTCATAGACCACGAATGCCGACACGGCCACCGACGGTGTGAAATCCACCACAGGTTGGGCGACATCCTCGAGCGACACCTCGGTGCCGTGGCGCCCATCCCAGTTAACCGGTGTGCCATCGTAGTTCTGTCCGTTCGAGAAGAGAGGCCAGCCGTAGTTGCGTCCAGGCAGCAGTAGATTCAGCTCGTCGCCGCCCCGGGGTCCGTGCTCGGTTCCCCACAGGCGACCGGTGCGGGCATCGAACTCGAGGCCCTGCGGGGACCTGTGGCCATAGCTCCAGATGCTCGGCATCGCGCCGGGCACATCGACGAAGGGATTGTCCGCCGGGACTCGGCCATCGTCGCGGATCCGGTGGATCTTGCCGTGCGGCGAGGCGAGGTCCTGAATCCCGTCGTCGCTCTTGTAGCCCACGCTCAGAAACACGTAACCGTCCGGGTCGAAAGCGATTCGACCACCGGCCACCGAGTCGCTTGAGGGCGAGTAGGATTCGAGCGGCGGCTGCCAGATCACTTGCTCGTCTGCCCAGCGGCCGCTCTCAATGCGACCACGGACGAGTTTGACCATGGAAACCGGGCGCTGCGAGACTCGACTGGCCTCGTTGCAGCCTCCACAGCGGTCGGTGTAGGCCAGGTAGATCCAACCATTCTCGCGGAAGCGCGGATGCGGGGCTACGTCCAGGAGCCAGCCGAGGCCCTCCTCGACACCACCCAAACCGAGCTGGCTGTCGTCGTAGACCGCCGGCGTACCTCCGATAAGCGTCGAGAGTTCTCCCTCCGGCGTGACGAGCCGAAGGCCGCGCTTCTTCTCGGTGACCAACACATGACCGTCGGGCAGCACCGCGAGGGAGTATGGCAGTGGGTCGAGCCCCGCGATCAGCACGTCGATCTCGAGGTCGTACGCCCGGGTTCGGATCGCACCCTCCGGGATGGTGAGCTCGTTCGTATAGTTGAACTGCGAGTAGACCAACCCTTCCCGAACCTCGGCTATCCAGAGCGCCAGGGTCTTGATCTGCTCGGCGCTCATGGTGGCGGACCAGGCCGGCATGTCGCGCTCCGGGAAGCCGTTGCGGATGCTCGCCACCAGCTCGTCGACAGACGCGCCGCGGGCGAGCGCGGCCCCGATCAGCGGCGTGCCCTGGGCCGCCCCCTCCATGCGCTCGCCGTGGCAGACGGCGCAGTGCTCGCTGAACAACTCCGCGCCAGCTTCGAGGATGAAGCGCTCGCCCTCCACATCCCGGTTCCTGGAGTAAGCGCCAGTCCCTCTACCGGGTTGCTGGTGGTCATCACCATCTCGGTCCGCGGAACGAGTAGCACAGGCACCGGCGGCCAGGGGCACGATGAGCAGTACTGCAGCCAGCCGGCGCCACGGGCCACCCGCACTGCGAAACGCCGAGCACAGGGACAGTGAGAAGGGACGGAGCGAAAAGCACATGGGGTCAGAGCGTCCTGGCAACGCGAAATCCAACGCTGTTGTACGTTCTTGTGGTGTCGTCCCTGCTCCGCTTGGCAGACCGCAGGCCCATGGGTCCGTAGAACCAAGAGCCGCCGCGAACCACACGCCTCGAACAGTGGTCCGCTTCCTGCCGGGCATCGCCGTCGATCGGGGCGCCGTCATAGGACTCGTGCCAGCAATCTGCCGTCCACTCCCAGACATTGCCCAACATGTCGTACAGGCCGAACGCGTTCGGTCGATAGGTCCCCACCGGGGCCGAGACCACATGACCGTCAGCACAATCTACGATCGACCGATCCTTGAACCGCGACTTGGCGTCCTTGTCGGCGCCGTTGGCGAAATCACAGGGACTTGCGGACCGGTAGACCTCCCAATGGCGTGCGGTGGTCGTGCGAGCGCGCGCGGCGTATTCCCACTCGGCTTCCGTGGGTAACCGGTAGGACTGACCCGTGCGCGCGGCGAGCCACTGCGTGTAGGCCAACGCATCGTCGAAGGACACGCACACGACTGGCATCGAAGCGACTTGGGCGACTTCCGGGTAGCGTGGATCTCGCCAGGACGCGTCCACGCTGTCGACAAAGGTGATGCCAGCTTCGTTCAACGCACGACAGTCCCCGCTGTCAGCCGTCGCGACATACCCCGTGTCCTCCACGAAGACGGAGAACTCCGCCACGGTGACTTCGCAACGACTGAGGGCAAACGACTTCACCGCAACCGTGTGCACCGGCTTCTCGTTACTGTCACCGTCGAGCGAGCCCATCCTGAAATGACCGCCCTCGATGACGACCATCTCCGGGCCCATCGCCGGGTCGCTGCGGCAGGCGTTCGGGTCCCGCTCGGGGAGTTGGATGGGGAGTTGGATGGTCCCCTCTCTGGCAGTCCCGCTTCCGCTGCCGCCACTCTCTGGAGCCGGATCCGGCCGCGACCCAACGACCACGGACTCCGCTTCATCGTCGACCTCGGCCTGTGCTACTCCTCTGCTGAAGAGGCCAACAAAGACCAGCAAGGACAGGCAGGCCGCAACGCCGCGCGTCAATCGTGCGCCAAGCCGTTTGCTCCTCTCGAGTTGACACTCTTCAGCCACATCACTCTCCTTCTTGGCTGAGCACTGCGCCGAGCAGTTGGCTCAGTCGCCGCACCACATCCACGCGCAGATTGAGCATGGCGGCCTGACAATAGGAGCTATTAGACCACCCTGTTGACGTAACCCTGCTCGATCCCGCCAGTGGCCCTCCTCTGCCCCCCAACCACAAGGCGGATTACTCCCCGGTACGCAGGACGAATCGCCCCAACGCTGCCAGTACAGACGGTTGCGGTCAAGGGGACCTGGCGGGCGGGGTCGAAGTGGCGCTGGCAACGCGCACGTCGGCTCTGCGCGGGCGATTCAGGAGCTTGCCGGGCACGCGAACATCACGACTACGCAGCGTTACATGCACTTGAGCCCAGCAGCCATCGAAGGGGCCATCCGGCTGCTGGATGGGCCGGTTGGGGGAGAGATGGGGGAGGCGAGGAAAGGGGCGACCGGTAAGTTGTTGGGGTAACAGGAGGTTAATGGCGGAAGCGCCTGGGAGTCGAACCCAGCCCCCCCGCGTTGGCGGGGGGCGACCGGTTTTGAAGACCGGGAGGGCCACCGGGCCCCGTTCGCTTCCGTGCGGGACCCATCATCGCATGGCACTCCAGTTTCCGCGCTCCACCCGCGTGGGGCGCGGCGCCCTGGCGAGTCGTTTCTAGTTGGGGGTGAGCTACGAAGACCGAGCAGACAACACGAAACCGGCGTTTCGTGCTGGAACGACGCGAGTGTCTTTCGGTCTCGGAGGAGACCAGACAGCTATGAGCGGCGCCGTCCCGGCACTCGGCGGGGACGGCGCGGGAGGGCGTTAGTCTTCGATCAAACGGACTTCACCAGCGCGTGGGCCTTTGCCCGAGTCCTCGGTGGTGAACTCCACTCGTTGGCCTTCGCGTAACAATTCGAACACCGCTCCGCGAACGGAGCTGCGATGGAAGAAATGCTCGATTCCGCCCTCGTCACGGATGAAGCCGAAGCCTTTGTCGATCAATAGACGCGCGATAGTGCCGCTGGCCATACCCTACTCCTCCGATATCCGAACCCCGGTTCCGCTTTTACGGCGCACAGACGCGACGCGCAACGCTCCGGGACCTAACGGACCCTGCCACCCGTTTGCGCCGGGTCGGCAAGGGACAACCGTCAGAACCTCCCGCAACTCCCTGATGAGCGCAGGTTTATTGAGTGCATCGCCGACGACGTCGTGTCGAGAAACGGCGGACCCAGCCCAAAATAGACGGCAGAGGCACACGACAAAATCATCGTATGATGCTGGTCCTCCATCTTGAGATAGGTCATCTTAATGAGCTTGGTCGATAGAAGTCAAGCGTTCGATTGGTCGATTGGCGTCCAGAATCAGTCCGTCAGGGTGATACGGGTTCCGTGAGTGGTAGGCTCCGTGTCGACCGTCCCGGCACCGGGTTGACCTGGTGCGCGTGCTGCCGGCTACTTGGTAGGCGTCGGGGGATCACTGGGAGTGGCGGCCGACGGAGGAGTTCTCGCCACTTCGGCCGGCTTGTCAGGCGCTGCGGCCACGGCGACGGCCGGTTTGGCCGGTGTGTCGGCCGCCATTGCCGCCGGCTTGGCGGCTGGCTTTGCCGGTTTGACGGCCGGATACGTGGTCCAGAAGTGGCGGTTGCACTGCGGACACTCCCAGAATTGCTGGGCGGGCCACGGATCTTCCGGAGCCGGGTCCGTCAGGTCCATCTGGGCACCGCACCGCTGACAACGAACGCTGACATCAGGGTGGTTCATGGCGAGACAGATTGTAGTGTTCCGCCNCAACGGTTCGCAACCCGACCNCCGGGTGGGGGACTCNGCTGCGCGGCGTTGCTCCTCGNTCACAGATACCCNATCTGCTCCCTCGTCGCGGCTGGTCCACCGGGCGCCGCACCCGGGTCTCGGGCCGGCGACCCGTTGCGACGCAGCACTCGCTCGGCCCCACCGATTCGNAACCCCGGGTGGGGCACTCCGCCCCTTGGCACTTCGACGTAAAGTGTTTCGATGATTCCAGGTGTGATCTTGGCCGGCGGTGCGTCGTCTCGTATGGGGGGACGTCCGAAAGCGCTGTTACCGACGGGCCGCGGGGATGAGACGTTTCTGGGGCGCATCGCATCGACACTCGTGGCCGGCGGCGTTGACGACGTTGTGGTGGTGGCCGGATATCACGATCAGGCGATCAGGCGGTTCGTCGAGGGGTTGCCAACACCGGTGCGTCTACTGACGAACCTGAACCCGGGAGANGGGCAACTGTCTTCCCTCCTGGTCGCGTTGCGGGCCGTCGATCGCCCGCAGCTGCGGGCCGTCATCGTGACCCTTGTCGACCTGCCGCTTGTTTCGGCGTCGACGGTGCGAGCNGTGTTGGANGGGTATCGACGCACCGGGGCTCCCCTTGTGCGTCCCGAGCGNGACGGACGCCACGGGCATCCGGTGCTCTTCGATCGATCGCTGTTCGACGAATTGCGCGCGGCCGATCCGGAGCACGGCGCGAAGCCGGTGGTGCGAGCGCATGCCGCCCGGGGACTGGACGTTCCGACCGAGGACGATGGCGCATTCACGGATATCGACACCCCACAGGACTACGAGCGAGTGTTCGACCGCCCGTTGTCTCCAGGGACGGAGTAGCAGTGCCTGAAGCGCGCAGAAGGTCGCGCCAGTTATTGTGTCTTGAGGTCCATCGCTTCGCGGACCAGCCGTCGGAACCTCCGGTCCTTNCTTGTGGGTGATGTGCCTTACCAGAGCGCCGTGTTTGGCTTGGANCCGGCGGGCATCCCGTTGCAGCGCGTGGAAACTCGCGAGGCGGTCGGCGAGCANCTCGCCACGTTCGGTCGCTGCCACAACCGCGCAGCCAGGCTCCGTCTCATGGGCGCAGTCGGAGAAGCGACAGGCGCTCGCCAACGCCTGGATGTCGTCGAAGCCGGTGGTTTCACCCGACGCGGAGAGTACAACGAACTCACGCATGCCGGGTGTATCCACCAAGAGTGCTCCTCCCGGAATCATCAGCAGCTCCCGGTGTGATGTCGTGTGTCGGCCTTTGGCGTCCGTTTGTCGCACGCGGTCCACATCCAGCGCCGGCTGGTCCAGGAGCACGTTGATGAGGCTGGATTTACCGACTCCGCTGGGTCCGACAAACGCCACCGTATCGTCTGGGGTCAGGTGCTGACGTAGCTCGTCCAGGCCGAGCCTGGTCTCGGCGTTGACGCACACCACGTTGACGCCAAGCCGGGCCGACAGCTCGCGCCGAACGTCGCCTAGTTCTTCGCTGTCGTGTCTTGGAAGGTCCGCCTTGTTGAGCACTGCCACCGGCGTGCCGCTGCCCTCGCGCACCGCGGCGACACAGCGCTCCATCCTGCGCGGGTTGAGACTTCGACGCTCCAGCTTTTCCGTGGTCGCGAAGGCGGACACCACAAACACTACGTCAAGAGTGCTCGCAATGAGCCGCTCGCGCCCTTCTGCGCCCACCGCGCCTCGCTGGAGTACCGTCGTGCGCTCCGCGAGGTCTCTCCGATGCGGTCAGGGTCGAGGGCGTCCAACGTGACCCAGTCCCCGACCGCTACCGGCTCATCGGGCGGCCGGACACGCCTACGTGCTACCGCGTTGTCCAGGCCGACGTCGAGCACCGTGTACTGTCCCCGGTCCACCCGGCAGATTCGCCAGGGCATGGCGGCGCCGTCGGTCAGTAGTTGCTGAAGCGTGACGGACTTGAGACCGAGCCGGTGCAGCGTAGCGAATCGGGTCCACGGCCCGATTATGATCTGAACTTGGCACGGCCAGGCTGACGCCGGACGGTCGTGCCAATGCCTACGTGTCGAACGTATCCGGAGCCGACCGGATCTATCTGCAGCGCTATCCGGATGGCGGGCGGGCGCAGCCGATCTTCGGAGACGGGGCCACCGCCCCGACCTGGAGTCGCGATGGACGTGAGCTCTTCTTCGTCGCCGATGGTCACCTGATGGCGGTCGAAGTGGACCTGTCCGAGCGTGTCCCTCGCTCCAGTCCGGCCCGTGAACTCTTCGCTGTTGGCTTCTGCGCCGCGTCGGANATCGCGGGGAACTCGCTATACGACGTTGCCGAGGACGGACGCTTCGTCAAGCTGCGTCCCGCCGCNGGGTCGCGCCCCTGGCGCTTCATCCAGAACTGGGGCGCAGTCTCGATCGCGCTGCTTGGCCAGGAGCGGTAGCGGGTCAGCCGGTTCGCGGGGAGATTCAGATCAGCAGAGAAAAGATGGTGGACCAGAGGGGGTTCGAACCCCTGACCTCGTGAATGCCATTCACGCGCGCTCCCAACTGCGCCACTGGCCCATCGACAGTTATTGTATGCTCGCCTTCGCCTTCCAATCAATCGACGGTCTGAGTGCTCAATACTCGCTGAACATCCGCTGAATCTCGTCGTGCTCCGAGCTTTCGGTCAGGGCCAGCATCAGCAGCACGCGGGCTTTGACGGGAGCGAGGTCTTCACCCGAAACCTGGCGGCGTCTCGTATCAGCGTCGGGGCCATCGTTCGTCTGGTTGGGTCTGGGCCCCCGTGGTGCAATACGTCCACCACCCGTCCTGGTGGTAATCACCACGCTGACCCCTTGCTCCAAGGCGTAGCCCACCGCCTCGCGCTGGCCCGCGCTGANCGCCCCGGCGCCGGCCCCAGCGATGACAAGACCGTCGGCGCCCAGATCGACGGCGGCACGGATNAGATTGCCCGAAGCCCCCTGGTAGGACATCACGACATCCACGAGTGGTAGACGCGTGATTCGCCCGACGTTGAACTCCGTGTCGGCTGTGTGGCGCTGCTCCGGCCGGCGATAGTAGATGATGCGATCTTGGGACGCGGTGCCAAGNATCCCGTAGCCGAGCGACTCGAATGCCTGCAGATGTGTCGCGTGGGTCTTGGTGACGTCGCGTGCGGAGTTGATGTCGCCATTGAAGACGACGAGCGTACCCCGCCCTTGCGATCCGGCGTCGCCCGCCACCCTGAAGGCCTGCCGCAGGTTCGCGGCCCCATCGTAGCCCAGGGTGTCGGGCCGGCGCATGGCGCCCACCACCACCACCGGGCGCGCGGCGCGGACGGTCAGGTGTAGAAAGTAGGCGAGTTCTTCGAGCGTGTCGGTGCCGCTGGTGACGACGATGCCCGCCAGGTCGCGATCTTCGCGGAAGACGGCGTTGATCCGGCGGGCCAGCCGCAGCCACTGGTCGAGCGCGACGGCGCTGCTGGCGATGTTGGCGAACTCCTCCGTTTCGACCTCGGCGAGGTCGGCGAGGTTGGGCACCAGAGCTACCAGNTCGTCAGGGGAGAGGCGGTCGCCGGGCCGGTTCGAGATGGTGCCGCCGGTCGTAATCAGGCGTACACGCGGGGGCTCCGCAGCGGCTGTTTCGAGGACCGGAGTCCAAAACAGCACCCCGAGCGTTAGGAGCCCGACCGGCAGGAGGCGGCGCCACATGTTTCGGTACCGCGCCGGCTCGCCACAATGGCCCGGGCTGGCGAGCAACAGCGTAAGGCTCCGTACTATACCGGAAATGTCGGCGGTTGGTGGGCGAGCATGAGCCAGTTGGTCAGCTGCTGCACGGCTTGCTCGGCCGTGGTGCCGTAGAACGGCATCAACGCGGTCGAGCCGCCGGCGGCGCTCACCAGGTACGCGCGCCACCGCTCCGGATCGACGAGCATCGCTTCGATCTGGTACGTGCGTCCGTTGATGGACTGTTCGATGCGATGGACGGTCACGACTGTCGAGAGGGCGTTGGGTTGATGATGACGATGGGGACGAAACGGATTCTAGTCACTTGGCACGTGTCGGCAAAAGCGAAGGAAAGTACGAAGGCTGCTCCACATCGCGGCCGACCGCACCTTCGCTGCCTGGTACCGGGCACAGAAATATTTTCGCTCCGCCGACAATCCACAGGCGATGCACAGATCATCCACAACTTTTCCACAGCGTCTCGGAAGTCCCCCGGGTGCGGCCCGTGACAAACCGGTGCCCGGAACCAAGTACACTCCGAAGCTAATCCCGTCGACTCAGTTTTCAGCCATCTGGATTCGCCGGGATCACGCCCCGACAGACCCGCCTGTTCAGCACCGCGGATCTGGCGAGCTTCGAGCGAACGATCGTCTCCTGTCTCGCGGAGACCACCGCATGGGACCGACGAGCGTCGGTGGTCATCGTGCCGTCCTATGCCGCCGCCGACCAGCTACGGTGGACGCCGCCACAGTCTTCAGACGGGCGTTGAGTCGGCCCGAGGTGAACGGGTTACTCCAGGGCGACTGCCTGTTCGAGGTCCCATTCTCTATTGTGCCTGGATGCGGCTCGCGCCCTGTTCCCGGAGACCAGCGTGGATGGGACGGTCGTGTATCTGTGNGCCGCCGGGGAGGCCGGTACTCACCAATCCCTTCTGACGCTTGNCAGCTTCCGACCATCTATCGCGGTCCAACGTCTAACTCGGTGTAGGTCGACGAGGCTGTCGACTCTACTTTGAGAGGGAANCGAAGTTGACACCGCAAGTTCTGACGTCGTCGGCTGGAGCCNTATTCGAGCTCAGCGAATTCGCCGCGCTGCCGTGCGGTTGCGTCGCCGGCGGGTATGTGGCGCGGTCGCTCGAACTGGACGTTGTCGCCTTGGAAGTGAAGGGGCCGCATTGCACGGCGGGCCACCACACTGCGGGTTCGCTGCTGGCGACTGACGATGTCGCCGGTCGATTTGCGGTCGTTCGCGTGTAGGAAAAATTGTCCGCACGGGTCTGGGCCCCGAACCCCCACGACCACTACGCGGGGACTCCGAGAGTCTCACTCGGCGACCTCAGTTGCGGATGAGGATGGGGTCGGCGGTGAGCTTGTCGGCCCACGCGCGAGCGTTCGATTCGGCTTCGTCCCGCGTCTGACCGCACAGAAGCACCGAGTCCAGCGGCTTGTCACTGCCGTCTCTTGTGACCCAGGCGACCCAGCGGGCGCCGCGTGACTCGGTCTTGATCCCGAAGTCGTTCCTGTCAATCGTCATAGCCGGAAGCATCCTATCCCAACTCGCGGCGCCTCAGGGTGAAATGTGAAGCGGATCCCGCCCCGCGACGCCTGGCCGAAGGGCGCGGATTGCGCGNCCGTTTCCTATTCTCATACAATCTCTGGTGGCCGTGCACTCACTCAGGGGGGGGCAATTTGGCCTCCCACCACGCGCGACCGCGACGAGAGGAGCTATCTGATCAATGGGATTGACCTGCACGAACTGTGGCAATGAAAAGAGCTTTCTGGCCAAGACGCTNCAGGTGCACGTCGTTCAGGCGGGCGGGGCAGAACTCGAACTCTCGGAACAGACCCCACCGGCGATGCTCGAACTGCTCTGCGACGATTGTGACACTGAACTCGACTTCGCAACCCTCGACGCTGACCAGCGCCGCGAGATGCTTCTGTTGCTCGGAGCCGGCTAACCAGCCGCAGCGAGCCGCCCTAAGGTCGGCGATAACGGCAGATCAGACACTGCCAGCGGTCGGCCTGATCGTTGGCCATCGGCGCGGCGTCCGGGTGTATCGATTGCACGAGCGTCTGCCACGGCGGAGTGCTGGGTTCGAGAATGCCACAGCAATCCGGACAGGTGCTGAGCGTGGGTCCACTGCGCTCCGCGGGGGGGCTGTGGGCGCGGCAGGGGCCGACCCNACCATNGGGGTCTTCGGTTGACAAGGCTGGAGAACGGCTCCTATCGTAAAGACTCGGGTCGAAACCGACAGACTCACTGCGCCCGGGCGCTGAGGGCCAATGCACGAGCACTACAGGCGGCTGGGGCTGCCTCCATCCGCTGACATCAACGAGGTCCGGCGTGCCTATCGTGAACTGGCGCGACGGTGTCGCCCCGACGGCGGCGACCAGGGCCTACACGCCGCCTCACCGGGTCGCCTGGCCTCGCTGCATCGCGCGTATGAGACGTTGACCGAACCGGGTCGAGCGTCTGGCGACGTTGTCGACACGTTGCGACCGGGCTCTGGTCGAGAGCCCGCGTTCGCCGATGAGATCGACGTCGATTTNCCNTCCNTTTCGAGCCTGGTCGGTCGTATGCAGGCCTCGTTCTTTGGCGCGGCCCAAAGTGATCCCCTCTCGGCCGAGGTCTGTCTGACCCCACGGCAAGCTATGACCGGTGTGCGGGTGCCGATCGACGTCTCGCTCTCGCACACGTGTCCAGTGTGCGGTGGGCGCGGTGAGGTATGGCTGGAATCATGCGGAGCCTGCTTCGGGAGCGGGGCCGGGTTGTTGCCGCATCAGCTCCAACTCGTGGTGCCCCCTGGGGTCCGGCACGGCACCTGTCTGCGTTTCGATGTCACGCGGCCTTACGTCCCGGTGACCCGGATGCGGGTCCGTATCTCCATCCAGTAGAACCGGCCTGCGTCGAAGAGGCTGTGGCTTCCCGGTGACCGGCTGTGTGGTCAGGGCGGCGGGTCAGGCGTGCCGCGCGGGGTCCACGGGCCGCAGCGAGCGAGACGATCCAGCGTCAGAGCGGCGCCTTTCCATAGACCGTGTCGCTCGATGACTGCGTGGCTGTAGTGGCTGCAGGTGGGTGCGAACCGACACGTGGCACCTGAGGTCGGGAGCAAGGCTGGCAGGCTCTGTTGATACCACCGGATGCCGGCCAGCGCCCACCGGACGCCGACCTGTTCGTCGGGGCCGCGGCGACCGTCCGCCGCGGCGAACGTCCCGAGCGCAAGCACCACCATCCACGCTGTGCGGCGCCGTCCGGGACGTCGTGGCACGTTGTCGGTCATCTGCGGCCTCCTGCCTGAGGCGCTTGCCTCCCACGAAGCCGTCNCAGCGCGAGGGAAGTAGATGCGGGTTTGAGCGTTCTCTAGAACTTGTCCGCGAAGTCGCTCAGTCCCGGGACCAAGAGGCGCTCACCTTCCAGGGCTTTGGCGATGCACACGACGTGGAACACCAGAATGCCAAGCTGCGNCAGCGGGACGAGCAAACAGCCGAGCCCGCCGGAGAGTCCACTCAGGATACCGATTGCGATGAAGGCCGCGATTTCCGCGCCGAGCAGGACCAAGCCATGCTTCGCGTGCCAGCGCACGTCCTTGTCGTCTTGTTCCATCAAGAACGGGATCAGCGCCAGTATCCATAGATACGAGAGGACGATCATGACGCTGCGGTTCGACGACGCGGGGCCCGCGGGCGTCGTCGGGGGTGTCACGGGTGGTGGGGGCGGCGTCGCTTCAGGTCTCGGTTCATCTGTCATCTGACANGTTCTCCATCTGCGCGGCAGTCTGACACAATGGTGCGGTTGTGTCACCGAGGCGTTGCCGGGGCGCCTTGTCACGGTTTCCACAAAAGGATTACACTGGAAAGTTGGTGACTTGACGGAGCACGATGGCGTGCGCGCGGTGGCCACAGGCAGGCGGTGTGTTCCGATGAGTACAGGGATTGTCGAGTCGAGTGCGGTGCTNGAGGCGCTNAAGGTCGTCCAGGATCCCGACCTGGGTCGAGACATTGTGACCCTCGACTTTGTGAAAGAGCTACGGATCGACGGTGGGCAGGTCACGTTCGATATCGAACTGACGACGCCGGCCTGTCCGGTGAAGGAGCAGATGCACGACCAGGCGGTGGCGGCCGTGTCCGCGCTCGACGGGGTCACCAGCGTCAGCGTCAACATGACCGCCAATGTGCGCGCNGTCGCGTCGCCGGACGCTGGGCGGGCTCCAATCCCCGGGGTGAAGAACATCATCGCGGTCGGCGCCGGCAAGGGCGGCGTTGGCAAGAGCACCGTGGCCGTGAATCTGGCGTTGGCCCTGTCGCAGTATGGCGGGCGCGTCGGGATGATAGATGCCGACGTGTATGGACCCAATATTCCAATTATGCTCGGCGTACGCAGTCAGCTCGAGACCGATGGGAAGAAAATTATTCCGGCCGAGCGGTATGGCATTCGTGTCGTGTCGATGGGGTTCATGACTGAGGACGACACCCCGATCATCTGGCGTGGACCGATGCTGCACGGGGTCGTCCAACAGTTTTTTCGGGAAGTCCGATGGGAGGAGCTGGATTATTTGGTGGTCGACATGCCGCCGGGAACCGGTGACGTGGCCCTCAGCCTCAGTCAGACGGTGCCGGTGTCGGGGGCGGTGGTCGTCACCACGCCTCAGACCGTGTCCGTCGCCGATTCACGTCGTGCCGTGGGGATGTACAGAAAGCTGAACGTGCCAACGCTCGGCATCGTCGAAAATATGAGTCACTTCGCGTGTCCGAGCTGCAACTACGAGAGCGATATCTTCGGGAAGGGCGGCGGCGAATCGGCGGCCGAGGACATGGGCGTGCCGTTCCTGGGACGCATTCCCATCTACCAGTCGATACGTCAGGGAGGCGANCACGGGAACCCGATCGTGCTCGCCGAACCAGAGTCCGCCGCCTCGCGGGCATTCCTGGACGTGGCGGAACGCACCGCCGCCCAGGTATCAATCGCGGCGCTCCGTCCGGCTCCGGCCCCTGCCGCCGTGTCGTAGCGGCCTGGGGTCACCCCGACCAGTGCGGTGGCGACCCGCCCTCGGTCGCCATGGTCTCCCATCATCGCCCGGTGAGCCAAGACTCGCGTTGTCGTTCCTGCGCCGCCGAGGCCTCTGCCACCGGGGCCAGATCCCAGTGCTCGGACGGTCGCGAACCGACCGCGACCGCCAGACGCATAAGTGCGCCGCGGCGGGACACCAGCACCGAGATGTCCGTGCCTGGCGNCGTCTGCGACACTCGGTCGTTCCACTCGGCGGGCAACACGCGGTAATCGTTGATGCCCAGCATCTCGTCCCCGACGTTGAAACCGGCCACGTACCCTGGGGTATTACGCCGCACCTGCGCGACCAACCGGCGGCCGTTGGCGATGCGGGTCACCAAACCGATCCAGCCCTCTTCATCGTCTTCAGTTTCATCGGCGTCCTCCGGGAATTCGAGTCCGAGCCATTCCAGCGCTTCGTCGTAGTCGAGTTCCTCGGTGGAATCGAGCGCTCGCGCGAACCAGGCCGACAGATCCACGCCGGCGACCTCGCCGCCCAGGGCGCGAAACTCCTCCGGCGTATAGCCTCGTGCGCCTGAAAAACGTTCGTAGGCCAAGCGCATCAGATCATCGAGGGAATTCCGGCCCCCGGTCGCCGCCCGGATCCGCATGTCGAGTAGAAACCCGATGACCGCCCCTTTCGTGTAGTAACTGACCGACGTGTTGGGCGAGTTCTCGTCCGCGCGGTAGTACTTGATCCAGGCGTCGTAGGAGGCGAGCGCGACCGGCTGCACCTGACGCCCGGGAGTGGTTTGCAGACCGCGAATCTGCCGCGACAGCGCCTCGAGATATTCCTCGGTTGTCGACAGGTCCGCGCGGCGCACGATCAGGTCGGCGTAGTAGGACGTGATGCCCTCGACCACCCAGAGGCTCTCGGTGTGGACTTCGTTCTCATAGTCGAACGGGCCCAGTTCGATGGGGCGAAGTCGTTTGACGTTCCAGGCGTGAAATTGTTCGTGACTGACCAGCGCCAGCCAGCGCAGATAGCTTGGTCTGGCGCTCGTGGCCCAGCGGCTCGTCATCAATAGGGTCGAGTTGCGATGCTCGAGTCCGCCGCCGGCCTGGGTGATCATGTTGAGGAAGAAATATCGGTCGTATGGCGTCTCGCCCCATAGTTGCAACAACTCTGCGGCAATTTTCTCGACGTCCGTCGCTGATTCCGGGCCGTTCCAGACCCCGGACTCGCCCACATTTACCAGCGTATGAGGTGTTCCCTCGACGGTGAACTCGTAGACGGCGGGATTGCCCGCCACGATTGGCGAGTCCACGAGGGTGTCGAAGTCGGCGGCGCGATAGGCGTGTGGACCTCGGTCGGGCCGTCGAGCCAAACCGGTCAGACTCTGTGTCCATCCCTCGGGCATCTCCAGCGTGACGTCGTGCGGTCTGTTCGCGTCGTCGGCCAGCGTCAGGAATGTCGGTGCGCCGTTCAGCATGGCGAAATCGGATTCGATCCAGTTGGTGCGCACCGACATCTCCCGGCCGTACACACGATAAGAGAGCTCGATGCGCGGGGCGCCGCCGGTTTCGACGGTCCAGCGGTTCTTGCGAGACTTTTGGATGGCCAGTGGCGCGCCTCCTGGCGAGCGGGCCGACAGTCCTTCGATGTGTCGCGCGAATTCGCGGACCAGATACGAGCCGGGAGTCCACACGGCCATCATCAGTTCGATCCGATCGCGGCCGCCCGTCGGGACCCTGGCGTCGACCACCGCGTAGTGCGTGTGCGGTTCAGGGAATCGGACGGTGTAGACAATCGGCTCGGCCGACTGGGTCAGAGCGGGGACGGCGAGGACTGTCGTGCTCAACGCCACGATGGCCGCCAGGGCTCCCCAACGGTGTCTCGCGGTCTGTGGTCGGCGACAGTGTTGATCGGTCACGAACTCAGTGTAACCGTCGGGGTGGCTCCGTGACAGTCGGGTNGCGAGTCGTCCGGTTGCATCCCGCCTGAATGCGTGGCTCGTCGGTCACAAATCACCAATTTGTTCTCTCCTCACGCCTTTTCAGCCGCGCGCCGCGCCACCGACTTGTGCAACGAACCTCTGGGACGGGACACTAGCGCACGGCGTGTTGGAGAACCGCCGGATTCTTGAGGCGAATGCTGCGGCCCTGTGTCTCGATCAGGTTGCGCTCGTGGAGATCCTTCAGGATGAAGTTGACCGTCTCCCTGGTCAGGCAGACGAAGTTCGCGATGTCTCTCTGGCTCAGCCGGAGCGGGATGACGACCCCATCATCGTCCTTCACGCCGTGCCGGCCAGCGAGATGGAGCAGGGTGTTGGCCACGCGCGCACGGGCGCTCTGGTGAAGAATCTCGCGAACGCGGGTCTGATACATCCGCACCCGTAGTCCGAGCAGCGTGATGATTTCTTGGGCGAGCGCCGGCGAATCTTGCATCAGGCCTTGGAAACTGGTGCGCGAGATGGTCCAGATCGTCGAGTNCTCGTAGGCCTCAGCCAGGTGGTCGTGCGGCCCGTCGTCGATCACCGCCAACGCGCCGAACAGATCACCGGGATGCTGAAACCCGAGGATAGCCTCGCGTCCCTCGGGACTCTCGACCGACAGTTTGACCACACCCGACCCCAGCAGATATACGTCGTCGGCTGGGTCCCCCGGGTGAAAAATAGGGCGGCGGCGTCGGTACGCCGCCACCCGAGCGGCCCGGAAGACAGACCAACGTTCGGCCNCGCTGAGCACCGAGAGCAGACCGACACGCTGTAAGTACGAAAGCCGTGAGTGTGCACTCATTGGCTAGTGGCCCGTCCGAGTGAAAAATATAGTGCCTCCGTGGCGGGGCGTCCCGTCGGACGGCGTGGTTCCTTGGTTTCGAGTGGCCCCATATCCTCCCGCGTCACGCCGGTTGAACGCACGAGCGCGGTCATCGATAGAACGCGCGAAACGGGCCGACTATTCCCGAGATCGGATCTCTTGTGTGAAATTTCTCGCAAATTCCAGGTGAATCGAGTCGAGGGAGCAGGATGGGCGATCGAGCGGAGCGGCGTCCTCCGCCCTTCGCGATCAAGACCGTGCGGTATGGATCTCGACAGCCCTGACCGCGGCGCCGATAAGCGCGACCTTCGGCTCGAGAACCACGAAAATAGGAATCTGCTCGACTAGCGTGCGCATCGAACCCTTGTCCGACAAGGCGTCGAGAAAATAGGCCGACCGGAGAACCGGCACGATTTGGGACCCGATACCTCCGCCGATGTAGAGCCCGCCGCTTGGGAGCGTACGCAGGGCGAGATTACCGGTCTCTGCCCCAAGCGCGGCTACGAACAGGTCGAGGGCTTCCTGGCAGGGGCCACNCCTGCCGTTCAGCGCCGACGCGGTCACTGCGGATGGCTGCCGGGCGGGGTCGTCGGGCAACGGGCCTTGTGTGCATGGGGACGNCAGATGCGTAAAACGGTGAAGCGTGACGAGTCCCGGGCCCGAGACCACGTCTTCGAGTGCCACCCGGCCATGGGTTGCGGTCAGGCTGGCCACCAGTTCGAGTTCTCGCGGCGTCCGGGCCGGGAAGTCGGTGTGTCCAGCTTCCGATGGTAGCGCATGGTGGCGCTCGCCGATCGTCTGGAGACAGGCCTCGCCAAGCCCAGTGCCAGGGGCGATCACTGCGACCGTGCCTCCCTTGACCNGTGTGCCGGGTTGGATGATGGTCAGCTCGGACGGGGCGAGCCAGGGGACCGCGTAGGCCATCGCCTCAAGATCGTTGAGGACCTGCAGGGTCGAAAGACCAGTTCGTTCCGCCAGGTCGACCCCATCGATGCGCCACGGGACATTGGTCAGTTGTGAGGCGTTGTTCCGCACCGGTCCGGCCACCCCGAGACAGGCGGAGACGATCGGAGGTGTCCCGGCCTGTTCAAGGAAACGGGCGATGATCGCCGCGATCCCGTCGTGCTCGAGCGTCCGGAAGCGTTGGGTCGCGACCGCGACGGGCCGCGGCGCGTCACACGTGAANAGGCCAAGCCAGGTCTTGGTTCCTCCTACGTCGCCGGCAAGTACCAGTTGGGTCATTCTCTCGAGAACCGTCTTCGCGCGACGCGCCGAATCGGCATCTGTCGCGACTTGACACAGGACACATTCTCATTCATCTTTCAGGCCGACAGCCACTTCTTCGAGCGATGGACGCGANCGACCATACTGACGAACCCGCAGCCCCTCGCACCCGTGTCGACTCGTCATTCCACGGCCAGGTCGTCGTCTTCGCCGGCAAGCTCGCTTCCCTCGGGCGGCAGGAGGCTCGCGAACTCGTCGTACAACACGGCGGCGTGGTGGTGCGCGACGTCACCGAGCAGACGACGATGCTCGTCGTGGGGGAGGGTGGGGCCGCAGCGTCGGTCCCCGAATCTGGTTTACGCGGGGCCGCTTCAAGCGCGAAGGTGCGGAAAGCGGAGCAGGCGAATGCGGACACTCCCGGTCGCGTCCGAATCTTGGGCGAGGCGGACTTCTGCCGCCTGAGTGGCCGACCGTCGCCAGCCGCGCTCGACCACCAGTACCACAGCACTCGTCAGGTCCGTGACCGTTACCCGGCGGTGCGAGAGGAGTACCTCCGATATCTGGAGAAGTGGTCTCTTGTCCATCCAGTGGTCCGCGCCAAGGCTGCGCGGTNCTACGGGTTTCAGGACCTCCGTGTTATCCGGCAGGTCAGCGAGGGTCTGGCTGAGGGTGCNCCGTTCCGCGTCGTGCTGAGAGCGCTGGTGTCAGCCCGTGACGGGCAGTTGACGTTGGACTTCAGTCAGCGCATGGCAGAGGCACATCCGGTAAAGGTGGTGGCCTTGACNCCGCATCGCGACGGCGAGCCGGCGTCGAGGAGCGTGGCCGAGATCGTACCCTCGTCTTCAGTCCACCTGTCATTGGCGGCGAAGTACTTTCGCGAGGGTGCCGGGCTCGACGAAGGNAGCGAGAGCGACCANGAGCACGCCCGGTTGGCCTATCGCAAGGCCCTCCTGCTTGATCCCAATCTGGTGCCGGCCCTTGTCAACTTTGCGAACCTATACTACGCGAGGGACGAACTCGTGGAGGCCCAGGCGCTCTACGAGCGTGCCATGCATCTGGACGGGGAGTGTTTCGAGGCCTATTTCAATTTGGGGAACATCCACCACGACCTGGGGCGCTATCTTGACGCGCTCGAGCACTACCGGGTGGCGATCGCGATCAATCCCGAGTACGCGGACGCGTACTTCTACCTGGCGGTCACGCTTGAGAAGGTCGGACACTCGACGGAGGCGAAAGCGCACTGGCGCAGGTACCGAGATCTTGCGCCGCAAGGTGAGTGGGTCGAACTGGCGAAGGAATTCAGCGAATAGGCGACGCTAGTAGCGGTAGTCGTCTTCGAGACGCGAATGCTTCTTGGGGGTGCGGCGCAGCTTGTACAGTGCGCAGTCNGGGCACCACGCTTCCGGGGTGAAGGCGAGCTTCCCAGCGTATGGGAGCACGTCGCGATTCGAGCAATATTCCTGCGCCTCTTGCTTCGCGTGCCACCGGCATGCCTTGAAACGGGCCACCGCCGGACTTGGCTCCGGTGCCTGATCCGGCTCAGACGATGGCCCGGCCGATTCGGGTGGCTGGTCGGAATCGTCGGNTATCACCCTGCTTGACCCCGCAGAGACGCGCCGCGCACGTCCAGATCGATCGACGCCTTCAGCGCCCGCACGGCCGGCAGCTCGTCAGGGGCCGCGAGCGTCAGCGCGGCGCCCTTCGCGTCGAGGCGCGCGGTCCGGCCAACTCGATGAATGTAGGTGTCACGATTGGGTGGGACCTCGAAGTTCACGACACACTTGATGTCATCGATGTCGAGACCTCGAGCCGCGACATCGGTGGCGACCAGTACCCGATAGCGCCCGCTCCGGAAACCGCCGATGGCCGCGAGGCGCAAACTCTGCGACCGGTCCGCGTGTAACGAGGTCGCCTTGATTCCGGCGTTCGACAACGCTCGCGCCAGCCGCTCCGTTCCCCGCTTGGTGTTGACGAACACCAGTATCGAGCCCGGAGTTTTNCCGAGAAATGAAGTCAGCCACGCGGTCTTGCGTGCCGTCGGCACCTGCTCCACGGTATGCGAGATACCGTCGGCCGGTGCGCCCCGGCGCCCGAGCTGGACGTAGGCGGGATCGTTGGCCAACTCCTTGAGCGGGTTCAACACGAAGTCAGGGATGGTCGCTGAGAACAAGAGGGTTTGACGCGTCCGGCCGCTTGCGGTCCGGTCCGGAAGGCTGGCGACGATCCGACGCACGTCCGGCCAGAACCCCATGTCCAGCATTCGGTCCGCCTCGTCGAGGATGAGCGTGTCGACACTCGCGAACGCCGGGATACCGCCACGCAGGTGGTCCAGGAGCCGGCCGGGCGTCGCNACCACGACGTCTACCCCGGCCCGCAAGGCCTGGGCCTGCGGGCCGATTGGCGTGCCGCCGAACACCGGGGCGCTCGTCAGCCGCGTGTGGTACACAAAGCCCTGCAGGTCGTCCTCGATCTGAACAACGAGTTCGCGGGTCGGCCCGAGCACGAGGACTCTCGTGCGACCGCTCGACGTTTCATTGCCGGAACCCGGCTCCTTGAGCAGCCGGTTGAGCACCGGAAGCAAGAATGCGCCGGTCTTGCCGCTCCCGGTCTCCGCGCTGCCGATCAAGTCGCGGCCAGCGGAAACGATCGGGTAGACGGCCGCCTGAATTGGGGTGGCATCGGTAAATCCCCGATCCCGCACCCCGAGGGCGAGTTGAGGGTCGAGATCGAACTGATCGAACGGGACCGATTCTGCCTCGACCACCGCCGCCGGTATGATGAGCTCGGCGGACGGTGCCGAGAAATCTGCCGGAGACCGGTCCGGTCTCCGTGATGACCCGCGGCCGACTGGACGGGAGCGCCGCCGCGGTCGTGCGTGCGTGGTGTCGGAATTCAAAATGTCGGTTCTAGCGAGCGCGGAAGGTAATGATGCCGCGGACTGGATCGTAGGGTGAGACGCCGACCGTGACCCGGTCGCCGGGGACGACCTTGATGCGAAAACGCCGCATGCGACCACTGAGTTGGGCGAGCACTTCGTGCCCGGCATCGCACTGAACCCGGTAGAGTCCACCGCTATGGACCGCTGAGACCGTGCCTTGTACGTCTATTAGATCGTCCTTCGCCAAATAATCTCCTCTACCGGCCAGTTTCGCACATCGGCCTGAACTTTGCAAAAATCGGGCCGCTCTTTACATGCCCTCAACGGCGGCCTTAAGTTCGCTCGCCAATGACCGATAGTCGTCGCCGTGGAGTCTCAGGTGGGGTCCGAATCGGACCGTGACGCGACCGGGACGAGCCATACGCTGACCTTCTCCCCACACCGCGTCGAGGCCCCGCAGCCGCACCGGCACGACCGGCACGCCGAGCCGTGACGCGATCATGGCCGCCCCGGCCTGGAACGGCGCCAGCGTGTCCCCCGACACGCGCCGTCCCTCCGGGAAGATGATCAGGGAGTTGCCGGCGCCGATCAGTTCGCCAGCGTATCGGAGCGCATGACGCGTGCCGGCTTCCCGCTGCGGCAGGGGGAAGGCGTTGAACAACCCGGTCGACAGGTAGTAGTTCAGCCCGTTGGTCACCCGTGCACGCTGGGGGTGCTGGGTNGGATGAAAATGGGGCGCGAAGAATTCTTTCGCCATCGCGGTCACCACCCGGTACCGCGCGCGGCTCGGTAGCGCGGCNAGGATGACGGGTGTGTCCATGAAGCTCTGATGGTTGGCCGCGAATATGACCGGGCCGTCGACCGCCCGCAGATGTTCGAGGCCATCGACTTGGAGCCACGCGAAGAGGCGGGTCAGCGGCAGCAGCCAGACCGACAGACACGCGCGACGAATGCCCCGCATGGTCCGGGACTGACTCCACCGGGGAAGAGGGAAGGTGGAGTCGGGGGACGCCGCGGTTGCTGGCGGCGTGGTGATCAGGGCCTCGAGGTCGGCCACGGTGGCCGCGGCCCCCACCGCCTGTTCGTCCAGCGTGGCGTCGAGCTCGCTCTCNAGNACCATCATCAGNTCGACCCGCTCGAGCGAGCTCAGGCCGATTTCGTCGAGACGGGTACCGGGGCTGACCGAGCCGCCAGTCACGCGTTCCAGAATGGACGCTAGATTGCGATCCCCCGCGCCTATCCTCGTGGGAACCGGCGTCGCGCCTTTCGTCGCCCAGTCGCGCACCACCCCGCGTTTGAGCTTCTGAGTCCCCTCGGTTCGCGGGAGCCGGGCCTCCGGCCAGATGAGCACGCTTCTGATGNGCTGGTGGTCGCCGAGTTGTCGGTTGGCGGTGCGCGCCACCTCGATGAGGTCGGCTGACGATTCCAGCACGACCACGGCATGTACTCGCTCCTCGTTGTCGCGCGTGACGCCTACCACGGCCGACTCGGTGACTTCCGGCAGGCTGTCGACGACGCGCTCGACATCCTCGGGATATACGTTGAGCCCTTGCGGGGTGACGATGACNTCCTTTTTGCGGCCATGGACATGCAGCCGTCCTTCGTCATCGAGCGCACCGAGGTCGCCGGTATGAAACCAACCGTCATCAAACGCCTCGGTGGTGTCGTCCTGCGCTCCGAAATAGCCGGTGGTGACGTTGTCGCCCTTGACGAGAATCTCCCCGTCGTCGGCGATCCGGATCTGAACGCCGGAGATCGGGGTCCCCACGGAGCCGCGGCGCGTCTTGAACGGATGATTGAGCGTCACGATCGGAGCCGTTTCTGTGAGTCCGTATCCCTGGACGACGAGAAATCCGAGGCGAGACCAGAAGGCCTCCAGGTCGGGGTCCAGCGGCGCGGCGCCGACGATGAAGCACCAGAACTTCATGCCGAAGAGTCGGTGCACGCGACGATACCGCCACCAGCGCCTGGCCACGTGTTCCTGGGTCGGCGGCGCCTCGGCGATCTCGGGCAGAAGCCGGATCAGGTGCTCGCGAAGCACGGCCAGAATTTTTGGTACACACACCAGCACCGAGATCCGGCGGCTGTGGATCTGACGCACGATGGCCGACGGGCTGTATCCCCGCATGAAGACGCAGATACCCGGGAGCATCGGCGGGATGAACGTGGACAGCGCTTGCCCAAACATGTGGCTCAACGGGAGCAGNTTCAGGAATCGCAGAGGAAAGAACGGGCGTCCGTATTTGCGATACTTCAGCACCTCACGCTCGACCGGGACGATGTTCGCCAACACGTTACGGTGGGTGATGATGACTCCCTTGGGATCCGAGGTGGCTCCCGATGTGAAGATGATCTCCGCGACGTCGTCCCTGGCGGCCGTGTGGTCTGTCAGGGNCGCCGTCGGGAGGTCGGTCTCGCCGGTCCCCATGCCGATCTCGGACAGGGGCCACGGGTCGAGTCCCGAGTCCGGACCGAGCGTCACATCGTCGCCGACGAGCGCGATCCGGGCGTCGACAAGCTGGGCGACCTTGTGCAGAAAAATGGGCGATGTCCTGTAGTCAATGGGAACCGCGACGACTCCCCGGAGGAGGCATCCCCAGAAACCGATGATCCACTCCGGGCGGTTCTCCCCCCAGAACACAATCTTGTCGCCGGCGCCGAGGCCGGCCGACGACAACCTGGCCGCGAAACGGAGCGCCGACGCGCGAATGTCCTCGTAGCTGTAGTGCCGCACCCGATATCCGTCGTCGTGCACGAAGAACTCGGCGTCGGACCGCAGCCGCTCGTGGAAAAAGTCGAGCAGTGTTTCCCGCGTCATGGGCGCACTATCATGGAAGACTACAGGAGGGGTTGGCTCGCTGGTCTACTTGAACGCGACTCCCAGGTTGAGCGCCAAACGGGTCATGCGCGGCGATCCTGGTTCCGTTGACGTTTGTTCGAGCGGGCTGATCGCGAACATCCGCAGATCGAGGGAGAACGCCATCCCGGGCCGAACAAACCATCGCGCGCCGCCCCCGTAGTTGAGTGTTCCCGCCCGGCGCTGCGCCGGCACTGTCAGCTGCTCGGAGGAGACGGTGAGTCGCGACGTGCCCAGGCCCCCGCTTAGATAGCTCCAGCCATCGCCATCGCCGAAGTTGAACGACAGCTGCGGCGAGAAGGCGGTGAACCGTGTGGTCACGGTCGGGCCACCTGCGTCCGGTTCGTTCTCGCCCGGGGTCCGGCTCGCGGCGGTAAAGAGCGCCGAGGCGCCGACACCGAAGGTGATCACCCCCCAACTGAACAGGTAGACATGCCCGCCCACGTCGAGGCCGAGGCCCCAGGCGGGGAGCTGAGACGGGCCGAGCCCGCGATTGGCGGCCAGGTCCGGGTCCTGGCCGACGTTCACCATCGAACCCCTGACGTCGATGACAAACGGGCCGATAGGGCCAGGGTCCTGGGCTGCCGCCCGCGTCGCCGGGAGAAGCAGGAGTTGGATGGCCACACAGAGCACGAGCGCGGTGCGGAAGCCCGTTCGCCGGGGGAGAGACATTCTCGGGAGTATACCGGTGGGGCCAGAAGCCCGTTCGCTATACTGCCNGCGACATGAGTGCTGTAGTCCCGGTGTCGGCGATAGAAGAGGCGGCCCGGCGGATTGCCGGCGTGGTGCGACGAACGCCGCTGGTTCCGCTCCCGGTCGACGGGGTCGGGGAGACCCTCGCGAAGTGCGAGAACCTCCAGGTGGTTGGCGCGTTCAAAATACGCGGGGCCTACAACTTCATCGCACGTTTGAACGAGGCCGAGCGTCGCCATGGGGTCATCACCTACTCGTCGGGCAACCATGCGCAGGCGGTGGCCCTGGCGGCAGGCTTGGTCGGGGCGCGGGCGGTGGTGGTGATGCCCACGACGGCGCCCGCGATCAAAGTCGACGGGGCCCGGTCGTTGGGGGCCGAAGTGCTCTTCGAAGGCACGACGTCAGCCGAGCGGAAGCGTCGCGCCGAGGCCGTGGCCGCGGAGCAGCGGTTACAGGTCGTGCCGCCGTTCGACCACCCGTGGATCATTGAAGGCCAGGGGACCGTCGGCCTCGAGATTTTAGAGGACTGCCCGGAGGTGGCGCGGGTGCTGGTGCCGGTTGGCGGTGGCGGGTTGCTGGCGGGAATCGCCGCTGCGATCAAACAGCAGCGCCCGGACGTCCGGGTCATCGGCGTGGAGCCGGAAGGGGCGCCAAAGATGCAAGCCTCCTTGGCGGCCGGTCATCCGGTGACCCTGGACCACGTGGCCAGCATCGCCGACGGGCTGTTGCCGGTCAGACCGGGAGACGTGACGTTCGACCATGTCCGGGAGTTCGTGGATGACATCGTGACGGTTTCTGACGATGCGATCGCCGAGGCGGTGCTCTGGCTGTTTCGGCGGGCGAANCTCGTCGTGGAGACGAGCGGCGCAGCCGCCGTGGCGGCCGTCCTCAGTCATCCGAGTCAGGGGGACGGGCGACCGACGGTAGCCGTGCTGAGCGGCGGCAACATCGCGCTCGATTCAGTTGCCGCCCTCGTCGCCCGGCTGCAGGACTCGGCCAGCGAACAACCGCGTGATGCCTGAAGCCTGACCGCTAGCGCGCGGCTAGGATTTCCTCCGCCGCGGCGACCGCCTCCTCCAACGTCCCGACCTGCCCGTCGAGCTGGCGCTCGTAGACGGTTTTCAGGATTCGGCCGACGTCCGGTCCCGCCGGCACCCCGAGGTCGAGCAGATGGCGACCCATCAGGAGTGGCGCTGGCGGGGCGTGCTCCACGCCCAGCGCCCTGGCTCGACCGAGGAACCAATCCATCGCCGAGCAGTCGAAAGCACCGGTCCGCCCCAGACAGTCTGACTTCGCCAGTCTGGCCAGCAGTTCGAGGTCGACCTTTCGGGCCAATCGTCGGAACGCCCCGTCACTGACATCGTTGGTGCTCCAGTGCCACATGCCCGGCTTCAGGTGCTGGGCGACCAGACCGACGATCTGGTGGCGGACGTCGTAGCCACTCATGGAACGCACGTTCAGCCGGTCGAGAACGGCATGGGTCGGCGCGACGCCCGCCTCTTCGTGATTCCTGGAGCGAATCCGACCATCGATGAGCTTGGTGGTGGCAGGCTTGCCGAGGTCGTGGCAGACCGCGCCCAGCATCATGGCGACCTGCTGGGGGCGAGGAAGGTCGTCGATACGTGTGCGGGCCTCGTCGATCACCAGCATCGTATGGACCCAGACATCACCCTCTGGATGCCACTCGGGCTCCTGTTCGCAGCCGACGAGCGCCTTGAGTTCGGGGAACAGCTGGTCAACGACGCCCAGTTCGAGCGCCAGTTCGAAGCCCCGCGACGGCCGGTCTGACAGGAGAAGCAGCTTTTCAAATTCTCCCCAGATCCGCTCCGCCGGGAGGTCGTCGAGCGGGGTGGCGAGACAGATTCTGCGGGTCTGGTCGTCGAGGGACAGTTCGAATCGTGCCGCGAACTGCAGAGCGCGGAGGACCCGCAGGCTGTCGTCGCCGAACGTGGTCGGGTCGACCACGCACAACCGGCGGTGCTCNAGGTCGGCTCTTCCGCCGTGGGGGTCCAGATACTGCTCCGTCACGGGGTCCCAGGCGATCGCGTTGATCGTGAAGTCGCGACGGCGGGACGCGTCCTCGATCGACAGATGAGGATTGCCGGTGACNTCGAAACCGCGGTGACCGCGGCCGGTCTTCGACTCTGTGCGTGGTAGCGCGACATCGACCGGTCCCACCTTGTAGACGGTGAAGCTCTCGCCGACCGCGTTCACGGGCGCGACGTCCTCGAGCAGCGTTCTGAGCGGCGTGGCCTCGATACCGTGAATCTCGAGATCGATGTCTTTCGATTCCTGCCCCAGCAGCCGATCTCGCACCCATCCGCCAACGAACAGTGCACGGCCGTTCGCGGCCCGGACCCGCTCGGCGATTCGCGATGCCAGTTCAAATTCGGTCATGGCCGCGCCCAGGCGTGCCGCCCGCGAAAACAGAAGCGGGCGCGCGACAATGCGCGCTTCGCGGCGTCGGAGTGGGGCACTCGGGGTTCCCGCGGAGCCGCCGCGGGGGTTCGGGGCGCAGCCCCGCCTGAGTCATAGTCTCTGGCGAGGCGAAATCCGTAGTCGGTGTAGCGGAACGTGGGGTCGAGACTGCTCCGTGCCGCCGTCCGGTTGATGGTGACTGCATGACGCCACGCTCCTCCACGCGACGCGCGTCGGGTGCCCGCCTCGGGGCCGGTGGGGTTGACGGTTGGCGACTGCGCGTAGAACTCTCGGTCGTGCCAGTTCGAGCACCACTCGTGAATGTTCGCGGCGATTCCATACAGTCCGAATCCGTTCGGGCGGCCGAGTGTCACCCGCCACGGGCCGTCGAGCGGGCCGTGCCCGCCGTTTGGTACCCACTCCGGCACGGTGTCGCCCCATGGATACCGTCGGCCATCGGGACCGCCGCGGGCGGCTCGCTCCCACTCAGCCTCGGTTGGGAGCCGTACCGCGCCATCGGCCTCTGACCGCCACGCACAATACGCCTGAGCGTCGTGCCAGCTCATGCCCACCGCCGGTTGGTCCGGTTGCCCGAACGCCGGGTTGTCCCATTCCCGCGGCCGCGGGTGAGCCGTCTTGGCCAGAAACCGCGCATACTCACACCGAGTGACCGGGTGAATGGCCAATTGGAACGCATCGACCCAGATCTGGCGCACGGGTCGTTCGGCCGCCTGTCCCTCGTGGCTGCCCCTGAGGAACCAGCCGCGCCGGATGGTAACGAACCTGGACATTCGGTGGATCTTGGCACGGATGTACACGCAGTCCGTGGCAAAACTGAAGCNCCGCACCGGCGACGTCTGACCGGGTGTCACCCGTGAGGTCGTTCAACGCTGATATTATGGAAAGTCTGGCCTGATCGGTGCGAACCGAATCGGGAGCGGGAAGGNCAGACTCGTTCCATTCATGCGCAATTCAGTGAGCGTTCGATTCGGAGTCGCGGTGGTCGCCGGCATCGCGGTGTTGGCGTCCGGCGGGTGTTCATTGCGGTCGATGGCCGTCAACGCGATCGTACCGGCGCTGGCGAATCCTGACGTGTATCTCTCGGAGGAAGATCCCGAACTCGTACGGGATGCGTTACCGTTCCTGCTCAAGACGATCGAGTCGATACTGGACGCAGACCCGGAGCAGGACCAGGCCCTGGTCTTCGCGTGCACTGGGTTCATGTTGTATGGCACCGCGTTCTTGCAGGCCGACGCCGAGATCGCTGACTGGGAAGGCGACTATGANCGTTCCGCCGCGTTGCGGGATCGCACCTGGCGGATTTTTGTTCGGGCGCGTGACTTCTGTCTGGGCAGCCTCGAGTTGAGATACGACGGCATCACGGCGGGGTTACGACAGGATCCGGTGTCGGCACTGGCCGACACGGAGGTGGCAGACGTCGAGGTACTGTTTCTGCTCGGCGCCGCNTGGGGGTTGGCCATCTCGAATGCGCTGGACCAACCGAGCTTGATCGCGGATCTGCCTGCGGTGCGCGCGCTGTTTGCGCGGGCGCTGGAACTTGATGAGGACTACGATCAGGGCGCGCTTCACTCGGCACTGATTACGTTGGAGGCCCTTCCAGCCGAGTTGGGTGGGTCGCCGGAGCGTGCGCGTGCGCACTTTGAACGGGCCGTCGAGTTGTCGGCCGGACTCGACGCTACCCCGTATGTGACGTTCGCGGCGGGTGTGTCGGTGCCGGAGGAGAAACGGGCCGAGTTTCAGGAGCTACTCACGACCGCCCTAACGGTGGACCCGGACGCGGACACGAGTCTCCGGTTGCTGAATCTTGTCAGCCAGCGCCGAGCTCAGGCCCTTCTTGACCAGGTTGACGACNTGTTTNTTGATCCGCTGGAGACGGAGGAGACCCTTCCATGAGGTCGCGTTTATTTGTCATTACGGTGGCCCTGATACTGGCGCCGGTCGTTCTGCTTGCCCAGCGAGGGGCCCGAATCCAGCTGGGGTCCGTTCTACCCGCAAACTCCGTGTGGGACAAGGCGCTCAAGGAAATGGCTTCCGAGTGGCAGCGTGAGACCGATGGCCGCGTGCAGCTCCGCGTACTCGCCGGCTCGGTTAAGGACGAGGGGTCACTGGCCCGGCGTCTCAAGGCGGGTCGCCCACAGGCGGCCGTGTTCGGGTTGCCCGGTGAGATCGACGAGGCGTTCAATGTGCTCAGCATCCCGTTCTTCTTCGAGTCNGACGAGGAGGCGTTCCACGTCGTCGAGAAGCTGACCCCTATGTTCGAGGAGGTCCTCGCGGACGCGGGGTTGGTCTTGCTCAACTGGGGCCACGCGGGATGGGCGCATTTTTTTACGGCCGACCGGGTCGAGACCTTCGATGACCTCAGGCGGACGAAGCTCTACACTGCGGCGGGCGACGAGAAAATGTTGCAGTGGTACAAAGAAAGCGGATTCAACCCCGAGCCGCTGGCCGTCACTGATGTGCTGCTGGGCCTGAACACCGGGCTCATCAATGCGTATCCGACGGCGCCGTATGTGGCATTGCTGTTTCAGTGGTACGACAAGACTCCGTACATGCTGGATGTGCCGTTGACCCCGATACTGGGAATCACGGTTGTGGCGGAGCGGACCTGGAACCGGGTCAGCGCCGAGGACCAGCAAACGTTGCTCGCTTCCGCCAAGCGGCTCGAGCAGAACCTGTTTCGCGACGTACCGGCCCAGGAGCGTCAGTCGATTGCCGAGATGAAGAGTCGTGGCCTCACGGTCGTAGAGTTCGACGACGCGGCGAGGGCGTCGTTCCGAGCCGTGGCCGACGGCCTCACCGCGACCTGGCGTGGCACGATCATTCCGGCCGATGTCTATGACCTGGCGCTGCGCGAACGAAACGCCTTTCGAGCGTCCCGCTGACCGGCCAGCGCGGACCCTACCCGTGCCCCCATGAGTGACCGCGGCCCGGCCGAGGCAACTGGCTGGCGGTCACCGGTGGCGCAGGCGCTACGTGGCGGCGAAGAAGCCGTAGCGAATCTCGCGCTTGCGGCGATGGTGCTCCTACCGCTGGCCGAGATCGTGGTGCGGCCAGTGCTCTCCGGTGGTGTCCCTGGTTCCATCTCCTTTGTTCAACATCTGACGCTGTGGGTCGGGTTCCTCGGCGCCGCGTTGGCCGCTCGCGAGGGCAAGCTGATCGCGTTGGCGACCGCCACCTTCATCCCGGAGGGACGCACGCGCCGAGCGACCGCGGTATTTGCGGCCCTCGTCGGTTCGGCCGTGTCCACGATCCTCGCCACCGCCGCCTACCAGCTCGTGCTGTTCGACAAGGAGGACGGCACCATGCTGGCCGCCGGCGTGCCGGTCTGGGTGGCCCAGTTGGTACTGCCGGTCGCGTTTTCGGTGATCGCCCTCCGGTTGGTCTGGCGCGCGTCACCGGGTTGGGTGGGTCGCGCGCTGGCCTTCTCCGGGGTGCTCATCGGGCTGTGGCTGGGGCTGACCGAGTACGTGCTTGACGGGGTGCCCCTGTGGCCGCTGATTACCCTGGTGCTGGCGGCCGCTGTTCTGGGCGCACCCATCTTCACGATTCTCGGTGGGGCGGCGGTGCTGCTGTACATGGGAGACGGCGACCTGCCCGTGATTGTCGCCATCGAGACCTACGGCCTGAACATCCAACCGCACCTGCCAGCCATCCCATTGTTCACGCTGGCCGGGTTCATTCTGGCCCAGGGGAACGCGGCGGAGCGGTTACTGCGTGTGTTCCGTGCTGGCGTCGGTTGGATCCCGGGTGGAACGGCTATCGTGTGCGTGCTGCTGTGCGCCTTTTTTACGGTCTTTACAGGCGGTTCGGGGGTGACGATTCTGGCGCTGGGCGGCCTATTGTTTCCGGCGCTTCTGAAGGACGGATATCGAGACCGCTTCTCGCTCGGGTTGCTGACGGCGTCGGGGTCGCTCGGATTGCTCTTCCCCCCGGCGATGCCGCTGATTCTGTATGCCATCGTGGCGCAGGTGGCGCCCGACGACCTGTTCGTGGCTGGCGTCGCGCCCGGCATCCTCCTGATCGTGCTCACCGCCGCGTGGGGTGTACGCGAGGGCCTGCTCACCGGAGCCGGTCGCCGTCGATTCGGCTGGCCCGAGTTCAGGGCGGCGCTCTGGGAAGCCAAGTGGGAGCTCAGTATTCCGTTCGTCGTATTGGGCGTACTGTTCAGCGGGTTTGCCACGCTGGTGGAGACCGCCGCGGTCACCGCGTTCTATGCCGCACTCATCCAGGGTGTCATCCATCGCGACTTCACGTTGAGGCGGGGGTTGCGTGAGGCCTTCACTGAATGCGTGGTGCTGGTTGGTGGGGTTCTGATCATCTTGGGCGTGGCCGTCGGGTTCACAGCGTATCTGGTGGATGCGGAAGTGCCGTTCCGGCTGGTCGAGTGGGCAGAAGCGAATATCGGGTCCCGTCTCATGTTCCTGCTGGGCCTGAATATCTTCCTGTTGCTGGTCGGGTGCGTGATGGACATCTTCTCGGCCATCTTCGTGGTCGTGCCGCTCATCGTCCCTGTCGCCGAACAGTTTGGGATACACCCGTTGCACCTCGGCATCATTTTCATCGCCAATCTGGAGCTGGGGTTTCTGACGCCGCCCGTCGGTCTGAACTTGTTTCTGGCCTCGTACCGATTCGACAGGCCCCTGCTCGAGGTCTACCGCGCATCGGTCCCGCTCCTGGTCATTCTGGGGTTTGGCGTCCTGGTTGTCACTTATGTACCATGGCTTACCCTGGGCCTGCTCGAGTGGCTCGGGCGCATCTGATCGGCGTGATTCACGGTGTACTCGGTCGTCGTCGGAAAGAGAATTACACTGTTTTCGGAGGAGATGAAATGCGGAACCGCGTCTTGGCTGTAGTTGGGAGTCTCTCCCTGTTGGTGGCGGCGGGATGCGGCGATTCGGAGCCGGTGGCCGGGATTGCCGAACCGCCTGTCGCTTCTTCCGTTGGGACTGAGAGCGAAGAAGTGCGGTTGACGAATCTCCGCCAGCTCACCTTTACCGGACAGAACGCTGAGGCCTACTACGCGTTCGACGGCAGCCGTCTCATCTTTCAGACGCAGCGGGAGGGTGTGCCGTGCGACCAGATCTACACGATGGAGTTGGACGGCACCGATGCGCAGATGGTCAGCACCGGTGAAGGGCGCACCACCTGCGGCTATTTCTTTCCAGATGGCGAGTCTATTCTGTACGCATCCACCCACCTGGGGGGCGCTGAGTGTCCGCCCGAACCCGGTTTCGAGATGGGGTATGTGTGGCCGGTCTACGACAGCTATGACATCTTCACGGCCAGTCCTGACGGGTCGGGGATGAGCCGGCTCACGAGCGAGGATGGATACGACGCCGAAGCGACGATCGGGCCTGACGGGCGGATCGTATTCACGAGCGTGCGCGACGGCGACATGGAGATCTACTCCATGAACGGTGACGGATCGGACGTGCAGCGGTTGACAAACAGTCCGGGACCCGACGGCGGACCGTTCTTCTCTGCAGACGGCAGCAAGATTGTCTATCGCGGACGCGTGATCGAGCCCGGGGCCGAGCTAGACGACTTTCGGTCGCTGCTCGACCGAGGGCTCTGGCGACCGACGGCGTTGGAAATTTTCGTCATGGACGCCGATGGTGGCGATCGCCGTCAGGTCACCGACCTCGGGGGGGCGAACTTCGGGCCGTTCTTCCACCCAGATGGTGAGCGGATCATCTTTAGTTCCAATTTTCATGATCCGGAAGGCCGCAACTTCGACCTGTTCATCATCAACGAGGACGGTACAGGGCTCGAACGTATCACCTTCAACGGGACGTTTGACGGATTTCCGATGTTCTCGCCGGACGGCGCCCATCTCGTGTTCGCCTCGAACCGCGGTGCCCGCGTGGAGGGCGACACGAACGTGTTCATCGCTGANTGGGTCGAATAGCGTCGTGGGGGTNGACCCGGCCATCCGGCTGTTGTGCAATCTCGTCGCGATCGACTCCGTCAACCCATCCTTGGTCCCCGGTGCGGCCGGCGAGGCGGCTGTCGCCGATCTGATCGCGACGACTTTGACCACCGCCGGGCTTGACGCGGAGGTCACGGAGGTGGCCCCAGGCCGCCCCAATGTGGTGGGCGTGCTCAACGGGCGACAACCAGGGCGGACGCTGATGCTCTGCGGCCACATGGATACCATTGGGGTTGAGGGGATGGACGCCCCCTTCGACCCGGTTACGCGGTCCGGCCGTCTGTATGGCCGTGGAACACACGACATGAAAGGCGGTCTTGCGGCGGCGCTCGATGCCGTGTTAGGTATCGCCCGGAGCGGCGGTCTTCCCGCGGGACGCGTCGTGGTAGCCGCGGTCGCCGACGAGGAGCATGGCAGTCTGGGTGCAGAGGCGTTGGTCCAGGAGCATCGCGCGGACGGGGCGGTCGTAACCGAACCGACCGACCTCGCCCTTGCCACCGCGCACAAGGGGTTCGAATGGGTCGAGGTCGAGACTCAGGGGCGAGCCGCACACGGGAGTCGCCCCGAGGATGGCCGTGACGCCATCATGAGGATGGGACGGGTTCTGACCCGGTTGGAGGCTGTGGATGTCGACCTGCGCCGGCAGGAGCCGCACCCACTGCTGGGAACCGGGTCTTTGCACGCGTCGACGATCGCTGGGGGGCGCGAGCTGAGTGTCTACCCGGATTCCTGCCAGATGCGCTTCGAACGCCGAACCCTGACCGGCGAGCCGACCGATGTTGGATTGACCGCGGTCCAGGGCGCTCTTGACGCGCTGAGCGTCGACGATCCCGAGTTTGAAGGCTGGGCTCGCCCGTTGTTCAGTCGGTCGCCCTACGAGGCTCCGAGAGACGATCCGGTGCGTCTGGCTCTGGCCCAGGTCCTGCGCTCACGAGGCCTGCCGCCCGAGCCGGTGGGCATGTCTTTCTGGACCGACGCCGCCATTCTAGGGCGGGCGGGGATCCCCTCAGTGATCTTCGGACCTCGCGGGGCCGGCTTGCACAGCCGGGAAGAGTACGTCGACATCGAGTCCGTCCTCCTCTGCCGCGACGCGTTGGTCCAACTCGCCCGCACGTACTGCTAGTACCCGACGCCGTGGTCGTGATGGCGTCGACCAGCGTCTCGCCAGTGATGGATCGCCGGGCGAAGCCACGAGGCCGCATGCCATACCTGGAGGCGAGGGTCTTCAGGGTGGAGCTGCCGGCCAGTGTGTGAAAGACCCCACGCGACAACGAGTCGAGCATGTCCTACTCAGTAGGGGCTGCGCCCCGAACCCTACGCCGGGGGCGGCTAGTGGGTCCGTTTGGAGCGGCCGCGGTCGTGTAGCAGGTGGCTCAGCGCGCGCCCGTAGTATCTGAGCAGCAGCCGGTCACGGACCCGGTAGCGGTCTCCTTCAACCACGATGATGCCCCTAGACACGAGTGGCCCGGTTGCTTGGTCGACGGCGTCACGACCGCTCTCGACCCCGAGGTTGGCGTCGACAAGCCGCAGGGTGTCGAGCAATGCATCGATGCGGTCTTCGAGAGCTCTCCGTGGCATCGAGGGTCGGAGGGCGGCCGCCAGGAGGGCGGTGGGGAGTACCTTGTAGGCTTTCCCGATCGCGTCACGCGTGCGCCGCATCAGCATGACGAGATCGCGGCGGGACTCAGGGTCCACCGTGGCCAGCGGTAAGGGCTGGCTGAACGTGACGAAGGCTCGAGACTCGTACCCTACGGCGTACCGCACCATCTCCGCGACCTCCGCGCTGAAGGGGCGTTGGCGGCGTTTGACGCCCTGCCGAGCCAGCGTCTGGTCTTCGAGCACGAGATCGTAGGCGATAGTCACCGGGACGATGACCGCGTCCGGATGACGCGCGTGGACAACCGCCTGCAGCAGGCCGGTCTTGAGCGATTTGAATTCACCGCTGTAGCTTCGGCCGCCTTCAAGGTAGAGGAACAGATCGCGGCGATGCACGATTTCAGCGACGTACCCGCGCAGGGTTGCCAGATACGCCGGGTCGCGCGAGTTGCGTCGAATTGGGATTGCGCCCGTGACATGACGATTCAGCAGACCCATGGCCCCGTTGAACAGGTTGATACCGGCGGCTATCACCGGTGGACGGATCCCGTTCTCGTCGAGCACCAGCAGCTCGACCAGGTAATCCATGTGACTTCTGTGATTGGATGCGTAGATGACCCGGTTCGTTCGGGTCGCGGCCTTCGGTATCTCAAGCCGTTCAGGGTGCCGACTCACCTTTCGGAGAATC
>PAUN01000031.1 GCA_002712885.1 Acidobacteriota bacterium
CGGCTGTCCCCGGTCGAGATTGCCGGGCTCGAGGAAGTTGTTCGGCCCGATCGGGATACCCAGCTCTTCCTCGTAGTTCCGGTTCAGATACCCGAACACGAAGTTGAAGCTGCCATCGGGGTTTTGCTCCCACCCTTCGAACACCGGCTGAAGATTCTGACCGCTGTGATAGGTCTGCGCGGTCGCCACGGCGGTGGCGGCCAGCGACAGACCGCCAGCCAGCAGCGCGACCGCCAGTCGAGTTTGCAGGGTTGTCACCACGTGTGCTTCAGGTGTTTGGCGTCTCGTTGGCGAACGGCGACCCAGGCCACTAGTTGCTACGCAACCGCTTCCGCTCGGTCAGCTTCTGCTCGAACACGTCGTCCGGCAAGTGGAAGAAGCTCATCCACGCAAAGCTCATGTCGTCGATGGACCGGTTGCCGAACCCGACCCAGTTCTTCGGATCCGGGTTGTACCGATTGCTCGCGGTGTTGTTGTGCCACCCGATGACGTGCAGGATCGTACCGGCTGGTAGCAGCGGGGCGGCGTCGTCGGCGTAGTTGTAGACGATATGCCACCCGAAGTTGTGCCCCGAGCAGCTGAGGGTCTCGATGGTGCCGTTGGGCTGGATCGCCTCCACGCACATCCGCTCACCGCGAATGTGCATGTGCGGCTGGAACCCGGTCACCTGCGTCGGCTCGGGCAGCACGTAATATCCATCGCTGCGCACGTTGTCGGCGCCGGCCTTGATGTCGAGCGTGTCAAAGCTATCGCCCACGTGCCGCGAGATCAGCACGCGGTCCGGCACCACGCCCTTTGGATAGAGTTTGAAGCCGACTCGGGTGCGGTCCCTGATTTCTTCGCCCACCGAGCTGTAATGCATGTTGAAGCGAATCTGCGTGCCGGCCTTGATCAGACGGCCGGTGCCGTCCGGGAAGATGTCGCCGTTCTTGCCCATGGCGTACTCGTTGAGGAAGCCGCCGCCTTCCTCACCGTCTTCCTCCTCCCACCGCATCGACGTGGCCACGTGATGCACCACGCGGTAGGCATCCGGGGAAGGCTTGGTCTCGACCGCCTTGATATAGCGGTCTTCCGTCAAACGCGAGTCGGCCCACACGTCGAGCCAGTGGTCGGCATCGACGGCCCCGATCGTCTGCGTCTCCGGCAGTTCCACGATCCACTCGGGAGTGCCGATACGCCACTCGTCTAGCGACGCGAGTTCGAGGGGTGGCGGGGCGTCGGCTGGATTCCCGCGCGAGGCTCCGGCGTCGACCCACGCGCCGATGGTGGCGATCTCGTCATCGGTCAGCGATGCGTCCTCCTTGAATGCACGGACGCCGACGTTGCGCTCGATGTACCACGGCGGCATTTCGCGCTGTGCCGTCTTGTCTCTGATGGCCCGCGCCCAGGGCCGGACCTCTTCATAGGTCAGCAACGACATGGGCGCCACTGATCCCGGTCGATGACACTGCTGGCAGGCGCGCTGCAGGATGGGCAGGACATCCCGGGTGAAGGTGACCTCGCTTGCCGACTGGGTGCCGGCGGAGGCAGCCGGAGGTGCCATCAGCATGGTGCCGACGACGAGCGACACGAGTACGCGTGCTGCGACGCGTCTATCTGGACGTTCCTGCCTGGCTTTCATCCGCACGCCTCCCTGGTCTGACGACTCGATAGTCGTATTTTCTTCCACCGGTGGCGGGTAATCAACTGCGGACGCCGCCGGGTCCCCGCCATTGGGGCCAGGCCTGGGCGCCAGCCAGCGTGACGCAGGTCAGCAGCAGCGCCAGGGTGAGGGCGATGAGTCGAACGCTCATGAGGAGTGCCGGATGAGCATAGCAGAGCGGTCGTTCGCCACCCCGACCGCCACGGCGCATCCGCTCGCCCCGCAGCTGCGCGGGGCTCGGGGCACAGCCCCGTCTAAGACTGGATTCGCGCCCCCACCCATGATACAAGTCGCCGTATACGAACTCAGGAGCCCCGGTGCGCGAGTCGGCCTCCGGGTGCTGGCCAGCGACCGGTCCGGCGGTGGCGGGAGCCAATGTTGCTGGACCAACGCCTTCCTCCGAGTGACCGTATCCTGACGGTGTCGGCGCGCCACCGCCGGCGCGTACGTCCCGCCCGCGACCCGGGCCGACCAGCGTCGCTCGGCACCCCGGTCTCGAGCCGGTATAATTCCACGACCAGCACCACCCAGGAACGACTTCAGCAAGGACCATTACCAATGACCGCCATGCTTCGCACCCTCGTCGCCACCCTGCTCGTCACGGTCGTGTCCGTACCTGTGCTCCGTGCCGACGTCTTGTCGGTCGATGTCACCGAGCGTCACGCCATCGCGGACGGCAGCGGTTTCGGCGACACTGGGGCCTACGAGGAGTTGGTGGGGCGAATCACCTTCGGGATCGATCCGGCTGATCCGCGGAATCAGGTAATCGTGAACCTGGACCGTGCCCCCCTGAACGCCGACGGGTTGGTCGAAGCTACCGCCGACCTGAGGATTCTCACGCCCGCAGACTCGCAACGCGGGAACGGCGTGGCGTTGGTCGACGTGTCCAATCGAGGACGGCTGACCGCGCTCGGTTTCAACCGGGGAGGCAGTGGGCCTTATGGCGACGGATTTCTGATGCGCGAGGGCTATACCCTGGTCTGGGTCGGCTGGGAATTCGACGTGCCGGCCGATCGTGAGATTCGACTCGAGGTGCCCTCGGTCGATGGAAATCCGGTGGGCGGTCTCGGTTTCGCCAGCGTCCGCGATGTCACGTCGTGGATCAAGTATGACCCGAGCGCTCTGGTGAGCGCGGAACATGCCCTGACGTTCGGGTCGTCGCAGAGTGGCCGCTACCTTCGGACGTTCCTGTATCTCGGATTCAACTCGGATACCGACGGGCGGCAGGTCTTCGACGGCATGATTCCCCACATCGCCGGCTCATCGCGTCTCGATCTCAACCAGCCCGGTGCCGCGCCTATCTCGTTGGGCATGTTCGACGCGACCGCATTTCCCTTCGCCGACGCGGCGCTGCCCGACCCGGTGACCGGCGTCGTCGACGGGACGCTGGGTAATGCCCGAAGCCGGCCGAATCAGCCCCGCGTTTTCTACACGAATACGGGTGTCGAGTACTGGGGCGGCGGCCGGGTGGCGACTCTGGTGCACTCGACACCAGACGGGGCGCAGGATCTGACCTTGCAGGACAATGTCCGGTTCTACTTTCTGGCCGGCACGCAGCATGGACCTGGCGCGTTCCCACCGCCGCCACCGGGGAACCGGCAGGAAATGGGCAACCCGACCGACTACTGGTGGAACATGCGGGCGCTGCTGACGTCGCTGAAGGATTGGGTCGTCGACGACGTCGAGCCGCCGCCCAGTCGGCACCCCCGGTTTGCCGACGGAAATCTGGTGGCCCCCGCACAGATCGCCTTCCCGGCGATACCGGATGTGCGCTCACCGGCCGATCGCGAGGGCGGCGTGCGGGCCGCGAATCATGATCTGGACGGCGGCGCCGGCGGAGGCACGGCGTTGCCGATGTTCGTGCCGCAGGTAGACGCCGACGGCAACGAAATCGCAGGTATCCGTCACCCGGAAGTCGCGGTGCCACTGGCCACCTACACTGGCTGGAACTTCACGAATCCGGACAATGGAGACCCCAACACGCTCGTCTCCTTGGCCGGCTCCTACATTCCGTTTCCCGCTACTCTGGCGCAGCGGGAGCGCACTCGCGATCCGCGACGATCGATCGAGGAACGTTACGACTCACGTGAGGACTTTCTGACCCGGATCGAGTCGGCAGGAGAGGCACTCATCGGTGACCGCTATCTGCTCGAAGCGGACCTGCCGGCCATCCTCGAGCGAGCCGCGCAGCATTGGGATCTGCTGGTGGGCGCGAACTAGCGGCCGTTCTCCAACCTATGCAGAGGAGTAGCGTCGATGGACCGTCCTGTTCACCGCGTCGTCAATCTCATCGAGGATAGCGACCTTCGGATCCTCAACATGAGCGTCGCCGCCGCGCGTGCGCTCTTGCTTGACCCGCGCCCTGACGCACTGCTCGACGTGCACGGTTCGTTCGCGCTGGCTGCGCGTGACGGCGAGACGGTCCTCATGGCGCGTAGCCTCGACCGGCCGATGCGCTACTTCCTGGCCAAGGAGACCGAGGGGCCCATGCTTGTGATCGGCGAGCGGATTGACGACCTCAAGCGGGTGCTGGACGAGCATGGCTACGGGCACCAGTTTCATCCGAGCTACACCAGGATGGTGCCGGCGCATCACGTCACGGCGCTACGGCTCATCGGTTGTCCCGACCCCACCCCGGACCACCGCCGGTTCTTCGCGCCACCCCGGGCGACGATGCCGACAGATCTCGACGCGATCGGGGACGGGTATGTGGCGGCGCTGCACCAGGAAGTGACCGAGTGGCTGGCGCGACAACCGGAGAGCGAGCCGATCGGGGTGCTGTTCTCCGGCGGGATCGACAGTGGTGCGGTGCTGGTCAGCGTGTATCGGGCCTTGGTTGACAGCGGGCAGAGCCCCAGCCGTCTGAAGGCGTTCACCCTGGCGGTCGACGGCGGTGGGGCAGACGTCGAACAGGCGCGCACGTTTCTGAGCCGGCTCGACCTGGAGATGCTGCTCGAGGTGATTGACGTGCCGGCCGATCGGTTGGACCCGCTCGAAGCGGTGGAGGTGATCGAGGACTACAAACCCCTCGACGTCGAATGCGCGACGGTCGGACTCGCGTTGCTGCGCGGGATTCGTGAGCGCTATCCGGCCTGGCGCTTGCTGCTCGATGGCGACGGCGGTGACGAGAACCTCAAGGATTATCCGATCGAGGAGAACCACGAGTTGACCATCCGGAGTGTCGTGTCCAACTCCATGCTCTATCAAGAGGGATGGGGGGTGGGGGCGATCAAGCACTCGCAGACATACTCCGGCGGTTTCTCGCGCGCCTGCGTGCGAACCTTCGCGCCGGCGCGGCGGCTCGGGTTCACCGGGTTGAGCCCGTTCGTCCGCCCGTCCCTCATTCGCGTGGCCGAGGCCATTCCGTTCGATGCGCTCTCCGCTGGGTCTGCCGACGCGCTCTACCGCGTGAAAGGCGATGTGGTGCGGCGCGGCATGCGGTCTCGCTTCGACCTGGATTTCCCGGTGTTCGAGAAGCGGCGATTCCAGCACGGCGCGGTCGATGACGATGTGTTTCGCGGTCGTTTCGCGGCGCCCCCCGAACGATACCGTACCCACTTTCATTCGTTGTATGGCGAAGCCACGAGCCGCTAGACCTGCCAGGTGATCGGGACGCTCGCGTATGGACGGCTGGGTGCGTTCGCTTCGGCGCTCGAAGGTCGCACGGTCGGCCGACTGGTCGGTTGAGGTCGTCCACGAGCAGGAGCGGAGGCCCGGTGGCGATGTCCTTGATGCCACCACCGTCTTCCTGACAGGGACCGAGTGTCCGTTCAGTTGTGTGTTTTGCGACCTGTGGCAGCAGACGCTGAGCGGTCACACCCCCCTCGGTTCACTCCCCCGGCAGCTGAGGGAGGCGCTTCGTGAGATTGGACAGCGGTCGCTGATCAAGCTCTACAACGCGAGCAACTTCTTCGACCCGGCGGCGGTGCCCCCGGCCGACGATGTATCGCTGCTCCGGCTGCTCGAGGGGTTCGCCCAGGTGACGGTCGAGTGTCATCCCCGCTTCGTCGAAGACCGATGCTTCTCATTCGCTGACCGACTGGACGGCACCCTCGAGGTCGCGGTGGGGCTCGAGACCATCCACCCCACGGCGTTGGCGCGTCTCAACAAGAAGATGACGCTGGCGGATTTCGATGCGGCAGCGTCCGCGTTGAGAGCACACGAGATCGGTCTTCGGGTCTTCGTGCTGCTCGGGTGCCCGTTCATCGCCGATGAAGAACAGCTCGCATGGACCCTTCGCTCGGTGGAGCACGCCGCCGCGCGTGGTGCCGCGGTCATTTCCATCATTCCAGTGAGAGGGGGGAACGGCGCACTCGAGTCTTTGGCCGCCGATGGCGACTGGCGTCCGGTCGCACTCGATCTGGCTGAAGAGGCCTTCGACGGCGCCCTGCGCCTGAAGCTGGCTGACGTGGTCGTACAGCTCGACCTCTGGGATCTCGAGCGGCTGGCGACCTGCTCCCACTGCGTCGAGGCCCGGGTAAACCGGCTCGGCGCCATGAATCTAACCGGGCTGCCGGCATCACGTGTCGCGTGCGCCTCGTGTGGCGCCGGCACCACTCGCGACCGACCCCGCCCCCCTGAAGCTCGAAGCCCGAAGCCTGAAGCCCGTTCTCGCTCCTAGCCGCACCAGTGACAACCCCCTACGACGTCGCCGTCATCGGTTCCGGCTTCGCCGGATCCCTTCTGGCCAGACTGCTGGCGCTGCGTGGGCGCTCGGTACTGCTGCTCGAACGCGGCCGACATCCGCGGTTTTCGCTCGGCGAGTCGTCGACCCCGCTGGCGGCGCTCGCGCTCGAGCGCCTCGCGGCCCGGTATCACCAGCCTGACCTGGGTAGTCTCGCCGCGCACGGTCGCTGGCGCCGAGCGCTGCCAGGTCTCCGCTGCGGCGTGAAACGCGGCTTCACGTTCTATCGCCACCATCCCGACGAGGCCTATCGCAACAGCCAGGCGAATGAGGCGCGGATGCTGGTGTCGGCGAGCCCCGACGCCGGCGTTGCCGATTGTCACTGGTTGCGGGCCGATGTGGACGCGCACCTGGTGGCGAGGGCCCGCGCGGCCGGTGTCGACTACCGCGACCAGGTCGAGGTCGTGTCCGTAGAGGAGACCCGTCACCACCTGCGGCTGAGCGGGCGGCACCAGGGCGATGCGGTCGAATATGGTGCGCGGTTCGTGGTGGATGCGTCGGGAGCCGGGGAAGTGCTGGCGCGTGCATTCGGTATCGAGCCCCACGGCTCCGAAGTCGCCTTCTCGACCCGACTGCTGTATGGCCACTTCGAGAGCGTGACCCCGTTCGCCGACGTGGCGACCCGGGCCGGTGCGATCTTGCCGGCGGGTCCGTATCCCGACGACTGGGCGGCCGTGCACCATCTGCTGGATGAGGGGTGGATGTACGCGTTGCGCTTCGACGACGGTCTCCTCAGTGTCGGACTCCTCATTGAGGAGCCGACCGCGGGGTCGGGGTCCGGAGCGGGCGCGCGTGACCCCGGTTCACAATGGCGCCGTGTGTTGTCGCGGTATCCGACGCTCGAATCAGCCTTTGCCGGCGCCCGGCCCCTGTCCCCCGGGGTGCGCGCCACCGGACGGCTCCAACGCCGGCGCTGTCATGCCGTGGGCGAGCGATGGGCCATGCTGCCGCAGACGTTCGCCTTCTTCGACCCGCTGTTCTCGACCGGCATCGCCTGGAGCCTGCTCGGGGTCGAGCGCCTGGCCGCGATGTTGGAGGACGGGCCGCCGTCGCCACCTGAACTCGATCGCTACTCGACGCTGTTGCGGGCCGAGGCAGACCAACAACAGGCGCTGCTGGAGGCCGCGTATGTCGCCCGCGGCGACTTCACCCTCTTCCGGGGCGTGTCGTTCCTCTACTTCGCGTGTGTCAGTTTCGAGGAGATCCGGCAACGCGTGCTCGGCGAAGCCGATGAGCTCGACCACCGCGATGCGACTCGTTCCGCTGCGTGGCGAGGGTTCCTTGGAGCGGGCGACGCGCAGTGGACCGCGCTGTTCGGTCAGGCCGCGGCCAGGGCGCGGACCGTCGTGGGAGACGGGTCAGTCGCGGCCCGGCGACGATGGACAGAGTGGGTGGCTTCGGGGATCGAGTCTCGCAACCTCGTCGGAATCGGTGAATCGCCGACGCACCTCTATGGGGTCGATACGACCCTGCTGGTGGAGCGTAGCGGCCTGCTCGGGCTGACGGAGGCGGAAATGACGAAGCGGTTACCCCGTTTGCGCGCTGGCCTCTGAGACGCGTATGTCTCTTTACTCCGTGACGGTGACGGTCACGTCGTAGGCGACATCCAGGGCGCCGTCGGCGGCGAGGCAGCGGAGCACATAGGTGCCGGGGGCCTCGAAGGTGGCCTCGGTCATCCACGTCCCGTCGTCCGGCGGCTCGGGGTTGATGAAGTGGGGGGCCCAGGGGGAGTAGGCGCCCGTGCGGGTGTCTTCCCAGACGGCCACTTGCGGCGGCTCGAAGTCGACGGTGTTCTCCCCGCGATACAGAAACCATGAGACCCGCAGTCCGGTCTCTGTATTCACCGTGACCCTGGCGCTCGGGCGCCATCGCCGGGTCAAGTTCGGGTCGAATCGCGCGAACCGCTTGCGGGGCGACTCCGGCACGCCGTCGTCCTCGGCGACCGCAGTCAGGGTGAGCGGTTCGCCGACGCGGACCGTCCGGGTCATCGCGCCGTCAACCCGGAGGCTCGGTCCCTTGTTGGCGCGGATGGTCGGGTTGCTTGTACCGGCTCCGATCGCGCCGTTTTCAGAGGCTCGCACCATGGAGTCCACGAAATAGTCCTGGCGCAGCGTCGCGTAGGCCCGCTCCGTCACCCCGTTGACCGTGAGGGTCCAGACCAGTTCATCGTCGACGGCGAAGTCGTCCGGCACGGGCACTCGGAACACGAACCGGTTGCGTCGGGGCAGAAAGTGGGTCGGCTGCCCCAAGTCTGGTCCGCCGGGCTCCATGCCGTTGTCTGGACCGGTCGGGATCGTCGGGGTCTCTTCCCAGTTACGGTTCATGTACCCGAACAGGAAATAGCGCGACCCGTCGACGTCTTCTTCCCAGCCCTCGTAGGCCGGCGAGATGTTTTGACCGCTCGAATAGGTCAAACGTTGCGCGCCGGCCTGGGCGGGAGCCAAGACGGCGAGCGTCAGGACGAGGGCACCGACAGTGTGCGTCAGTCGAAGACGACGCGCGAATGAGCCATGCATGGGGGTATTCCTTTGCTCGATGCGTGACGCGGATCTACTCGGTCACGATCACGGTGAGATTGTGTGCGACATCCAGCGCCCCGTCGCTGGCCAGGCAGCAAACCGGGAACGAGGAGCCCCTGGAGAAGCCGGGTGGCTCTCTCCAGGGGAGTGATCACATACCGCTCACGACGGGCTCGGTTGTTCGGGACCGGCCCCCCGCGGTCGGGCTACTGTTGTTGCGCGGCGGTCTCTGCCGTCTCGGCGGTGCCTTCTTCCGCGTCGTCTTCCGCCTCGTCTTCATCAGAGACGTCGGCGATCGTGAGGTCGTCATACGCGCACAGCGGGCAGCCGATGACATGGTCGCCCAGTCTCCAGCCGATCGCCTGACGGCGTTCCTCCATCTGCTCCAGAAACTGCTCGTCCGACAGCTGCACTCCGATGCCCAAGTCGATGAACATGTTGGTGACCGACCGGTTGCCGGAGCCCTGCCAGTTCCGGGGGTCGGGCACGTTCCGATTCGCGGTCGTGTTGTCCATATACCCGGTGATATGCAGGATGGTGCCCTTCGGCAGGATCGGCGCCGTGTGGTCCGCGTACTCGTAGGTGCGCACCCAGTTGTGGTCGTAGCCGGCACACGTGAGCGTCTCGATGTGGTTGCCCCAGATCGCCTCCAGGCACATCCGTTGGCCCGGCGCGTGCAGGTGCGGCTCGAAGGTGGTCAGCTTCTGGTGCGTCTGCAACACCGTATAGGCGTGTAGCTGCTGGTCCGCCTCTTCGGGTCTGATGTCGATGTTCAGACCATCGCCCAGCGAGCGCGACGCGCGCTTCAGTTTCGGCTCGTATCCCTCCGGGTGGAACTTCCAGGCGATTTCGAGGTGCGACCTGGTGTCCCGTCCATTCGAATGCAGATGAACCGAATTGGACACGACGCTCGAATTCGCGGCCAGCAGTCGGCCCGCTTCCGGATCGAACGTGTCGGCGTTGCGGCCGACCTCGTGGACTGGCCATCCGGTGGTGGTGTCCTCGGAGCGGGTCTTGTCCTGCTCACCGTCGTCCCCGATGACCTGGGTGCTCCAGATCATGTGATGAAAGACAAACCGTCCACCGACCGTTTCCCGCGAATCCTCGGTGTCCAGGACATCGTTGACTTCTCTGAACTCGAGCGCTTCAACATACCGGTCGGTCGTGTTGCCGACCGGCGTCGTCTCGATTTCGCCCCACCAGTCCGGCTGCTCGCCGCCGATGATGAGTTCTGGGAGCGTTGTGACCAGGTCCGGCTCGCCGATCGTCCAGCCGCCGTCACCGAAGTCTCGCGGTGGGGGTGCGTCCGCGACGTTGCCCCGCGGGGCGCCGGCGTCGGCCCAGGCTCCCATCATGGCGACTTCCTTGTCGCTGAGCGAAGGGTCGAACTTGTACTCCTGAATACCGATGTTCTGTTCGACGTACCACGGGGGCATGACCCCGGCCCGCCGGCCCATGGCGGTCCGCCGCTTCATGGACCGTGCCCACGGGCGAGCCTGCGCATAGGTCAGGAGCGCCATCGGGGCAACGGACTCTTCCCGGTGGCAGTTCTGGCAGCTCCGCTGCAGGATCGGCTCGATGTCCTTGTGAAAGGTAATCTCCGCCGGGTCGAAACCAAGGCTGGCGGACGATTGTCCGGCGGCGATCGCCGGGGCGCCAACGCCCACGGCTACGGTGACGGCCAACGTCGTGAGATGGTGCATCCAGCCGGTGGTGTGTCGTAACACCTAGACCTCCCTGCCTGCGATGGGCCCCTCTGAGGGNACGCTTCAGATACGTACGAATCTGTTATCGTGAGTCAGAATACCTCACTGTCTCGGGGCACGCCAAGGTGGGAGTGTCCTCGAACAGCAATTTTGTCGTGAATCTCGATTCCAGCACACCAGACGAAATATGAATCGGAGCAGCGGGTTGACGGGTCTCGCGAAAGCGGCTGGGGTGGGGCTGGTGCTGACCGCCGCCGTCCTCGTCGCGGCGCCCAGTGCCTCGCTCTGGTATGTCGCGAACGTCGTGATTCACCCGTTGCTGGGGCTGTGCCTGGGCTGGACCGCGCTCCGATGGGTCTGGCGAGCGGGGTGGCCGCCGGGGTCGCTCCCCGGCATCGCCGCCGGGGTGGCCGGTGGAAGCCTCCTGTCTGGGGTGCTGGTACTGGGTGTCGCCGTGGGGGGTCGCTCAGATGTCCTGCTGGCCGCCCACGTCTGGGTCTCACTCGTCGGCGCCGCCCTGGTCGGACTGTGGGGGTGGCGAGTGCTGGCCGACCGGTCCGGCCCAGGGGATCACACGTCGACGCAGTTGAGCCGCGCGGGTCTGTTGCTGCTGGCCGCCGTCGCCGTGGCGGTGCCGTCGGCGCGGGCCTCCTGGGACACGCGCTGGCGCCAGGTTCATGCGTTCGCGAATCCGACTCGTCCGCCGGCCACGATGGCCGAGGAAGGCGCCGGGGCCGGCACCGCACTGTTTCCCTCCTCGGCTCAGACCAGTACCGGCGAGCTGATTCCCTCCGACTTTTTTCTGACCAGCGAGACCTGCGGTCGGTGTCACCGGGACATCTACGACCAGTGGAACGGGTCAGCGCATCATTTCTCCTCGTTCAACAACCAGTGGTATCGGCGGTCTATCGAGTACATGCAGGAGGTGGTCGGCACCGAGCCGTCGAAGTGGTGTGCNGGATGCCACGATCATGCCGTCTTCTTCAACGGGCGGTTCGACCGGCCCATCAAGGAGCAGATCGACACACCGGAGGCGCAGGCGGGGCTGGGGTGCACGTCCTGCCATTCGATCACTCATGTCGGCAGCACGATGGGGCAGGGCGACTTTGTCATCGAGTACCCGCCGCTGCACGACCTGGCTGCGAGCGACAACCCGGTGATGCGGGGCGCGCACGATCTGATCACCAATCTGGCCCCCGAGCCGCACCGCCGCACCTTCATGAAGCCGTTTCATCGTGAACAGGGATCCGAGTTCTGCTCCACCTGCCACAAGGTGCATCTGGATGTGCCGGTGAACGACTATCGCTGGATTCGTGGGTTCAACGAGTACGACAATTGGCAAGGGTCCGGTGTCTCGGGACAGGGCGCGCGGTCGTTCTACTACCCCGAGACGCCGCAGACCTGCGGTGACTGCCATATGCCGTTGGTGGCGTCCGACGACCCGGCCGCCGATGACGGCTTCGTCCGGTCACACCGGTTCCCCGCTGCGAACACCGCGCTGCCGTATGTCAATCGCGACCCGGTGCAGTTGGCNGCCGTGCAGGACTTCCTGCGCGCGGGACAGGTCTCGGTCGACGTGTTCGGCATTGCGCGCGTCGACGAGCGACGGTCACCGGCCCCTNGCGCCACCCGTGCCGCCGAGCCCCGGCTGTCGAGCACGTTCGCGGTCGGTGAAGAGTCGGGCCGGTTTGGATCGGGTCCCATCTCTACGGGGCCGGCGGCCGAGGTCGTCCCGCTGGGTAGCACGAGTGTGGCGGTGCGGCGCGGCGAGTCCGTGCGGGTCGAAGTGGTGGTACGCACCAGGAACGTCGGCCACTTCTTTCCTGGAGGGACCGTGGACGGGTTCGACGTCTGGGTCGAGTTCGAGGCCGTCGACGAGACGGGGCGGGTCTTGCTGCACAGCGGAGCCGCCGCGGATGGGGGGAGTGGCCCCGTGGACCCCGGTGCGCATTTCTATCGGAGCTTGCAACTCGATGAGCACGGCAACCCGATCAACAAACGCAACGCGTGGATGACCCGGTCGGTGGCTTACGTAAGACTGATTCCGCCGGGGGCGGCGGACACGGTGCACTACCGCCTGCGCGTGCCTGACGACGCCGGAGACCGCATTACCCTGCGGGCGAAGCTGAATTATCGCAAGTTTGCCTGGTGGTACACCCAATGGGCGTTCGCGGGAGAGCGTGATGGGTCGCAGCCGGCCCCGGCCGTGAGCGCGGCATACGATGACGGGGCGTGGACCTTCACCGGTGATACCTCGGACGTGTCCGGCGACATCAAGGCGATTCCCGACATTCCGACCACCGTGATGGCCGAGTCCGAGGCGACCCTCGACGTCATCGACGCCGACGTCCGGTTGCCCGAGCTGGCGGCGGAGCTCGACCCGTCGGCGCGGGGGCGGTGGAACGACTATGGCATCGGTCTGTTGCTACAGGGTGACCTCCGCGGTGCCGAAGCGGCCTTTCGCATGGTCATGGCGGTCGATCCGAACTATCCGGATGGTCCCGTCAACGTCGCGCGTGCCAAGATTCGCGAGGGCGACGTCGATGCCGCGATTCCGCTGCTCGAGCAGGCGCTGGCCTTGTCGCCTGACTTGGCACGAGCCCATTTTTTCTTGGGAACGTCCCTGCGCACCCTGGGCCGTTACGACGAGGCGATGACCCACCTGGAGATTGCCCGCCGGCAGTACCCGCGTGACCGCGTCGTGCTCAACGAGATCGGGAGTATCCAGTTCCGGCAGCGGGAGTTCGACGCGGCGATCGACACGTCTCAGGCGGTGCTCCGGATCGATCCGGAGGACATGCAGGCCCACTACAACCTGATGCTCAGCCAACAGGGGGCCGGGCGGTCGGACGAAGCCGCCCGCGAGCGCGCGCTCTACGAGCGCTTCAAGGCGGATGAATCGGCCCAGGCCATCACCGGCGACTTTCGGCGTGCCTCCCCCGAGGACAACAACGAACGGCAGTCGATTCACGAGCACCCGGCGCCTGCGCCTGCTGTCGCGCCATGAGGAAGATGCTTTCGGTCCGCACCGGGCTCCCAAGTCTGGCCGCCCTGGTCTGCGTGATCTGGGCCTCGGCCTGCGGGGCGCCCGTGGATCGGCCTGACCCCCCGTCTGCGGCGTATGAGGACACCGTGCGCGCCTTTTATCAGGGGCTCGCGGCGTTCGACGTCACCCTGCTCGAAGATGCGGAGACATCATTCAGGCGGGCGGCCGCGCTCTCGCCGGACGAGCCGTCGATTCGGGCCAACCTGGCCGTGGCCTATGTCGGGTTGGGCAACGATGAGGCGGCGACCGTCGAACTGGAGGCGGCACGGATACTGGCCCCGGAGAGCAGCGAGATCGCGTTCTTGCTGGGACAACTGGCGAGTTTCCGCGGTCGTTTCGACGAAGCGGAGGGGTTCTTNCGNGAGACNCTCGCGCTGGAGCCGGANCANNTNATGGGTCGGTTCGCGCTGGCCCAAGCGCTCGANCGTNCTNNGGATGAGNNGCAGTGGCTCGAGGCGCAGCAACTCTTCGCCTCCATTGNCGATGAGGACCNGNTCAACCTCGCCGTGCTCGTGGAATACGTACGAGTCGCGGCGCGACGTGCTGACGCACCGGCCGTGGCGGCGACGATCGAGGCGCTGCGGGGGGTGAGCGACCGGTGGCCGGAGATCGCGATCACGCAGCTGACGATCATGTCCGAGGCGGTCGGCGCTGGCGACTTTTCCGGCGCCGCGACGCGGGCGCAGCTGCTTCGCAACGTACTCGTCCGTCTCCCGGCGTTCCGCAAGGATCTGGCCGCCGTGAGTGTGAGCGCCGAACTGGTCGCCGAGCCGATCCGCCGTTTCATGCGACTGCCACCGCCGGCCGCGACGGCGGCGCCGCGTGACGATACATTGGTCTATGCGACCGAGGCGCTGGTCTCATCAGCTTCCGGTCCCCAGGAGATTGTTGCGATCGTCCCGCCAAGTGGCGGTGGTGATCCCGTCCTCCTCGTTGCCGACGCCGCCCAGGTTCGGGGCGTNGGGGCGGTAATGAACGAGTCGGACGTGCGGTTCCCGTCGGGCCCCGACGGGGTCGCACCCACCGCCGACGGGATGCTGGCGTTGGACTGGAACGGCGACTATCGGATGGACNTGGCGCTGGCGGGCGTCGGGGGAGTACGCCTGTTCGTGCAAGACGAGGAGGGCCGCTTTACCGCGTCGACGCCGGTGGCCGCAGCCGACGCGGCGGGTGTCGCGCTGCCGAGTCATGGTGTGTGGGCCGCCGACACCGAGATGGACGGTGATCTCGACTTGGTCGTGGGGGCCCTGTCGGGCGCCCCGTGGGTCTTGCGAAACAACGCCGACGGAACCTGGCGGCCGGAACAGCCGTTTCCGGCGATTGAGGGCCTCCGGGGATTCGCGTGGGGGGATCTGGATCGAGACGGCGACCCGGACGCGGTGCTCCTCGACGAGGTCGGCGTGGTCCATGCGGTCGAGAACCTGCAGTCGGGCGTCTTCGACGCGTGGCCCGCGCTGGGCCTGCCGACCGCCGTCGTCGGCCTCACGCTGGCAGATATCGATGCCGACGGATGGCTGGATCTGGTCAGCCTGAGCGCCGCCGGAGCACTGCTGCGGACCGGGTGGGGCGACGACGGATGGATGACCGAGCTGGTGGCCGAGAATGCACCGGTGGCGACCGGCGCCCGTGCCGGATCGTCCCGCGTGTTGGCGGCTGACCTCGACAACAATGGCGCCCTCGATCTGGTGGTGTCCGGTGCCGCCGGGACTGCCGTGTGGCTCGCCGACGAGAGATCGAGGCTGGCGAAATTCGACGTGTCTGTCGCGGCCGAGGTCTTCGGGATCATCGATCTCAACGACGATGGCTGGCTGGACTTGGTGGGCATCGACCAGGGCGGTCCCGCGCGTCTGCTGGGTCGGGGGAGCGCGGGGTACGGTTGGCAACAGATCAGGCCGCGTGCCCACATCGCGGCCGGAGACCAGCGCATCAACGCGTTCGGGGTCGGGGGCGAGATCGAGGTGCGGGCCGGGTTGCTGGTCCAGCGGCAGGTGCTGACCGGAGCGCCGGTCCACGTCGGACTGGGCGACCAGAGTCAGGCCGACGTGACCCGCATCTACTGGCCCAACGGGGTGATGCAGGCGGATTTTGCGTTTGCCGCTGGTCAGGTGATCGAGGCCGAGCAGCGGCTCAAGGGGTCCTGTCCGTGGGTGTTCGCGTACGACGGGCGCACGATGAACTTTGTGACCGACTTTCTCTGGCGGTCGCCCCTCGGTCTGCGGATCAATGCCCAGGACACCGCGGACACGGCGCAGACCGAAGACTGGGTGCTGATTCGTGGCGACCAGCTCGCACCACGCGACGGCGCCTACGACCTGCGGATCACCGCTGAACTGTGGGAGACGCATTTCTTCGATCATGTCTCGCTGATAGTGGTCGACCATCCGCCCGAGACAGAGGTCTACGTCGACGAGCGGTTTGCTCGCGAGTCACCGGCATTGCAAGCGCATGTCACGGGGCCATCGCGACCAGTCCGGCAAGCGTGGGACGACGCCGGGGTCGAGGTGAGCGCGTTGGTGCAGACCCGGGACCAGCAGTACGTGTCTACCTTCGAGCGGGGAAGCCATCAGGGCGTGACCCGCGACCACTATCTGGAGATCGAGCTCGACCTGCCCGCCGGCGCCGGGGACGGTGCAACGCCGCGGCCGGATGACATCTGGCTACTGGCCCACGGGTGGGTGTATCCGACCGATAGCAGCATCAATGTTGCGCTGGGGCAGGGAAAACACCCGGCGCCACGTGGCGTGGCGCTCGAGGCGCTGGATGAGCAAGGGCGGTGGGTAGTGCTGCATCCGGATCTGGGGTTCCCGGCTGGGAAACAGAAGACGATGATGGTGGCGGTGCCCCGATTGCCCAGCGGCCGCTGGGCTCGGCGTTTCCGGTTGCGGACCAACCTGGAGGTCTACTGGGACTGGGTGGGACATGCCCCACAACGTGCTGATGCGCCGCACGAGGCCCGCCGCTTGGCGCCGACGACGGCGACGCTCGCGTATCGCGGATACTCGCGGACGGACCTGATTGGTCCCCGCGGGTTGGAGATACCCCGATATGACATCGCCAACGTTCGGCCACGGTGGCGAGACCTGGTCGGGTATCACACGCGGTTCGGGGACGTGCGCGAACTGTTGGACGGTGTCGACGATCGATACGTGATCATGAACGCCGGCGACGAGATGCGTTTCCGGTTCGCGGCACCGGACCCACCGCCCGAGGGGTGGCGGCGCGACTTCGTGCTCATCGGCGACGGGTGGGTGAAGGANGGAGACTTCAACACCACCCACTCCAAGACGGTGGGGCCGTTGCCCACGCATGCCCGTGCCACCTACTCCGCCGCGGCGTCGGCCGTGCTCGAAGACGACCCGGTCTATCAGCGTCACTCGGACGACTGGGTGAGGTATCACACGCGCTATGTGGCCCCGGACCGTTTTCTGCAGGGGCTTGGTCGCGAGACGAACTGACGAACTCAGGCTTCGGGCTTCAGGCGTCAGATTTCAGAGGGCGGGCGGACGTGAAGCGAGCGCGCGCTCTAGCGGGTCCCAAGCCCGGCGACTATGCCGGGCGCCGTGCACGGTCCTGGCGTCCACGACCCCGGTTGCTGTTCGCGCGCGAACCGTAGGAACCCAACCCGGCCTTCGGGGCGGAGCCGCTTGCGCCGCGGTTGCCGCGGTACGGCGACGGGCGGCGCGAGCGCTGCGGCACGGTGGCTGCGCGGTCGGCGGTCGCGGGGAATCCGGCGATGTCTTCCCGACGAATCGTCTTGCCGACGAGACGCTCGATGGCCGCTAGCTGTGGCCGTTCCTCCGGTGCCGCGAACGAGATAGCACTACCACTGGCGCCGGCACGCGCGGTGCGCCCGATCCGGTGCACGTAGTCCTCGGGGACATTCGGCAGATCAAAGTTGATCACATGGCTGATGCCGTCCACATCGATGCCGCGGGCTGCGATGTCGGTGGCGATGAGCGTATCGATCGACCCCGATCGGAACCCGTCGAGCGCCCGAGTGCGTGCGTTCTGGCTCTTGTTGCCGTGGATCGCGGCCACCCGTCGACCGGAATGCTCGAGCTTCCGCGCGAGCTGATTGGCGCGGGCCTTGGTGCGGGTGAAGACCAAGGTCTGACCAACCTCGGGGCGTTTCAGTACGTNGGCCAGCAGGTCCTTTTTTCGCGTCATGGCGACCGGATGCACTACCTGAGTGATCGCGCCCACCGGTGTCGCCCGGCGGGTCACTTCCACCATCTCCGGGTTGTTCGTGGTCCGTCGAATGAGGTCTTCGATCTCGTTCGGCATGGTGGCCGAGTAAAACAGATTCTGGCGTGTCCTCGGCAGCGCGGCGAGTATCTTGCGCACGTCGGGCAAGAAGCCCATGTCCAGCATCCGGTCCGCCTCGTCCAGCACGACGGTCTCGACGCCGCTCAGATCCGCCTGTTTGCGACCCATGTGGTCGAGCAGCCGCCCCGGTGTGGCAATCAGCAGGTCAAGCCCCGACCGTAGACGGCGTGTCTGGGGTTCCATACCGACGCCACCGAAGATCACCGTGTGTCGCAGGCCCAGGTGCTTGCCGTAAACCGTGGCCATGTCGGCGATCTGAGCCGCCAGCTCCCGGGTGGGCGTTACCACCAGCGCACGAGGTCGCCGACCCGGCTTGCCGGCGGCGAGGCGCTGGAGGATGGGGAGTAGAAACGCCGCGGTCTTACCGGTGCCGGTCTGGGCACAGGCGATCAAATCGCGGCCGTCGAGCGCCACCGGAATGGCGCGTTCCTGAATGGGGGTAGCAGTGGTGTAGCCCGCNTCGGTTGCGGCGCGGACAAGTTCCGGGCGCAGGCCCAGTTCGACAAACTTCATCTGTATGTATGGCTCCAAGTTCCGCGCTCACCCCGGCGCGGGTCGGTTATTCGACGTCAGTCCCTCAATCTGAGGGCATTCGTAGGAAGAATCTGGGAGGAGGAAGGGCCCGCGCTGTGCGCTGGGCATACCCGCTGCTCTGAGCGGGGTTTCCGGGTGGGAGAAAACCTGCTCGCGATTCGTTCACCATTGTAGCACGGAAATACTGGGCCCTCCTGCAGATCGCCCAACCGGAGAGGCCGTGATGCAGTCTNCGAAAGATTCCGGTGAAGGATCCGACGACTCGCGAGTAGTAACCTCCGAGGGCGGCTCGAATCGGCCCGGGCTAACCGGGACCTACACCCTGAGTCTGACGACGACCGGTGCCGCGCAAACACTCGGCCGAAGGGACCGTCCGCCGGCACCGGGCCACAAGGACCCGTCGAGACTGAAGCAGCGACGNTCGCCCAAGTAGTCCCACGTCCGATGTAGACGGCGCCCCGCCGCCCGACCGCACCGACGCGCCTGACCANCCCTTCACCGGCCGGACCTGTTGGTCGCCAGGAGACCTANACCTGGGGGACGAACTGTGGAAGCNCGTAGGCGAAGATCATCGTCACCACGGCCATGAACAGGGCCAGGATGATGCTGTGCTTCAGCGTCATGCGGAAGAGGCGCCCCTCCTCGGACGACGCCATCCCGGTGGCCGCCACGGCTACGGCGATGCTCTGCAACGAGATCATCTTACCCATGACCCCCGTAGCGGCGTTGGTGGACGCGGTCAGGATCGGGTTCAAANCGAGCGCGTTGGCGGTCACCACCTGCAATGTGCCGAACAGTGCGTTTGACGAGGTATCGCTGCCGGTCAGAAACACGCCGGTCCACCCGAGCATGGCGCTGAAGAACGGGAACAACGTGCCGGTGGCGGCAAAGGCCAAGCCCAGNGTCGAGGTCATGCCGGCGTAGTTCATCAGNAATGCGAGCGCGAGAACGGACGCGATGGTCAGGAGCGGCATCGACAGCTGTTTAAAGACCCCCCCCACGATGCCCAGGAACTTGCCGGGTGACAGCCCCAACACCAATGACGCCGCGAAGGCGGAGAGGAAGCATGACGTGCCGGCCGCCGACAACCAGGGGAACCCGTAGACGGCCGGGTAGGGTGAGGGCTCCGGGGTCAGCGGTGGGACGCGGGTGATGAGTCCGTCGAGCAGCGGTACCGGGATCGACAGACTGAGTGTATTCAGCATCGCCTGAACCGGCGGAAAGCGCCACACCAACACGAAGACGACGAGCAGAATATATGGGCTCCAGGCGACGAAGATTTCACCACCCGTGTGCGTATGCCCGGCTGACGTCACTTCGACATCGTCTTCGAGCCGGAAGATGTTCTTCGGCTGCCACATCTTCATGACCAGGATCATGGCCANGAGCGCGGCGATGGAGGACAGAATCACGGCGAGTTCCGGTCCCAAGGTGCTTGACGCCCACAACAGCACACCGGCGAACGTCACCGAGCAGGCCGCGATCGGAGGCAACACTTCGAGCGCTCGCTTGAAGCCGGACATGATGACGACCATGTAGGCCGGGATGATGATGGCGATCAGGGCACACAATCGGCCTGCCATGGTGCTCAGGGCGCCGACCGGGAGTTCCGTGATCCCCGCGAGAGTGGTGATCGGAATACCCAGCGACCCGAAGGCGACCGGAGCNGTGTTGGCCACCAGGCAGATGAAGGCGGCATAGAACGGCGAGAAACCGAGCCCGGTCATCATGGCGGCGGCCACGGCGACCGGGGTGCCGAATCCGGCCGCACCTTCGATAAAGGCCCCGAAGGCAAAGCCGATCAGCACCGCCTGCAGGCGACGGTCATCGCTGAGCGATCCGATCGAATCTTTGATGATCTCGAACTTGCCGGTGTCCACCGTCACTCGATACAAGATCAGTGAGGCGATGACGATCCAGCCGATGGGGAACAGCCCGAACGCGGCGCCGTAGACCATCGAGGCACCCGCCTGCGGCACCGGCATGCTGTACACACTGACGGCGAGCACCAACGCGACACCGAGCGCGCTGAGGCCGGCGATCCAACTGGGCTTACGTTTGACCCCCAGCATGTAGAACAGGATGACGAGAGGGACGGCCGCCACCAGCGTGGAGAAGCCGAGGCTGTCTGCGAGGGGGGTGTAGTTTTGTTCCCACATGATCGAGTATCCCGTGAAAAAAAGATCGGGCCGACTGGCAGACTGTAGCACGCGGGGCTGCTGACGACGATACTTGAGGGAGGACCGCGCATGGCCGCGAACCGTCGCCGTTCATGTGTCACCATTCCGGTGGCACGACGGACGGTTGGTTCTTAGGAGGCACACGATGAGAGGGCTTGCAGTTGTGTTGGCGATCGGCTTGGTCGTCGTCAGCGGGGTCGGCGGGGTGGTCGAAGCCCAGGACTGGCCCCAGTGGCGCGGCCCGGACGGTCGACGGATCTCGAGTGAGCGCGACTTGCCGACGATCTGGGGCCCCGACACCGGCGTGGCGTGGCGGACGCCGCTCCGTGGTCTCGGAGTGTCGTCGCCCATCGTGTCTGGCGATTTGGTCTTTCTGACGTCGCAGCTTGGTCGTGGCCCGATGCGTCCGGGGGGGCACCCGACGCTGGTGCGCGGAGGAGCAGAGTCGCCCGACGATGAGCGTCCCCTCGGCGGCGCGCGGGTCGATGGCGCCGGCGACTCGGTACGTTTCCTGGTCAGCGCATTCGACCGCCGGGACGGTCATCTGGTCTGGGAATACGAACTTGCGGCGGAGGGTGACCAGCCGCAGGCCCACCAGAAGCACAACATGGCCAGTCCGAGCGCGGTCTCGGACGGCGAGCGGGTCTACGCCTGGTTTGCCACCGGGCAGCTGGTGGCGCTCGATCTGGCTGGCGANCTGGTCTGGCAGCGTCATCTCGGCCGCGACCATGGGTCGTATGAGATCGTNTGGGGCCACTCGAGCTCGCCGGTCCTCTACCGGGACCTGATCATTTTGCAATCCGACCACGAGAACGGGGCGTATATCCTGGCGCTCGACCGACACTCGGGTCAGCCGCGGTGGAAGGCGGATCGGGGCCCGGCGTTGCGGTCGTTCAGCACTCCGCTTGTGGTGNCGGGACCGAANGGCGATGAACTGGTAGTCAACGCCAATGCNGGTCTCGACGGTTACGACCCGTCGACCGGCGAGTGGCTGTGGCATGCGGACGGGCACAACGAATACCCGGTCGCGGCCGCCACCTTCGATGAGGCGGGGATGGTATACACCGCCCGCGGGCATCGTGCCGGCCCGTATCTGGCCGTCCGGCTGGGCGGGCGCGGGGTGGTGGATGAGAGCCATGTGGCGTGGCGGGTGCCGACCGGCGCCCCTTATGTGTCGTCCATCCTGTACTACGAGGAGCTGATCTACATGGCCAACGGCAACGGCATCGTTACCGCGGTCGACCCAGCCACGGGTGAGCGGGTTTGGCAGGACCGGCTTGGGGGCATCTACTCGGCATCGCCGGTGGCTGGGGACGGCAAGGTCTATCTCTTCAGCGAAACCGGCGAGACCGTCGTGCTGCGAGCGGGGCGTGAACCGCACGTCCTGCAGCGGAACGACCTGGGAGAGCGGGTGGTCTCGTCACCAGCCGTGTCCGGGGGCCGGATCTTCATCCGGACCGACGACGCGTTGCTGGCGGTCGGCCAGTAGGTTTCCAAGCGAGGCGTCCGCCTGGCGGCGTTGCTTCGTCGGTCACAGTCCGGATGCTGAGGCTGGGCGTCGAGGCGTCACCCGTCGGCGAAGCCGCCGGGGNTCACGACGTGTTCTTGCCCAGGGACCCGCGGGCGCGGGCGATTCTGGAGTGGACGGTTCCAAGCGGTAGGCCGAGCCGGACGGCGATGTCCGGGTAGTCCATACCATCGCGAAGGCGGAGGGCAAGGACTTCTCGCTGCGCCGGTGGCAGGTCTNCCAGGTNAGGCAGGGACGCCTGCCACTCGGCCGTGCGGNCGTCAACCGGGCCGGACGGGGTGTCGGCGTCCGCGCTCGCGGCGGTCTGCGTGTCGAGCACGTCCGAGGCGATGTCCGCCAGCCACGAACGCAGCGCGATGCCTTCCGACTCGTTCATGTGCCCTCCAGTCTGCACTNAACCGAGGAAGCNTGGATTACATCACACAACGNCCCGGCGTGTGCTCGTTTCTTGCGGCTGCNCGACGCACCCGTNCGCCGGCAGGGTGGCCGAGGCCCCTGCCTGACATTCGGACGGACGCAGAAGTGATGAAGGTTGGATGGACGTGGACACCTAAATGCGGAGACCATCCATCACTAGACGAACCCACGCTGAGTGGGCTCCGTGACGATGTTCCGTGCCCGTCGAGCCAAGATTGGGGGATGCATCTGCTCGGTCCTGCCTGTTCACGACGTCGTGGAGGCCATCCGGGCCTCAGTCGCCATCGACTGGACGCAGATGGGAGCGGTGTCGGCGAATATGCGCCAGAGCATAAAGCGCCTCCTTCGCAAACAGGGCTATCGGCTCGACCAGCGTGAGGCGGTCGTGATCACTGTGATCGAGCAGGCCGAGGCGGTGCGTCGGGGTTGGACTGAGGCAGCTTGCATAGAGGCCGTCGAATAGATAGGCGACGAATCGGTCATTTCCCAGGGTCTCGACTACACCGCGCCTCAAGACCAGAGGCGCGTCGGCGAGTACACCGGGGGAGGGGGGAGAGCAATTTCTCCGGCCGAGGCCAGGCGGAGACCATCAACGCACTTCTCGCACGGTCGCGAAAGCGCGCCCTCAGTATGGCGTGTATAGCGGTGCCATCAGTGGTAGGCGAGTAAAGAACCCGTCCAATATGCGCTATGGCAATGCCTCTGCATTGTGGCAAGACCGCGAGCGCGTCGGCCTTACGTAGCCGTCTTGACGCGAGTGTCCAATATGGACTACCGTGTCGCGTAACCTCCCGAAGAAAAGCAATCAACTGGTTAAGCGGCATCGAGGGGCGCTAGTGCCGTCTATCGTCTTTCTTACTCGATGGACACATATTCAATTATAAGAAAGGAACCGATATGTCAGTGTTAGAGAGATTGAAGCTTGAGAGCGAGAGTTATTCCGTAGAAGGGACCATCACGTCCGTCACCAGCACGGCGACTGGGACAACAGCTAATGTCACCGGAAAAGCCGGACACTACGGAAAAGTCTACTTAACATATAACTTCGTCGTAAACCCGAAACATGAAACGCAAGGTTCCGTAACAGGCATCGGGCGCGCGATCACGGATGATGGCGAATCTAACGAGGGGACTCGTAATGGCGTCTGGACACGAGATGGACACATTATGACGGTCTATTCGCTGGATGATGTCTCAGACGGGAAGATTAATTTGTGCGTCGAAACGTGGGACTTTCGCGATGATTCCGTAAAGTTCGAATTTTCACGAGTGCAGAAATAGTCGAGGAGATAGGACGCATTCGAGCGCCTGGGGACGCAGGGCCCCCTGTGCCGGTTGACATGACGCTTACTCTCGGGACGATAGACGGCACTAGCGCCCCTCGATGCCGCTGAACAAGTGGATTGCCCGCCCTCCCAGTCCGATTCGAGTCCGCGTCGTAGGTCGATCCGGACTTCTCGAGATGGCTCGGTCTGTAACTCACGGCTGCAACATGCCTTCCAATCTCTGAGGGGGGCAGGCCTCACGCCTCGCGCAGTGGGGGGCGGAGCCGGGTTTTCAGGCTAGATCGGTTCCCGGCCCAGTACCAGGCGCGTGTTCCCGCTCTGGGGACCAGCGGTGCAGGGCGGATAGGACGAGCAGGATCAGGAGCGTCGAAGTTCGGAATTCGAACTAATTTCACNACNAATGCGGATNTCNCAAAAGGTGTGGATTCGCTGCAGNAAGNCCCACTCCATCAGTTCCTCGTGCTACCCTCCGACATTCTAGGAGGCGCGGGCATGANACNCAGGTGGGGTGGCTGTCTGATCGCGGTCGTCGTGATGGTTGGTGGTGCCTCGGNGGCGTCGGCGGGCTGCGGTGACTCGCCGGTCGCCCTTCAAGTCCTCGGCTCAGGTGGACCGTTCGGTGTGGGACGCGCCTCCGCCGGATACCTCGTCTGGATCGATGGCGTCAGTCGCATCATGGTGGACGCCGGCGGTGGGACATTCGCGCGATTCCACGAGGCGGGAGCACGACTACAAGACCTCCGTCTCCTCGTTCTCAGCCACTTCCATCCAGATCACTCATCCGAGGTNCCGGCCCTGTTCTGGCCTCAGCGGTCGGTCCCGCGTGTTGCCGGTCCTACGGGCAGTCAAGGGTATCCCTCGGTAATCGAGTTTGTAGACGGGTTGTTCGAGTCCCCGACCAGCCTGTTTCGGGTGCTCGGGACCATCAACGACTTCGACGTCGCGACTGTTGATGTGAATGCGGGACAACCAACTGAGGTCTACTCTGCCGATGGCATCACGGTGCGCGGNATCGGCGTGCCACACGGCGATGTCCCGGCAGTTGGGTACCGGGTGGACGTCGGAGAAGCGAGCATCGGNTTCAGCAGCGACCAACTCGGNACGAACCCGGCCTTCACCGAGNTAGTCCGAGGCGTAGATGTGCTGGTCATCCATTTTGCGGCCTCGGAAGCACCAGGCGCACCAACGTCCACGTTGCACGCGAAACCGAGTGTGTGGGGACGGCTCGCTCGTGACGCCGACGTTGGGTCATTGGTGCTGAGCCATCTCTCGCAATCGGCTNCCGACGCCCCTCGCCACACAGACCACAGCATGTCGGACTTGCCNGGAAACATCGCGCACCTGCGGGAGCACTACCNTGGCCCGCTCACAGTTGCGAGCGACCTGTTGTGCGTGACGGTTGAGTAGTTCTGTGAAGGAGATACTGCAATGAGCGAAGCCGAGAANGTTGCGNCGGTGAAGCAACTCTATGNCGCTATTGTTGCCTGCGGGCGAGGCGTGNATGGATCTTATGTTAACCGGGGTGGTCTAGTATTNCCTATCGTCCTAGTCAAGTAGTCGTCTGTCGGCCTCCTGGNAATTAAGTTATGCGTTCTGTCACACGGTTCGGATGCGGCGAAAATTCTCTTCGCCATTACAGCGCCCGATTCTGCATTTTTGGCTTAGGGCTGACACTGCTTCTGAGTTCGTTTACGTGCGGAGGGGTGCCGTCTGGACCAACGGGTATGCCAACCTCGGTGCAGCCTGAAGATGTGACCCGCGCGTTTTCCGGCGATGTCGTCCTCCCACCGCCGGTTTTGATGAATNTGACCATGGCCATTCGGAGTCTCAGCACCGAAGCATCGAGTCGGCTTCCACAATTCGTTGTTCCGCTGATAGCTCAGGAGACTAGTACGGTCGACGGAGACTGGGAGCTCATGACGAGTCCGCCCAGAGGGGGCAGNATCCAGGGGACCTTGACCGGAGGGCGNTCAGGATTCTTTACCGGAACACTGACGGAGTTCCTAGACGGATGCGAAGCAAGGCGTGAGTTTTCNGGACAAGTTACGTTGGCCGGCCTGAACTGGGTCGCCGGAGCAATGNTTGCGCCGTGTCCAGCTGGTCAGCTCGACTTCGGCGAGCTCAAGCTGGCTAGCTCGTCGATTGGCGATAGGGTGGCTGGACCTGCGTTTCACTTGCTCGCGGTCAACTTGTCNGGTGACGGTTCCGGCGCTGTTACGTCTNCNTCAGCGGGCATTGATTGCAGCGTCGGAGCGGATGCCGATTGCAGCCAACGCTATCGCGAAGGCNCCGAGGTGNNGCTGACCGCGGCCCCGGCCAGCGGGTCGACGTTCGCCGGCTGGAGTGGAGACGACTGCGNCGGCANTTCGCAGACGNCGAGTGTGACGATGGCTACGGCGCGAAGCTGCACGGCGACATTCGATGTGGAGCAGGAACAAACTGCCACCTTGA